>JALONM010000035.1 GCA_025454925.1 Cytophagaceae bacterium
TCTCCATAGAAATTCTTCTATTGAAAAACGACTACTAAAATCAAGGGCTTCAGAAGGAATCGAATAAAAGAAATTCTTTTCTAAGCCCATGATTTTCTATGTCAGGGTTATCGGCCATGGATCTACGATCCATGAGCTTTTCTCCATAGAAGCGAAGCGCACTATGGAGAAAAGCCGGTTAAAATAAAAAATGGAACGAAGACAATATAACATGTCCAGCGTTCCATTTTTTCTGATTAAAGAATACGAATGAGATTATTTCCCGAAGCGAGGTCTTTTATCGCCTCTTCCGTAGCGACCTTCAGAGTTTCCGGATTTAAACTCGCGTTTTTCTCCGTAGCCACCGCCGCCATTTCCAAAATCACGACGTTCACGTTTTTCACCAGAACCAGATCCATTGCGGTCTCTGTTGAATGGTCTGTCGAAGCGGCCTTTTCCGCCACTACCACCGCGGCGATTGAATCCTTCGCCACCACCACGCTCATCTTGTATTTTGAATTTTTTGAATTCTTTTTTCTCTTCCGGGAAAGCGCCAAGTTCAATACGGAACAAAGCTTTCAGCAAGGTTTCGGCATCCCACTGCGACAACGCCGCTTCTACCATTTTTTCGTAAGGAGCCAGGTTCTCAGCTTGAAGAGTGGCGGCAATGCGGCCCATCAACTGTTCAGCTTTGAATTTCATGATCTCTTTTACAGTTGGCAATTCTTTACGAATTAAGGCCACACCAGTATGGCGTTCTATATCGCGCAAGCGGCGCAAATCTTCGCGTGCAGACAGGAAACTGAATGCTAGTCCGTTTCTGCCGGCACGACCAGTACGGCCGATACGGTGCACGTAACTTTCAATTTCCATAGGTAGATCGTAGTTGAATACAGCATCCACATCTTTCACGTCAATACCACGGGCGGCCACATCGGTAGCTACCAATACGTTTACCTGCCCATGACGGAACGCACCAAGTACAGAGTTTCTGCGGTTTTGGTTCATATCGCCGTGCAGACCTTCGGCACGAAGGCCAAGAGATTGCAAGGTTTCAACGGTTTCGTCTACGCGTTTTTTGGTATTACAAAAAACAAGGGATTGACGAATTCCGTAGGCAGCATGCACTTGCACGATGGTTTCAGGCTTATCTTTGTAATGTACTTCAAAGCACGATTGCTCAATAGATTTTGCCGTTACTTCGCCAGCTGCAATCTGAATCTTCACTGGATTCTGTTGAAAACGCTCTGCAATATCCTGAATGGGTTTAGGCATGGTGGCAGAGAAAAGAATCTTTTGTGAATCTTCCGGACAATGTTCCATGATGAATTCAATGTCTTCACGGAATCCCATGTTCAGCATTTCGTCCGCTTCGTCAAGGATTAAGTAGTCTACTTCTTCCAGTTTTAGCGTTTTACGCTCTAAGTGGTCAATTACACGTCCTGGCGTTCCCACCACAATGTGCATACCTGATTTTAAATCCTGGATTTGCTTGGTAATAGGAGCACCACCATACACAGAAGTAATTTTGATCCAGGTTTTATACTTGGCAATTTTCTTTAGTTCACCACAAACCTGCACCGCCAGCTCACGCGTAGGGCATAGAATGATGGCACGTGTATTGGAAGATCCTTTTTCAAGCATCTCGATCAGCGGAATGCCGAATGCGGCTGTTTTCCCGGTTCCAGTTTGGGCCTGACCAATGATGTCCTTGCCTTCTAAAATAGGGAAGATGGTTTCCGATTGAATAGGGGAGGGTTTTTCAAAACCCATGTCTGCAATAGCAGTCAGTACTTCGCCACTAATGGGAAGCTCACTGAAGGAGTCAAATTTTTTCATGAATAGTTTTTCTGAACAATAATGTTGTTGACACAGAGGCAAAGGAGTTCAACAAAGCTCAGAAGAGTAAAGCCGGAAAAAAACCGGAAACTTCCCTAGCACAGGTCCGAAACCTGCATTATTGACGAAAGGAATGTTGGCAGGAAATTAAAAGCCCCACCGATATTGGGGCAGCGATCATGCAGAAATACAAACAAATCAAACCTCGTCAAACCCGTCATGTCCTATTGTTTATATGTTTTCAGGACATTTTCAATGCTTCTATAACACAAACATAGGTGAAAATGAGCAGCTTTCCAAATTTTAATTTTTTACCTGCCTTTATAGCAAGTGTAAATAGGGTTCTATTTTCTTTAAATCCTCAGGCACATCAATGCCTTGGGACTCGAGTTCGGTTTCTAAAACTTTTATCTTAAATCCATTTTCCAGCCACCTTAATTGCTCCAATGACTCCGCTTTTTCCAATTGACCTTGTGGCAACTGGCATATCTTTTCCAACACATCTACCCGATAAGCGTAAATGCCGATATGCTTGTAATAAGTAAAATGATTCAGCCATTCCTCTTTATTAACGCCTCGTAAATGAGGGATGGTTTCCCGAGAAAAATATAGTGCATTGCTTTCGTTGTCGCAAAGGACTTTTGGCGTGTTAGGATTGAATAAGGTTTCTATATCTCTAATTTTCTTTTTCAACGTAGCCAATTCAATGACTGGATTCAAATGAGTAAGAATCAGATTTATTTGTAAGGGATCTATCAGAGGTTCATCCCCCTGAATGTTTAATACAAAATCTACGGGTTCGTTTAATTTACTGATTACCTCCCTGCAGCGGTCCGTGCCAGATGGATGAGCATCTGAAGTCATGATTACCTTGGCTCCGAATGATTTGGCAGCTTGTTCTATTAGTGAATGATCGGTTGCAATGACAACATCGCTAAGATTTGACTTACGGCAGCGTTCGTACACCCACTGAATCATGGGTTTTCCCTTAATAGGGGTAAGTGCTTTGGCCGGAAAGCGTGTGGAAGCATAGCGTGCTGGGATAATTCCTATTACTCGCATACATCAATTTTTATTACAATGATGCATAAAATAATTGAATTTGAAAATCTAAGAAAGATAAAATCTTTAAACTGTTCCAAAATCAAAATACTATGTTCTATTTGAATTGTACCAAAATTGGGGCATACTATTTAGTAATCATTTCTGGGATTGGTTATTCTTTTTATAAAAAAAATAATTTTTTTTTCCTCTTTAAACTACTGAAAATACTATGGTAGTGAAAAGTTATCTATATATCGTTAAGTTTATAAAAATGCTTGAAAAAGAACATTTTTGCGATAAATAGGGTAGTAGTAAAGCGCTATCATGCCTGTTGTAAATACTTGTTTATCAGTAAATTGTGGTAAAAAAATTACACCTTTTACCTTGTTTATCTGGTTACCATATAAGAAATTTGATTATTAATTGACGTTTATTAACTGAACCCAAACGTATGACGACGAAATTAAGAAAGTTAGGAGCTATCCTGCTATTCTCCCTGTGCGCTAGTTCTTATTCTCAAAACCTTCAGATTTCCGGAGGTAACAACTTCTCCTCTGTGGTTTGTAATCAACAAGTAGTGAATGTTACAGGATACAATGCGGATGGTCAACTTGGTGTTGATGCAGCAGGTAATCCTTTGGCAGCGGGCTTATTCAGAAGTCAGTGGCAACCTGTTACCCGGGGTAATTTAACCAATGCTCCCACCGCGACCGCACCTAGTTTGTTACCTCCTATCCGCCAGGCAGATGCTGGTTCGGGAGGCCATTTACTAGGGCTTGATTGCTCGGGCAATGTATGGGCTTGGGGGTTAAACGATGCCGGTCAATTGGGAAGAAACGTCGTAAATGGAACCCATGCGGAGCGCTCCGTTCCTATGCGTGTTTTGAGAGGTGCTCAGCTTAATAATACCACTGATTTTTTACAGAATGTAACCTATGTTTCAGGAGGGAATAACTCTTCCTTTGCTATTGAAGCTGGAACAGGTAGAGTCCTTTCCTGGGGAGCCAATGATTACGGTCAGCTGGGTAATGGAACAATTGTTAATAGTTCAGTTCCAACATATGTGCTGACCGCGCCAGGTGTATTTCTAACCAATATAGTTCAAATCGAAGCGGGTGATGACTGTTCCTATGCCTTGGATGCCAGCGGCCAAATGTGGTCTTGGGGCATTACGCACGATGGAGCTAACCCTGCCAGAAACGTTGGTCGCGACCCAGCCGCTCAAGTAGCTGCTGCTGGTGGCGGTGGTCGTTTGTGTTTGCCATATGCCGGAAGAGTGCAGCGTGGAACAAATGATAATAACAGTGCAACCACCAACGGTTTCCTTGACAACATTGTATCTATTTCTGGAGGAGATGCGCATGCCTTGGCCTTGGATAGAAACGGAATGGTTTGGTCTATGGGTGGTGACTGGGCAACCGGCCAGATCGGGCAAGGGAATGGAGGTCAGTACAATTACAAAGCGGGTCGTGTAGTAGATATTGGAGTAACAGCAGCTACAGGTCCTTTTCTTGGTGGTGGAGTAAATAATCCATACAAAGCTATAGCTATTGCTGCCGGTCAGTCGAGTTGTGCGATAGTACTTCGTGATACTACCGACCCAACGAATCTTAGCCGGAATAGAGTGGTAGCCTTTGGATCCAATGCATTCTATAGTTTTAACTCTATGATTACCCAGCCTACGACCTATACTTTTGCCGGAAATAGACGATTTATATCAGGTACGATTGGGCGTGGACAATGCGGTGGTACTACAGATCTACCTCAGGGTAATCAAAACGATAATAACAATACCGATGGGTATGAATATCCGGTATTTGTAGAAACATCCGCGGGCGTTCCATTGTCAGGGGTTACTACCATTTCCGATGGAGATGCCTGGTATTTTGCTACCAACGATAATGGAACTACCGCAGTAGCCTGGGGCTGGAATCGTCGTGGGGAGTTGGCAACCGGAGTATTTACCGATCGTTGCTATGCTCAGTCATTAACGTTGCCAACCAGTTGCGGATTTGATTATCCTTGTCCAGGACAGCCATTGTTACCGGCTAATTTCTCTACTTGTCCTGTATTTTCAACTACACTGGATCCTCAAATTGAACAAACGTATACCACGTACAAATATAACTGGCAGTTCCGTGCTACTCCAGGGTCAGGAGCCTGGACCGATTTAGGAACAGGGGTAACCTCAGGCCCTAACAAAACTGTAGTGAACACTGGTACTAATTCAGTTACATACAATGCCAATGTTGTTGGAGAATACCGGGTTTTATTGAGTGATACGCGTACCACTGTTACCTTCCTTTGTGGACCATGCCCGGTATTGAAAGATTCGATTACCATTACAGAAAAACCGAATCCCTATACTGTTGCCGGTTGTTACGATACCCCTGCTGGTTTATCAAGGTTCGATGTAACCGCACCAGGTTCCGCTGTAATAGATTGGTACGATGCACCCACAGGTGGTACAAAGCTCAATACTGCCACTACCAGCACGATCACTGTGAATTCTACAGTAGCTCCATTAACACCTGCATGCGGATCGGGAAGAAGAGCTTTGTTTGCACAGGATAATTCAACGGTTCTCGGTACGTTGTTTAATACCGGGGCCACTACTCCAACCTTAGCACAAATTGCCGCTGGTGTGGGTTGCGCTCAAGCCAGTTGGAATGCTTCAGAAGGACCTAACAGACTCTTGGCAGTGCGTCCAACCCAAAATATGACACTTACCAGTGTTAGTTATGTGGTAATGAACAATAAAAACTATTCGGTTGCGGGTGGTAGTATCGTGATTTATTCCAATACGCTGAATGGGACTAATAATGAGCCCAATCAGACCCCAGGTGGCACATTATTAACCGTACCATCAGGAGCTTCAGTTCCAGCAAACACCAACCAGGTGATTCAGGTTCCACTTACCTTTAATTTAACGGCCAATACTATTTATTGGATCAAAGCGGATGGCCCTTATAATGAGCAACCTTACTTTAATTGTAATTTCCCGGCAACGAACAATATTTGGAATACTCCATTCCCAGATGCCAATAACTTATTGTTTGGTGTGTCATCTTGGAACAACGGTAGTTTCGGAGCCAAAGGGTCTGTATTCGACATTAAATATGAAACAGGAACGGGTTACGATTGCGGGCGTATTTTAGTATGTGAGTCTACTACCTGTACACTGTTGCCTGTAGAGATGCTGTATTTCTATGCCGAGAAAAATGGTACCAAAGCTAATTTATACTGGGCTACTTCAAAAGAAGAAAACTCCAGTCATTTCATCGTAGAACGTTCCAGTGATGGTATCAATTGGGCTCCTATTGGCAGAAGAGAAGCTGCCGGTAATTCTACCACAGCCGTTAATTATGATTTCACCGATGAGTATCCATTAAATGGAAGAACATATTATCGCCTGGTGCAAGTAGATATTGATAAAACGGAGCATGTGAGCATGGTGGCAGCGGTTGATTTCAATACAAGCCTGGAGGTAGCTATACATCCTAACCCAAGCAATACTGGCTTGTTCAATCTTAGTTTAAGCAATGCCAACGAGCGTTCCCTAGTGAAAGTGTATACTACCTTAGGGCAGTTGGTAGTTGAAAAAGAAGTAACAGGAAACTATTCTGGTATCCTTGATTTATCGTCACTATCAAAAGGAGCGTATCGTTTGGTAGTGCTTTCCGGAGCTACCTCTAAAAATGAACTGATTAGTATCGAATAATTCCTCGATCGCTGTATGTTGATTTAAAGTTCCCGTTTAATTCTATACCTCTGTGAGCCCTGGAGCAGTTGCTTCAGGGCTCTTTTTTCGGCCAGCCTAGATGAAATTACCTCCAAATGTAAGAAGTTGCTAATATTGGGTTAAGCAGCGGAATTAATGTTCATTACCTTGCTTCAAATGAGTATTCAAACTCAAGATATTATTTAGGGCGTGTCCCTGCGTGGCGCTTTCAGCACCACTGCGGGCCGGGCTATCGCTGCAAGCCATGGCGCCGCAGGCGCCATGGCTTGCAGCGATAGCCCTCACGCAAAACCAGCATTGTTTCAGAATGGTATTGCTTCCTTGAAATTATTCTAAAGAAAAACGTCATCAAAATCTTGAGCTTCAGAAGAAATCAAAAAAAAGGAAATGCCTATCGAAGGACATGATTTTCTATTGCGGGATTACCGGCCATGGATCTACGATCCATGAGCTTTCTTAAAATTGCGCTTCGCTATTATGGAGAAAAAAAAGGCATGCAACCTATTGCATACCTTTTTATTTACATCACCAAATGAAGGAAACAATTATTTCTTTTTCAGTGCTTCCGCCACGGATTTATTTATTTCTTCGGTAGATTTATTAACGCCGATAGATTTGATTACCTTTTTGGTGGTTGAATCAATAAGAAAAATCATTCCCGAGCTCTTTTCTGATTTCATAGTTTCTGCCACTCCGGCATCTTCCAATAATGGTTTTGATTTTTCTTTACTGGCTTCGCTGGTTACATCGTTAATGATTAATCGAATGGAAGCAGTGTCTATTTGGTTTATAAACTCTTTGTAAATTCTATCGCCATGTGCCTTGCAGGATGGACACCAATCGGCATGATTAATTACCGCAATCAATTTGGGGGATTGTGCCCAAACGCTAAACTGAAACATTACAGCGATGGCAATCAGGATTTTTTTCATTGAAATATCAATAAAGCTTTGAAAAAATTTTTTCGTAATTTTTATTTTTTTACGTACATCAAGGCTTCCTCTAAAGCATTAATGATTATTGAATCTTCTGACTTTATTGGAAGTCCATCAATTCCTTTCTTGGTTGAAGAATCCAGGATGTAAATCATGGCTGCTTCCTGATGACTTTTCATATATTCAGCAATTCCTAATTTTTTAAATTCACCTTCATTTTTTTGAATGGTTTCTTTATTCGAAACATCGTTATGAATAACAATTATCTCTTTATTTTTAACAAAATCAGCTATACCATTTCTGACACGTTCACCGTTTGCTTTGCAATATTTACACCAGCTGGCTTCGTTTATTACCACAATTAATTTGGTTTGGGCCTGAAGAAGGTTTCCTTCTAAAAGAAACACCGTAATACAAGTCACAAAGATTAAATGGAAGATATTTCTTTTCATAGTTTTAACGTATAATTACTTTAACGTGAACAGGAATATTGTTGTTTTCAAAAAAATCCAGCATATACAATCCTTTTGAAATTCCTTCTACTTCTATTAATGCATCGGAATCTCTTACATAGGTCGGTTTTTCAATACTACCGGATCTAATGCTTTGTGTGGATCCATCTGCTTTAAATAATTTGTATTCCAACAGGGAAGATGAAACAAGATTCCAATTGATTCGGATTTGTATATGAGATTCATTACAAGGATTTGGCGCTACAAAAATAGCTTGCGCAGCAGAGGCGTTGGATTCGGAAACATAAAAACGGTAAATAGAGGACCAATCACCGCCATCACCATTTTCTTGCAGCACAGGCCTAATGCGCCAGTAATAGGTTTTAGATTGAAAAGTGGGAAAAACAAGAACGCTCGTATCTTGTACAATGGCTTCTTTCGTATCCCCCAGGCAGCCTGAGGTACATTGAGGATTATCTGTGAGGATGTATTCGTAACGCGATATCACCCCAGACTTATTCCAGGTAAGAACATAAGATCCTTCAAATAACCCTGGAGCAACCTGTTGACCCCATAATGGTGCATTAACCGAACACAATGCCATCGCGAGCAAATGCAGGTATCTTTTGATGTAAGGAATGTTGTCCAACTTCATAATCTGAACGTTATTCGTAGTTAAATGTATAGAAAAGTCAATTTTAATTTTGTCGCCAATACGACAATTCTGCTATTCTAATACATCTAATACACTATTGTTAATCCGAAGTTTATTTCGATGGTCTAAAGGTTATTCCTAGCATTGCCATGGAAGATTTAAACCTGAAACGGTCTACTGTAATATCACCATTATTGAATGATAATGTCTGATCGGTTGTGTATTCTGTGAATAAATAGTTTAAGCCAAGTCGTAATCCAATTTTGTCGCTAAGCCAATAACGCAAATAGAATTCAGAACTTAGGCTTCCAATATCGTTATCTCCAATTAGCAAAAGATTAACTCCGGTAGGTTTTGCCTGAACAGTTACGTTGGCTCCATTATAAGTACTGGAGCGGATATTTCCGGTTTGTTTTTTCCCAAAACTTTAACCAGCCGCATCGATATTAAATCCTAAATCAACTTTCTTGATCGAATATGCCAACTGAATGCTGATATTTATGAAATTACTTTGTGCGTTGGAAATAAACACTGTATCTATTTTGTTTTCATCTATCGTATATTTAGCAGGAGCGGTGGAGTAATTTTTAGATGAACCGAAATAAGATACTGCTCGCAAACCATACCCTATTTTAAATTTCTTTTTGGCTCCCAATCCATGTAAGTGCTGCCACGATATGGCTCCTGCAGCTTCTTTTGAACCAACTGCTGCTGCGAAATCATAATAACTGGTTTTAAAATACGCAGAAAGTTTACTTTGTGCCGATACACCTAACGTTGTTAGACTTAACATTACGAACATGAATTGCTTCGTAGTTTATTTTTCCTCAAAAATGTCTGATTGAAATATGAAAATTTGTCGTCTGCAAGACAATTTAAACCTTTTTTGACGTTCTATGGTTTTAAATCGAAATTAGTGAATCTATTTTTATTGTCTAATAGTAAAACTATGCCTTTCAATGCAGCTTCCAACCCTAGCAAATTCTGGTATCTGGAAAAATTTGAGATTTCCCAAAAGCTCAAGAAGGATGATATCATAAATATGGAGAAGTCTATGATTATGAAAAAGGTGGATAAAAATACATTTCTTCATTTTCCTGACATGAGTGATGGGAATGTATATTTTCTTAAAGAGGGCATGATTAAAATTATTCATACGGATCAATCAGGCAATGAACAAATCAAATAACTCATCACTCCTGGAAATATTTTTGGTGAATTATCCTTATTAGGGCACACCGAAAACACTAACGATGCAGCCGTGGCAATGAGCGATTGTGTGGTTTGTTTTATGAAAGTTAAAGACCTTGAGGAGCTAATGTCATTAAACCCTCAACTATCCAATCATATTAATAAATTAATTGGCTTCCGGATCAAACGAATTGAGCGAAGATTAGAAAGTTTGATTTTTAAAGATGCCAAAACTAGAATCGTTGAATTTATTAAAGATTTAGGCATTGAATATGGAACTAAGGAAAATGGTAGAATGAAAGTGAAAAATTTTTTATCGCATGAAGATATAGCTAAAATTACTTCCACTTCACTACAAACCGTAACACGGGTGCTGAATGAATTAAAAGAACAAGGTAAAATATTTTACAATACAAAATTTTTTGAATTGCCAAATGAATAATTTAAAGGGCGAAGGCTGAAATTTTTCCTCGGTCCTTAGAATTCAAATTAATTTCTAAAGTTTCTTTTTCAGTGGTTGCGAATGACTTGATTATTTTTTTACTTTAGCCTAATGACCGGAAACGGATATTTTTGTATTAATTTTTTAAAAACTGATAAACCTAAAACACTATGAAACTATCTCATTTTATTGTAAGCTGGAGCTTTATCTATGCCGTATTTGGAGTGGGTCTGTATGCCTTCCCATTTAAGTTTATGTCTATTTATGGGATTAACCTGGATCCGGATGGGGGAGAGTTGATGGCCAACGTATTGGGATCAACGTTGATCTCTTTTGCTGTAGTTCTTTTTTGGGTGCGCAATGTACCGCTTACGGAGCGTCTTCAACGCATCATTTTAATTTCAAATTTTGTATACGTGGTTTTCGATACACCCGTGGCGGTGCGCAATCTGGTAGACGGAACCATGGATGCCGGTGGATGGATTCCTGTAATGGTGCATTTCTATTTGGGTCTCACTATGGCTTATTTCCTTTTCATTAAAAAGGAACAACCACAGGCCGCATAAAACATTTCTACTTTCATAACAATAAAGCTCCCGGAAATTCTATTTTTCGGGAGCTTTTTCATAAATGGGAGTATAGGTCTTGCTGAGATCAGAAACCAAGCAATCATAGCGAGTTTCCTTAGGAAGGAATCAATCCATGCATTGTGAATGGAGGAATCAGTTTATGTCTTAGGGCGGAAAACCGATGGATCGTCAGATTGGATATACGGTGCACCGATCAGATCAAGACAATAGGGGATTGAGGAAAAAACAGCTTCCAGGCACTCATGAATAGACTTGGGTTTGCCTGGTAAATTGATAAGCAAGCTTTGGTTTCGTATGCCAGCTGTTTGTCTGGAAAGTATAGCGGTGGGTACGTATTGCAACGACACTGCGCGCATTTTTTCGCCAAAACCCGGTAACATTTTTTGACAGACAAGTTCCGTGGCTTCAACCGTTACATCCCTCAAGGCCGGGCCGGTTCCGCCGGTGGTTACCACTAAAGAGCAGCCTTCTTTATCGCAAAGATGTTCCAAGCCCTGTTGAATCAGAGACAATTCATCGGGTACCAAGAGGTAACAAAACTCTAAAGGGTTTTTAATTCTCTCTTTTAAAAAAGCCTCAATAGCCGGACCGCTTTTGTCTTCATACACACCTGCACTGGCTCTGTCAGAGCTGGTCAGAATTCCAATGCGAATGTGTTCCATACCAAAACGATTTGATTACGATAAACTAATGAGTCCTATTTCAAATAATTGAAAAATCAGCAAAACCGTCAACATATACTTTTCTTCTTTAGAATAATTATCCCAAAGATTCTCATTATACATGATGTATGCGATTAAAAATGCGGAAGCAAAGTAATACACCATCAGGTACGCATTTTCTCCCAAAATGCCAGAATAATGTATGGCAGGATAAAACATACTGAGGGCCAATAAACTTGCAAACAATTCTACCTGCCGGTAACGCAGGGAAGATTGCACGGAGGTAAAGCAAAATCGAATTCCCCACACCGACATAACCACGAGGTACAAAATAAAAAAGACGGAATGGAATTTTTCGGCAAACCAATGATGATAGGTCATTGCCACTCCCAGCAGTAAAGGCAGGGCCGCCTCCAGCTTGCGAATGCGCAGCGCCATGAATACGGCATAAACCTGAAGCAAGAACAAACAAATAGCGTTGGAATAGGGAAGAAGCCCAGGGTCGAGCAAAATATAGCCAACTAATAATACCACCAAGGCAATTGCTGGAATGATTCGCTCCCAGTTGGCAAGAATTCTGTTTTTCATACCTCTATTATTCGCCGAAAATCGCGCCTAACTTTTTTTCTAAGTCAGGTCCGCGTAAATTTTTGTCAACGATTTTACCATCTGGGTCAAGCAAAAAAGTAAGAGGGATGCCATCAATTTGATAGAGCGTTACCACTACCGAGTTCCACATTTTCAGATCCGAAACATGCGTCCAGGTCAGTTGATCCCGGGCAATGGCTGCTTCCCAGTTAGCCTTATTATTATCGAGCGAAACGCTATACACTTCAAACCCTTTCGATTTATATTTTTGATACATGCGCACTACGTTTGGGTTTTCCATGCGGCAAGGCCCGCACCAGGAGGCCCAAAAATCCAGCAACACGTATTTTCCACGCAAACTCGAAAGAGGCACGACATTTCCTTTTACGTCGGGTAAGCTAACATCCGGAGCCTGCTGACCAATTTGCAAGCCTATGTTCAAATTAACCGGCGCCTCTGTTTCTTTTCGGGTAGTATCGAAGCCTGTCTGACTATTTTTCTCTCCGCTGCATGAGCTTATAAAAAAAAGTAAGACAATTGGAACGGCAATTAAAAATGTAGTCTTCATTATCCTTGCCAGACTATTTCTTTTTTATTGTCAATCAGCAAAACAAAACGCAGGGGCGAAGGCACCAATACCAAAGTTTTTAATTTACCAGGAAATTTATCGGTATCAATTTGAATCCCTTCTCCTGGTTTTACGTCGTAGTTTTTATTGCCTTTATCATCCGAGGATATCTGATAGGTGTTTGCCATATAGGCTATAGGCAACAACACTTCGTTGTCTGCGTCTAGCTTTTCATGAATATCATCCAGAATTTCTTCAAAGGTATCGCCATACATATCCAGAAATTCATCTTCCAGATCGTGCAGGTTATCTTCAATTTTATCGTACTTCGGATTGTCGTACGTGAGTGTATTTAAGTTGGCTTTATGCTCGATAATAGTTACCAGCATATCATTGATGGCCTTTACATTCATAAACAATAAAAGTAATTTCTGATACTAAGCTTTTGGTATAAAGTCGAAATATAAGGGAATTATGAGTGTATCACAAATTCAGGCAGCTTTTCTCCCATGAAAGCGAAGCCAGCACTTTCAATTGCCTGCATGGAAGAAAAGGCAATACCATAAACGCTGTGCCTGGAGACCCTTCATTCTCCCTCCCAAAGACTTGGAATTTTGTATGGAGATGTATATTTTTTGTATTTTAACACAGATTTTAAATAGGATAGCCATTATCAACGAAAAAATCTTTCCGCCCCAAGTAAGGTGATACCAAGCTGGAATGGAAGATGTTGAAGATAGAGTCATCCCAACGTAGGATACCTGTTGAATTAAAAGGCAAGTAATACTATATCAGACCGGGAGAAGGGTCCGGTCTCATTTAATGTAACGATAACACAACGCGCACAGGGGAAAAGAGCATATGCAGGCGATTGATCTGGAAAAAGAAAATAAAGAAATAGTAAACCGGTACCGAAAATTACTTAAGCATGCCAAGCCGATTCTGAAAGATGGTGATGCAAAAATAATAAAGAAGGCATTTTCCATGGCTTTGCAAGCCCATAAGGACATGCGCAGGAAATCCGGAGAGCCTTACATTTATCATCCGATAGGTGTGGCGCAAATTGCCGTAGAAGAAATTGGATTGGGTACCACTTCCATAGTTGCGGCGTTGCTGCACGATGTGGTAGAAGATACGCACCTGGAGCTTGAGGATATTGATCGGGAATTCGGCTCGAAAGTAGCTTCCATCATTGACGGGCTTACGAAAATCTCCGGAGTATTTGAGCATGGTAGCTCTCAGCAGGCAGAAAACTTCCGTAAGATGATCCTTACCATGTCCGACGATGTGCGTGTGGTATTGATCAAGCTGGCCGATCGTTTGCACAATATGCGAACCCTGGACAGCATGCCTCGCGATAAGCAATTGAAAATTGCCTCTGAAACCATTTATCTGTATGCTCCGCTGGCACATCGCCTGGGTTTGAATGCCATAAAATCGGAATTAGAAGATTTATATCTAAAATATACCGATGCTGAAGTGTTCTTTGAAATCGCTGGTAAACTCAAACAAACAAAGGCCTCCCGTGATAAGTTTATCAAAGATTTTATTTCTCCTGTAAAAGAAAGCCTGGAAAGAGCAGACCTCGAATTCGAAATCAAAGGTCGTCCCAAATCCATCTTTTCCATTTATAATAAAATTAAAAAGCAAGGCGTTGGTTTTGAGGAAATTTTCGATTTGTTTGCCATACGGGTGATTTTAAGTTCCAGGCCAGAAAATGAAAAATCAGATTGTTGGAAAGTGTATTCTATCATCACCGACAATTACAAACCCAATCCGGCGCGTTTGCGCGATTGGGTGTCAACACCTAAGGCCAACGGATATGAATCCTTGCACACCACCGTAATGAGCCAAACAGGGCAGTGGGTAGAAGTGCAGATCCGAACCGAGCGGATGGATCAGATTGCAGAAAAAGGGTATGCGGCTCATTGGAAATATAAAGACTCCGCCTCGGCTTCCCGCGAAGCCGGACTGGAGGCCTGGCTGGCTAAAGTGCGTGAAGTAATCGAAGGCAACGACTCCGATGCGCTGGATTTTCTCTCTGATTTCAGGCAGAGTTTTTTTAACGAAGAAGTATATGTATTTACTCCTAAAGGAGAATTGAAAATTTTACCACAGGGCTCTACCACGCTTGATTTTGCCTTTGAAATTCACTCGGCTATTGGCTACCATTGTTTAGGAGCTAAAGTAAATAACAAATTGGTGCCATTGAGTTATTTACTTAAAAACGGCGACCAGGTAGAAATCCTAACCTCCAGCAAACAAAAGCCCAACGAAGACTGGTTGAAATACGTGGTCACTTCGAAAGCTCGAAGTAAAATTAAAGAGAGTCTTAAAGAGGAGAAGAAAAAAGTTGCGGAAGAAGGTAAAGAAATACTGGAACGCAAACTGGATCACCTGAAGCTTCATCTAGACAATGCTTTGCTTCAGCAATTGATTACGTTCTTCAATGTAAAATCCAGTATGGATTTATATTACCGGGTAGCACGAGGTTTTATTGAACAACCCGATATCAAACGATTTAAAGAAAGTTTAGACAATAAACGGTTCGATAAGAAGGAGGCAGAGGCTCCTGCTCGCACCTTTCATCGTCATCCGGAAGAAAAAAGCAAAGACAAGGATGTACTGTTGATTGGAGATGATATGCAAAAAATAGATTACAGCTTTGCCAAATGCTGTAATCCGATTCAAGGCGATGAGGTATTTGGATTTATTACCGTCAGTGAAGGAATAAAAATTCATCGCACCAATTGTCCTAATGCCACTGAATTGCTTTCGCAATTTGGGTACCGCGTAATAAGGGCCCGTTGGAATTCTCAGCAAGAGGTGGCCTTCCTTACTGGATTAAAAATTATTGGGACTGACCGGGTCGGAATTATCAGCGATGTAACCAAAATCATTTCTTCTGAATTAAAAGTAAACATACGCTCTATCACCATTGATTCGAATGATGGTATATTTGAAGGAGCCCTGATGCTGTATGTAAGCGATACCAAGCAATTGGATGAACTTATAAAGAAACTGGCTTCCATTCCAGACATTACTTCGGTAACTCGAAAATCGGATTAAGGAGATGGATAAGTACTTGTTATTTTTCAATCACCTTATACCGCTTTCCAGGCAAGGATTTCAGCCAGCCTTCGAATTCGAGTTTTAGCAAGAGCGAAGCAAGTTTGTTCAGCGCAATGTTCGTTTTCCAACTCAAATCGTCGAGCCCTTGTTCCCCTTGATCTTGCAGAAGTTTAAGGACTTGCCGTTCCGAATCACTGGCATTTTCCGGGAGTGTAAAGGTTTTTTTCTTTACTACCTTTTGATCCCAGTTCATAATCCGTACAATATCTGAAACCCCCGTCAGGATATGCGCTTTATGATCCCGGATAAGATGCAGGCATCCTTTGGAATGCGATTGGTTAATATTACCAGGTAATGCAAATACCTCTCGATGATAGCTGTTCGCAAGTTCCGCCGTAATCAGAGCGCCTCCTTTCTCCGCTGCCTCAATAACCACCACGGCATCGCTCAAGCCGGCCACTATGCGATTGCGGGCAGGAAAAAATCCGATCTCCGGTTTAATTCCGTACTCGTACTCACTGGCGATTCCTCCGTTCGAAAACATCTTTTTTACCACCGGCGCGTGAGCGGGCGGGTAAATGTATTGCAGGCCCGAAGCCATTACTGCCAGTGTCGGCAATTGATGCTGTAAGCTGGCCGTATGTGCAAAAATATCAATGCCATAGGCCAATCCACTTACAATAAGCGGCTGCCAGGGGAGAAGGGCTTGCACCAGTTGAAACGTTTGTTCTTTGCCATACTCAGTAGCTTTTCGCGTTCCTACGATGGCAATAGTTTTGGGCGCATTAAAAGGAATATTCCCTTTGGCGAATAATATGACCGGTCCATCCGGGATTTCACGAAGGCGAAACGGGAACGCCTCGTCGGTGTAAAATAATAATTGAGCACCATCTTTTTCTGCTAGTATTAATTGCTGTTCGGCCTTCCGAAGCGCTTCCTGGGCGTGCACTATAGAGGCTGCCGTAGAAACTCCTACTCCTGGTATTTTCTGAAGTTTACCACTTGAAAGCTTAAATATTTTTTCCGCGCTTCCAACATAACTGATTAGCACTTTGATGGATTGGTCGCCTATGCCTGGAATAAACGACAAGGCCAATTGATAAAGATTTTCCTGAGTCACAAATTAATCTGGTTGAGTGCTACAAAGATACAGACTGAATAAAAAAAACAAACAGGAATAATTTCGTTTCAGTACTGTAACGTTTTTTTTCTTCTTAGTCTAAGTCATAAACACTCTTTATGAAAGCCTGTTTACTAGTGCTGACGTTTGTCGCGCAGGCACAACTTTTTTTTTCACCGGTGTATTTTTACTCCGACAGCAGCATACACCCAAGTCCTGCCGGCCGCTCTGATACTGCCTGGCGCGGGTGGATCAGTCACCGGTATATATCCGGATTGTCTGAATTATCGCATCAGCAAGCTGGCATTTGGTTTCCAACTTCCCGGGTTAAATCAGGAATCATGGTGGAGCGACTGGGGACTTCTTTTTTAAAACAACAGCAAATCCATTTTCAGGTAGGTCATTCGCATCAACAAATTGCTGCAGGTGTCTCGGTGGGCATGGCCCAAACCTTTACGGATCTTGGGTTCAGCCGATGGTACCCTAGTATGAATTTTTATTCTTCCAGCATCAGTAAAAATAAAAAGTGGATTTCGAATATGGATTTTAAACAAATTCTCTCAAATTCAGGATCGTACAAGCTTCCGTTTGAAATACGCATAGCTTCGGAATATCTTTATAGCACTTCCTTTTCAGCACTCAGTGCATTTCATTACCATCAAGGAAATGGAAACGAATGGAAAATTGGAACCAGCTTCCGCTGGTCAAAATATATTCAACATCAATGTATTTATCATGCTCCTTCCTCTTGCATGGAGATGGTGCTGCGAGCTACCTGGAAAAACCTGGATATTAAAGTTTCCGGAACGGTGTTCCACAAAAACGGTTTACTATGGTCTTGCGCGTTGGCCTTGCGTTAATATATTTCTTTTCTTTTCTCCACGCTCAACAAGACCTGGACACTACCATTCCGGATTCGGAGGAAGAAAATGGGCTGGAAGAGCAACAAATCCGATGGGAGGAAAGCCGCATGGAAAGCATCGATATCAACCGGCTGGCACAGGTTGGAGCCTACGAACTGCAATGGGCAGATTCCACGGTTTGGAATTCCATTGTAAAGCATCGGGAACACACAGGGCCGTATATTTCTGTTTATGAAATTCAAACCTTACCGGAGATTGACAGTGTCACATTTCAGCGTTTGTATCCATTGCTAAAAGTAAGCTCCAACCCAGGCACTTTTTGGAAACAAAGGAAAGACACGGACCTTCATTATATCCTTTTCAGAAATGCCTCTATTGCTTCACTGCAAACCTGGCAAACACGTTACGCCCGATCATTAAAAGACGCGTATGCCTTACGCATCAATGCGCGCTATCGGCATGGTCTGCTCAGGTTAAGCGGAACGGTCCAATTTCGTCCGCATGAATCATGGCACTGCGTGGTTGGGCATTATAAATTAAACTGGGGACAAGGATTAGTATTGGGGAATTTTTTCCCAGGTAAGCGAGCCAACCCGATTTCTTCTGTTTACAACAGTCAGCCATTCTGGATCGCATGGAATGGGAGTGGAGCGCATGCAAGGGGAATCGCGGCAGAACATCATAGAAAGCAACTCATCTTCAGGTCCTGGTTGTCCCATACCAAAGACCCAGCGACCGTGCGAAACGATACCCTTCGTTATTGGCAATGGATGGCTCAGCCCAATGCAGCCTTGGTGCAGGAAAACATGGTTGGCGCAGGACTGGTACATCGCTCTCTTCACACGGAATATGGCTTTGCGCTGTTTGGTAAACAAACCGCCTTGCCAAACCTCCTTTGGAATGGACGGCGCTTTCTGATTTGTGGCTCCATGTATGCCAAGTTGCAGGCTGCGCAGCAAAGCCTGGCTGCAGAGCTTGCCTGGAGCGGCGGAAAAACATCCCTCCTGGTTGCCGGCATTAGTCCCTTGAATAAAACAACAGATGTATCGTACGTATTTCGTTATTCCCAGGCAGGGGCGGAGAGCAGGCACCGCTATGCTTTTGGTTTTTCCTCTTCGACACAGAAAACCAATCTCATTGCATTCTATTTTTCTGCGCAGAAAACCTTTAGAATGTTTCAATGGGCATTGCATGGGGAGTTTTTATCCGAACAGGAACCTGATGAAGTTCAGGAATCCAGAAAAGCAGAATTGGGTTCCACGCTCGTGTGGAAATGGAGCCGGAAACATTCCATGAATTTAAAGTTTTTTGGAGAAAAGTGGCCTGCTTTTCCAACGCAAACGCGCTGGCATTGGCAATGGCAACAGCAAATAGAAAGTGGATTATTCAGAATAAAAACCCGGATGCAAAGTACCCAGGCTAGAACCGGTTTAGCCTGGGTGGCAGGAGGGGATGTAGATCTTAAATTTCCTTCTTGGGTATTGATGATGGGTGTATCTTTTTACCAGGTGCCGCATTATGCCAGCAAGCAATCCTGGTACGAAAGAACCTTTTATTTGCAGAATGGTTTTGTATGGTACCACGGGGAAGGCTTGAATAGGTATGTGATGCTTACCTGGAAGTTAAAAAAAGTAAATAAAATAAGCCTGAGGTGGCACGTTGAGGAACAAAATCAGCGTTTACAACACATAATCGCATTGCAATGGATCATCCAATGTAAGGATGGTTTCACAAAGTAAACATTAGTACAAATTAAAGGTAAAACGTTGTTCTCATAAATACGTATGGTTATATTTGATACATCAATGGTAGATTATTATTCCATATTGGAAATTAGTTCTTCTGCCACCGAGGAGGAGATCCGCAGGGCTTATCGGAAAAAGGCAAAGGAATTGCATCCGGATGTCAATACTTCCCCGGACGCCCACCATCAATTTTTGCTTGTACAGAAAGCCTACCAGATTTTAACGGATGTATTTTCCAAGCAGCAGTACGATCGTCAGCGCAGAGCGCAGGATCCATTGCAATCATATCAGGAATGGGCACGTGAACAACGTCTAAGACAGGAGCGTGCAGCCCGGCAGCAGTACATCGATCAACTAGCCAAACGAGAACATATTCGAAAATCAAAAATGTATTATCCCTACATTGCTGGGATTTATATCATTTCTCTGGTTGTACTTTCCTTTTGCCTTGCCATTCTGCTTGGTTGTGCCTTTTTAATTTTAAAATATTCCTTTTTCATGTTTTTCTTCCTTTTGCCGTTCATTTGCGTGGCGGCTTATGTACTGAAGTTTACTTTTGTAAAATTCAAGGAAGAACGGGCTTACATGGCAGCCATTTCCTGATTTGCGAGGCGCGCTGCTTCGCTGATGGTGCCTTACACCAATAAAACATCGTAAAAAACATAGAACTTACTGAATTTAATGTATTTTTGAGACTATTAAGTATAAATACGTAAGCGTTGAATTTTACAGATTTTAATTTTGACGATAGGATGCTGGAAGGCTTGTCGTGCATGGGCTTTAAAAACGCCACGCCCATCCAGGATCAGGCGATTCCTCTCATACTTCAGAATAAAGATATCATTGCCTGCGCGCAAACTGGTACCGGTAAAACAGCTGCTTTCGTTTTACCCATCCTTCATAAGATATTGCAATCTGAATCCGGCAAGCTGAATACCTTGGTACTGGTGCCTACCCGTGAATTGGCAGTACAAATCGATAATCAGATCGAAGGCTTTGCCTATTTTTTATCGGTAAGTTCAATTGCCATCTATGGGGGAGGAGACGGGGTAACCTGGGAGGTTCAGAAGAAAGCGTTGAAACAGGGAGCCGATATGATTATTGCCACTCCTGGCCGATTGATAGCCCTGCTTGCTTCCGGTGATATAAAATTTGATTCCCTAAAGCATTTGGTGTTGGATGAAGCGGATCGAATGTTGGACATGGGCTTTTACGACGATATTCTTAAAATTGTCGGTTATTTGCCAACTAACCGACAGACGTTATTGTTCTCGGCTACCATGCCTCCTAAAATCAGGGGATTGGCTCAACGCATCCTGAATCAGCCAGAGCAAATCAGTTTGGCCATTTCGAAACCCGCTGAAGGAATCGATCAGCGTGCTTACATGACCCACGATGGTCAAAAAATGCCCTTGATCAAACAAATTCTGAAAGAAGGGAATTTTGCCAGCACTATTGTTTTTGCCTCTACCAAAGAAACAGTAAAAAAATTAAAGCATGAGTTCCGGCAGGCAGGATTGGTGGCGAAGTCATTCCATTCTGACCTGGAACAATCCGAACGAGAAAGTATAATGCTTGAATTCAAGAGCAAGCAATTACCGATACTTATAGGTACCGATATCCTTTCCAGAGGAATCCATGTGGAAGGGATTAGCCTGGTTGTTAATTTTGATGTGCCACCGGATCCGGAGGATTATATTCACCGAATTGGGCGTACGGCACGCGCTGCCACCACTGGTATAGCCATTACCTTTATTAATGACCGAGATCAGAAGCGTTTTTACAGAATCGAAAAGTTGATTGAAAAGGAAATTCCAAAATTACCTTTGCCTGAAGAGCTGGGCCCTGCGCCAGTTTACAATCCTAAAGCCGCGTCTTCGGGAAAAGTATTCTCCAAACGAAGAAAAAATGGTAAGCCTAAACATTAAGGTTTAGGCCTGTCCACTTATCTCCTTATACCCCATATATGTCCTCAATAGTCCATATCCAATAATAGCAGAAGCCAGGATATAACTTAACGTTGGGTTACCAGTAACAGGAATGAATAAAAAGTACACACCACACAGGACATAAACCAAACCCATTATAAATTTTACATATTTAAGTGCTTTCATATTTTTTTTTAACAAAAATAAGAAATTGTACATTAATTTTTCATGAAGGAATTAATTAATTATCTGTAAATTAATTAGTTAACGTCTACGTTTTTATACTTAATCCTTACAATCAGTGTTTTAGCTGATTTTTATAACAAATCAGTTCAATACCTTTGATTCATAATCCGAGAGAGAAGATTTAGGAGTAGGTAATCTGATTGGAAATAGGGTATCATCCTAAATCCTCTCTTCACAATCGTATCAAGACTATTTTTTTTATATTCTCCGTTGAAATCCCGTGCATCCTGACAACTGAAGCGGCGCCTAAGCCGCTTCCTTGTCCTTCCTGGGCTATGGATGCAAGCACCATCTCCGGGTTCCCTATTTTTTTAACCCGAAAGCGATCAACACCTAAACGCTAATGAAATGGAATACAGTCGTGCGTGTCGCGACTGTTTTGCGCATTTATTCCCACAACGAAATTCACTAAATAGATAAAAAAAACGGATACCGTTTCGGGTATCCGTTTCATACAAGCTTTGTAATGCTTATTTTTTCTTAGCGTCTTTTCCATCAGAAGATTCTTCCTGACGAAGTGCACGAGTGGTAACAACAGTAGCCAATGGAATGGATTTGTTGTTCAAAATGGTAAAGTTTTCAGCTTTGATATCGCTTACTTTTACTGATTTACCCACTTCAAGCTTAGATACATCAACAGGAAGGAAGTCTGGTAAATTAGCTGGCAACGCTTTAATCTTAATTTTTTTAAGTTTCGGAACCAGTTTACCACCTTTGATCACACCCACAGCTGTTCCTTCTAATTTAACAGGTACTTCAAACTTAACTTCTTTCTTGTCATCCAATAAAAGAAAGTCAGCATGAATAAGCATATCGTTTACTGGATCGAACTGGTAATCCTGAAGTTTACATTTATAAACATCTTTACCAATGGTAAGATCCACGGTGTGTACTTTTGCTGAATAAATCAAATCGCGGAAAAGGAACGCAGGAGTATGGAAGTGAATTTGATCCTTACCACCGTAAAGTACGCAAGGTACATTTCCGGCATCGCGAAGTTGTTTTGCTTCTTGTTTGCCGAGATTTGCTCTTTTAAACCCTATAATCTCTAATGATTGCATAAAATTGTTTGTTGTGGATTCCTGCACATCTGTCGGATACAGGTTTCCGGTTAGTTTAAAGAATGACAGACTATATTATAAACAATGAACTGATAGAGTCATTGTCTTGTAGTTTTCGAATTGCTTTTGCAAACAATTCGGCAACGGACAGTACTTTTATCTTATCACATTCTCTGCGCAGTGGAATGGTATCGGTAACCACCAATTCGGTAAGCACAGAATTTTGTATATTATCGTAGGCTTTTCCTGACAGGACAGGGTGCGTACAAATAGCACGCACACTAACAGCTCCTTTTTCCATGAGCATTTGTGCTGCCTTTGTCATGGTTCCTCCTGTATCGATAAGGTCATCTACCAGCACCACATTGGCCCCCTCGACATCTCCGATCAGTTGCATGGAGGCAATTTCATTGGCGCGTTTACGATGCTTGTCGATTACAACCAAGTCTTTTTCCATTATTTTAGCAATACTGCGAGTTCTGGCAACACCACCTACATCGGGCGAGGCGAAAACCAGATTATCTAAATTGAGGGATCTGAGATAGGGTACAAAAATGGCAGCACCATCGAGGTGATCCACCGGGAAATCAAAAAAACCTTGAATTTGTCCGGCGTGCAAATCGCAAGTCATGAGTCGATCAGCTCCTGCTGCGGATAATAAGTTGGCAACCAATTTTGCTGCAATTGGTACGCGGGGTTTGTCTTTACGGTCCTGACGGGCATATCCGAAATACGGAACCACCACGGTAACATAGGCAGCACTGGCACGACGGGCTGCATCAATCATGAGCAGCAATTCCATCAAGTTGTCAGAATTAGGGAAGGTAGACTGAACTAGAAAGACATCGTACCCACGAACCGACTCATTAAAGCTTACGGAAATCTCCCCATCGCTGAAATTGCTGATGGTCACATCCCCGAGTGGCTTGCCATAAAAACCAGCCACGCGTTCTGCAAGATTTCTGGAGGCGGTGCCCGAAAACAGTTTTATATATGACATACTTCCCGGATTTGTGAAACGTTCAATACTGCCGTAAAAACACGAAATGTTGAACGCAGAAACCTGACATTCAACATTTCATCTGTTGCCCGAGATGGACTCGAACCACCACAAACAGAACCAAAATCTGCTGTCCTGCCATTAGACGATCGGGCATTCCAAAATCGTGGTGCAAATGTAGAGGGTTTGAATTTATTTTCAAAATACTAATCCAAAATAAATTAGAAAATTTACGATGAAAGTTTTCCCCAAAGGCTAGCTTGACTCAGTACTAATTACCTTCAACGCTCCTTTAACATGCCACGAAGATGCCTTGGTCAACAGCCTCCAACATCCGTTTGGAACATGTAAATTCCAATAAGGTTGATCTATGTTTACTTATATATATGCAAGTAACATTTAATGTTTATTGCTTCTCCATAAATAAGTGATTTTAGAGAGGACCCAACCGGTTAAATTTAATAGGAATTGAAGTTCCTTGTATCGGAAAAAGGGTAGCATTGGAGTAGGCATTTGACTAATCCAATTGAAATCATTTAAGCTTTTTTGCATTCAATGACGATCATACGACGTTGGCTCCTGTTTTTTCACTGTTTTACATATAGTTAAAATATTTGTTTGAAAGATTATATAAACTCGATCCTTTTAAATCGTTGCACGTAAAAATATAAGGGTATTTATCTTCCGATCTTTTCATACGACCTTGGTATTTAATTGGCTATTTAAGGGTTGGATTTGCGGTATTAGAATTTAATATTTTGATGTAATATATTGATTATTATTTACTTATTAGTTGTCTCTTAGGTGTAAAAGAATGATAGTAAAACGGTCTTATTAATATCATATTGGGGTAAAAATATAATAATTGTTGGTTACATTTTAAATTATATAAGTTACCTAGTATAAAACATCAATAAATCATGATGCGGCACTTATTCTACTTTATTCTATTGGTTACTTCAATTTTGTCTGGTCAGGCAGCCACCTTTACAGTAACCAATGTCAATGATAATGGAGCTGGTTCTTTGCGCCAGGCTATATTAGACGCAAATGCATTGCCGGGAGCCGATATTATTAGCTTTGCAGGCTTAGGACCAGGAGTTCAGACCATTAATTTGATAACAGACTTGCCTTCTCCAACAGGTCCCTTAACAATTGATGGTTTCACCGCCCCAGGATACACCGCAAATAATCCGGTGATCGTAATTGATGGCGTAAATTGGGGTTTATTAATAAACGATCCAGGCGCAACAGGCAGCGTACTGCGCGGATTGGTAATCATCAGCGCTACCAATGGAATTGAGCTAAATGGAGTGGGGGGGATAACCATCAGTGGATGTCAAATCGGATTAACTGCAGCGGGCATCATTCCTCCGGCACCCGGTAATCGCATTGGAAACGCGGGCATTTTATTAAACAACAGCGATGCAAATACCTTGGGAGGAATAGTGGCTGCCGATCGTAATGTAATTTCCGGATGTAACCTGGAAGGCATCTTCCTTTCGAATGGATCCGACAACAATTCCATTTATGGTAATTACATAGGTACAGGCGTGGATGGAAATACGGACCTTGGAAATTTGCTCAGGGGTATTCGCATCGATGATTCTGATAATAACCGCATAGGAAATGGTGCTGCCAATACCCGAAACATTATCAGTGGGAACAATGACCATGGTATTTTCGTGATGAACTCGACAGGAAATCAGATTTCTTCCAATTACATTGGAATAGGAGCCGATGGACTTACCTCTATTGGTAATTCCGTGCATGGTATTATTCTGAACAATTCGCAAAACACAATTGTAGGAGGAATTTCCCTAGCGCATAGAAATGTGATCAGTGCAAATGGCACAGGTGTTATTGGCAGCGGGGTGTCATTAGAAAATGGATCTTCGGCTACCATCATTTCATTCAATATCATTGGTGCTGATGCTAACGCGCTACTTGCCAGGCCTAATTTGGTGCATGGAATAAATATCAATAATTCCACCGACTGTATTGTTCAATTTAATTTGGTTTCAGGTAATACTTTAAGTGGTATGAATATAACCACAGCGTCACACCGTGCAATCATTCGCTCCAACATCGTTGGACTTAATATTCTAGGCGCCGCACTCGGAAATCAGCAGCATGGGATCTACATCGATGCCAGCAATACGTGTGTGTTGGGTGGAACGAATTTTATTGATCGAAATGTGATCTCTTCGAATGGAAATGTGGCCGGTGAAAACGGTGTTTCGATAACAAACTCGAATAATCACATCATTAAAGCTAATTTTATCGGTACTGATTTGAATGGTTTGGCATCGCGACCTAATTTCTCTGCAGGATTGTCCATGAATGTTTCAACCGGTAATGTCATCGGTGGAGCAACCCTGGCAGAGCGAAACGTTTGTTCGGCCAATGGGTCTTTCGGAATATTCTTAAACGATGTAGACAACTCTTTATTGGCTGGAAATTATTTGGGTACCGATAGCACTGGCAATGCAGCTCTGGGGAATACCATTAGCGGATTAATTGCTCAGGGAGGATGCAGTGGACTTACTATCCAGTCAAATGTAGTATCGGCAAACGGTGGTGTAGGTATGGATATGAATTCGATCTCCAATAGTTTTATCTATGGCAACCATGCCGGCGTTGGATTAAACGGTCTTACGGATTTGGGAAATGGTACGATTGGTATGCGCGTGGGTGGAGGAACCAATAATGTGGTTGGTGGAGTTGCTGTAGGACAACGAAATATTATTTCCGGCAATGGTAACCATGGTTTATACCTTGATTATACCTCCGGAAATATAGTTCGTGCCAATTACATCGGTTGTGATATAACTGGCTTAATTGCTGTCCCCAATAACAATTCAGGAATCATGCTGATGGAAGGAGCCGATAACAATACGGTCGGTGGAACTGGGATCGGAGAAGGAAATGTGACGTGCTGTTCTGTTGCTGAAGATGGAATTCGTATACAGATCTCTAGCGGTAACACCGTTTACGGGAACTTGATCGGAGTGAATAAAGACGGGAACATTTCGCCTGGCTTTGGCAACGCTCACAATGGTGTTTTTATGGTCTCCTACGGATACCTGAGCAATGTAGCATCAAATAATGTAATCGGAGGATTACTGGCCGGCCAGGCCAATACCATTACCCAAAATGGATGGGATGGAATACAGATTGAGGCTGCAGGTGGTTCCCTGGGAACAAACAGAAATCCATTTATTGGAAATAAAATTTTCTGCAACGGAAGAGAAGGTATTAACCATACCAACAATACAGCGTTGGAAAATGAAGGCGTTGCCAGTCCAGTAATTACATTCAGAGACGGGAATACAATTACAGGAACAGGAGTGGCAGGAAATACCATTCATATCTATCGCAACCAGTTTAACGATGGAAGCGCCAGTTGCAATTGTGAAGGGGAAATATATGTAGGTACCGTTGTGGTGAACGTTGGGGGAACCTGGTCTCTCGCGCACAACCTTGGCCTAAGTGCGGCCTTAGCCAACGCTGTTACGGCTACTCAGACCAATTCCAATAATAGCACATCAGAATTTGCCTCCTGCACAGTTCCGTTGCCTGTTAACCTTGTTGAATTTAAGGGGCAATGGATCAACGAGGCAGCTTTAGTGCAATGGAAATCTTCCGATGAAAAAGAATTTAGTCATTATACACTTCGAAAAAGTAAGGATGGTATTCATTTTCAGGATTTGGCTGTGTTGCCAGGCACACATGCGTTTGCCTATGAATATTGGGATGAGGAGATGGATGAATTTGCTTATTACCAACTAGCCATGTGGGATTTGAATGGAACAGTCAAGTACAGCTCAATCATAAGGGTATCCAGACAAGTTTGGATGCAGTTGGTGCCGAATCCAGCCAAGGAGTATGTTTCCATAACTGGCTTTGCAGATGGCTCGTTGGTAAAAATACACAATGCCATTGGTCAGATTGTACTTGAGTCGGATAAAGCTTCATTTTCCGTTGAGAGCTTACCGACTGGAATGTACTCAGTTGAGATTTTTTATGAAAATAGTAGGAGTGTTTTGAAACTTGCGGTGGAATAATCCGTTACAATTACTATACCTCAGGAAACAGGAAAGCCACTGCACATGCTCTTATGTGGGTGGCTTTTTTCATTTATAGATTCTCACTAAAGCGAATCTTTACCTTTATCTTGAGTTGAAGAAATGGATGATAAAAATTCTTTCTCGCTTTTGCTTAAACTTTGATATCCATGTTGATGAATTTTTTCCAGAAGAAAATTTAATCGTTCTTCATTCGCAATAGGTCCAATATTTTGTCCTTTCTTCCTGCTATTCGAGACAAAATACTTCCCGTTGCGAAAAGGCTTATAGAGATAAATTGTTAAAATGATTATTACCGCTAGCATTCCTGAAATATACCGGCCATTCAATAGTATGGTTTCCGGGCGTATGATGGCAATGCAAATAAGTCCTGCTATGGCTCCGCCCAAGTGCCCTTCGTGACAAATGCTACCTTGTTTATAGCGCATGCCGAGCATACTGACGGAACAATAAATGATTCCGAAAAGCCATCCTGGTATTCCATAAGGAGTAAATAACAACGTGAATGTTGCCGTCGGATACATGCAAATGGCAGCTAGCATGAGCCCACTGATGGCTCCGGAGGCCCCTGTGGCGCTATAATCATCGTTTTTCCAATGCATGGCCAGCACCAATAAACTTCCTCCCAATAAACTGAAAAAGTAGATAGAAACGAATGGAAGAATGCCCAGTTCATGCTCCAGGATGGAAGAAAAAGATAGCAAACTGAGCATATTAAAAATCAGATGCCATACATTGACATGTAGAAAACCGGAGGATAAAATCCGGTCATATTGCTTAGCATATTTTAATGAATCAATTTCTAATACATATCGGTTGAAATAGGAAGGATCTCTGAAACCTTTATAGGAAGCGAGTATGCATACTAGTACCAGTACAAATCCAGAAACTCCATAGTCAATCATACGCTTCTGTTATTTTCCATATCGTTCTTGAAATACCTTTTTAAATTTATCCAGTTTAGGTTTTATCACAAAGCTGCAATAGGGTTGTGACGAATTCAACTGATAATAATTTTGATGATAGTCTTCCGCGGTATAAAATTTATACGAGTATGGACTGATTTCGGTAACGATTGCTGAACTAAATGCACCGGATTTTTGGAGCGCTTCTTTGATGGATTCTGCACTATTTTTTTGAGCTTCGTTGTGATAATAAATTACCGAGCGGTATTGAGTGCCCACATCCGCTCCTTGTCTGTTTAAGGTTGTCGGATCGTGCGTTTGAAAGAAAATCTCCAGGAGGTTTTCAAACGAAATCAGACTGCTGTCGTAAAAAATCTGAACTACTTCTGCATGGCCGGTTTTGCCACTGCAAACTTCTTTGTACGTGGGGTTGGCAATAGCTCCACCGGTATAGCCGGAGACCACTTTTTTTACACCTTTTACTTGTTGGAAAACAGCCTCAACGCACCAGAAGCAGCCGGCTCCAAAGGTGGCTGTGTCCAGTGTGGAAGTCGATATTGAATCATTGGTATTCATGTTGGTTTGGGTTGAAGTTCCTTCCTGTGCGATTCCGTTGCAAGAAGCTATTGAATATAGAAGCCAGCATAGACTCGGAATCAACCAGGAATTAGAAAAAGTATGCATACATGTTTAACAGAAACAACGTGGTATTCGTTTACAGACAAACTATTATTTGGTTGCTCTTTTCCCTGAAATGGAAATACAGCTTCCAACCTCCAAGGATTTAGGGTTAAAACCTCATCCAATCGTGCGACATTCTAATCTTTGGAGGTTTAACAACCCAGTAGGGGAAGAGAACCTATTTTTTTAATTCCTCCACTGTGTTGTGTTGATTGGCAAAAGAAACCAACAATGATCTCTCCCCATCAGTTTCCTGAAATGTTATCAAACAATGCTCAGGATCTTTCCAGGAAAATGCTACCGAGTTTTCATCCAGGCTTCCTTTGGCATAGATTTGTGCAAGAAGGGTATCCGACATTTCGTTGCCATTAATGATAATGCTGGTGGTGTATGGTTCCAAAACCACTTCTTGTTTGCCTGAAACCTTTACTTCAAAGTTACCATTGGGAGATAGAGAAACCAACTCTTTACTCGCTCCCTTGCCGCATCCCGATAGCCAAAAACTGGCAACACATAAGAGCATTTGAATTATTGATTTAGACTTTTTCATAATAGTGGTATTGCTTTTTAACCGTTAATGAACATAACGGTTTCTTAATCAGTAAACTCAGAACTTATAGAACCGTACATCCGTTCCTTAATTAATAACTATTCTTGGAAAAACGAAACATTTTTTCATTTTTTTAAGTAAAAGCTAGTAGAATTTAAAATTATTATGTATATCTAGGGTATTATTATTTTTTAGTTTTTTTTGGATGAGTCTCTCCCTGACTGCTCAATTTAATTCGGTTATGAATGGACTTTGGGAAGTAGATGCTACTTGGAGCTCAGCTCCACCGGATAACGATTGTAGTCCGGCAGGCAACGATACCTACAACATTACTCATTATGTCTCTTCCAACTGTGCCCTCATTAGTTTTTCAGGAAGTCCAACGATCAATGTATTGCCTGGAGGAACTTTCTACCTTTCTGGTTCAGGGGGAGTTACTGGGTCTGTAAGAATTAATGTTTCAGTTGGTGCGACCATTATAGTATTAGGAAATTTAAGTTTATCTGGTTCATCAAATATCGTTAATAATGGTAACATGCAGATTTATGGAAACGTAACGGGGTCAGGAGGATCATCATTTGATTGTAATGGCTCTGGCACAGGAACTGTTCAAATCGGTGGTACGGGTTGTGCAAGGTGTACCGATGGTGGATGTACCCAAGGTGTGGCGCTTCCTGTAAATCTCGCGTCTTTTCAAGCCTCATCGCTTTCCAACGGCATTTCAGTTTCTTGGGTAACGTCTTATGAAGAAAATAACGCCTGGTTTGAACTGGAAAGAAGTATCGACGGCGTAAACTATTCCTCTGTTTACCGCAAGCAGGGTAAAAATAATTTTCAGGTTCAATCAATGTACGAATACTTAGACACTGAAGTGGCTGACGGAATGACGTATTATTATCGATTGTCTCAACACGATTTCGATGGAGCACAAACGCGAACCGATGCTATTTCTGCCACTTTTGGTACAACCCAAGCAAACCTGTTGATACATCCTAATCCAGCGTCTAGTGCGGACCTAAGCATAACCTTGCAACACATGGCACACGAAGATGTGCTCCTGGTATTGTACGATGTCAATGGGAATCAATTGTGTTCCAAACTGGCACACATTGACTCTGAAAATGAGACCATAAGTGCCAATGACTTACATACCAATCTTCCTCCTGGCATTTACATGGTGGCCGCGAGCAATAAAAATAGTTTGGTACGCAAAAAAATAGTCATTCATTAAGCAAAAGCAGATTATAATTTTAAAATTTCCCTATCATAGAAAGTCCGGCCAAGGTTGGACTTTTTATTTTCTTGCGATTTAATTCTTGTAGAGCACGGCACTGGCAACTTTTCATAAATTAATATGGATTAATTCACCTTTATATCTTCTTCTTCTTGCAAGTTTCAATAGATTGAAATATCTTTTCAGCCTATAATTTTACTTTTTGAGATAACGAAATAAACTACATACAATGAATGCTTTAGCCACGTTTACCAAATTAGATGACTCAACCAGAACACGCATACAACAGTGGTTGGATGGCGCATACGATCAGGAAACTAAAAATGAAATTACATCGCTTATTCAGGCAGGGAAAGAAGATGAACTCAACGATGCCTTTTACCGCGATTTAGAATTTGGTACTGGCGGGCTGCGAGGAATCATGGGGGTAGGCAGCAATAAAATGAATAAGTATACCGTGGGCATGGCAACCCAGGGATTGGCCAATTATCTTAAATTGAATTTTCCTGGTGAAACCATTAAAGTGGCGCTTGCACACGATAGTAGAAATAACTCCAGTTATTTTGCCAACGTTGCCGCCGATGTGTTTTCTGCCAATGGCATTGAAGTATATTTATATTCTGCTTTGCGCCCAACGCCCCAGTTGAGTTTCACGATTCGTCATTTTGGCTGTCATAGTGGTGTTGTGGTTACTGCCTCACACAATCCCAAAGAATACAATGGATATAAAGCGTACTGGAATGATGGTGCGCAAGTAATTCCTCCTCACGACAAAAATATCATTCAGGAAGTACAGAAGATTAGTTCTGTTTCTGAAATAAAATTCAACCGGAATTCTTCTCTCGTAAAAATTTTGAATGAGGAGGTTGATGAAATTTATATGAACATGATTAAGAACCTTTCTGTTTCGCCTGAAATTATCCAGCGACAGTCAGATCTTAATATCGTGTTTTCTCCAATCCATGGCACCGGGGTGGTGTTGGTGCCTGCTTTGTTAAAGAAGTTTGGATTTACCAACGTGCATTTGCTTTCGGCTCAGGCAACACCAGATGGAAATTTTCCTACGGTTGTTTATCCGAACCCGGAAGAAACAGAAGCCATGTCACTGGCGCTGGCCAAGGCCAATGAAATCAATGCAGACCTGATCATGGCTACCGACCCGGATGCTGACCGGGTAGGTATCGGTGTACGAAATCATAAAGGTCAATTCCAATTACTCAATGGAAACCAAACCGGCGCTTTGCTGGTTAGCTATATGCTGCAAGCATGGAAAGAAAAAGGGCTCTTGAAAGGGAAAGAATTTGTGGTGAAAACCATTGTAACCACCGACCTCATAGAGAAAATCGCGGCTTCCTACCAGGTAAAATTGTATAATACCTTAACCGGCTTCAAATACATTGCTGCTTTGATCCGCGAGTTGGAAGGCAAAGAGAAGTTCATTGTGGGTGGTGAGGAAAGTTATGGCTATTTGGTAGGGGATAATGTGCGCGATAAAGATGCCATTGCCTCTTGTGCTTTTATTGCTGAAATGGCGGCCTATGCACGCGATAAAAAAATGAGCTTGTTCGACATGCTGATTGATTTGTATGTGCAATTTGGTTTTTATAAAGAACGGTTGGTTTCTCTAACCAAAAAAGGAAAAACAGGAGCTGAAGAAATTCAGCAAATGATGAAAGATCTGAAGGAAAATCCGCCGGCTACACTTGGAGGATCTGGACTCTCGAAGATTTTTGATTATCAGAAATCTGTACAAATTGATATTGCTACGGGAACCCAGTCGCCTATACATTTGCCTAAGGAAAATGCCTTGCAGTTGTTAACGCATGATGGCACCTTGATTTCGGCACGTCCATCCGGTACAGAGCCTAAAATTAAATTTTATGTGAGTGCTAATTTACCCTTGGCTTCGAAAGCAGAATACGATGCCACAGCCACCAAACTGGATGCCAAGATTGATCAGATCATTTCAGAACTAAAATTAAAATAAAATGCAGGAAGATGTAAATCAAAAGATGAAGCAGCATAGCTTGATTTTTATGGCCATCGGATTTAGTCAGGTAGCCGTAATGATCATCTTTTATGTCTTGCGTTCTTCCACTTCCGAAACGGTATCTACCTTGGAATATCCTTTACTGGCTGTGGTCTTGGGAATGTCTGTGGCCGGTGTGGCAGTAGGAAATTTTTTATATCAACAGAAACGAAAAAGTCTATCGCTTTCGAATGCAAGTGCCGTTGAAAAATTAGATCACTACCGCACCATCACGATTGTGCAGTGGGCCTTGTGCGAAGCTCCTTCTTTGTTTAGTTCAGTGGCTTTTTATCTTTCAGGGCATATGGTTTACACAGTATTATTTATTTTATTGTTTGTATACTACATGTATTGGTTGAAACCGTCTGCTGAAAAATTCAGAATTGATTTTCTTTCCTGATGGCTATGTCCCAAAATAAAAAAAAGGAACTGGGATTTATCGGCTTTGGTAGTTTCGGTCAATTTATAATTCCGCATTTACGTCCACACTTTCAGATATCGGTATTTGACCGCATGGACTTAAGTCAACGGGCTCAGGAATTAGGCGTTGAGTGGTCTACAATTGAACGAGTGTCCTCTTGCGAAATGGTGGCCTTGGCAGTTCCGGTTCAGTTCCTCGAAGAAGTATTAATCGAAATTACACCTTTTATAAAGCCTGATGCTTTGATCATGGATTTATCATCCGTAAAGGTAAAACCTGTGCAGCTTATGTTGAAGTATTTGCCGGCTTCGGTAGATGTGGTAGGAACTCATCCGCTATTCGGTCCTCAGAGTGGTAAGCATGGCATCGCTGGTTTAAATATGGTGGTCAGTCCGGTAAGAGGAAGCAGGGCACAAGAAGTAATGAGGTTTTTTTCCCAATACCTCAAGTTGAATGTTTTGGAAAGAACGCCCGAAAACCATGACCGTCAAATGGCTTATGTGCAAGCTCTGACGCACTTTGTCGGGAGAGCGGTTAATGCCATGGATATTCCGGATGTGGAACAAAAAACCCCAGCCTATCAATATTTACTGGACATCAAAAGAAATTTAGGACAGGATTCCTGGGATTTATTTTTTACTATTGAAAATGAAAATCCATTCGCCAAAGATATTCGCGAACAATTCCTGAAAGAACTTCATCAACTTCAGGGTATGTTGGAAGATAAAGCGAAACAGTAGAAAATGATTTTAGTCAGTTTTTTAATTGGTTGGAACCTAAGGGAGCCATCCTATGTTCCGACTACATGAAATTCGAACAATATGTACATTACTTTGAATCCATTTTAAAGGATTCAAATCCTCCGGAGCCCTATCATCAACAGGATTATTTTCATTACGCCAAATTGAATTGGGCCCGCATGAACCGCTGGTTAAAAACAGCTGTGCTCGATCCGGAGTTATTGAAATTAATGGCAAACTTACCATCGCAGCAATGGATTGTAATTACCGAACCCTGGTGTGGCGATGCCTCCCACATTGTACCTTTTTTGCATTTGTTGGCCTCCAACAATCCAGCCATTCAGGTTGAATATGAGCTTCGCGATTCAGAGCCCTTCCGAATTCAGCAATATCTTACCAAAGGAGGGAAGGCCATTCCAAAACTGATTGTGAAGGATAGCTCAGGAACGGATTTGTTTAGTTGGGGACCAAGACCCGAAGCCTGTCAGGTGCTCTACGATCAGCTCAAACAGCAAGAGGCTGATTTTGAAACGATAAAGTTGGAATTGCAGAAATGGTATAACCACGATCAAGGCAAACATATTCAAGAAGAGCTGCGTAAACTTTTCGAAGGTATTTCTTTAGAAAAGTACTAATCTATGATTCATTGTAAATAAGATTGGTTTAAATGTTTGTTGTTGAAGTGCTACTTTTTATTAAAACACTTCGAATAGAATCAGTATTTATATCATATATTGTTTTTTAACTGTAAAATGGTGCCTGGGCTTGACTGTTAGAGGTTGGTTGTGGATATAAAACATTCACATTTTTATTCAAATTCGGATGGCTTTGTGCATATTTCGATAAAATCATATTCTGTATGCAACGGATACTTTTGTCGTTAGCTCTTTTTCTTACTTTATCTTCATCAGGGGCTGTATTCACGGTTACGAATACTAATACCACCGGAGCAGGCTCCTTACAACAGGCGATTCTGGATGCAAATGCTTTGGCTGGGGCAGACACGATTGTTTTCAATATTACAGGAACAGCTCCCTTTATCATAAACCTGGGGGGAAGTACATTGGCTTCCATTAACCAGGCTACCTTTGTGAATGGGGCTTCCCAGACAGGTTTTACAGGTGTCCCTCTTATCGAAATTCGAGGGGCAGGGGGCCCGGGCCTGGATTTAATCCCTTCTGCATCCGGGAGCGAAATACTTGGCCTCGCCATTACAGGAGGGGCTGCCATGGGGATCAATCTGCAGGCTTCCAACACCAGGATTCATGGATGTTATATTGGTCTGCGCACCGATGGCACCACCGCCGGAGGTAATGCCGCCATGGGAATAAATATTTCCAACGTTACCAATGTTAGAATTGGAGGAACCTATAAAAACGTAATTGCCAACAGTGGATCCCATGGTGTTTCATTGCTGAATGTTACGGCATCGTATCTCTTTAATAATATAATCGGTCTCTCGGCGAATGGTCTTACGCCGGCTCCCAACCAAAATGGTATAAATGCGGATAATGCTCCGTTGTTAAAAATTGGTGGTACTTCTTCCGATTCCATGAATATTATTAGTGGCAATCGAGCTAATGGAATTGAAGTAGGAAATAACCTTTTCGGTCCCGTTATTCAAGGCAACTACATTGGCTGCGCCAGCAATGGAACTGCCGATGTCGGCAATACACTTCATGGTATTTATCTGAACAATATTTCAAGTGCCTTAATCGGAGGCACCGGTGCTAGTACCCGAAATGTAATTTCAGGTAACAATGGACAAGGGATTGAACTTGTAAATTCACCTAAAACCAAAGTCCAATCCAATTATATTGGTGTTTCATCGAACGGATTGCTGGCACTTGGCAATAGTGGTAACGCAGTACAGCTTACCAATTCAAGAGAGTGCGTGATAGGCGGCGATCGTGCCACGCAAGGAAATGTACTCTCCAATTGTGGCGCTGGTTTTAACGACGAAGGAAATTCTAAATATCTGATTTTTCAGGGGAATATAGTAGGCGCTGATAAAGATGGATTTCAGGATTTTGGAAATACAGTAATTGGTGTCATCATCAAAAGTGATTCTGCCCTTATTGGAGGAGAAACGCCTGCATTCGGAAATATTATAGTGCATACTAAAATTTTGTGTGGCATTTTACTGGGTAATTCTAGTTATAATAAAGTCAAATACAATTTGATTGGTCTCAATCCGGATTCTGCGGATGCAGGGAACGAAGGCGATGGAATTAATGTGGGGGTAGAATTGGCTGGACAATCAGCAAGAAATAATCTTATTGAATACAATGCCATCGCATTCAATAAAAGGAATGGAATTGCCATTGGAGACGCTCTTAATGCTACAAATTCTACTAATGAATTTAACAATACCGTTCAATACAACCACATTTTCTGTAATACACTCAAAGGGATTAATCTCAACAGGGCGAATAGCAATGACTGGGGAAATAATGGTAGACCTGCTCCGGTGATCAATTCAGCACTTTCCAACGATACGATGTTGGTAGGCTTTCCTTCTGGCTTAACTGCGAACGATCGTATTGATGTGTATAGAATGAGCGATTGCATATCCTGCGATAATAATCCGCAAGGAAGATACTATGTGGGAACTACCCAGGTAAATGCCGATGGAAGCTGGAGTTATCGCCCGGGAATTTCCTTGGAAGGTTCTCTGGTGGCGGTAGCTACCGATGTGAATGGTAACTCTTCTGAATTTTCATTGTGTTATACGCCTTGCAAGGCCACCGTTTCACTGGAAAAAGAAGAAGCTTTTTTCTATTTAAAAGATCATTCAGAGCAAACCTTGGCCCTTCAGGTGCAACCTCAGTTTAGCAATTTAAGTCCGCTGCCAGGTCAAATTTACTGGATGCTTAATACGAATGACACCAGTATGTTTGCCAGTAAAACCAATTCCAAAACGTGGTCGGTAGGCGTCTCTGCGCCCGCAGAAATTACCGCAGGTGTCAATCAAATAGTAGTGGTAGTAAGGCAGGGTGCCTGCATGGACACTGCACAGATGAACGTGAGAGTTCTATACATTCCCAATTTAATTACTCCCAATGGTGATGGTAAAAATGATCAATGGGTGTTATCGAATGCGCCTGGCTTGTATGAGGTGCATATTTACAACCGCTGGGGAGATAAAGTATACGATCATTCGGATTATACCAATGGCTTTAATGCCGGAAGTTTAAGCGATGGAAATTACTTTTATGAAATAATAGAGAAGAAAGAAGGAGAGCGCTACAAAGGTTGGTTGCAGATTCTTCGATAACTTCTCTAACTGGCATTTGATAAAAATCCTTCTTTAGAAAAAACTAAAGAAGGATTTTTTTTTGATCAAGTTTTACTCTCGATTATTTAACCCTAATTTTTCAATAGAAATTCTTCTATTGAAAAACGACTACTAAAATCAAGGGCTTGAGAAGGAATCGAATAAAAGAAATTCTTTTCTAAGC
>JALONM010000036.1 GCA_025454925.1 Cytophagaceae bacterium
CCCGTGTGTTTTCAGGAATGATATCTTCGTTGGATACTATATTTTCAATGGAAGGAGATCGGTAGGCATAACTATACAATAATTTGGTATGAAACTTATTTATGATTTTAGTAATCCCGATTCTGGGAACGAGCGAAGGACCAAAAACACTGTGGTGGTTGTAGCGCCCGCCCAAAATAGTATTGAACCACTTATGCCGTACATTGAGTTGTGAAAATACAGCCATGTTGTCGTAGGATATATAATCTGTTCCATTGTCGAAATACGGACTGGTTTCCTCAGCAAAATTTTTAGCCACATCGTGAAAATATTCACCTCCTGCCATGAGAGACACCGAAGGACTGAATTGAAAATTGGCAATCACACTTGGGGTAATGCGAGCGGCTTGTAACTTAAACTCCACGGCTTCTTCGGTTGGCTCATTTGACCAAGGTAACTGATTGGTATATGCCAAACGTGGCACCAACGATACTTTTTCGCTCACTTTCCATTGGTACTTCAATTCTCCAAATACATTACGATACCTAATTTTAAGAGGCTCCGGTAATAATTCATCAAACCAAATGGGGGTAATGTTTTCATAATAATCATACACAAACCGGGCACTAAGATTTTTGTAACTCATGCCAAGATTCGAAACAAATGGATTGGCCTTCAACCCGTTCACCAATGAAATGGAATCTCCATAAAAATCACTGTATTCATCCTGGCTTCGATTGCCTTGCCCTAAAAAGCCATGATACACCACCGAAAAATCATTGAATTTTTTACCCATGCTGAGTGAAACATTCCTCCTGGCATAACTTTTATCATACTGCCCATAGGTGGCTCCCAATTCCAATCCATTTATTTCCTCTGCCGAATAGGTTGTAATTTTAATAACTCCCAGTTCAGCATAGCCTCCATACGTACTGCTTCCAGGACCACGAATGATTTCAATTTGTTTGATGGAGGAAAGATCGTAGTGATTTCCAAAATTTAAGGTGGAATATAAATTTTCATTCAACTCCTGACCATCCAGGATCATCAGAATTTTACCCTCATGCCCCCAATTGCCGCGCATGCCAATACCAACAGAGCCTTGCACATCTTGGTGAAAGCTTACACCCGGCACAAAACTGAGCAATTCCATCAAATCCCTGGCTCCTGAATTTTTTATTTCTTCCTGCGTAATCAGGGTAACAATACCAGGCGATTCTCGTGATGTGAGCTCCCCTGCCGAGGCTACCGAAACCTTTACGTTTAGCAAATCTTCTAACGACATTTCATAAAAATCAACTCCTGAACTGTCCGATTGTGCTCTTAAAACGAAAGAGGCAAACAAAATGAAAGTAAAAAAATGTTTCATACCATTTTTTTACGATGAAATCTAATTAAGGTTAAGGCAACACTGCCAATTCTACGTAAAAATACGTACCCGATTCACCAGCCAACTATGTAGTGTGGTTCCGCAAAATAAAGGAGTAAATTTTGAGTGTAAATTACTATTTACCAAGACATTACAATCTTATACCTTTAACTCAACAAACAAACCAAAATAGGAGGAAATATGAAAAAGGTAATCACTGTAATGCTTGTATTTGCGATGGGAACCATGATGGCAGGTAATAACCCAACGGAGCCTAATTCATCATACAAAAACAGCTATCCGAAGGGATCGAAAGCCTCCAGCAAAGAAATCAAAAAAGATCAGGTGGAGCGCAATTACAAAAAACAAGGTACCCTGAAGTTGGAACGCGCAGAATCTTCCAACATACAAAAAGCTGGCAAAACGAGCAGCTACAAGCATCCGCAAGGACTGTAAGTCTATATAAGGAAATAATTTAGTATACGCTATAAGACCCTGCCCATGGTAGGGTCTTTTGTTTTATGTAATTCGAATTCTTTAGTAATGTAGTTAGGCTCTAACCTTCCCATAATAACGGCATACAATAAAAAAGCGATCAGTAAAACTGATCGCTTGATAACTATTTGAAGAGATCTGGGAGAAAGTGCCTGGCGGTGTCTTTCATAAAAAAATTGTTTCTTTCTATAAAAAAGACTCGGACTTAGGTATTTCGTTTCATGATTTTTTCGTTTTTTTTTCAAAACAGCCAGAAAGAAAAACAAACCACTTATTTTCAATACTTTAACAAAAAAAGCTGGGGTATTTTTTATTCTTGAAGATTCGACTGCAAGCTTAGCAGCCCTCTTATGGCAAGAGTATCCGTAGCATACATCCAGAAATGAGTATGCTGAAACAGCTTTTCCTTTATCGAATGAGAAAGGCTAAGGCGCACCGGATATTCGCCTGATGTGATTCTGGGTTGAAACCAATATGCCATATGCGACATTCGTGAGATGTCTTGGATGGTATAGATTTCCGTAAATTCGTCAAAAGGTATGGAGGCTTGAAACGAATGAGTATCGGCATGAAAGTAAACCTTCCAACGGTGACTAGAAGAGTCAGCCAGTATAGTTCCCATTGATAATTCGGGAGTGTTTAACCATACTTTAAAATCTTCGGATGTTTCATTCGAAGAGTACCATCGTTGTACCTGGTCAAGAATACGAAACTTCGCATACTCCATCGATGGAGATTCCAACGGATAAGAATGTTCTTCGATAAAAAAATAAATAGCGGGTGCATTTCTCCTTGTCAATAAACCTGAAGTGCAATTTTCAGTGGCACATTGTATTTCTGCTTCTGTTGTTAACTTCAATCGCCCAAGAGTCTTTTGAACTTTCGTCTTTGAATACGCGACCCATAAAATCAAAAGTACCGTGCAGGAGGTAGCCAGCCAGATTCTATTCCGATGCAGCCAATGTAAGGAACTTGCCATTGGTATTAAAAGGAATACGAACCGAAACGTTTGGCTCGCTTACGCCCGTATAAGCGTATGTCTTCGGCCGAATCCTGAAGTATCGATTTGATCTCCGCTTCTTTCCTGAATCGAATCCCTCCTTTAATCATTTGAGGATGGTAGTTTAGTGCCTGTTGATTTTCAGGCTGCACTCCTGTATAATCTAGTACCCAGGATTCCTGAGTTTTATTATACCTTCTAAAATAGTAAACATATCCCTTCTGCCCTTTGATTACACAAAGGCGCTTGTCGACGAAACGTATGCTATCATTGTTTTCCTGAGTATAATCTTCATAAATCAAGGCTCTGCTGAGGTGTTCCTGGGTTAGATAAGTAGAATCAAATAAATCGAGTCGCTTGATTACGTTGAGTTGCCGGTACATTTCAAGCCGATCAAAATCGCTGGCCGCATAACGTCGCCAGTTACTGTCGGGCACTTGTACCTTATTCTTAACTTTAAGCACGTCAATCTTAAGTGCCAGGTAAGTATTTTCTGATTTATAAGTACGTTCAAAAAAACGTTTCACTTGTTTTTCTTCATAGAAAGGCAGTAATATTTTTGCATAATTCAGCGATGCGTAAGAAGAACGCGTTCCATCGTAATAATCGCCGGAATCGTCGGAATCAGAATCAAGCTTAAGCTTATTGTTTTTTTTGAGTTCTTCAGCGGAAAGAACCCGTTTAATTTCGGCCTGAGCATCTAACAGAATATCTAGTTTATAGGCCAGGTATTGCGAAGGAGCCACCAGATTACTATCGATCAGCTTAGCCAGCAAATCATACACCTCTAATTGATACTCCGGATATCGGGCAAAAGGTATCAATTTTGAAATAATTTTAGCTGACAACTCCAGCGAGTCGTGTAGTTCTAAAAATAATAATTCCACCTGTTCTTCATCGGCGATGGGCGTTTCCAATTGAATAAGTTCTGCCAGTTTGGAATAGGCATTTATGGTTTTTTGTCTTGCCAGGGCCGTTAGAATTTTCACTTGGATGAGAGAGGAGTCCTGGGCCTTTAGGTACCAGCGCTCCAAAGCAGGCACAATAGAGGAATGCTTCCGATCCGACAATTTTTCAATTAGTAAATTTCTTGCACCGAAAACACCTTCCTGCAAATACCGACTTAACTGAGTGCTATTATCAATTACTCGAATTAAGGCAGGCACTTCCTGATCCTCAAATTCCAGTATGGGCAAATTTTTAAACAATTCGTTGACGCGCAAACTATCGCCTTTATCAATGGCATTAAAAAGCAAATGACCTTTGCTTTTCAATGCATCATCCCCTGGAAAATCGTCCAGCAGTTGAAAGGATTCCGTCAGTGTTTTATACAAATACGAATATCCTTGAATGGTATCGCTTACATGCGAAAACAGATACAAGGAATTATTTTTCAAAATGACTCTTCCTGCAATTATTCGGGCACTGGCAGTATCAGAAAAAGTGTAATCCATAAAGTAATACTGTTTCGTCTGACCCGAATTTTTATTCTTCAGGATAAATGAACTCGAAGGATTCAAGCGCTCTAACCTATTTTTCCATACTTCGGCCGTGTCTTTAAACGATCTGAAATCATTTAATTTAATATAATCCAATCTAACCTCCTGATGCAGCAATGGAAGTGTGAAATTTCGCTGATCCGAGCGTGGCTCATAAAGTTCTTTGTCGCGTTTGCTTTTGTAATGCGACAACAGGTAACCATAGGTAGCATATTGGTCGGGAAGAACCGGCGTTTGAACCTTATAGTGCAAGGTTGTATCAACGAAGGTTTGCAAGGTCATCGTTTCCATGCGATCCGGAGATTTCACGCGCAAACTTTTAAAAAATTCTAAGGCCTTCATCGTGTCTTGCGCTGTAGTGGCCATGAAATAATACACAGGGCCTTGTAGCTTTACACAAATGCGTAACAAAGGAGCGGTGCGTTTAGAAAAAATACTGGTATGAAAGGCCTCTTCTTTACTGTTTATTTCTTCTTTGGAAGGAATCAGATTGGCCATGTACACGGGTCTTCCTTGTATATGCTCCAACGATTTCGATTGAATTTTGTAATGAATATTGTCTGCGAATTGATAGGCCAGCCGCTCCAACTCAAAGGTATCTTCTTCTATATATTGATAATCATGCAAGGCAGTTTCCATCAACCAATAGGTATTTTTATCATCAAACGAACAAGCTTCCAATACTTGCTTGTTTTCAAGAAAGCTGGAAGAATAATTTTCATCCCGAGGTCCAGGCATTGCCACTTCCAGATGCTTATTATTCCACAAACCTTTACGTCGTGCATCATTCCACTGAATGCTATTGAAATACCGGTCTCCGTTGGTTAGAACGAATTTACCATTCCCATGCATTTTGAATACGATAAGTTCAAGTGGTGTTACAAAAATTTTATATCGCTGATAGTCGCCTCTGCGGGTCAGGTTGGTTATATCCAAAAAAGGAATAGACTGCTGAGTTCCTTTAGTCTTTCGAACAATTTTTCCAGGAATTCCTTCGTACAATAAATTTTCAACAATCGACAGCATAGAATCTTGTGATACGCCGGTAACCGGGGCGTAGGTATTCAACCGATAAATATTGTAGTAGGCACCATTGGTCATTTCCGGATAAAAATATTCGCTAAACCCATATTCATCGGCACTTTCATACATGGGTCCGGGCAGGTCCACCGAAAACATGGAGTCGGGCACAAAAGATGTTTTATACTGCATGGGATGAATGGTCTCTTCCAGTTTTTGTTTCATGCGTTCAGCCACCCGGCCCGACTTAGCACCTACCGGACGCACCGTATACCCTTTGGCACGAAGCATTTCAATCATACCTTTCTGACCTGGCAAATGTGCCGCACCTACCCCCGTAAAAAGCCTTTGCTTTTTCATGATGGAATCCATTCGCTCCACCATTAGGCGATTGCGCTCATCAATCATAAAATGTATGTAATAATCGGTCGATTGATTTACCCGAGTCATGGAATCGATTGCATCCAAATCGCCTTTGCGGTAAGCATCCTGAAGTGCTTCTTCCGCATTCAGCCGAACATCCTTCTTTTTCTCAACGTAGGTATTCTTTTTATTTTTGGCTTCTTTTTCCAAAATTTTCTTATCTACCGGCATGGTAGCTTTGGCCGATAACTCCTGCACCTGCAGGTAATTTTCTAATCCTGTGATTTGTTTTTTTAGTTTCCTTCCTGATTGATAAATGAACAAGTCGAGGAATGTATTTTCTTCAAAATTATCTTCACTGGCATTTTTTCTATATAGCATATAGTTAACAAAACTATGTGATCGGGCAAGAAGCCTCACGACACGTTTTTGATTGAGAAGGTTCCATTCAAAGCTGCTGTAAAAATCTTGGTAAGAGGAATATCGCGTGCGATTCTGATAGGTGCCGGTCTTAATCATATCTTCCATCCAGGTATCCGGATTCAATTCCAGGGCCACAACATCTGCATTTTTAATTGCCAGAAAAAAGGTATCGCTAAGCCGGAACGCCAATTTTTTACTAACGTGCATGGTACCGTACAAATACGATGGTTCCTTTAATCCATTTCCGGATATTTCCCATAGCAAGCCCTGATATTCCTTTTTAGAGGAAACGGATTGAGCGTTCAACACACCAAGCCCCAACACCAATAAGAGACTCAAGACCAATGTGGAAGAGTAAGATTTCATACTAATTACCTAATCAAAAAGTATAATGTAGTAAATGTCAAATGGATACAAAAATGTTTGATAGAATTTATTTCAAACAAATTACGAATCCGGTTGTTCCAAATGATGGAAGGGACACAAGAAATTTGTAACTTTCCCACTATTAAAATCCTATCATGAATTTGCTGGAAGAAAACGTGACCGGGTATTGCCCAAGCCTGACGCAGTACCAACGTAGAATTACAAGAGAAGTGAAAATTGGTGACATTGCTATGGGTGGTAATAATCCAATCCGGGTGCAATCTATGACCACCATCGACACCATGGATACGAAAGGTTCGGTGGAGCAATGTATTCGTATGGTAGAATCAGGCTGTGAATACATACGCATCACCGCCCCCAGTATAAAAGAGGCCGAAAACCTAGCCAACATCAAAGCCGAATTACGCCTGCGCGGTTATCAAGTTCCTCTCATTGCCGATATCCATTTTACTCCAAACGCCGCCGAAATGGCTGCGCGATTAGTAGAGAAAGTTCGCATCAATCCAGGTAATTACGCTGATAAAAAGAAATTTGAAACCATCGAATATACCGATGCCACCTACTTGCAAGAAATAGAGCGGATACGTGAACGATTTATTCCTTTGATTAAAATATGTAAAGAATACGGTACTGCCATGCGCATTGGCACCAACCACGGTTCATTATCCGACCGTATTCTTAGCCGGTACGGAGATACCCCTCACGGCATGGTAGAATCGGCGCTCGAGTTTGTGCGTATTTGTGAGGAGTTCAGTTACTACGACTTGGTCATCTCCATGAAAGCCTCCAACACACAGGTAATGGTGCAGGCGTATCGTTTGTTGGTAGAAAGGTTGAAAGCAGAGAAATTGCAACCGTATCCCCTGCACCTTGGTGTTACAGAGGCTGGCGAAGGAGAAGACGGAAGAATAAAATCAGCCGTGGGCATAGGAACCTTGCTGGAAGACGGATTGGGTGATACAGTGCGTGTATCCCTAACGGAAGATCCTGAATTTGAGGCACCGGTGGCCCGCATGCTCATCGACCGATACACCAATCGTCCGGGGCATAAATTCATACAACCTATTGAACATTACCCTATCCACCCATATCAATATTTTAGAAGGGAAACCAAGGAAGTACTTCAGTTCGGACATCATCAGGTACCTCGTGTTATTGCTGACTTCTCGCAAGTGGAGCCGTTGGCCATGGAAGATTTAAAATCCATCGGTCATTTTTATTTGCCTGTACCCGATAAATGGAACATGAACGACTTAGGGAGCGATTTCATTTATACAGGAACTCACCCCGCTCCTTTTATGTTGCCTAATGGATTAAAAGAAATCCTGGATGCCCCAACGTGGAAAGAGCATACGGATCGCAAAAATACCTACCCGTTATATTCTGCCGAAGAATTTATGAACGAGGTGGAATTAAATCATGAGTTGATCTTTGTGCGAGCCAACTATGAGGCCATGAACGAAGCCTTTTATTCAAAAGTAAAAGCAAATACCCAGGTAGTACTGATACTATTTACCCGGAATGAGCATTCCATGGCAGCATTACGCCGACTTATGGTGTATTTAATTCAGCATGAAGTAAAAGCCCCGGTGATTTTTGAACGAGGATATGCAGAAATGCCAGAGGAACAATTACAGCTTCATGCCAGCACGGATGTTGGAGGTTTGCTGATCGATGGGCTGGGTGATGGAGTTTTCATTCGCACAAACCAACGAACTTTCCATGATAAAAAAAGTCAGCTGGCGTATTTAAAGATTTGTAACCAACTAGGATTTGGAATTTTGCAAGCAGCGCGGACAAGGATGTCGAAGACTGAATACATTTCCTGTCCTTCGTGCGGAAGAACGCTTTTTGATTTGCAGGAAACAACCGCGATGATACGCAGACGTACCGATCATTTAAAAGGAATTAAAATCGGCATCATGGGATGTATTGTAAACGGTCCTGGAGAAATGGCCGATGCCGATTACGGCTACGTGGGTGTGGGTAAAGATAAAATCGCCTTGTACCGGGGTCAGAACGTTGTAAAAAAATCGGTGCATTCTGATTTCGCTGTAAATGAACTGATTGAATTAATAAAAGAAGATGGAAAATGGACCGACCCTGAATCGGTAGAAGTGTAAAGGAACGTATATGAAAATTAAAGAATTTTTTAGCGTTGGAGAAGTATTCCGGTATTTCTTCCGCGTATTCCGGAAACAGGAAGGTGAAAAATCCAACTTGAATCTCCGCATGATGCATTGGACCAACCGCATCTCCATTGTCATGTTTCTGATCTGTGTTTTGGTGATTGTTTATCGGTATATGACACGTTAATCATGAACATCGAAGATTTCCGATCGTATTGTTTAGCAAAAAAAGGGACGTCAGAAGATTTCCCTTTCGACGAGAGAATTTTGGTATTCAAGGTTGCCGATAAAATTTTTGCCCTCACAGACGTTGATGATTTCGTTTCTATTAATTTAAAATGTGATCCTGAAAAAGCATTGGAATTGCGAGACAGGTATCATGGTATACAACCCGGATACCACATGAATAAAAAACACTGGAACACCGTATCGCTGGAAAGTGATGTTCCTGCCAAACTCATTAAAGAATTAATCGATCATTCTTACGAGCAAGTGCTTTTAGGCTTAAGCAAAAAAGTTCGAGACGGCCTTTTAAAATAATTCAGAAAGCTTTCCTACCTTTATGTATAAACAAGCTTTCCCGTGCATCGTTTTATACAGTTATTTTTCCTAATGTTACACGATGCGTGGCAACAGTTCTCCATTCGCGAAGGAGGCTTTATTATCAAAACCTTTTTCCGTGTTATCCCTATTTTTACATTTCTTTTCCTGGCGAACAACATAGCCATGGGGCAAGAAAAGGAACTCATTCCCGGAGACATCCAATACGACAGCATTGGACCGGGACCATGGAAGTTTTATGGAAACCAAATACAAGGATTAAAAAAAACCAAACCGTATATTATTCTGCGGGAAATTCCATGGAAAACCGGAGACTCCCTTTCCATCGAAAAATTAAACCAGGAACTGCCCTGGGTCCGCAACCGGATTTTTAATACCGGACTGTTTTTATCTGTATCCTTAGAAATAACTAGGCATGAAGATTCTACCCTGGTATTAGTGGTAAAAGTGAAAGAGCGATTTTACACCTATCCTATTCCAATACTGGAGTTAGCCGATCGTAATTTTAATGAATGGTGGTTTCAAAGAGGCCGGGATCTTAACCGACTCGATGTTGGTTTGTATTTAAAACAAAAAAATGTCCGAGGTAGAAATGAAACTTTCAAACTCAAGTTCACCCTGGGCTTTAACAAAAAGCTGGAAATCCAATATCAGTTTCCATACCTAAATAAAAAACTAAAAACAGGGTTGGTTTTGTTTTCCGGAATCATCCTCAACCGCCAAGCGGCAGCCAGCACACAAGACAACCAACTTGTATTTTTAGAAACTTCAGGCATATTACGAACCCGCTTTAATGGAGGCTTTTATTTTACAAGAAGGAATTCATTTTATACTGCTCACCAACTAGGTATGCAGTATCAATATATTCGCATCCAGGATACGCTGGCTAGCGTGAATCCATTGTATTTGTTAGATAGCTCGAATGAACAACATGGTCTTTCCTTGCGTTATCAATGGCTTTTCGACCGGCGCGATTTTGCTAAATATCCATTAAAAGGACATTATTGTTTAATGGAACCCGAAGGAATACGATTTGAGAATCAAAAACGAGTGTACTGGATTGCTCAGGCAAGACTGGAAGCCGCGCATTATAAGCCTTTGGGAAAACGATGGAATTGGGCGAATACACTTCGGATAAAATGGTCCTCCTCTCCTACTCAAGCCTATTTTAATCAACGAGGTTTTGGATATAAAGAGGATTTTGTGAGTGGATACCAATTATATGTAATCGATGGCACTCAATTCTTTTTAACCAAATCACATCTGAGATGGAAACTATTCGCATCGAATTTCGAAAATCCATTCATGCCTCTTGCAAAATTCAAACAAACGCCTTTTCTAATAATGCTAAAAGTGTTATTGGAAAGCGGTTATGTTCACCAACCAATTTTATACGGATCAGAAAATAATTTAGGAAACACCTGGCTGTATGGGTACGGAGTAGGAATAGATATCAGTTCTTACTACGATGCGGTAGCACGCATTGAGATAAGTCGAAATCACTTACATGAAACAGGAATATATCTACACTTGAAAGCAGCCTTTTAATGCTTGTAGAAACTTGGACAAGGCAGACGTTTCATAGGCTTGTATTTTTTGCTCTGGTGATGAACATACGTCAGATTCAACTCATGAGAACCACCCGTTCTCACCGTAGCCAAGGTAGAAACTGTAAAATCATAGCTGTACCCAGCACTCCAATTGTTGTACTTCCAACCTGCCATTAAGACCAACGATTCATTGTTTTGAAGATTGCTGATGTATTTCTTAAATGGAATACCTCTATACCACATACCCGCCATTAATTGATCGTATATTAAATACACGCCAATATCTGTTTGGTCAGCCTTCCCTTGAGATTTATAATGAAATGTTGGTGTCAAACTAATTTCTTTAGAATCTTCCAGATGAGGCAGATAATTTTTCTTCTTTAAGTAAATTTTGTACCCTCCAGTAACCGCGAATTTCATTGGCAAACGTTCTTCCCCGCCGGTTACCGACTGATTGGGTTGATTGACGTGGTGCAAGGATATACCTCCCCAGAGATTATTAGTATACGCCACTGCTCCCGTTGAAAAATCGAAGAATCGACGTTGTGCCCCACCACTGGCTACGGTGCCGTCAAATCCATTCCGATCATCGAAATTTTCGGGGAAACGTAATTTAGAATAATCAACAGACCTTGAAACGTAGGAAGCTTGTAAACCTGGTCGAATAGTAAGTGATTTGGAAACGGGAATCTCATAGGAATATAGCGCAGCCACCTCCGTAGAAGCTAGCATAGAGCCGGCCTGCCAATCTTTAAACACCATTAATCCGGCACCACTTCTGTATTTTGCCCAAAAATGATCTACCGAGACCAAACTCGTTGTATAACGGCTTAATGATGGTGCTGTGGCAGAACTTCGTATTCCAGGCCATTGAAGCCTGTTGTGAAGCATCATCCTGGGGGCATGTGCACTACCTGCAAAAGCTGGATTCTGATACATCGGAACCGCATAAAACTGGGAAAACTGTATGTCTTGAGACCATACGGTGCAGGTGATAATCAGCAATATAATTTTCCAAACTAGGTTCATCTTCCCTCAAATCTTAAAAATACCTTACTCACTATACGAGAGAATGGACTAAAAAGATGAAAAATGTGGAAATAATTTAAAATCTGTAACTCAATAGAATTTAAAATCCGCGTATGCAAAACTATTAGCATTTTGTATAGCGGTTCCTTTATGCGTTGAGTTTTAAAAGGATGTGACAGAAAGAAACACTCTTGTTCAAATAATTATCCTTACCATTTGTTGCAACTAAAATGTAAGTTACAAAACACCTAGTGCTCCTTGCTAGTCCTTTAGTCCTTCATTTGGAGTCATGGTATCATACATGAAGAAGGGGCACAAACTTTCGTTTGAAGCCCCTTCTGTTATTTAGAATCAGGACCAACAGATTCTAAAAATCATAAATATTCTATATTGATTTCCGTGCCAATGTTGAACTTGTATGTATACGAAAAGAAAAAAAAATGTGATATCACTTTTCAAATACATTTATTGCCGAATCAAAGAAGTTTATTAGCCTCACTGATACGAAGTGAACGCATAGGTAAGTATGTTGCAACCCATTTGTAGCGCCTTTTGACGGATTTCTTCAGGGTCATTGTAAATCACCTGATCTTCCCATCCATTCCCTAAATCGCATTCGTAGGTATAAAAAACGACCAACCGGCCTTCGTACAACAATCCGTATCCCTTAGGTGGCTTATTATCGTGTTCGTGCACTTTAGGCAAACCCGCAGGGAATTTAAATTTTTGGTGATATATAGGATGAGAAAAAGGAAGCTCCACCAATGTTAATTCCGGGAAAACTTTCTTTAACTCAATGCGAATAAATTTATCTAATCCATAGTTGTCATCGATATGCAAAAAGCCGCCTGCCACCAGGTAGGATCGTAGGTTACGAGCCTCTGCATCGCTGAAGACCACATTCCCATGACCCGTCATGTGCACAAAAGGGTAGTTAAAAATTTCTTTGCTCCCCGCTTCCACCACATCCTCCTCTGGAGCCAGATTGAAGCGCGCCTGTTGTGAACAGAACTTAATAAGATTAGGTAAAGATGTCTTATTCGCATACCAATCACCACCGCCATTGTATTTTAACCGCGCGATCTTTACAGGAGCTGTAACAGAGCTTGTAAACATAAAAATTAAGCCAAGCACTAGTAGTAATATTCGCAAGGAGTTTAAACGCATACGCAGTATTTACGCGCCTAAAGTAGTAAAATTTTAAAAATGCTAATAACCATTCATTCAATAATTACTAATAAAAATCAAATGTTTAAACCAACATTTTCCTTTGTTAGATAGTATAGAATTTCCGGTTTAAGAAATCATCCTAAGAAGTAAAAACATTAAACAAATTAAAAAAACATTAAACAAAACAACTCTTTTAAAATATTAGACTACTCATTCAAGAATTATTTCACCACATGCACCCAACCCGTTTCGGCAGTGCATGAAGGGTATTGATATTGATAAAAGTAAATACCTCCGCTTAATCCGGAAGCATTCCAATCGTTTTGATATTTAGAATTTGTATAAACCAAGGCCCCATAACTATTAAAGATTTGAATGTCTAAGGGAATAACAGGAGTAGTAGTAACCTCAAAATACTCATTCCAGTCATCACCATTGGGGGTGATGAGGTTTGGAGAGTAAAAGCGAGGAATAATAACCTCGAGGGTATCGGAAACTTTATTGCTGCATACATCCTGAATATCCAACCAGTATCGGCCGGGAGATTGAATCTCGAGCTCAAAGGCCTCGGATCCATTATTCCATAATGCTTTCCAATAAGGATTCGATGGTATCTTTATGGAAACGTTAGGTTTACAAGACACAATGGGAGAACCCAATTCGAGTGTTGGATTTGTAACGGAAGAAATTTTTATTTCATCATAATACCTGCAACCATCTGAACTGGTTACCATCAGTGAATAGAGACCCGGGGTTACGACTGTAAATTGCTCGTCCGTAAAAGAGTTTTGCCAGGAACGGGTAGTCACGCCAGCCGGTGCTTGCAAAATAATCGATGTAGTAGCACAAAGTATAGTGTCGGGGCCTAAGGAAAAAACGGGTATTGGAAAAGCCGTTATAAATTCCGATTTCTCAAGAATTCTTCCACAATAATTGGCTCGTGCCCATACGGTAGCCGATTGCTGCACCACAAAATTCAAAGTAAACGAGGGTGCGATTTGTTTACCGGAAGCATCCCACCATTGAATTCCTGGTGCGCCAATGGCGGTAAGTTGAATGTTTGATCCCACACATAAAGTAGGATCGCCGCTAATTACAATGGTTGGATCGCTTCGCAATTCTACCAGAATATCATCCACCAGATAATATGGAAAATCCATTGAATTATTTTTACCTAAATCCAATACCTGTGTATTGGCTTGGGTATCGAAGTTGCCAATAATCAGATATTGATAATTTCCTTGTGCAGTAAATGTGCCCGAAATTTTTGTCCATGAAATGGAGTCTGAAATAATGGCCGATTCTTTAATTTGAGGAAGCCTTGATATCATCGTAAAAGATTCCTCAAATTCATCTTGTTCGGTAAAGTACATTCCAAGGTTATTTTGAGCCCGATTGCATTGATCGGCAAGACTCACAAACATTTCAGCATAATATTCCTGACCGGCAATCATCGGACAATTTAATTTCACTTTCAGGTATTCCCTGCGTGCATCGCGCAAGGGTTTAATGCCTGCCACCACTTCACCAGTCCTTGGCATTTGATCTCGTTGTGGGAAAAAAGGATCAAATGCTTCTGTTTGAGGCAAAGCAACTATAGAGTATTCATCTACGCGCGTCGATAAAATATCCGTGGTACCATAATTCGGACATTTCCAATCTTTAACTGTATTTTGAAAATCGATGTAGGAACCTGAAGTATAATACGGTGCATAATTCAAATTCTCAAAACTCGGATTGGGTACCAGATTTTGCGCGTTTGAAAGGGGAAGCAGAATACTATAAAGCGCGGATACCACCGCGAATACCAGTCTGTCTTTTTTCTTCTTCATAATAAACCCGACCTTTCCATTCTACTTTACGAATGAATAAATATTGCAGAATTACCAATGGAGATAATACCAAACTATACCATTCAAATAAAACGGTATGCAGCCATAGGTGATATCGCAAACCTACTCTTTTAAAACACATCCTCATAAACATCTGCTGAAAACCTATTTTCAGTATCCAGGCAAAGAGGGTGAATACCGGCATAAACCAAAAACCCAGGAACAAAGCTGGCAATACCAGCCCTTGCAGAAACAATACAAAAAGCAATACCAAAGGAAGTTTCATAGCGCCTTGCATCCAGCGCCGGCGTTGCTTTAGCAAAGCGCTCCAGTTGTGAATGGGTTGTGTCAATGCCAGACAGGAGCTATTCATCAAATTTTTAAATTTCCAGCCGTGCTTGATGGTTTCCAGAAATAACGCCTGATCTTCCGTTACTGAGAAAGGTATTGCTTCATAGCCACCAGTATCTTCATATGCCTTACGACGTATTGCCATATTGTTTCCTACCGCACTTACAGGCAGATTCCAATCCGACACTATGCGCACCATACCAAAAGCATACAGCCAATCCAGTTGTTGCGCTTTGCCAAGCCAATGAATGGGTTGAGAGCTAGTACAACCTGACACAATACCCGTTTGAGGAGTAAAAGCCTCTAACAAACTTTGTATCCAGGTGGTTGGAACCTGAATGTCGGCATCTGTGATAAAAAAATAGTCTCCCTTTGCTTTCCGTGCCAATTGCGCCAGCACGTTGGCTTTTCCCTTTGCTAATCCAACAGTATCAGTGATATTGATGTACTGAATATGTGAAAACAAATGCGCATAGCGCTGTAGTATCAATTCGGTGCAGTCCGTGGAGGCATCGTTCCCGATCCATATTTCAAGTCTATCGAAAGGATAATCGAGCTGCAACAATGCCTGGAGACACATTTCCAAATTATCTTCTTCATTGCGAGCCGCCACTAATATAGATACTAAGGGAACCTCCTGGTGCTGTTTTGGGTGTTTTGTACCGTTTGTAATGAAATGTAGCACCACTAAAAGCCACAAGCTGCACAAAAGCAAACTCCAATATAGGATGAGTAGCATGGTCATAGCGTGGCAGTGGTAAAGGAATTTTTATGCAAGTATTCTAAAAATACAGGTAAAATAGATTTCAGCTTTTGTTCTGCTTTCAGATTATCATGAAAAACAATGATAGCACCTGGTTTCGCTCCTCGTATTGCCTTTTGCAGCACTTGCTGGGCTGTTAGGGATGCATTATAATCCTGAGTCAGCACATTCCACATCACGATTTCATATTTCTGTTTTAGTCCTTGGTACTGTGCTCTGGTAAATCGACCATACGGAGGCCTAAACAAGGGTTTGCCCGACTTTCCAATATTGGCTAAGGGAAACGAATGCTTGGAGAATTCCTGCTCCCACAAGCCTATATCCTCCCAATATTTTTCTGCAGAGGTTTTCCAACCTTTGATATGGTGATAGGTGTGATTGCCGATAGCATGCCCTTCCATACATAAACGATTGAATACACTGGGATGCTTGCGAATATTATCCCCCACACAAAAAAAGGTTGCTTTAAAATTGTATTTTTTTAGTTCATCCAACACAAATTCAGTAAGACCAGGAATTGGACCATCGTCAAAGGTTAGATAAATCGTTTTTTCCGATGCCTTGACCTTCCAGGTAACAAATGGGAATAGTATTTTTAAAAGTGGGTACAAAGAATCGATCATGATGTTTCAAGAAAGTCATTAAAAATACCTTAAAATATTGTAGGTTATTAGAATTTTTTTCACAAAATTTAGGATAAATTAAACTCTAGTTGGGCTAGAACGCAATATGAAAAAATTCCTCCTAACACTTATCCTAGCGTTGTTCTCTTTAAGCGCTGTTGGCGCAATGCCTCCTAAATCAGGAAAACCAGGTAAAGCTGGTAAACACCACAGTCACAAGAGGGCTAAGAAGAAAAAATCCGGGTACTATTTCAACTTTATGCATTAATAGAAAAAGAGGGCTCAGGCCCTCTTTTCATTTTCAGTATACACACTATTTCCTTTGCTCCATTATTACAAGACCAGTGATTTTTTGAATTCCTGAAACGCCCTCGTACAAATCTCTACCTCTGTTTTCCATTCCCAGAACGTTAATCCCGAAGCTTGCAAAAACTGAGAAAGACTTTGCACAAAGTCCTCTTTGCTTGTAGTGGCTAAATAGAAAGCCCCTGTATCCTGAACGGTATGAGCGATGGAAAACGGTTGTCGTGTAACAAAATATTCTCTGGCTTCAGGCTGTCGGGCAGGACCATCAATCATATTAAATATAGCCCCTCCTTGATTGTTCAATACGACCACTTTTAAATTTTGTGGAAGATCGTTGTGCCAAAAAGCATTTCGGTCATAAAAGAAGGACAAATCTCCTGCTATCAGGAGGATTTTTTTTTCAGGATTGGCTAATGCCTCTCCTACCGCTGTACTGATGCTTCCATCAATGCCGCTGGTTCCTCGGTTGCAGCGAAGCCTAGCCGTTAAGGCACCAAAGGATAAATAGCTGCCATACCGTACCGTCATGCTATTGCTGAGATGAATTACATCGAACGAATCCAGGAAAGGGCGCAGTTGCATAAGTCCATAAACATCGCTCCAGGGAAGTTCATCCACGTGGGATATTACTTTTGATAGCGCTTGTTCCGAACACTGCTTTGCCTTATTCCAGGCAACCTTGAAGGCATCCTCGTTCTTCCTCTCATACGCTGCTAAAAAGGCTTCGGGAGATACACGTAAAATATTCGTAAGCCGTTTAAATGGATCGGCAACCTCACCCTGGTCTTGCAAATGCCAATGCGCTGCATCAGAAGTACGAATGAACTGCTTGAATGCTTTGGACAAAAAAGATTTTCCTGTGGTAATAATCAAATCAGGACGCAGAACAGACCAACAAGCACTATCGGAAAGCAATATATCTATGGTATGAATACAGGCATCCTCCTTTTGATTGGACAATACATCGGCAATCACAGGAATTCCATAATTCGAAAGGGAGCGCAAGGAATTGCCTAAGGCCGGTTCTGATTGCTGTCCGACCGCAATTACAATTTTTTTATAGGCCAAAAGTTGCTCCGCCAACACTCCAGATATCGGACCTGCAGAAGGCCATTGGTATTCATGTCGCCAAAGACGAATGGTATCTTTTACCAATTCTCCTTCCGGATAAAAAGGCTCTCGTATGGGAATATTAATATGTACTGGCCCGCCTGGGGCTGCGCTTGCCAACAAGGCCGCTTCCTGAATAATCCGGTGTGCATGCCATTGTGCATCGGGATGCTCGGTATCCACAGGAAACTGGTAAAATCCTTTAACATGATTTCCAAACAGCTGTTGTTGCCGAATCGATTGTCCATCTTGCTGATCAATCCATTCCGGTGGTCGATCGGCAGTCAGTACAATCAAGGGAATTTGCTGGTACCAGGCTTCAATCACGGCAGGCCCGTAGTTCGCGGCGGCCGTTCCTGATGTACATACCAATACCGCTGGCCTGCCGCTACCCAGGGATGTTCCCAGGCCTATAAATGCTGCACTGCGTTCGTCGGAAATGCTGCGTACAGTAAATCCACCATGTCGAGCAAAAGCGATGGTAAGCGGTGCACAGCGCGATCCAGGACTCAACACTACCTGATCGATTCCATAATGATGGAGAAGATCCGGAATTACATGTATAGAGGATAAATTCATACCTGAAAGATAGGCTGAAATACCGAGTGCTACAAACGGAGATTGTGTTTGTGCAACGCAATGGTTTTCGCGTTACTATTACCGGAAGAAGCAGGAGCAGGTAAGAGATGGGATTGACCATTCTGCCAATATACCGCAGTGGAGTACTCATTATTTTTACCTTCGGATCCGCAAGCATACCAATCGTCACCATCCAGGTATGCGTCGTAACAATAGGATCGCAAAGGCTTATCATCCAGAAAGGTTACTGTACCCTGTTTCCAATAGCAAGCCTTAGTCAATTGGGTACTTGGATGTGATTGAAAACCAAAAAAAAGAATATCATCGTTTTTAATCAAAATACTATGAGCTTCGCCCTCCCGAATATGGTTCGCAAGATCGGTTCGGGAAAAATTCTTCCAACATACGGGATATACAGATCTATTCACCGTATCCTTAGAACCGACTGTTACTACCGAAGTATCGTTTATAATTTTCAAATCAAATACTTCTGAAGCATACCTTCCATAATCTAACGTATACAAAACATTTTCTTTCCAATAGGCGGCATGGCTATCCTGTGAGCCTGCCACATAAAGTTCGTTGTCCTTTACAAAAATGACATTGGCTTTTGAGTTACTTTCTGCATTACCTAATGCTGTCCTGACTCCATTTTTCCAATAAACAGCTTTAGAATTCCCAAGACTATCAAATTCATATCCGGAAATATAAATATCATTTTTTTCAATAAAGATAGAAGTAGCTTTTGCAAAAGAATTAATAGAAACGGGCAATTCCTGACTTCGTCCATTTTTCCAATACACTGGAATTGTAACAAATCTATTCAGCCCAAATTTATTGATGTATCCACAGGCATGCACATCGTCTCTTATAACTTGCATATCCAAAAATTCTGTCAAATCAGGATACCCTAGCATCAGGTCTGAATTTTTACAAATAAAGGATACTGAATTAAAAATGCCAGCTACCAAGATGGTAGTGCTTGGACCTGAAAATGGTTTTATGACATCTTCATTGCTTTGCTTTTTATTAATACAAGAATGGAAGGACAAAAATACCCACAAGCATATAGCCCATGAACGTTTACTTTCGATTTTCATAGCGTGGTTACGTTGAGAAAGTAAAGATATAAATAATTCTATTTATATCCCGAGTTATCCACCCTACTATTTAGCAATAGCAATAGCCTGAGATTCTCCCACGATGCCTGGCGAGAGGAATACGGTGGCTTCCTTATTTTTCCAATAGGCAGCAGAATATACCCCGGAAGAATGCAATGCTTCTCCGCATGCGTATAAATCTTCGCCATCAAAACAAGCATTGTAGCAATACGAACTGGTAGCGGAATTACCCATATACACCAGTGAATCGTTTTTCCAATAGCAGGCTTGTTCTAAAGAAGTAGAAGGATTAGTGGCATATCCGAAAATATACGTGTCGCTTTTTTTATTTAAAACCTGGTAGGCTTCTCCACTGTAAGTAAGTGCCGTAAGTTCTTTTCTGGTAAAATTATTCCATCGTACAGGAAGTCTTACACTGTTGATGGTATCTTTATAACCAACCGTAAGAACTGTGGAAGCATCTTGTTTAAGGAGATTATTAAGCGATGATTTGTAATTGCCAAAATCTAATTGATAACGCTGTGCTCCTTTCCAATACACGGCATGATTATCTTCTTCACCTGCCACATACACTTCTTGATTATCAACGTAAATGGCTTTTGCCAGGGCGTTAACCGCGCCATTGCTCAGCGTTGTTTTAACACCATTTTTCCAGTATACAGCCACTAATTTACCCTGAGAGTTCCGCTCCTCTCCGCAGATATACACATCTCCCTGATCAAGCCAAATGGCATTGGCCACCGAATAATCAGCAGAAGAGGAAGGAAGGGTAACACTAATTCCATTCTTCCAATATATGGCCGTAAAAGTATTTGAATTATTAAATGATAAGCGTTTAAAACCGCAGGCGTAACGATCGGAACCAACAATCTCTAAATCGGTGAAATTGCTCATCGTTGGATAGCTAGTAAACTGGCTTCCTTCCCAAAGAGTCGAAACATTATTCACTATATTGTTGCTCTGAAGCGCATATCTACTGCCTGCTATAACTACCTTCGCAGTGGCCGGTACAATAGAAGTCTCATTCTCCTCTTTTACTTTTTTTAATTTGGTACAAGCCAGTAGGGATAACAATATTAGAAGAGCCAATAGTCTGAAAGTCGCTTGTTTGGATTTCATAGGTGGAGCAGATTTAATGACCAAATATAGCTACAAAAACCTTCCGATCACATCCATTTTCAGTTCGGTTTCTTTCCATTCATTGTCTGCAATAGAATCTTGTGTAATGCCCGCACCTGCGTACAACCAGGCACCGTGGCGAGTTAGTTCCGCGCATCGCAAATGCACAAACAATTGGGTATGCCCTTGCATATTTACCGGTCCGGTGAAGCCACTAAAGTAAGAGCGCGTTACACCTTCCTGTGTTTCCAGAAAGTGTCTGGATTCGGCGAGGGGCATGCCGCATACAGCCGAAGTGGGGTGCAACAATCGAAGCATAGTGCTGGCCAAATCCGGATAGTCAAGATCGTTCAGTCGTACAGTAAAATCGGTGCGCAAATGGAGTAATCGGCCAGCCTGGATGGTACGCGGACCATTCTCCTCAAATTCCCTCAATCGAATTGCTTTAAAGCAATTGATGATGTATCGGCTCACCAGCGCTTGCTCTTCTATTTCTTTCTGCGTCCAACTTACTTTTCTGGTTTCATAGCCTTCAACGGCCGGCTGAGTACCCGCCAGGGCTACCGTTTCAAAAATTTCTCCGTGCTTTAGCTTAACGAGAATTTCGGGGGAAGCAGAAATCCATAGTCCTGTCTGCGGATGTTTAAACATGGATACAAACGCATTCGGATAGGCTTGCCTAAGATTTTTATATAACAAAGCCAAAGACTCTGATTGATCGCTGTAAGCATCAAACTTTTTCCGGGCAAGCACTACTTTCTTCATGGAGCCACGCTCTATTTCCTCCACTGCATTATGGACAAGCCCATAATAATCCTGGTTAATCTCTGTATTGGATTCTTCTCTCAGAAAATTCTTCCAACCTAAGGTTTCTTGCACGGGCTTCAACAAGGATTCTCCCGTTTCTACAAGAAAGGTTAAGGGATTGTATTGAATGAGGGCATCGCAAGGAAAAAAATAAGCTTGATTAGAGCTTGTGTTGAACGGATGCACCAAATACCCACTGTTCATCTTTTCCAGAGGCTCTTCCATGCTCCAGGCACGCGCCTGATTGGTAAGTAGCACATTCTGAATGTGATTTTCCTGATCGTACCAAATGGCAAACGAAGAGTATTGAAATGCTACGTGCAAAGCCTCTTGTAAAAAATGCTCAAGAGAACGGATTTCGGGAACTGACATAACTTACTTTTTCTCTACTATAGCCACCGTTAGTCTGCTGATGCACACCAGTTCGTTTTTGTCGTTTACAATTCTAATGTCCCAAACATGGGTGCGTTTACCACCATGCACCAGGGTAGCTTTGCCGGTAACCATACCCGAAGATACGCTGCGGAGGTGATTGGCATTTATTTCCAAACCTACCGGATAGTGTGTAGATAGATCGATGAGTAAACTGGAAGCAATGCTTCCCAAGGTTTCGGCCAATACTACCGAGGCTCCCCCATGCAATAAGCCCATGGGTTGAACCGTCCTGTGGTCTACGGGCATTCTTCCTTCCAGAAAATCCACTCCAACCGCCGTGAGTTCTATGCCCAGGTGCTCCACCATTGTTCCTGCCGAACGTTTGTTTATTAAAATAAGGTCCGTTTCTGGATTTATCATTACCTTTAACCATTAAGCCTACCCTTCATAGCATGAGGGTACCGAACAAAAATAAACTAAATTTAGTGAGCAAAAAAATATACCTTATTCGTCACGGACAGACGGATTACAATAAAAAAGGAATTGTTCAGGGTAACAAAGTAGACTCTGATTTAAATGCGGTAGGAAAGCAACAAGCGAGTTTATTTTTCGATGCATATAAACATATTCCGTTCGACAAAATTTATACTTCCAAATTAAAACGCACTCATCAATCGGTGCAGGCGTTTATAGAGGCGGGGATTCCATCCGAATCGTTTGAAGGCTTGAATGAAATCAGTTGGGGCGACATGGATGGGGTGCAGGCATCTTACCACGACACAGAAGCCTACAAAGATATTGTAAAACGCTGGTCCGCAGGTGAAGTAGACACAAGCTTGCACAATGGCGAAAGTCCCTTGCAGGTGTGGAAGCGCCAAGAGCCCGTTTTGAAAAAGCTACTGTTTGAGGAACCGGGAAAAACCTTTTTGGTGTGTATGCACGGCAGGGCCATCCGCGTATTGCTTGCCGGTTTGGTACTAAAAGATCTGAGTACCATGGAGTCGTTTATGCACGATAATTTGAGTTTGTATATTTTGAATTTTGACGGCGAAAATTCCCACATAGAACTCAGCAACGATACTTCGCATTTGCAATCCTTACGCTAATTTGCGTTAAAGACAAGGCATGGATTGCGGAGTACTGGTGAATTTTATACAACAGATATACGATAGAAAGTATGCTGAAATCTGATATTGTCCCCTTGCCTCCTTTTTTTGAGCGGTATATCGTACCTGTGCAGGAGGAGCATTTGATAGATGCCTTGCGGCATGCCTTGGAAGAGTTAGAAAACTGGGATCTGGCTTATTGGGAGCCACTTCGCCATCACCGCTACGAGGAAGGGAAATGGACGGTGGCAGAAGTATTGCAGCATGTGCTGGACAATGAGCGCATTCAATCTTATCGCGCCTTACGCTTTGCACGCATGGACGCAACCGTTTTGCCGGGGTACGATGAAAATGTATTGGCTAAACATTGCCAGGCCAACGAACGAAGCCTTCTCAGCATTTGGGAAGAGTTGGTTCTTTTGAGAAAAAGTAACATATTATTCTTCGCTTCCTTGCCAAAAGAACAGTATTTATTCTGCGGCACCGCATTTCAGGTAAAAATCAATAGTCTGGCTCTTGGCTTCGTTTTAGTAGGCCATCAACGGCATCATTTGGATGTATTGGAAAAAAGGTATCGAATTTAATATAACCAAACGTGTACTATAATCGTATGTACTGCTGATATTTTTTGTTTCACTAAACCTTACTGTACTATGAAATTACACATTACACACCAGGAATCGTATTCCCGAAGTGAACTGCTTATCCGGGCTTTTTTTGGAATATTCTACATCCACTTACCTCATGCGTTCTTGTACTTGTTCTGCGCCCTTTGGGATATGATCGGGGGTATTATTTCTTTCTGGACTATTTTATTTACCGGAAAATACCCACGCAGTTTCTTTGACTTTCGCCTGAATATGTTGCGCTGGTCTGTACGTCTGGCGGCCCGCCAAAATAATATGGTCGATGGATACCCTGCTTTTTTCCCTAGCGGAACCGACGATAAAACCAGTTTGGATATTCCGTATCCGGAAGAGTTGAGCCGTGGCACCTTGCTGCTAAAAGCCTTCTTCGGAATTTTCTATTGTTCTTTGCCGCATGGTTTCATGTTAATGTTCCGCAATCTTTGGGGAGCTATACTAGGTTTTATTGCCTGGTGGATAGTTTTGTTTACTGGTACTTTCCCTAAATCCACGCATGACTATCTTCGCAGCAATATGTTGTGGAGCCTGCGCGTAAATGCGTATATGGGCAATATGACTGAAAAATATCCTCCCTTCAACGGTGACGATGAAGCATAATATTAGGATGAAGTAATTCTACACAAAGCTGTTTCAGTATTTTATATTGAAACAGCTTTCCTTTTTTACCAACACGTACCTCTATGAATTATCACGAACTACCTCAACCCGAAGACCTCAGCAAGAAGGAAAAAGAAGATGCTATGGGGGCATACATGATGATGTTTGCAGCCGTTGCAGTAGGCCTGCCCTTGCCAATCATCAACCTGATCGCCGCTGTTATTTACTATTTTGTAAACCGCAATGTAAGTCGCTTTGTGCACTTTCATGCGCTGCAAGCGCTTATTTCGAGCATTCCGCTTACGCTTATGAATGGTGTTGGTTTGTTCTGGGGAATCCGGATTTTATTTTCGGAGGACTGGCATGTCTCACAAGTATTTTATGGCTACCTGGGCACCCTGATTATACTCAATATTTCGTACTACATCATGGGTATTTTAGCCGCTGTAAAAGCCTACAAAGGAAGAATGTTTTACTATTGGTTTTTTGGACAGCTTAGCTACCATTATGTATTTCAGGTGCGTGAGACCGACACCATGGAAAAGAAATCAAGTGTAAACCGACCGCCTCAGCTATAGTATATGAAAATCGTTGGACTCAAACAGTTGCTCATCCTGGCCGGCGTGGTAGTATCGCTCTGGCTGGTTTTTTATTTTGTTTCTGCTCAGTTTCCGAAAGAGAATAGTGTGGAGCTAATCAGTATTGAACAGGAAGAAAAGCTGGGAAGACTTTTGGTGGATGATGTTTTATTAAAAGATCCTAAAACCAAAATCCTGAACAATGAAACCCTGGATTCGGCCATGCGCATCATTCAGAAAAGATTGCTGAACAACATTGGACCGACCGAGTACCAATATTCCATACGGGTATTGGAAAGCAGTGAAATCAATGCCTTTACCATGCCTGGCGGGAATATTTTTGTTTTCTCCGGCTTGATTAACCAAACTGAATCTCCGGAAGAACTGGCCGCTGTGTTGGCTCATGAAATAGGACATGCCGAAAAAAGGCATGTGGTAGGACGTTTGGTAAAGGAATTGGGAATTACTATTCTTTTTTCGGTAGTAACCGGTGGAGATGCGGTGTTGTTGCCTGAAATTTCCAGAACGATTACCAGCACCGTTTTTGACCGTCAACAGGAAAAAGAAGCGGATGATTTCGCCTTGGATTTACTGAGTAAATCGAACATCAACCCTAAGGCTATGGCATCTTTCTTTAGAAAGATTGATGCGATAACGGGGAAAATGGATAACTTGAGTGAGTTGATTGCCACTCACCCCAACAATAACTCCCGAATAAAAAATGCGCTGGAATACAAGCCTGCCAAGGAGTTTAAAGAAATTGCCTTTGACCTGAATTGGGCTAGGGTGAAAGAAACAATTTCCGCAGAGAATACGATGGTAACAAAAGAGGAATAAAATCAGAATGTTTTCTTCCTCCCCAATGCTTCATAGAAATTCTTCTATGGAGCGACATCTACTAGAATCCTTATCTTCAGAAGCCTTTGTCCATCAGTAATTCGTTGGTGTCCATGATTTTCCTGGTTGAGTAACCGTCATGGATCAACGATTGATGAAACGCCCAACAGCACCCGCATTTCTAAGAATCAGAGCCGGCTCGACCACACCGAGGGCATTGCGTGAGGGACAGCGCGTAAAGCCCGCAGTGGCTTGGCGCCGTAGGCGCCACCACGAGGACTTGAAGCAATGGCCCGGCCCACAGTGGCGCTGAAAGCGCCGCGCAGGGACACGCCAAAAAAGAAAGAAATCTTGTGTTTGTGTTAGGAGATTGAATACTCATTTCTCCATTGAATTTCTGCGATGGAGAAGTGTCCGTTAAATATCAGTGGCTTCTTTGGGATAAATAAACCATTTGAGCTGACCGGTACCTTCGCTTACCATGTCCCATTCAGGCACCTCGAATTCAATGCACACCACGCCAGCGGTAGGTATATTGCCAATTTCGGCTTTGGAAAGATATTCGGCCAGGTATGTGATGCTGGGATTATGGCCAAAAATAATGAAAGAGGATATTGCAGGAGAAACCTGATTGATAATTTGAAGTAAGGTGCGAACGGGAGCTTCGTAAATTTCTTCGTTCCAGTCTATTTTATCGAGGTCGTAATGCAATTGCTCAGCCACGTATTCGGCAGTCATTTTGGCACGCAAGGCTGGACTGGAAATTATTAAATCGGGTAGGATCCCCATGCCTTTCAGGCGCGCTCCCATTTTGGGAGCATCCATCAACCCTCTTTGATTGAGACTTCTGTCAAAATCTTTCTGTCCGGAAATGGACCAGTCGGATTTTGCATGACGCATAAAATATACTGTTTTTTTGCTCATTTGATTTACAATCAAAAAGTTAGGTAGTGAAAAAAGATGGTAATCTGGGGACGATAATTTCTCATGGTGCACCGACAGTTGCAAAAATAGTCAATTCCTGCCGAATACAAATTTATATTATCAACGGGGCGTTTTAAAGAGGAATTGTAATTTGTCTGAAAAAATTTCCATCTTTGGGGCATTTCCTTTTCCAAAACTCCGTAAGAGTATTGCCTAAGGATGTATTTTAACAGAGGATTTCAGAATGTCTAAAAATCTGGTAATAGTTGAGTCGCCTGCCAAAGCGAAAACCATTGAAGGGTACCTGGGTAAGGATTTTACCGTCAAATCCAGTTATGGCCACGTGCGTGATCTCACGAAGGGCGACAAAGCCATTGATATTGCCAAAGGGTTTAAACCTACCTACGAGATATCGGAAGATAAAGTAGAGGTAATCAAAGACCTGCGGAAGTTGTCTCAGAAAGCGGAAATTGTGTGGTTGGCGACTGACTCCGACCGTGAGGGGGAGGCCATATCGTGGCATTTAAAAGAGGTATTGGAACTTGCTGATACCAAAACCAAACGTATCGTTTTTACAGAAATCACTAAAAAAGCAATACTGGAAGCGATACAAAAACCTAGAACGCTGGATTATGATTTGGTGGATGCCCAGCAGGCTCGCCGGATCCTGGACAGGTTGGTAGGTTTTGAGATTTCTCCCATTTTATGGAAGAAAATAAAAACAGGTCTTTCCGCCGGTAGGGTGCAATCGGTGGCGGTACGCTTAATTGTAGAAAGAGAACGGGAAGTAGAACAATTCAACGCGACGTCTTCATATAAAGTGACCGCGCGCTTTGAACTGGATAAAGGGAAAATATTGCATGCCGAGTTGGCAGAAAAGTTTTCTACGGAGAAAGAAGCCATGGACTTTCTGCGCTCTTGCTTGGGAGCCGCCTACTCGGTAAAAAACCTGGAGAAAAAACCGGCTAAAAAATCTCCGGCTCCTCCGTTTACGACTTCTACCTTACAACAGGAAGCCAGCCGCAAACTGAGCTTTTCGGTAGCTCAGACGATGGCAGTTGCCCAAAAGCTCTACGAAGCGGGTAAAATATCGTATATGCGTACTGACTCGGTGAATTTGTCCGACGACGCCTTACAATCGGCAAAACAGGCGATAGAAAACAATTTCGGCAACAACTTCTGGCATCAACGCAAATACGCTACTAAAAACGCCTCTGCTCAGGAAGCGCACGAAGCCATTCGTCCGACTGATTTTTCGGTACAAATAGCCAGCGATGACCGCAATGAGCAACGCTTATACGAATTGATTTGGAAACGTGCCATTGCTTCGCAAATGGCAGACGCTCAATTGGAACGTACCATTGCCACCATTGGTATTTCGACCAACGGAAGAAACCTAACCGCTACGGGTGAGGTAATAAAATTTGAAGGATTCCTGAAAGTGTACCTGGAATCTTCCGACGATGAAACGGAAGAAGAAGATTCCAAAGACATGCTTCCTCCCCTCAATATAGGGCAAGCACTGGAATTGGGCGATATGAAAGCTGCCGAACGATACAGCAGACCAGCTCCCCGCTATACGGAAGCCAGCTTGGTGAAAAAGCTGGAAGAACTGGGCATCGGACGACCTTCTACCTATGCACCTACTATATCGACGGTACAAAAGCGCGGCTATGTTGTTAAAGAAAACCGCGACGGCAGAGAGCGTAAGCTGAAAGAGCTCATTCTTGCCAAAGAAAAAATCTCGGAAAAAATTACCACCGAAATAACCGGACAAGAAAAGAATAAATTGTTCCCGACCGACTTGGCCATGATTGTTACTGATTTTTTGGTGCAATACTTTCCAACGGTAACGGATTACTCCTTCACCGCCAATGTTGAAAAAGAGTTTGACGAAATCGCGGAAGGAAAAAAGAAATGGGCCAAGATGCTGGATGAGTTTTATTCCAGCTTCCACGAAACGGTAATTTCCACTGAAAAGGTAGAGCGCTCTACGGTAAACTCTGCCAAGGATTTGGGAATACACCCGGTTACAGGAGAAAAAGTAATAGCACGCCTGGGTCGCTTTGGCCCTATCGTTCAAATTGGTGAGGCCAACGAAGAGACGGGAAAAAAACCACAATTCGCGAGCTTACGCAAAGGGCAATTCCTGGAAACTATTACCATGGCCGAGGCCCTTGAACTATTCAAACTTCCCCGAGAAGTGGGTGAATTTGAGGGAATGAAAATGACGGTTGCCATTGGCAGGTTTGGACCTTACATTAAACATGGTTCTACTACCAAAGACACTAAATTTTATTCGTTGCCCAAAGGCGACGACCCCATGGAGGTTACGGAAGAGCGTTGCGTTGAAATTATACAAGCCCGCCGCATCGTAGAAGCCGAGCGGCTTTTGAAAACCTTTGAAGGCAACGACGAGGTGAAGATTGTAAAAGGTCGTTGGGGGCCCTTTATTGCGGTAGGCAAATTGAGTGTTAAAATCCCCAAAGGCCGGGAAATAGAAAGCATCACCCTGGAGGAATGCTTGGCCTGGGCTGACGAAACGCCTAAAGGCAAAGCCTTGAAAGCGAAAGCAGATAAGGAAGCTGAGAAAAAAGCGAAAGCAGAAGCAAAAAAGAAAAAGCCGAGCGAGAAGAAAACAGCCGTTAAGAAAACTAGCACTGCTAAATCAGGCTCTACGGCTACCAAAAAAACCACTACCAAAAAAGCTTCCGGCGAAAGCACCAAAGCCGCTTCTAAGACCGCCACTAAAAAGGCTAAGAAGTAATTATGTTTTCTTTGATTCGAAAAAAGTTTTTAAACCCGGGCAGATATTATTTCTATTATTATCTGCTCAGGTACCAACTTTTAGGAAAACATACCAGCCACCAAAAAGTATTGATGCGTTTTCCGGAATGCAAGCTATGGTGTCGGGACCCGCTCAGCGTGCTTTGGCAATACAAAGAAATATTTTTAGACGAAGCCTATTCCCTGGATTCGCTGGAAGAAAATGCCCTGTTGTTGGATTGCGGATCGAATGTAGGCATGAGCCTGATTTATTTTCGAAAGCGGTTTCCCAACTGTTCTCTTATGGCTTTTGAAGCCAATCCTGAAATTGCTCAGCTATTGAAGGAAAATTTAAAACTGAACCGGATTGATAACGTGGAGGTAATAGAAAAGGCCGTTTGGAAAAATGATGATGGCGTAAAAATGTCTATTAGTCCTGACGATGCGTCGAGCACCCAAGGAACCGAAAACATAGTCTTAATACCCTCAGTTGATTTCAAGAAGATATTAGAGCAGCAGCAGGAGCCTGTGTATATAAAAATGGATATCGAAGGCGCTGAGTGGACGGTGCTCTCGCACTGTGGAGCGGCGTTAAAAAAAGCCAAACACCTCTGGCTCGAATACCATGCTTATTATCAGCAAAAACAAGAGTTAGACCTGGTATTGCGCTTATTATCAGAGCAAGGATTTCGGTACTGTGTAGCGCGTTCGTATATTTTTAATAATCCAACTCAGCCGGTTGAATTTGTGGTGAACTTAATTGCCCGCCAACAGGCATAAAAAAAATCAACCCCAGAGAGTACTCCAGGGTTGATGTATACTTCTGAAATCGAATCTTTCTTACAAAAACTTCAGCACCTCGTTTCCGATGGCTTCTGTGCCAAGAATTTTATCGGCAGGTGTGTTGGCGTCCGCAATATCACGGGTCCTGAATCCTGCCTTCAACACTTTGTCTACAGCGCTGATAACTGCTTCCGACTCCGCTTTCATGCCGAAAGAAATATCGAGCAATAAAGCCGCCGATAAAATAGAGGCTAATGGATTCGCTACTCCTTTGCCGGTAATGTCGTGTGCCGAACCATGAATAGGCTCGTATACGCCGGTGCCATCACCTACAGAAGCCGACGCGAGCATACCCATAGAACCTGCAATCTGAGAAGCCTCATCGGTTAGAATGTCGCCAAAAAGATTAGCGGTAACCACCACGTCGAAACGGCGAGGATCCTTAATTAAAATCATAGCCGCAGCATCTACGAACATATGTTCTACTTCTACATCCGGATATTCAGGCGCAAGTTTCTGAATTACTTCTCTCCACAAGCGGGAAGTTTCGATCACATTAGCTTTATCGACCGAGCATAATTTTTTGCGACGGGTACGGGCTGCTTCAAAGGCTTTACGACCAATGCGTTCCACCTCGTATCGGCTATACTCTGCAATGTCGTAGGCCGTGTCCCCGTTATTCTTTCTTCCTTTTTCTCCGAAATAAATATCTCCGGTAAGCTCACGGAAGAATAAAATATCAGCACCTTTCAGAATCTCTGGCTTAATGCTGGAAGCTTCGAGCAACTCATCGAACAATTTGATCGGACGAAGGTTGGCGTACAAACCAAGCTCTTTTCTCATTTTCAACAAGCCTTGCTCCGGACGAACTTTAGCAGAAGGGTCGTTGTCGTATTTGGGATGCCCTACAGCTCCAAACAATACCGCATCCGATTTTTTCATTTTCTCCAGGGATTCTTCCGGTAGCGGATTTCCGGTGGCCTCGATGGCTACGTGACCAATCAATGCCTCGTCGTAATGAAATGTATGGTTAAAGCGCGCTGCAATTTTATCCAGCACTTTTTTTCCAACGGCTGTTACCTCCTGGCCTATGCCATCTCCGGGTACAATTAGGATGTTTTTTGATGCCATTTTTCTTTTGTAAACTATAAATTAAAAATCAGATCAGGTTCAGCATCTTCTCTGTAGCTTTTATTGCAGCTACGGTCTGATCGCTGTCCAGGCCTCTTGTTTTAAATTCTTTATGCTGATGGGACCAGGTGATGATGGTTTCGCAGAGTGCATCTGTTTTACCGCCTGGAGGGATACGCACTGTGTAATCGGTAAGAGTTGGTAATACCAATTTCTTTTTATCGTAAACCAACTTGATGGCATTCATAAATGCATCGTATTGGCCATCGCCTTGTGCATGCTCTTCAAACTCCTCGCCATCGATGCTTACACGCAGGGTTACCGAAGGATTGAGATTCTTAGAATGCGTCAGTACGTAATTGATGATTTTGATTTTATTCTGAAACGATTGACTATCGAGTATATCGGAAATGATAAAAGGTAAATCAGCTTGAGTCACCATTTCTTTTCGATCGCCAAGCTCAATGACACGTTGGGTAACTTTCTTTAAATCTTCATCGGAAAGTTTAATGCCCAGTTGCGCAAGGTTATTCTCGATATTGGCCTTGCCGCTGGTTTTGCCGAGTGCGTATTTGCGCTTGCGCCCAAAACGCTCTGGCATAAGATCGTTGAAATATAAATTATTTTTTTTGTCCCCGTCGGCATGAATTCCAGCGGTTTGGGTAAATACATTCTCACCTACAATAGGTTTATTTACTGAAATTCTGAATCCGGAAAAAGCTTCCACGAGCTTGCTTACCGAATACAGGGATTGTTCGGCAACCCTTGTTTTGACAGAGGGGAGAAAATCATTCAATACCGCAATAGTACTGGCCAGCGGAGCGTTTCCAGCGCGCTCTCCCATACCATTCACCGTAAGGTGAAGTCCTTTGGCACCCGCTTTTACAGCTTCGAGCACATTGGCAATGGCTAAATCATAGTCATTATGCGCATGAAAATCAAAATGCAGGGAAGGATAACGCTTTACTAGTAAATCTATATATTGAAAGGTATCGGAAGGCGTCAATACACCCAAGGTATCCGGAAGTAAAATACGTTTGATGGGCAAATGCTGAAGGAAGTCTACAAATTCCAGCACGTACTCTTGAGAGTGCCGCATACCATTGCTCCAATCTTCCAGGTACACATTGCACCAAAGTCCCTTGGAAGTGGCAAGTTCCACCACTCTTTTGATTTCATCAAAATGTTGTGTAGGCGTTTTTTTTAGCTGATGGGTAAGGTGATTGAGGGAGCCTTTAGTGAGCAAATTCATCACTTTAGCGCCTGCATTCAACATCCAATTTACCGAAACCTCACCATCCACAAACGTGAGCACTTCCACCTTTTCCAGGCATTGATGTTGTGTTGCCCATTCGGTGATTTTTTTCACTGCGTCAAATTCCCCGTCGGAAACACGGGCCGAGGCAATTTCTATCCGGTCAACTTTAACCTCAGTCAGCAAAACCTGGGCAATGGATAACTTTTCAAAAGCAGAAAACGACACACCGCTGGTTTGTTCACCATCGCGGAGTGTCGTATCCATTATTTCTATATAGCGTTCAGGAGGCACCATTCAAAAATCACCGGAGCCCTTGTCAGACAAGAGTTCCGGCTACATTTGTTCTTCTTCGTTCGTTTTAGTGTAAGCCAGTCTAACGAAAGCCTTTACACTTTATTTTTAGCAAACTCTACAATCTCACTTTTCATGGATTGCAAATAATCGATATCATCGAAGCCATTCATCAGGTTATGTTTTTTATATCCGTTGATTTGGAATGACTCGTGCTCACCAGTACTTAGCAAGGTAATGGTTTGCTTGTCCAAGTTTACTTCTAATTCTGTTTTAGGATCTTTTTGAATGGCCGCAAAAATCTTCTCCAAAAACTCAGGAGAAACCGTTACTGGCAATATTCCGATATTCAATGAATTTCCTTTGAAAATATCAGCGAAAAAGCTTGACACTACGCAACGGAAGCCATAATCGTAAATAGCCCAGGCGGCATGCTCTCTCGAACTTCCACTCCCGAAGTTTTTTCCTGCTACTAATATTTTACCTGAGTAGGTAGCATTATTAAGCACAAAATCCGCTTTAGGAGAATTGTCGGCATTGTAGCGCCAATCGCGGAATAAATTATCTCCGAAACCTTCGCGCTTGGTCGCTTTCAAAAAGCGCGCAGGAATGATCTGATCCGTATCCACGTTTTCGATGGGAAGTGGTACTGCGGAACTTTTTAATACTGTAAATTTATCGTAAGCCATGATGTCATCTAAATTATCTGTTCAACCTTTACTTCCTGCCATACTTGCGGCCCTCCATTCATCAGGAGGGTTGAGGTATGGAACCGATGGTTAGTTCATTAACTCTCTAGGATCAGTAACATATCCGGTCACCGCAGCAGCAGCAGCCACCAATGGGCTTGCCAATAAGGTGCGGCTTCCAGGCCCCTGACGTCCTTCAAAATTACGGTTGCTGGTACTCACTGCATACTTTCCAGCAGGAATCTTATCGTCGTTCATAGCCAAACAAGCCGAGCAACCAGGTTGTCTTAATTCGAACCCTGCTGCTTTCAGAATATCGAGTATACCTTCTTCGCGAATTTGTTTTTCTACTATGTGAGAACCCGGCACAATCCAGGCAGTAACATGCTCTGCCTTTTTGCGACCTTTAATGATGGAAGCAAAGGCTCTGAAGTCTTCAATTCTACCGTTGGTGCATGAACCGATGAATACGTAGTCAATCTTTTTACCCAACATTTTCTCCTCTTCTTTGAAGCCCATGTAGGTAAGAGCTTTCACGAAGGTCGCCACTCCACCATCTACGTCGCTGGCTTTAGGAATCAGTTGACTGATGCCAATACCCATTCCAGGATTGGTTCCATAAGTAATCATAGGCTCAATTTCAGAAGCGCTGAAAGTAAGCTCGGCATCAAACACAGCGTCTTCGTCTGTCTTTAATGTTTTCCAATAGGCCAATGCTTTATCCCAGGCTTCTCCTTGAGGAGCTTTTTCTCTTCCTTTCAGATAATTGAAGGTAGTTTCATCCGGAGCAATCATACCACCGCGAGCTCCCATTTCGATGCTTAGGTTGCATACGGTCATGCGCCCTTCCATGCTCATGGAACGGAACACATCACCAGCATATTCTACGAAGTAGCCCGTAGCGCCGGCAGTGGTTAATTTGGATATGATGAACAATGCCACATCTTTAGGAGTTACCCCTTTGCTCAGGGAACCGTTTACGTTGATGCGCATCTTTTTAGGCTTGGGTTGCATGATGCATTGGGAAGAAAGCACCATTTCTACTTCCGAGGTTCCGATACCAAAAGCAATGGCTCCAAAAGCTCCATGGGTAGAAGTATGCGAGTCACCGCATACAATGGTCATGCCTGGCTGTGTAATTCCATTTTCCGGACCTACCACGTGCACAATACCATTTTTAGGATTGCCCAATCCCCAGTGCGAAATACCGTACTTAGCTGAGTTTTGCTCGAGGGCCTTCAATTGGTTGGCCGACAATGGATCCGCCACTGGCAAATGTTGATTGATCGTAGGAGTGTTATGGTCGGCTGTAGCGTACGTTCTTTCCGGGAACAAAACACCGATGCCTCTGGTTTCAAGCCCCAGAAAAGCAACCGGACTGGTTACCTCATGAATAAAATGACGGTCGATGAAAAACACATCCGGACCATCTTCAATCTTACGTACCACATGGGAATCCCACACTTTGTCAAACAAGGTACTTGGCGTTTTGCTCATGGTAATTGTTAACTTTTAAACTTGAAAACTCAAAATTCTTCTGAATTCAGGCTGCGAAATTACAAACTAAAAATCATAAACGAAAAGGTTTTAAGGCGCTAGGGTTCAGATTGTTAATATTTAGGTTCCGGAGCTAAGGTCTTAGGCGGGACTTGGTTAACAAGAGTAGCAGGCTGATTGTCAAGAGATTTATTCCAGTGTCCCCTGTCAATAATTATCCGGAAAGTTTGTAGAAATAGATAAAAATGGTAATTTTGCACCCTGTTTAAACAAAAATTAAACATCAATTCAAAAACAAATGAGTCTTAACAACTACGAGTCGGTATTCATTTTAACTCCCGTTTTATCTGATAGTCAGATGAAGGATACCGCTGAGAAATTTGTGAAGTTATTGAAAGATAACGGAGCAGAAATTATCAACGAAGAGAGCTGGGGATTGCGCAAATTGGCCTATCCTATTCAGCACAAAAACACTGGATTCTATCACTTTGTGGAATTCAACGCTCCCGCTACCTTGATCAACACCCTGGAAACTGAGTACAGACGTGATGAGAAAGTGTTGCGTTTTTTAACGACTAAACTTGATAAGTTTGCTGTTGAGTACAACAAGCGTCGTAAGAAAGGTGAATTTAAAAAATCAACTGAAAAGCAGGAGGCCGTTAAGTAATGACACTAGTAAACGAATCGGTTCAAAGAACTGAAATCAGAAAAAAATACTGCCGTTTCAAGAAAAATGGTATCCGTTACATCGACTACAAGGATGCTAACTTTTTATTGAAGTTTGTGAACGAACAAGGAAAAATTCTTCCTCGCCGTATCACAGGTACCAGTTTAAAATATCAGCGCAAAGTAGCACAAGCTGTTAAGCGTGCTCGTCACATTGCGTTGCTTCCTTATGTTACAGATTCTTTAAAATAATTGAGCCATGGAAATCATTCTGAAAGAAGACGTAAAAGGACTTGGCTACAAAAATGATATTGTAGAAGTTCGCCCAGGATATGGCCGTAATTTCCTGATCCCTCGTGGAATGGCTATTGAAGCTACTCCTTCCGCTAAAAAAGTGGTAGCCGAAGATGTAAAACAAGCAGCACACAAAGCTGAGAAAATCAAAACAGAAGCGGTGGCTCTTGCTGCTAAGCTTGCTGAACTTTCCATCGAACTGAAAGCTAAAGTTGGTGAGTCTGGAAAGATTTTCGGAGCTGTTACTACCCTTCAACTTTCTGATGCATTGAAAGAAAAAGGATATGCCGTAGATCGTAAACGCATTTCTTTCAAAGGCGAAGTAAAAGAAGTAGGTCAGTACCTTGCTGTTCTTGATCTTCATAAAGAAGTAAAACAAGAAATCAAATTCTCAGTGGTAGGCGAATAACACTTACCAGAGTACCTTTTATTAAAAACTCCCAGAGCTTTGCTCCGGGAGTTTTTTTTTCTAACACTTTCATTGCACCTGGATCTGAAAATAGGCTGACTGCGGTATCAAGCAGCTTCTGGCATTCTACACATATGCGATTATTCTGCTTTTTACCTGATATTTTTTATTAATTTAGCCTTGTCAGAACGAATGCTTCTGGACCATTGTTAAACGGATATGGAAGAGCGCTTTTTACAGGATTTATTAAACAAACATCAACGTACCGAACATTTCCCATCCACCTCTTCGGTATGCAGGCTGGTGAGTCGGGTGTTGCTGATCCTGTTTCCGGAACAGACTAAAAATCATTTTACTTCCACCGAAGAAATTCAACAGGCATTTGTGTCGATTGAATCGGATCTTCGTTCCATGCTGCATTCCATGCAATCCAGCTTACCTGCTCCTGCCGACTCGCTGACAAGTTCTTTCATGAAGGAACTACCCTATGTATATGAATTACTAACCTCTGATATCGATGCAGCGTTGGCTGGAGATCCGGCAGCGAAAAGTGAATTCGAAATCATTCGCACCTATCCTGGATTTTATGCCATCGCATTTTTCAGGCTTGCCAACATTCTACATCGACTTCAAGTGCCCATTTTACCAAGAGCCCTCACGGAATACGCTCATTCTAAAACTGGCATTGATATACATCCTGGCGCTACAGTGGGGTCGCATTTTTTCATCGATCATGGCACGGGCATTGTTATCGGGGAAACTGCACACATTGGCAACCATGTTAAAATCTATCAATGTGTAACACTCGGCGCCCTCAGTGTTAGTAAAGACATGGCTTCGCAAAAACGTCATCCAACGATCGAAGACTATGTGGTAATTTACGCCGGCGCTACCATCCTGGGCGGAGAAACCACCATTGGTCACCATAGTGTAGTAGGAGGTAACGTATGGCTAACGCGCAGCATTGCTCCCTACACCAAAATTTATCATCAGGAACAAGTAAAAATAATTGATAACGGATAATATGGCCTCTTTGCTGGATCTGGTGGGAAATACACCACTGGTGGAATTAAAAAAAATAAACCCTAATCCCAAGGTAAAGATTTTCGGAAAATTAGAAGGTCATAATCCGGGTGGTTCTGTGAAAGACCGGGCTGCTTACGGCATGATCAAAGGCGCTCTGGACCGTGGCGAACTTAAACCGGGCATGAAACTTATTGAAGCAACTTCCGGAAATACCGGCATTGCACTCGCCATGATTGCCAGGCTCTTTGATCTGGAGCTGGAATTGGTAATGCCAGAAAACTCTACCAGGGAACGTGTACTTACGATGGAAGCCTTTGGCGCCAAAGTCGTGTTAACCTCGGCA
>JALONM010000129.1 GCA_025454925.1 Cytophagaceae bacterium
CCAGCATATACACCGCCTCGACCGGCCAGTGTGCGGACTGGTATTGTTTGCAAAGCAGCGGGAGGCATTGAAGCCCTTGTCGGAGATGATGGCGGAGCGAAGGGTTCAAAAATTTTATAGAGCTTATACGGCACATGCACCCGAGCAAAAGGAAGCCAGCTTGCTGCATTGGCACCGCAAAGAAAAGAAAAAAGCATGCATCGTTCCGGAAGGTACGGCCTATGCCGAGCGCGTGCAACTCGATTATAGAGTAAGCCAGCGAGGCCGATATTTTTTTTGGGAAATACAATTGCATACAGGAAAGTTTCATCAGATACGTGCGCAGCTTTCACACATAGGCTGCCCTATACTGGGCGATACGTTTTATGGATCCTCCTTAGTGCTTGCCGAGCCTGCCATTGCGCTGCAGGCATACCGGCTCGTTTTTCAGCATCCCATTACCGGGCAAGCCATGGATCTACACTCGCGCATGGAGCTTAACACCGGGAATTTCCCCTTAGACTAAAGCTTGATCTCGTTTCATTTCGCTCTCATACGCCAAGCCGGTTTATATGATCAACCTTGGAGGTTGAACTTCGCGGATTACTTTAGGACTGGAATTTATGTGCTGGGAAAAAGAAATCTGGTGCATTCTTTCATCGGATGAATTCCATTTCAGACAGTTGATAGTATAGATATTGACAATAGTATGCCACAAGCGGATGCTGGCGTAAACAAAGAGTGCTTTTCGGGCTGACTTCACACAACAACCGCCTGTTCGAGGTGCAAACCGGCAGTTTAAACCTTTCCTTCAAAAAGAATATTGAAAAGACAGGGTCCTTGTGATGTAATGATCCCTTCTTCTTCTTATGTCACCACGACTTTCTCCGGCAATGCCGAGATAAGAAGTATTTCCATTGGCATCCGTTATAGGGTAAAATGCTGAAGTAAGGTCGGGAGAAACAAGATAAGAGGGATCGGACAATAAAGAGGAATTATTATTTCCGTAATAAGCGTTTAAGCTTGCTTTATCGTAATACTGGCCGCTTACATCATCCAGGTAGTCGCTATTTGTCAGATGAAACAAAAACTCAACACCAACAGAGAAACGTTTGTTAATTTTAAAATGGGTTCCAGCGCCAAAATTTAAAACACGGGTATTTCTGGAATATCGAGCTTGACCATTTATTCCTTGGCCTTCAGTGCCCAGGGGCTGCAATTCATACCATTTACCGTTCAATGGAGCTTTAGGGTTAAAAAAAAGTACTCCAGTTCCAATGGTTGCATAAGGAGCAAGGAGATAACGATTCCTGTCAAGCGGATAAAACGACGCATGCAGACTTAATTCTTTGCACAATGAAATGAACCGGAGATTTCGCACCTTGATAGCATTGATATTACTATGTGCATCATTTCCTGACATCTGAAACAGACCAACGCGTGCTCCCAATTCTACCAGTTTATGCGGACGATATGAAAATCCTAAGTAATTAGAAGCATCTATGCCTTTGTACCGGCGTACATCACCCATAAATTTGAGAACGCCTGAATACATACCTATTGAAAATTTAATTCTTCTTTCCGTATAATTAAATTGATGGGCTGAGGCAGTAAACGTTGCTAAAAGAAGAAAATAGAATAAGCGTTTTTTCATAGCGTAAGAATTTCATAAATATATATAATTATTAAGTTACTAAAAATCTAAGGCCGAAACTCCCATTTTGCACGAACCTTTCTGCTCATCAGAAGCCATAGGCATGCTTTGGCGGAATATCCACACAAATGAGAACGTTGCGAGGAAAGCACCCGCTGGTTCGACTGCCTGTTGAGATTAATATAGAATGTACCTATGCTCACGATGGAAGCTAGCATGCGGTCCACCGCAAGAAGCAAAAGGTAAATTTATATATGCCACCATCGGATGCTGGCGTTTAACTAAAGCCACGAAAGCGGCAAACAACCTGATCCTTATGGTGCGTGTTCTGCTATTGATTCTCCATTGGTATTGGTAGTAAGCACTTCGCTCATGTAATCGAACCAGGGACGCATTTTTTTAAAGCAATCGTTTACTTTTTTCAGCAATCGTTTACTTTTTTCACAAAATCCGTGGCCAGTACTTCCTCGTCGCTAAAGGTATGTTTGATTAAAAATTGTTTGTAACGCAACAAATCAATGGCCGGATGATCTTTGGGATAGCCTTTGGGCGCGGTGCTCAACTGTTCGCCTTGCAATGCACCAAAGGTATTTTTGAAGGTTTTTTCTTTGAATAGTGTTCTCCAGGCATCATGGTTCAGGTCGATGTCTTGGCGAATGCGTTGCAGGTCTTCGGTATTAGGACCCCAGAAACCACCTATGGCAAAAGAATTGCCCGGTTCAATATGATAGTAGTATCCACCCCGGCGAAGTTTGCCAGCCCTGCGGAATCCACCTCCCCAGTGTGTGTGGTAGGGTGTTTTATCGCTGGAAAAGCGAATGTCGCGGTAGATTCTGTGCAGGCTCTTTTTACCCGATTTGGTTTCCAGGACATCGTGTTTTTGCATCTCCAGCAACAAGGCCTCGGCAAAAGCAATCAGGTTCTCTTGCGCATGCTGGTAGTGTTCTTTATGTTCGGCAAACCATTCCCGATGATTGTTCCGGGAAAGTTTTTTTAAAAAACTCAGCGATTCTTTTTGAATGATTTTTGAAGTCATGACTTGTATACAACAATAGTATAATGCTTCCTAGGTTTGTATGCGATGCATGGCAAACATCAACGGTTTGTGCCTGGCACAATGGTTGGTGTTGCAGGAAATACTAAGCGGGTTCATCCTTCAACTTTACAAATTCAAAACTTCCCAGGTAGTAAAAATATATTTTTTTAACCGCTTGAAATTTTTCTTTGTGCTGGGCAAGGCTCTCCTGCAGGGCATTTATTATTTTTTCATCACCGGCCTCTGTGGCTTCCGGCCAATGGGGATAAACAGATTCAAGATTCATTTCAAAGCTGGAGCTGAATATCAGGTCGATATGATCAAACATATATCCCAGATCTTGTTGGTCTATGGCGGTATTGATGAACTCGTCGAGCCGCATGTTTGTATTAGGTTTGCTATGCGCATAGAGATTTAGATAGGGAACGATTTCTTTTTTGTTGGTATTCGATACACTGGTGTCTATTTCCATGAAAATACATTCGGAGGCCTGGTAGTCCGTGGCGAGGTGCAGTAGCGTTTCCTGTATTTTTTTGAGGGCCTGTTGTTCATTCATGGTACCTACGTTTATTTTTTGTCGTGATTTCACTTTTCTTTTTGCTTGTACAGCATTGGTAGCATCGGTTTGCGTGAGGGATAGCAGCTTGTACCCCACAGTGGTGGCGCTAGGAGCGCCGCCGCGAGGAGTACAAGCGTATAGCCCGGCCCGAAGCGGCCGCCAGGCCGGGAGGGACACGCCCAACAACCGCCCTGCAAGCATTTTACACCCCGGTTTTTACGGCCAATGCATTTTCTGCAGCACCAGGGAGTGCAGCAATTCTACCCCCTTTTCAAAGCCATGTTCGTTGTTGTTGATGATTATATCGGCTACGCGTCGGCAAGGCTTGATGTATTGCTTGTAGGCCACGTCGACGTGCTTGTGCTGTGTATACTGCACATGTTCGGCATCGTAGCCGCGCTCCTCCAGGTCGCGCGAAATGCGGCGTTGCCATTTGATGTTTTTGCTGGCTTGTATAAATATGGAAAGATCTAACAGCGCACGGATGGATGGGTAATGCAGGATAAAAATGCCTTCCATGACAATTACGGGGGAAGGAGTATATTGAAATGTTTGCGCTACGCGCGAAGGATCGTTGAAGGTATATTCTTTTTTTAAAATTGTTTTTCCCTGAAGTATGTTTTGAAGATCTTGCAACAGGCTTTCGTGGTCGATGGCTTCGGGGAGGTCAAAGTTATAAACGCCGTTTTCATCCTTTTTCTGCAGGTGTCTTGGTTTATAATATTCATCTTGCGAGATAAAACAAACGGAAGCGGAACCTATCCTTTCCTTTAACTGTTGCACAAAATACGTTTTACCGCTGGCGCTGCCTCCGGATATTCCAATTAGATAAGGTTTGCTAGTGAGCCTTTCCGTCATACTGCTAAATTACTAAAAGACGTGCTTGATTCGATACTTTTTTTCTTTTTGACCCTGGGGATTAGTTTTATAGGAACTATTCCGCCTGGAATTGTCAATCTCACCACCATACGACTCAGTGTGGAAAGGAATATTCAGGCCTCCCTGGTATTTTCATTGGGCTATACGGTGATGGAAATGGTATATGGATATTTGGCCATTTGGATTGTGTATTCGTTTTCTTCTTACATCCAGCAAATTGAATTTGTGATTCAGCTGGTAAGTGTTCCGATTTTACTTGGGTTTGGATTGGGCTTGGTGCTGGCAAAGAAGGCGGAAACCGATGCTGCCGGCGCAGCAAACGTGAGCAGCATGGAAAATTTCAAGTATGGTTTACGCCTGGGACTGTTTAATCCGATGGCGTTGCCCTATTGGGTTGTTTTCTGCACGGTAAACAGTGCCAAATTGCAGGAGTTTAATGTTTCTATGTTGCTGGCTTTTGAATTTGGATTGGGTATAGGAGCCTTTTTGCTATTGGCCATTTATGCCTTTGGGGGCTATTCCATGAAACGTTTTTTAAACCAATACGGACTTCAACTGAATAAATGGATAGGTTGGATTTTTATTGGCCTTGCGATTGTTCAGCTCGCTCATATTTTCTATAACGTGCTCTACGGATCCAGTAAACAATAGTATGAATTAGCAAGTATAACAAGCCCATGCATGCAATTGCCAATCCGCCCAGGGCCGGATTGACTGTTGTGGTGCCGATAATGCCTGCCACCAGGAAGGCGAGCCCAACTACCAGTGCCATTATTAACAGCATGACCAGCAAAAGGCCGATAATGAAGCCAAGGATAATGGCAATAATTTTTCCTACGATCCCTTTGCCTTTGGGCACTAGTTTTTTGGGATCGATCAGGGCTACCAGGATGAGCGTAATAAGAATGATGCCAATGCCAATGCCGATGGTAATCCAGGGATTTACCTTGCTGATAGCGGCGATCAACATTCCTAAGCCAATTAAAAAATTGCCAAAGGCTGCCTGGTATTCGGGGGCCTTGGGT
>JALONM010000099.1 GCA_025454925.1 Cytophagaceae bacterium
GGCTTAGAAAAGAATTTCTTTTAGTCGATTCCTTCTCAAGCCCTTGATTTTATTAGTCGTTTTTCAATAGAAGAATTTCTATTGAAAAATTAGGGTTAAACCGGCATTTCTCCATAGAACCAAAGCGCACAATGGAGAAAGTTCATGAATCGTAGATCCATGGCCGGTAACCCCGACAATGAAAATCATGGGCTTCGAAAAGAATTTCTTCTATTCGATTCCTTCTGAAGCCCTTGATTTTAGTTGTCGGTTTTCAATAGAAGAATTTCTGTTGAATAACTAGGGTTTAAGATACGGGAAGTTCGTACGCAGTTTTTATTTCAGGACCAATACCTAAATGCGGGGTCTGGCCGAAGTATCTGGGGGGATATGGTAGGCCGGGCCCTTTCTTTTTTATCCGGATTTTTCCATGGACGCGCAGCAGGCAATAGAGAAAAATCATGGATCGCAGATTCAAGGCTGGAAATACCGGACTTTACAATCGCGGGCTTCAGAAAAAATTTCTATGCAAAATTTGTTAGTCAAACCTTTCTTGCCAGGGCGGTTCACTAAGAAAAGAGGTTCCTGCGTGAGGGATAGAGTGTAAAGCCTGGTGGCGTGGTGGCGCTGCAAGCGCTACCACGCCACCAAAGGCTTGCAGCGATAGCCCGGCCCTTGTGGCGCTGTAGGCGCCACCACAAGGGACACGCCCCAACTACAGCAATGAGCTTGGAAACTAACTAAACAGAGTGCAGCGGCCGGAGATTTGGCTGCCAACATCCAGAGTAGTGGCGCGTAGGCATATGTCGGAAAGCTACATTTGCCAGCGATAGTTTCCATCTCCAATAGCGTTGTTTAGGGAGGAGTATGAATAAGGGTTGGGCGTGCCCCTCGCAGCCTGTCGGCTGCATCGGGTCGGGCTATCCGCTACGGCGCCTGCGGCGCCCCGCTGCTATCCCTCACGCGAATTCCGTCCCCATCCCAACGATGGAACGATGTAGCAAAAGTGTTCAAGGGAGTTTCTAAAGAATACCCTGAGCACATGCAGTTATCCGATTACAATGACTAGTTGGGTTTTCCTACTTTTTGTTTCTTTAAAACTTCGGAGCAAAGTTGCAAGCCTCCGAATGCATTCACAGAAAGCGACTCAAGCTTGTCGGGCAAACGATCGCTCCAATCTGCTTGCAGCGAGTCATCCAAGCGGGTAAGGGTATTTCCTCCAAACTTACGATAGGTAAAAAAATGCGCCGTATCGACACAACCAATGGTGGTATTGCCAACAAAAAATACCGATGCACGGGTTTCTTTTCTTAAATCGATGCCCATTACATTCCGGGTATAAGGTAGGCCCAATAAGCCCATGGTCGTTGGGAAAATGTCGGTTTGAGAGGCCAACTGATTTCTCTTTTCCGGAGTCATACCCGGCTTAAAAAAAATCAAGGGCGAGCGATGAAAAGACAAAGGCATGTCCATATGAGGCTCCAGATTTATGCCATGATCGGCCACCAGCACAAACAAGGTATTGTTGTACCAAGGTTTTGTTTTAGCCAAAGAAAAAAAATGTTCCAGGCTCCAATCGGCATAGCGGTAAATATTTTTGACAGGGTCCTTCAATCGGCGTGGCTGCGGGAATTTGCTGAAGTTGGCGATAATATGCGGCACGTGCGTGCTGATGCTGAGCAGCGTTGCAAACACAGGTCCTTTGCTGGCATGGGCATCCAGCTTTTGTATAGCCGATTCAAAAAGTATTTCGTCCGGAACACCAAAAGCATTTACTTGCTTATCCAAGGGATGGGAAGGAAGATCGTACAAGGTATCCATCCCATTGCGACGCAGGAAAAACTGCATATTATCCCAGTTGCCCCGATGGCTGGTTACAAAAAAAGTTTGATAGCCATTTTCCTTGAGAACCGGAGGCATTCCGTAGAAGGGCTGTTTTATGGCGTCCAGGTTTGACATGGGGTGTATGCCCATAAACGAGGGCAAGCCATACAAGGTGCTGTACACACCATTGCACGTATGCGTGCCGGTTGTATACAAACCATGTATGCTCAAAGAAACTTCATGCAAGCTATCTAAAAAGGGAGTAATGTTTTCTTTATTCCCGAATTGACGCAGCATATTGCCCGTCATGCTTTCCATGATGATGAGCACCACATTCCAATGCTTAGCGCTATCGCCCTTTATTTCTTTGGCTAATGGATAGGCAGACGTTACGTTGATTCCATTTTTTTCCAGGTATTGCTGGTAGATTTCATCCGATAAAAAGGAATTGCGTTCGTTTACGATCGAATGAAAATACGAAATAACCGGATTGAGAGAAACCTGATTCACGAAGTTATTGGAGGAAATGAAGGCATCTTTCATTTCCAACGGACGAATGTACCAGCCACCGCGCATGGCCACCACGAGCAGCGTGGCAAGGCCTATCCCGCTAAGCATGGAAGGGCCTGCAGGAGGAACTGGAACCGATTGCCAGGCAACAATCCACCGGTGTTGGCGCCAACTTAACATCCAAATTAAGAGCGCAAATGCAAGCAAGTAAGGATAATATTCCGGAGAGCCCGCCACCAGGCCAAGCATCATGCCAGGGTTGTTTACCCATAACATCACCGAAGGATTGAGGCGTTCGTTAAAAAATGCGTAGTAGGGTAAGTCGGTGCATAACAACAGCAATTCTACTGCGTTCATCACCATCCAATAACCAAGCAAGGTCCAGCGCATTCCCCTGGATTGGCGAAAGCCCGGAGAGAATTGTCCAATCAAAAAAAACAAAAGCACCGGCAGGCAGGTGTACGCTACAATCATTCCATCAAAGCGAAGCGACAAAGGAATGATGTCTTTTATATATTCCGGAAATTCATGCGTAATCCGATCGGTATTCAGCGCTACAAGCAACAACCGAAAGGCTTGCAACAATAATAGTTGTAAGCCTGCTAAATAAAGTAAATAGCGCCAATAGCGAAAATTGCTTAGCCAGCGATCGTTCATTTAGGAGTTTTTCTTCACCAAATCAATCAAACATTCAATCCAACGAGGATGTTTGTTTAAACTTTCCACCAACTGCCAGTGTTCCCCGCCGTTTTCTTCAAACAGTTCCTTGTATTCCACGCCGCCTTCGATGGTAGTTTCCAGGCAATCCGCCACAAAACTAGGAGAAAAAAACAGTACTTTTTTCTTGCCTTTTTTCGCAAGTTCAGGAATTATGTCGTCTGCATAAGGCTTTATCCAAGGCGTTTTACCCAATCGCGATTGAAAGCAATTGGTATAGTTTTCTTCCGAAATTCCCATAGCAGAAGCCAGCAAGCGGGAGGTTTCAAAACATTGCGCGCGGTAGCAATGGCTGTTTTTCTGATGGTATTTACCGCAGCAATTCCCCAACTGGCAATAATTTTGAACCGATCCGCGTAAAATCTGACGCTCGGGTAATCCGTGGTAAGAAAATACTATATGATCGTAGTGATGTTGTTCCAGGTATTTTTTTCCGATTTCGGCAAATGCCTGTATGAATAAAGGATGATCGAAAAACTTACTGATGATGGATACTTGCGGAATAATATTCCAGGAAGAAATTTCTTTCATTACTTCCTCGGTGGCAGAACCCGTACTGGCAGAAGCATATTGAGGGAATAAAGGCACCACTACAATTTTAGGAATCCCCTGGGCTTTGAAATCAGCCATGGCGGATGGTATGGAAGGACTTTGGTAGCGCATCCCGAGGCGCACTACATAATCGTCGCCCAGGGCTTGTTGCACCAGGTCGCGCACGTCTTCTCCATAAAATTTTAACGGTGAGCCACGATCTTCCCAAAGTTGCTTATATACTTTTGCCGATTTGGGAGCACGAAAAGGAGCTATGATGCCGTTTACCAGAAAAAATCTGCCAATCGGATTGATGTCAAGAACCCTATAATCCATCAAAAACTCACGCAGATATTTTCTTACATCGCCCGTAGCTGGACTGTCCGGAGTACCCAGGTTCACCAACAATACACCTGTTTTCATGTTCATGGAATAAAAAATTTGGGCAAAGGTACACATTGAGCACAGCAAACTCAAACCTCTGCTGGCATATAACGGCTTCCCTTATCTGGAGAGGACACTAGCGGGTCTTCTGCGGCAGATAGTGCTTAGAAAGGTGTCTGCCGGCAAACAACGTTTAGGAACGTCATAGTACCCTGGCAACCACAAGGACACTATCTATTTGGAAAACAAAATTTATTCCTTCCATTCATTGACCAGGTTCTTTTCAAAATTCTCATCGTATTTTTCGATCCAGAAATTATTGAAGCCTTCGCCGATATAGATGAGGATTTTGTGAAGCTGCAAAAGTTCGAGGATCGCCAGGAAGTTGTAAATCACTTCTATTTTTTCTCTGCTTTCCAGCACTACATCAGCAAAGCTGATTTTTCCGTGCTGTAAAACCCGGTTGTAAATGTATTCCTTTTTCTCTTCGATGCTGTAGGGATATTGCATCACCTGATGCACCGGCTTATTGCGCTCTTCTACAAAACGCACCATTACCTTTTCAAAAACCTTTAATAATTTGTACAGGTCGAGGTCTTGCAATTCGGTTTCTACGTTGTTGGCTTCGGAAAGAACTTTAAGTTCTCTGGCTATATTCCCGCGTTTCTCACGTTGCTGCGCAATTTCTTCCAGCGAGGAAAGATCCCCGATAACCGACTTGTATCGCTTGTATTCCAGAAGGTGCGCCACCAGCTCTTCCCTGGGGTCTATTTCATTGCCTTGTTCGTCGAGTTCAGGACGAGGCAATAACATTTTTGCTTTGATCCGCATGAGGGTAGCAGCCACAAGAATAAATTCACTGGCGACCTCAATTTCCATGTTTTCCAGATGATGGATATATTCTAAAAAATCATTGGTAATTTTTGCAATGGGAATATCATAAATATCCAGTTCATCGCGTTCTATGAAAAACAGCAAGAGGTCAAAGGGACCTTTAAACAGCGGTAATTGTATCTCGAAACTCATACGGGCTCATCCAGCACCTCCTTTCAGCTAGGGAGGCAAGACCTAAAGTTACGATGTCAGTTTTTAAACCAATCACTGTCTTGAAGTGTTATTATCCACGTACACAGTGGAAAAAGCGTTCATAAGAGTCTAAGTATCTATCTACTAGGATACAACAAGGGTCTTATAGAGAAATTTTAGTATATTTGAATTCTAACAGAGTATTACCTTGAGTAAAGCGATTAAACCGGGAGAATTATTGGCGCAAATAAATTCGCCGTCCGACTTACGTAAGTTGGAAGAAGCACAGCTTTTTCAACTTACCCAGGAACTTCGCGATTTTATCATCGACAATGTATCTACCTATGGAGGGCACTTCGGAGCCAGTTTGGGAGTAGCCGAACTTACCGTGGCTTTGCATTATGTCTTCAACACGCCTTACGACCAATTGGTATGGGACGTAGGGCACCAGGCTTACGGTCATAAAATACTTACCGGCCGTCGCGAATCTTTTCACACCAATCGATTATACAATGGCTTAAGCGGCTTTCCGAAGCGCAGCGAAAGCGAATACGATAACTTTGGGGTAGGGCATAGTTCTACTTCCATTTCTGCCGTGCTGGGCATGTCGGTAGCTTCTCAGCTTAAAGGCGAAAAAGATCGCCAGCATATTGCTGTTATCGGCGACGGAGCGCTTACCGCAGGTATGGCCTTCGAAGCCATGAACCATGCCGGCATTTCCAACACCAACATGATTATTGTCCTTAACGACAATTGCATGGCCATAGACCCCAATGTTGGGGCTCTCAAGGATTACCTGGTGGATATTACCACTTCGCGCACGTACAACAAAATGCGCGATGAGATCTGGAATCTGTTAGGCAAATTCAAAAAGCTTGCTCCTTCTGCTCAGACGATTGCTTCAAAAGTTGAAAATGGCTTGAAAGCTACGCTGCTCCGAAACAGTAATCTCTTTGAATCTCTGAAAATCCGATATTTCGGTCCGGTAGACGGACATGACCTTAATCACCTGGTACATGTATTCCGCGACTTAAAAAATATTCCAGGCCCCAAGCTTCTGCATATACTTACTACCAAAGGCAAAGGATATTCCCTGGCTGAAAAAGATCAGACCTTGTGGCACGCCCCAGGGGTATTCAACAAAGAAACAGGAGAAATTTTCAAAAAGGTCTACACCACGCCCCAGGCACCCAAGTACCAGGATGTGTTTGGCCATACCATGGTAGAACTGGCGGAAGCTAACCCACTCATCATGGGTATTACTCCTGCCATGCCCAGCGGATCTTCCCTGAACATCATGATGAAAGTGATGCCCGATCGTGCCCTCGATGTAGGTATTGCCGAACAGCATGCCGTTACCTTTTCTGCTGGCCTGGCCACTCAGGGTATGGTTCCGTTCTGTAATATTTACAGTAGTTTCATGCAGCGGGCCTACGACCAAATCATACACGATGTATGTTTGCAAAACCTGCAGGTGGTATTTTGTATGGATCGCGCAGGCATCGCCGGCGCCGATGGCCCAACCCACCACGGTGCGTTCGACATTGCTTACATGCGCTGTTTACCCAATATGGTGGTTTCTTCCCCTATGAACGAAGAGGAACTGCGTAACCTCATGTATACCGCTACCACCCATGCAGGGCCTTTTAGCATACGCTATCCGCGAGGCCAAGGGGTAATGCCGGAATGGAAAAAACCACTGAAAGCACTTGAAATAGGAAAAGGAAGAATAATAAAAGAAGGATCCGAAGTCGCCATTCTTACCATCGGCCACGTAGGCAACTTTGCCGTTACTGCATGTCAATTCCTGGCGGAAGACGACATTTCTCCCGCTCACTACGATCTGCGCTTTGTAAAACCACTGGACGAAGAATTGCTGCACAGCGTCTTTAAAAAATTCAAGAAAGTGGTAACCGTAGAAGATGGATGTTTAATGGGTGGAATGGGCAGTGTCGTACTGGAATTTATGAACGAACATCATTACGAGGCCGAGGTACTTCGACTCGGAATACCGGATGAATTCATTGAACACGGAGAACAAATGGAGCTGTATGCTCAGATGCACTACCATCCGGAAGGTATAGCGGAGGCGGTGCGAAAACTGGCTTCCAAGACTTACGCCAACGTATAAGGGTTCGCTTGTTACAACTTTACTATCAGGGCTGAGGAGTCATTGTCAGCTGACGCTGCATGCCATGGTCGTTGTATTTAACCACCAATCCCTGCTCACTCACTTGCACTACCTCTTGCTTTACCTCTCGGTCAGGGTAGGTTAAAGTAATGCTCTTACCGTCTTCAGAAGCTTTCCAGTTGCCTTTCTCCACGGAGCCATTTTCCACGTACTCGAAGGTGCCATCGCTGGCATATTTAAATTCAAAAGAACCGAGCACCTCGGCTTTAAAATCAGTACCATTTAAGTTTACATCGGTCGCCTTCCAATTCTTGGCAAACTGGTTTCCGCCACCCGAACAAGCCACGAGCAACATCAACAATAGGGCTGGAAATATCTTCAAGGTCTTCATAATCAGTTAAAATAACTTTTGCGTTTTTTATTACGTAAATACATGAACGGAGTATACAAATTTTTCTTAATTTTTGTGAGCCTTAACGTATTTTTTGTTTAACCATATAAAAACAACACCTTACCATGACACAAAACCGCGAGCGCGAACGTGTGCTATCAACGCCCGAGAATAAAGGATGGAAAAAATGGGGTCCCTACATGACCGATCGGCAATGGGGAACCGTGCGTGAAGATTATAGCAAGGATGGCAGTGCCTGGGATTTTACTCCCCACGACCATGCCCGCAGCCGTGCGTACCGCTGGGGCGAGGAGGGGATAGGTGGAATTTGCGACAATAAACAACATTTGTGCTTCGCATTATCACTTTGGAACGGCAAGGATCCAATCTTGAAAGAACGGTACTTCGGTCTTACAGGAGCCGAAACCAACCATGGCGAAGATTGCAAAGAAATGTACTATTACCTCGATAGTACACCCACCCACTCGTACATGAAAATGCTGTACAAATATCCTCAATCATCGTTTCCGTATCAGCAGTTAATCGAGGAAAGCAGAAGACGCAACCGCCTGGAACCGGAATATGAACTAATCGATACCGGAATTTTTAATGATGATAAGTATTTTGATGTGTACATCGAATACGCCAAAGCATCGGAGGAAGATTTACTCATACAATACACGGTATACAACCGTGCTAAAGAAGCGGCCATGTTGCACGTATTGCCCACCCTCTGGTTCCGCAATACCTGGGCCTGGGGGTACGATGATTACAAGCCCTCCATGACCGCGGATGGCAAACGGTGCATCACCGTATTTAACGAACGCATCGGAAATTATTTTTTCTATGCCGAAGAAGACACCCAGTTTTTGTTCTGCGAAAACGAAACCAATACAGAGCGTTTATACAATTTCCCCAATGCGCATGCTTATACCAAAGATGGCATCAACGATTTTATCGTTCATAATAAATACGATGCAGTAAATCCTAATTCATTCGGAACTAAAGCCAGTGCCAATATAAAATTGCATATTCCTGCGGAAGGAAAAGCGACTGTAAAATTCCGTCTTAGCAAAACATGGATTGACAGGCCCTTTGAAGATTTTGATTCTTCGTTCCAGTTGCGTGTGCAGGAATGTGATGCTTTTTATGCAGAACTCCAAAAGGGTGTTAGATCCGAAGATCATTTGCGCATTCAGCGTCAGGCTTATGCAGGAATGATGTGGACCAAACAGTTTTTCTATTTTAATGTTAACCAATGGCTCACCGGAGATCCTTCCCAACCCAAACCTCCCGGAGAGCGCAAGTATGGGCGCAACAGCCATTGGCGACACATGAATAATGAAAACATTATTTCCATGCCCGACAAATGGGAGTATCCCTGGTATGCAGCCTGGGACCTGGCCTTTCATACTTTGCCCATAGCCCGGTTGGATCCTCATTTTGCCAAACGTCAGTTAGAAATTTTGTTGCGCGAATACTACATGCACCCCAACGGACAAATTCCTGCTTACGAATGGAATTTTGGAGACGTGAATCCACCGGTGCACGCCTGGGGTACGCTTAAAGTTTATGAAATCGATAAACAGATGAATGGCAAAGGCGACTTAGCTTTTCTGGAAAAAATCTTTCATAAATTGTTGCTCAACTTTACCTGGTGGGTGAACCAGAAAGACAGCGGGGGAAACAATATTTTTGAAGGTGGATTTTTAGGACTGGATAACATTGGTGTATTCGACCGCAGCAGGCCCCTGCCTACCGGTGGTACCATCGAACAAGCCGACGGCACCAGTTGGATGGCCATGTACTCCCTCAATATGCTGAAAATCGCTTTGGAGCTGTCGCCCGGCAATCCGGTATACCAGGATATGGCTTCCAAATTCTTTGAACACTTCCTGCACATTGCCGGTGCCTTGTTCAACGTAAGTGGCGAAGGGGTAGATCTGTGGGACGATGAAGATAAATTCTTTTACGACATGCTGCATCTGCCCAATGGGCACAGTGTTCCATTGAAAGTACGCAGCATGGTAGGCCTTATTCCGTTGTATGCCGTCGAAGTACTTAGTCCCGAAATCCTCGATCAGTTGCCTGTTTTCAAGCGTCGTGTGGAATGGGTGCTTTCCAATCGTCCGGATCTGGCCAATCTTATTTCCCGGTGGAACGAGCACGGCAAAGGCGAAAAACGTTTGCTGTCCATATTGCGCGGACATCGCATGAAGAGACTGCTTTCCAGAATGTTGGATGAAACCGAATTTTTGTCCGATTACGGAATCAGAGCACTTTCTAAATTCCACAAAAATCATCCCTACGAATTTCATGTCAATGGAGAAGTGTTTCGTGTAAACTACAATCCGGGAGAATCCGACTCGGGCTTATTTGGTGGCAACTCCAACTGGCGAGGCCCCATCTGGATGCCGGTGAATTTCCTGCTCATTGACTCCATGGAGAAGTTTCATGATTACTACGGAGAAGAGTTTAAAATTGAATTCCCAACGGGTTCGGGCAACATGGTAAACCTTCGCGAGGCTGCCAAGCAAGTAGGATTGCGATTGCTACGCATCTTTGAACGCGATGCCAAAGGACACAGGGCATTTAATGGATCGTATGCCAAACTGCAGGACGATCCGCATTTCAAAGACCATATTCTTTATTACGAATATTTTCACGGCGACAACGGCATGGGAATAGGCGCTTCGCACCAAACCGGTTGGACCGGACTTATTGCTGAACTTATAACTGATTTTTGTCAGGAGAAATAAAAAAAGAACTTCATGAAATCAATATCTACAGTGCCAGGAAGTAAAGTGCTTCAACTGGTAGATCGTCAGGAACCACAGCTAACAGCGCCCGACGAGATAAAATTAAAAATTACTCAAATCGGCATTTGTGGTACCGACCGCGAAATCGCTCACGGTGGCAGGGCCGATGCTCCTGCTGGAAGCACGGAGCTGGTGCTGGGGCACGAGATGATCGGAAAAGTAATAGAAGTAGGTGCGCAGGTAACTACAGTAAAGCCTGGCGATTATGCCTTGTTCATCGTGCGCCGCGATTGTGGCATGGGCCACGAATGCTGCAAAGACCGCAGCGACATGTGTTGCTCTGGTTTGTATACCGAGCGCGGTATACGCGCACGCGACGGCTACATGGCAGAGTATGTGGTCGACAAAGAACCGTACGTGATTAAAATCCCGCAAGAACTCGCCGACATAGGGGTTCTTACCGAACCCATGTCCGTTTCAGTAAAAGCACTCGACGAAGCCATCAAAGTGCAGGCAGCCCGCATACCCGGCACTACCTACGATTCCTACCTCAAAGGCCGCAAAGCGCTGGTCGTTGGTCTGGGTCCTATCGGTCTCCTTGGCGCTATTGCTCTACGACTGCGTGGTGCAGAAGTAATCGGCATGGACATCGTGGATGCCACTTCTCCGAGGCCTACCATACTCAAAGAATTGGGAGGAACCTACATCAATGGAAAAGAAATTGCAGCCGACCAGATCGACGAATTACACGGCCATATCGACCTAATTTTTGAAGCGGCCGGTGTGGCCAAGCTGGGCTTTGAATTAATCGATGCACTCGGCATCAACGGTATTTATGTTATGACGGGAGTTCCTGGCGCAGGAAGGCCTGCCGATATTCCTGCCGGTGCACTCATGCAACAAATGGTGCTGATGAACCAGGTGCTTATTGGAAGTGTAAATGCCAGCAAAGAACACAATTACATGGCCATTCGCGATTTAGTGGAAGCCCGCAAACGTTGGGGCAAAACCATCGAAAACATCATTACCGAGCGATTGCCATTTACCGAATTTGAAAAGGGCATCGCCAATACACACTCCGACGAAATAAAAACCATTCTCGAATGGTAAGTTGTTTGGTCTGCGCCAACATTGCTCTTTTTGCCTGTGTGAATTCCGTACTACCATCATATCCAAAAACATAGTCACGCTTTTGCGTGACTATGTTTTTTTATCCTGCTTTTCTACAATGTACATTTTGTTCAACCGGCTTTTCTCCATAGAAGCGAAGCGCACTATGGAGAAAGCTCATGGATCGTAGATCCATGGCCGGTAATCCCGACTTAGAAAATCATGGGCT
>JALONM010000006.1 GCA_025454925.1 Cytophagaceae bacterium
ATCACCCACCTTCTTTCTTCAGGAGTATCCATAAAAGATATTGCAGCTCAACTCAATATTCCGGAATCTGAAATACAACGATGCCTGGAATAAACTAATTTTCATCGTTGAATAAAGAATTTCATTCCTAGAATTCAGCAGGCATGAGAAAAGAGATCATAGAACAGATGCAACGCGAAAACCTGATCAAGGAAGAATGGGAAGCATTGAAGCGTTATAAAGAAACTGCTGAGTTGAGATTGGAGAAAGAGAACTACCAGTAAAAGAGAAAAAAAATTTGGAAATTTTAAGAGTGTCTTTCTTCTTCAGGAGAGAGTATCAATAGAAGATATTGCCACTCATCTCAACATTACGGAATCTAACACACTATAATGGCTTCAATAGACTCCGAAACTAATGCTGGGGGCCAGATCTTTTCCATAGCTTCTAACGCTATTTTAGGGTTAACCCTTTTGAGAAGTTTTTTATTTCAGTAGCAACTTACCTTCAGCATAATTCCTTTCTTTTCCGTAACTTGAACCGAATTTATTTAAAAGTCACATGAGGATCGGGATTTTTTTTGGAGGTCAATCCAGAGAACGAGAAATTTCTTTTGCCGGAGGGCGAACTGTATACGATAATCTTAATAAAGAATTATTTGAGGCAGTGCCAATCTTTGTAGATAGCTTGGGTCACTTTATTTTACTGGATTGGCAATATATCTATAAAGGAACAATTCGCGATTTTTATCCTCCTCATTCCTTCCATCCTTATTCTCCCCATTCTTTTCAACTTTATCTGGAATCGTTGGGGGCAATTTCTGAGGATGAAATGAATCGGATTATCGCTTCAGTGGGTAAAAGAATTAATCCTTCAGAATTTACATCCCTCTTCGACTTTGCTTTTCTGGCCTTGCATGGTCCTTATGGGGAAGATGGCAACATTCAAGGCATTCTTGAATGGTATAATATACCATATTCCGGTGCTGGCATTTTACCATCGGCCATCGGCATCAACAAAACGGTGCAACAGGGCCTTATGAAAAATGCAGGTTTTGCCAGACCTGAAAACAGAAGATTAAGTCGTAAAGATTGGTTTCGGGCTTCCGATAAGGGTGCTCTCATGCAGTCTTACAGCAAAGAGTTGGGGTGGCCACTGGTAGTAAAAGCTTCCAGTCAAGGCTCCTCTATAGGCGTTACCATACTTGATGCTCCGGATGTACGTAAATTTGCGCATGCTGTAAACAGAGCGTTCTTCATTCAGGAAATCGAAACGGAAGAATGGAACCAAAAGAGTCCGGACGAGAAAATCGTTTATATACGCCAACTGACGGATATTCGCGAAGGAATCGGATTGCCTGTAATGATCGGAGATACTTGCATTTATCACCCTGATCATTTGCTTTCCTATATGGATGAGTATTTTGGAGCTAACGCAACTCCTTTATTTCTCGAAAGTCTCGATAATGAGGATGAAATTCTCATAGAATCTTTTATTCATGGAAAAGAGTTTTCCTGCATCGTCATTCAGGATGAGCAAGGAATTCCGATGGCCTTGCCGCCAACAGAAATAATTAAAGGGAACAATTTTTTTGATTATCGTTCCAAGTATCTTCCGGGTATGTCGCGTAAGCAAACGCCGATTCAATTGCCGCTTTCCCAAATTCAAGAAATATGTAAAGCCTGTGAAAAACTCTTCACGGACCTGAGTTTTAATGTATATGCTCGGTTGGATGGATTTATTACCGCAGAAGGTAAAATATTCTTGAATGATCCCAATACTACTTCTGGGATGTTGCCTTCCTCTTTCTTTTTTCATCAGGCAGCTGAAATTGGCCTCAATCCATCGCAGTTCCTGACCTACATCATTCGTACATCGCTGGCAGAACGCATTCGTACCGGGAAAAAGACCTATAAGCTGCGAAGTCTGCTCAATGATTTGGATATGGATCTGGAGCGTTTGCAAGCATCTGCTGCAGTAAAAACGAAAGTTGCCGTGTTTATGGGAGGGTTCTCATCCGAGCGGCATATTTCAGTGGAAAGTGGTAGGAATATTTACGAAAAACTTTCTTCCAGCACGAAATATCAGCCCCTGCCCGTATTTTTATCTGGTGATGAATCCCAGCATAGATTATTCCTAGTGCCAGTCAATATCATGTTGAAGGATAATGCTGACGATATCAGGGATAAAGTATTCAATCCGGTAGAAAAACATCCTGCCATAAAGGAGATACAAAAACGTTGTGAATCAATTACACAGAAATATGCGGGGCAACCGCTTTCTGAGGTGAGGGAAATTCACTACCAGGAATTGTCATCTTTGGTAGATGCTGTGTTTATTGCCCTACATGGGCGACCAGGAGAAGATGGTGCTGTGCAAGCGGAGCTTGAAAAACTGGGACTTCCATACAATGGCTCCGGTGTTGAAAGTTCTCAGACTACCATCAATAAATTCGAGACGAATCGTAGACTACGAGAAGCTGGTGTGCATGTAGCTAATTCAATGCTGGTGTATAAGCAAGAGTGGGAGAATTTTTATTTTGATCTTATTGAAAGAATAGAGTCTCAGTTTAAATATCCATTTATTGCCAAACCTTCTGATGATGGATGCAGCTCTGCCGTTAAAAAAATTAAAAACAGAGATGAATTGGTTGCGTATGCTCGACTGATGTTTGGTTGGGAAGATATTCATGATTCTGAAAGTGCTCGCGTTTTGAAAATTCGTTTTAATGAAGAATTTCCTCTCAAAACGTATTTCATGATTGAAGATATTATTCAGGCTGACGGTGCACGCCATTTCCTTGAAGTTACAGGAGGTATGCTCTCTCATGTGAATGAACATGGAGACATGTGGTTGGAAGTATTTGAACCATCCGAAACCTTGGCCACGGGAGAGATTTTGTCGTTGGAAGAAAAGTTTCTTGCGGGAGAGGGACAGAATATAACTCCTGCTCGATTCGCCAAAGACGAAGGTACACGCTTGTATATTTCACAGCAGGTAAGAGAACAGTTAAAAAGAGCGGCACAGGTGTTAAATGTACAAGGCTATTGCCGTATAGATGCCTTCGTAAGAATTTTTGACGATAATCACGCAGAGGTGGTGGTTATAGAGATTAACTCTTTGCCTGGTATGACGCCTGCCACTTGTATCTTTCATCAAACAGCCATCAATGGATACAAGCCATATGATTTCATAGATCGAATTTTGACATTTGGAAAGCAGAGAACCTTAAAGAGTAAGGAAGTTTCGGCTTAATTTTTTCGTCTGGTAATGCTGTCGGATCGCAAAACTACTTTGCGATCCGATTTTTTTTGTAATCGGAATATGAATTTTGCTCCAATCTTCTCATTGTAAATTCTTCCATGGAAACGTGTAGAAATTAAACCGACTTTTCTCAACAGAACCGAAGCTAGTTTGAGAAATCTCATGGATTGGCTATTCTCTAAGGGCCTCGTTGTTTTATGTAGAAAAATCGGATTAACGTTCGGATGGTTCCTTCTTTGGAAACTCAAGGAAATTCACCGTGAGAATCGTCATGCTTAGGTAAAAGGTATATCGACACATACGTTCTTTTTTTTGTTTAAAAATCACCTGTTGAAATTTCTTGAAAAGTCTTAAAACTACCATGGATAATGGGTTTAAGATAATTTTAGAGGTGGTTAAAAAGTATAGATTTTTAATACTTTTATTTTCTTCACAACGCGTTTCTGTCATAAATAAAATAGTCTTTTTAAGAATAGTACAAGGATTGCTTTATTTTTTATTTTTTTTCAGCATTCCGATGGAGAGAATTTTTACAAATGGTTATACTTATTGAATGAGAACTGTATTTGTGATTCTTTCTATCCCAGGGGTATTATTGGCTCAAAACAATCTGCCTGTATTGCAGCTTAATCAAGATTTTGAACCATGCAGAGCCGATTCAGCGCGATATTACCGTGTAGGAACTATGGTAGATGGGTATCTTCAAGGGGATTGCAAGGAGTATTATGCTTCGGGGAAATTGTTTTCCACTTCATTTTATAATCAGCATTTTGAGCCCGAAGGGTTTGTTTTGATTTATCATGAAAATGGAAAGCGCAAAGAACGTGGACACTTTGTAAAAGATGTTTACAAGGTGCAACGCTTGTGGGATTCAGAAGGAAATCCGCTACTAAAGCGAGGGAAAGGCAAGGTCAAAGAGATGTATGAAAATGGCAGCCTGAAATACGAGGGTGAATTCCGTCACGGTTTGCGCGATGGTGAATGGATTTTTTACTATCGAAACGGTTTGGTTTCTGAAAAGGGAAATTATAAGTTTGGAATTTATTTTCTCGAAAACGCCTGGGATGCAAAGGGCAATCTTCAAGTATCAAACGGCACAGGTCACCTCCTGCGATATTATGCCAATGGACAACTTAAATGTAAAGTTTCTTACCGTTCAGGATTGTTGCATGGAAAATGTACCTGGTATTTCCCCAATGGAAATATTCAAAAAGTCGGAGTGTTTGAAGAAGGACTCGAAGTGGGTGTTCATACCGAATATTACAATACAGGAAAATTTAAATCTAAATCGGGTTTTCAGATGGGCATGCTCCATGGGGTCTATCTTTGTTATTATCCCAATGGTCGTATCCGGTATTCTTGTGAATTCCGAAACGGGGATATTTGCAGCGAGCTTACTCATTTTGACGAGAAGGGAAATCGCGTACCAACCTATGATTCCGAGGATGGTCCACATTGGCAGAGTTTTAATACTCGTATTGTAAAAAATAAGTGGTGGTAAAACCTATGAATTCGAATTAGGGGAAGAAAAGGAGACAATGAAAGGCTCTCTTTTCGTAACCGTCTATCAAAACGAAATCAGGTAACAATATTTACGCTTCCTAACCAGAACTTTCAGTGGTTTTCATTGTTTTTTTTACATGAAAACTATTGTATTGGCCGGTGCTTCTTCTGCTATAGCGAAATCCTTGCAGAAGCAATTGCCTTCATTTTCGCACCAAATCGTAGGAATTTCTCGATCCGTATCTCCTGATGCTGAAATTCCTATTCACCAGGTGAATTCTTACCACGACGCTGCTTACCCGGAAATCTCAGATGACATTGATGGTTTGGTTTATTTTCCGGGCACCATTGTATTAAAGCCTTTTAAGGGGTTAAAATCAGAAGAAATACTCCACGATTTTAATATTCATGTTTTAGGCGCAATGCGTTTTATACAGCACTATTTGCCACGATTGAAAGAAGGGGCCTCTGTGGTTTGCATTAGTTCTGTCGCAGCAAGCATAGGATTGCCGTTTCATGCCTCGGTGAGTATTAGCAAAGCAGGATTGGAGGGTTTGATTCGGGCACTAGCTGCTGAATATGCAGGTAAAATAAGATTCAACGCAGTCGCTCCCTCGCTCACCGATACTCCACTAGCGGCCAAGTTTCTGGCAAGTCCAGAAAAAGTAGAGGCCGCCCGACAGAGAAATCCTATGAAAAAAGTGGGAAGCCCGGACGACCTGGCTTCTGCGATCGCTTTTTTATTATCAGAAAATTCATCGTGGATGACAGGACAAGTAGTAGCAGTGGATGGTGGGATGTCGATGTTAAAAGTATGAACGTAAAACAACAATATTTTTCAAGGTCCGATATTTCATTTATGGAAAAGCACTATCGGACACACTTCGTAAATTCTCTTGGAGGATTTAAAAGCGTTTGCTTGGTGGCTTCTGCTAACAACAAGGGAAATCTTAATTTGGCAGTATTTAATTCCATCGTTCATTTAGGCGCAGATCCTCCGCTGATGGGTTGTATTTTAAGACCAGATTCAGTAGAAAGACATACGTTGGATAATATTCTGGAAACGGGCTATTATTCATTTAATCATATCCAACAATCTTTTTATCAGGCTGCGCACCAAGCTTCCGCCAAATACCCCAGAGAAGTTTCGGAATTTGAAGCCACTGGTCTGCATTCAGAATACAAAAACCATTCTTCTATTCCCTATGTGAAAGAAAGTTTGATTCAGATTGGACTTAAATTCGTTGACCGAATACTTATACCTGTCAACGGAACAAGTTTACTGATTGGAAGTATTGAAGAAGTATATGTGCACGGCGATAGCATTCGGCCGGATGGATTTATAGAATTAAGCACCGCTGGAACCATGGCAGGTACAGGCCTTGATGGATATGCGGAAGTTTCTAAAATAAAACGTCTTTCCTATGCTAAGCCTGGAACTATGTGCAGGGAATTGGATTACTGACGATGACAAAACCTAAGGTAAATGTTGTTTGGTTGAAACGTGATTTGCGGATACTGGATCATGCGCCTTTGTATCATGCGCAGCGCTCTTCGCTTCCATATCTGGTGGTGTATTGTTTCGAGCCGTCTCTAATGTCTGCGGAGGACAGTGACGTGCGGCATTGGAGATTTGTGTGGCAGTCCTTGCAGGAATTACAGCAAGTGCCTGGGTTTTCGATTCAGTTGTTCTATTGCGAAGTAGAACAAATGGTGGAATGGTTGCTGGCGCATGTTGCTGTCGATACATGGTATTCCCACCAGGAAACGGGTAATAACCTCAGCTACCAGCGCGATATACGATTACAGAAGATATTTTCTTCTCATAAGATTACCTGGAAAGAATTTCAAAGCAACGGAGTAATTCGGAAATTAAAGGATCGAAAAAATTGGAAAGATGACTGGCAGTCTTATATGCATGCGCCAATGTTACATCCGGCCATGCAGTGGACAAATTTAATGGATTTAAAACGAATTGGAATAGAACTTCCGGAAGTTAACCTACCAAACGAATTGCTGTCGCCCAATCCTGGAATGCAGCCAGGTGGTTTTAGGTATGCTGGCAGGTACCTGAAGTCGTTCCTCGATTCCAGGCATATTCAATATTCCAGCCATATCAGCAAGCCTCTGGAAGCTCGTATTTCCTGCAGCCGACTTTCTCCCTACCTTGCGTATGGCAATCTGAGTGTTAGGCAAGTGGTCCAGGCACTTCATGCGGTATATCCGGTTTCTCGTAACAAAAGATCGTTATTGAATTTTATGTCACGCCTGCAATGGCATTGCCATTTCATACAAAAATTTGAAACCGATTGCAGTATGGAATTCAATGAGGTGAATGCCTTATATCGAAAACTTTTAAAAGAAAAAAATGAGTCATGGCAACAAGCCTGGCAGCAAGGGAAAACGGGCGTTCCACTGGTAGATGCCTGCATGCGTTGTGTGGTTCAAACAGGATATTTGAATTTCAGAATGCGCGCCATGGTGGTATCGTTTTTTGTTTTTCATTTATGGCAAGATTGGAAAGATTTGCATTTCCTAGCCCGTCAGTTTCTGGATTATGAACCGGGCATTCATTATCCACAATTGCAAATGCAAGCGGGAGTAACAGGTGTTAATACCATTCGAATTTACAATCCAGTTAAAAATTCTCAACTCCATGATCCGGAAGGAACATTCATTCGCACCTGGATTCCCGAATTAACTTCTGTTCCGGCTCCATGGATTCACGAGCCCTGGACGATGACTGAAATGGAACAGGAGCTCTTCGGCTGTCGGATTGGTGTTGACTATCCAGCACCGCTAGTGCCTTTGGAGGAACGCAGAAAATGGGCTGCTGAACAAATATGGAAAGTAAGACAAAATACATCAATCGAAGAAGAGAATACAAGGATCATACAAAAGTTTACTAATCCAGATCGGAATTGGACATAGAATTTTAAGACGATGAGGGGAGTGAAAAAAGAAGATCTTCCGGAAAAAATTTGTCCTGTTTGCCTTAGGCCATTTACCTGGAGAAAGAAGTGGGAAAAGAATTGGAGTGCCGTTATTTATTGCAGCAAAGGATGTTCTGCTAGAAAAAAACTATGAAAAAGACACTTAGATTATTACTTGGTGACCAGCAGAACCCTCATCATTCTTGGTTTAGGGAGGTGGATCCATCGGTGGTGTATGTGATGATGGAAATTCGCAGCGAAACAGATTATGTTCCACACCATGTGCAAAAGGTAATAGCCTTTTTTGCATCCATGCGTCATTTCGCATCAGAGCTCAAGTCTATGGGGCATACGTTGATATATTTGAAAATATCGGACCCGGAAAATCAACAGTCCTTCGATAAAAATTTGATCGCCTTGTTTGCCAGCGGATCATTTGGAAAGTTTGAATATCAGGAGCCTGATGAGTGGAGGGTGGATGTTCTCTTGCGTGAGGTAATAAAAGCACAAGGTTGGAATGCAACGATGTATGATGCTGAACATTTTTTTACTTCCAGATCAGAGTTAGCGGAACTTTTTAAAGGGAAAAAACAGTACCTCATGGAAACCTTCTATAGAACGATGCGCCGCAAGCATCATATTCTTATGGAAGGAAAAGAACCGGTAGGTGGAAAATGGAACTACGATGTTGAAAACCGGAAGGGGTTTAATAAAAAAGTAGATATTCCATTTCCGAAAAATTTTCAACATTCATTGGAACGTATTCATCGTGAACTTATCGCAGCAGAAGTTACTACGATTGGAGAAGTGGATCCAGCGTCCTTTATCTGGCCGGTAAGCAGAAAGGACGGTTTGGAAGTGCTGCGTTATTTCTGCGACTACTTGCTTCCTGATTTTGGCACCTATCAAGATGCTATGTCCAAGCAGCATTGGTCTCTTTTTCATTCCAGGTTATCATTTTCTTTAAATGTAAAACATTTACATCCCAGGGAAGTGATAGAGGCCGCGGTGAAGGCATGGGAAAAAAATCCAGATCGCATAGGCATAGCACAATTGGAAGGATTTGTACGGCAGATTCTTGGATGGCGTGAGTATATGCGGGGAGTATATTGGGCCAATATGCCCGGATATGCAAGCTTAAATTATTTCCAACATACCAAACCTCTTCCTTCTTGGTTTTGGAATGGTCACACCAAGATGAATTGTTTGCGCCATGCCATTTCACAATCGCTTGAATATGCGTATGCCCACCATATTCAAAGGCTTATGGTGACCGGTAATTTTTGTTTGCTGGCAGGCATAGAGCCATCGGAGGTAGATCAATGGTATTTGGGGATTTATATTGATGCGATTGAGTGGGTAGAAATAACGAATACCCGGGGCATGAGCCAATACGCCGATGGAGGAATTGTAGGTACTAAGCCTTATGTAAGCAGTGCTGCCTATATTGATAAAATGAGCGATTATTGCGCGGGATGTCATTACGATAAAAAGAAAAAGGTGGGCGATGGGGCGTGTCCTTTTAATAGTTTGTATTGGCATTTTTACAACAGAAATGAACACCTGCTGGGTAAAAATCCACGCATAGGAATGATGTACAAGGTATGGCATTCCATGGATGCAGAAGTAAAGAAAAACGTAGTTAAGCAAGCAGAGTACTATTTAAAAGAAATAGAAACCTTATGAAGACGAAAGCATTGGTCTGGTTTAAAACAGATCTTCGAATTCGTGATAACGAAACATTGCTGCAGGCAATACAACATCACGACGAGGTTATTCCGGTGTATTGTCTGGATGATCGTTTGTTTTCCTCAACACAGTTTGGGTTCAAACGGATCGGTAACTACCGAGCCCGGTTTTTATGGGAATCTTTGCAAGATTTAGATCAACAATTAAGAGCCATGGGATCAGGCTTGTGGTTGTTGAAAGGACTTCCTGAAATGGAGATACCGACCTTAGCGGCCAAGCTGGCAGTGCAGAAAGTTTATGCTAAAAAAGAAATTGCATTTGAAGAAAAATTACTTAATGATTCCGTAGAACAGGAATTGTGGAAGCATAAAATTACGCTGGAAGTATTTAGTACCAGCACGCTCTACCGTGCACCCGATATGCCTTTTTCCATCAAAGAAATTCCGGATCAATTTACGCCTTTCCGAAAAGCTTTGGAATCGGATTCATTTATCCGTTCGCTTAGCCCGACACCTTCAAAGATTTCTTCTCCGGAAATTCCAGTCTTTGAGCTTCCTGCTCTTACTTCCTTTGGCTTGGAGGATCTGGCAACGGATCCCCGTAGCGCAATGCCTTTCCAAGGTGGTGAGCGCAGTGCCTGGCAACGCTTACATTCTTTTTTTCAAGACCGCAAATTGTTGTCGAGCTATAAGGAAATTCGAAATGGAATGCTTGGTACCGATTACTCCACTAAGTTTTCAGCCTGGTTAGCCTTGGGTTGTATTTCTCCTAAATCCATTTATTTTGAAATAAAAAAATTCGAGGAAGAATTCGGTTCAAATGAATCTACGTATTGGTTGGTGTTTGAATTGTTGTGGCGTGATTATTTTAGATTTATGTTTAAAAAGCATCAGCATCGGTATTTTCTTTTAAAGGGCATTCGTAAGCATGCACGTGTGCACGACGGGCGAGATGCCATTCTGATTGATAAATGGATTCAAGGGAATACAGGAAACGACTTTATTGACGCCAACATGAGGGAGTTAAAGCACACAGGATTTATGAGCAACCGTGGGCGTCAAAATGTGGCAAGCTTCTTTTGTCACCAATATAAATTGGATTGGCGAGTAGGGGCTTCATATTTTGAGTCGCAGTTGGTAGATTACGATGTAAGCAGTAATTGGGGTAACTGGGCTTATCTCGCTGGAGTTGGAAATGATCCCATGCAGAAACGAGTTTTTAATATTGAAAACCAAAGTAAAGAGTACGATCCAAAGGAGGAATTCAGAAAACGTTGGCTGGCTTATTCCATGGAATAAATTCTCAAAGCTGAAATTTTTTCGTTGATTTTCTTTACAAGTTGCAACCGGATTTTTTCCAAAGTAGCGAAGCGCACGACGGAGAAAGCTCATGGATCCTAGAGTCATGGCCGGTAATCACGACTTAGAAATGCATGAGGGCCGAAAATAATTTCTTCTGAAGCCTTTGATTTTATGTGGTGTTTTTCAAAAGAAAACGTGCTATTGAAAATTCGGGTTCAACTTGAATTTGTTCTATTTTGTTGAATTTATTAGATGTCTGAACGCGTAATTGTACCTAATCTGTTTTGAGTTTTGCGTATTCAAAATGCAGGTAAGAAATTTATTAGAATAGTATAGATATTTAACGGCCTCTATTCTGTATTGTAGTATAGGGTATAAAAATTGTGTTTTTCAAAACCTTATTTTTCTGTTGTTTAAGAAATTGTAAATTATTTTTTAATAATAATCTATTATAAATAAACCTAAGTTGAGATTTTAATTGTAAGTCTTTTTACGTATCAGCATTTTTTTTATTTGAATTGAATAGTGCGTTTGTGACATGCATTGGATGAGGTTTGTACGTGTATTCATGTAATTTTTCTATTCTCTTATACAAAAAATTGTATGGAAACTTCGAAGTTATAATTTCATGAAATGTAAAGCGATGCAGAAACAATTATAATTTAATTGGATATGCGTTTTGACACCCGTGATTAATCTCTGATTTTTAGAATTGAGGTTTACTTGGGAACAGGAAAAATTATTTTACTACCTAAACTACATTATGACTGCAAAGAAACAAAAGGAACCTATTGCCATAGTTGGTGTGGGTTGCCGATTCCCCGGTGGAATTGATGGTCCGGAATCATTTTGGAAATTTTTAAAAAATGGTGGTGATGCCATCTCAGACATTCCCGAGGATCGTTTCAACATTTCTTCTTACTATGATCCCAATCCAAACAAAGCTGGAAAGTTGAAATCCAAAAAGGGTGGATTTATTCAAGGGATCGATCAATTTGATGCCAATTTTTTTAACATCTTTCCTAACGAAGCGCAACGCATCGACCCACAGCAGCGCTTGTTGCTGGAGGTGAGCTACGAAGCGATGGAAGACGCAGGAATTCCCTGGGAAAAAATTTCTAATACGCGCACCGGTGTGTACATGGGTGTTTTTATGAACGATTATTGGGACATACAAGCATCTTCATTGCAACGCGATCATATTAGTCCTCATGTGCCAATGGGTGTTTCGCTCACGGCTATTGCCAACCGCCTTTCCTACGTATTCAATCTCAAGGGGCCAAGCATGACCATTGATACGGCCTGCTCTTCCTCCCTTGTATGTGTGCATCTGGCATGCCAGAGCATTTGGAATGGTGAAAGCGATCAGGCACTTGCGGGGGGCGTCAATTTAATTATACGTCCGGAGTCCTCCATCATGATGTCGAAGGGTAACTTTTTATCCCCCGATGGTTATTGCAAATCGTTTGATAGTCGCGCCAATGGTTATGTGCGCAGCGAGGGATCAGGCGTTATTGTTTTGAAGCCATTGTCTAAAGCATTGGAAGATGGAGATCAGATTTATTCGGTGATCCGTGGATCCGCAGTAAACTCCGACGGGCATACACACGAAGGATTTACAGTACCAAGCGTAGAGGCGCAAGTTGAAATGCTTCGCACAGCGTACGAAGATGCTCAGGTGGATCCTACACAAGTAGTATTTGTTGAGGCACATGGAACGGGTACACCGGTGGGAGATCCAATCGAAACCAATGCCTTCAGCCAAGTGATAGGAAAGGGCCGTCCGGTTGAAAACCCTTGCGTGATAGGGTCTGTAAAAAGTAATATTGGTCACCTGGAAGCGGCAGCAGGCATTGCTGGCCTCATTAAGTTAACACTTATTTTAAAGAATAAACAGATTCCGGCAAACTTACATTTTATAAAGCCGAATCCTAAAATTCCATTTGAGCAATACCGTTTGCGTGTTCCCGTAAGCTTGGAGGAAATTAAAAAAGAAGGTCCAATATACGGAGGCGTTAACTCCTTCGGTGCGGGCGGAACGAATGCACATATCGTTCTCGAATCCTTTGTGGTTGAAAAGCAAGTTTCGGCCACCAGCAAAGATGCCAGAGCCTTTTTATTTTCTGTTTCAGGAAAATCCAAAGAGGCGCTTATTGCAACCTGTCAACGGTATGTTGAATATCTTCCCACATCACATGAATCGTTGAGGGATATTGCGTTTACCAGTCTGGTAAGGAAATCTTCCTTAGACCATAAATTAACCATAACTGCAAGAACGAAAGAAGAGTTATTGTCTTGTATTCAAGCTTTTCTGAACGATGAGACGAGACCTGAAATGACCTATGCCGTCACTGAGAAACGCAGTAGCAAACCCAAGATTGGATTTGTGTACTCAGGCCAGGGGCCGCAATGGTATGCCATGGGACGTGAGCTGTTGCAGCGTTCAGAAGTTTTCCGCACGGTGGTCGAAAAAATTGAAGTGCATTTCAAGAAAATTTCCGGTTGGTCCTTGTTGGAGGAAATGAATAAATCGGAAGAAGAATCCAGAGTTAGCGATACACGCATTGCACAACCAGCCATTATGGCGGTGCAGGTGGGGCTTACCGAAGTTTGGAAATCATGGGGTATCGAAGCCGATGGGTACGTGGGCCATTCCATAGGTGAGGTGGCAGCGGCTTATGCTTCCGGAGCCTTAACCCTGGAGCAAGCGGTAGAAGTAATTTATCACAGAAGTCGTGGACAAAATCGCGCCACGGGTAAAGGTAAGATGTTAGCGATTGGGCTTTCTCATAAAGATGCCTTAAAAGCAATTGCCGGACACGAAGCAAAAGTATCTATTGCAGCAGTGAATGGTCCGGTGAGTGTGGCACTGGCTGGTGACGAAGATGCCTTGGATATCATAGACAAAGCGCTTCAAGCCAAAGATATTTTTACCCGATACTTGAAAGTGAACGTTCCATTCCACAGTCATCATATGGAGCCACTCAAGGAGGAGTTGATAGAGTCCTTGAATTACCTTGTTCCTGCCCGTACCAACAAGCCTTTGTATTCTACGGTTTCAGGCAAGCTGGAAAATGGCGACCACTTAGTGAGTGAATACTGGTATCGAAATGTTCGGGAAACGGTGTTCTTCAGCGATGCTGTGCAGGAAATGCTAAACGATGGTTTTGATACATTTATTGAAATAGCTCCTCACCCCATCCTGTCGGTAGGAGTAAACGAATTGATAGCCCTCAATAAAACCAAGCATGGCATTATCGTAGCTTCACTAAGACGTGGATCAGACGAAGAATACACATTACAAACCGCTCTCGGTACGCTTTACAATCATGGCGTTTCCATCGATTGGAATAAATTTTTCGGGGCTGGAAAATTTGTGAAAACGGTGTCTTATGCATGGCAGCATCAGCGCTATTGGTTCGAAACGCAAGAACATCTGGAAAAACGTTTAGGTAATAAAGATTTTCCTTTTGTTGTTGGTAAGAAAAAAGCAGCCGTAGACACATACAATGAGCTATGGGAAATTGATCTGAATAAATCTACCTATTTGTTCCTGGAGGATCATAAAGTAGAAGGAACCATCATATTCCCTGGTACCGGACATCTCGAGATGGCTACGGAAGTAGGTAAAAGTTCCTTAAAAGAAAACTTCTCGCACCTTGCCGACATTCAGCTTGAATCAGCTTTGTTCCTGCCAGATGAGGGAGAATCACCGGAAGTACGATTGGAAATTACCAGCGACGAAGGAAATTATACTATTTGTAGTCGACCACGTTACAGCGACGACAAATCCTGGTTGCAACATTCGAAAGGACGCATTGTTGCTGGTATGCCGGTAATTGATACGACCAAACATAATGTCGAAGAGCTTCGCAAACGCATCACAGAGCCGGTTTCGGTTTCAGATTTCTATGTGGAATTGAAAGAAGGCGGGTTGAATTATGGTGAAACGTTCCGTTGTGTTCAGAAATTATGGACCAATGAGAACGAAGTGCTTGGAGCCTTGAGTCTGCCTGAATCTATTAGCTTTGAAGCGCCATCCTTTTTCTTCCATCCGGCATTGTTAGACGCTTGTTTGCATACCTTATTTGCAGCAAGGAAAAGTACGGTAGAAGAAAAACGTGGAATTTACCTGCCGGTACAAATTGAAAAATACCAATTGCATCAACAACCCTCCAAACATGTATGGGTGCATATCGATGTTAAAGAAGCCAGTGCAGAATTTTTACGCGGAGATTATTTTATTCTGAATGAAGAAGGATACCTGGTAGCTGAAATAAAAGGCTTGACATGTAAATATGTAGAGGGATCACGATCCGAACATAAAGATGATCTGTACCGTGGAATGTACGAGTACCAATGGAAAGCGATGGAATCAGCGCCTGCTGCTCTGAATAGCGCTAAGCAGGTGGTGATGGTATTGGCTGACAAAGGACGCTTGTATCAGCCATTGGTCGATGCCTTGGATAAAAACAATGTAAGCGTGGTGATGGTGCACCCTGGAGAAACGTACAATAGGGTAAATGCCAATCAATTTGTGATCATTCCAGAATTAATTTCTGAGTTTGAGACGATGTTTTCCCTTCTGCAAACTGATGGTGTTAAAATATCCAAAATAGTTAATTTCTGGGCGCTTGATTATGCCAGCACAGAGGAACAAGATGCCAGCACGTTGGAAAAACAACAACATGTGTTGAACCTGGTAACGTTAAATGTACTGAAGAGTGTAGCCAGTCTTCCTTACGAACCAGGGGTAGTATTGTTGAACAGGTATCTTGAAAAAATCAAAGACAACGATTTGGTGCGCGTAAACCTATCGTCGCAGCTAGGATTTGGTAGGGTATTGATTAATGAATTCCCTTTTATTCCGATGACCATGTTGAATCTGGGTACCGTATTGGGCAGTTCAGATTGGGAAACACTTTGTTCGGTGCTGCTTGCCGATCAAAATAAACTAAATCCGGAACTGGCCATACGTGGTGCCGAGATATTTGAGCGCAAGCTAACGCCAATATCGGAATCATTGGCCGATGAAACCTATGCCCAGGAACTACCCGCTATTCAGCAAGCCTTCAAACCGGTAATTACTGAGTACGGGATGATTGATAATATCAAGTTCCGCTCCTTCCGCAGGAAGAAGCCTACCGGAAAACAGGTAGAAATTGAGGTGCGGGCTTCTGGTCTGAATTTTAAAGACGTGATGAATGTAATGGGCTTGCTAAGCGACGAAGCTGTGGATGGCGGTGTGGCAGGTAAGAAGTTAGGTTTGGAATGTTCTGGTGTAGTTGTAGCCGTAGGCAATGAAGTAAGTTCCCTTAAAGTAGGCGATGAGGTAATGGCGTGGTCTTCCGAATCATTTGCCGGTTATACCATCACCGATGAAAGTTGTGTGGTGGCCAAACCAAGCACGCTAAGTTTTGAGGAAGCAGCTTCGGTGACGGTAACATATCTTACCGCTTATTATGCCATGAATTATTTAGGCAGAGTAAGTAAAGGTGAGCGGGTGTTAATTCACTCAGCTACCGGTGGGGTAGGACTTGCTGCCATTCAATTGGCACGTTTGGCAGGTGCAGAAATATTCGCGACCGCAGGAAATGAAGAGAAACGGAAGTTGCTGCGCGATATGGGCATCAAGTATGTTTACGATTCCAGAAACCTGGATTTCTCAGATAAAATTTTGGCCGATACGCAAGGCATGGGAGTGGATTTTGTACTGAACTCCCTTTCCGGAAAAGCGATTTCGCACAGCATACGATGTCTGGCACCGTTTGGCCGATTTGTAGAAATTGGTAAAACCGATATATACAAAGATGCCAAATTGGCGATGAAGCGCTTTGGTAATAACCTATCATTCTTTGGTGTGGACCTCGATCGTTTGATGCTTCAGAAGCCTGTTCTTGGTAAACAACTTTATGTAGAACTGAAACAGTTATTCGAGGACAAAAAGTTGAAGGTCGAAAAAGTAACTGTATATCCGGTGCAGCAATTATCCGACGCACTTTCTTTCTTGAGCAAAGGCTTACATACAGGGAAAGTGGTGGTGCGTATGAATGATAAACCGCTGAAAGTGTATCCGAGCAAAGAACTTCAGTTGGATCCGGAAGCTTCTTACCTGGTTACCGGCGGCGCCAGTGGTTTTGGTTTGGAGCTTGCTCGCTGGCTGGCTACCAAAGGTGCTCGCTACCTGGTGCTGGTGAGCCGCAGTGGATGCAAAACTGATTATGACAAAAAAGTAATACTAGAGCTGGAGAAGCAAGGCGTTCGAGTAGGCTTAATGAATGTCGATATCAGTAAATATTCGGAGGTAGAAAAAGTGATTGCTACCATCAATGCGGAAATGCCAGTATTGAAAGGTATCATACATAGTGCCGCGGTACTTAAAGATGCTACACTAAAAAATATGGATGCAGAACGTTTTGATTCTGTATACAATCCGAAAGTCATGGGCGCCTGGAATTTCCACCTGGCAACGAAAGATCTGCCGATCGATTTCTTCCTGATGCTTTCGTCCATTTCCTCGATATTCGGATTGCCTGGTCAATCCAACTATTCCTCGGCTAATAATTTCCTCGACCGATTGGCTCAGTATCGTCAGGAGATTGGATTAAAAGCTTGTTCAGTCAATCTGGGAGTATTGGGCATGTATGCAGGTATGTCGAAAGAAGGAGAAGCCGTATTGAATGTTTTAGCGAACCAGGGTTGGTTCCCGTTAAGTTTATCGCAGGTTACTTCTAAAATCGAAACCTTGCTAGTGCAACAACCATCCTATCGCATGGCTGCCAACCTCGATTGGAAGCGATTCAAAGATTTCTTTGGACACTTGCAGCAAGATCCACGTTTTGCTGAAATCATTCAAGAATCAGGAGCTAAAGGAGCCGGTGGAAAAGGTGGTTCCTCTCTCGCAGATCAAGTGCTGCAGCTTCCGGAAGCAGAACAACCTGCCTTCCTGCAAACCCGCATCGCTGAATCACTGGCTAAAATTCTCGGAACTTCCGTGGATCGATTGGATATCAACGAATCCGTGTCCAAAATTGGATTGGATTCCTTGATGCTAAATCAACTTAGGAACTGGATACAGCAGAAGCTGGAAATTAATTTCCCTCTGATGCGGATTGCAAAAGGTCCGAGTATCGTAGAATTGGCCACACAGCTGCTGGCCGAGCTTACCAACGTGGAAGCTTCCGATGCCGAGGCAGATACCACCGGTATGTCTACTGCCGACGATATTGAAATCGTAAACGATTGGCTGGTGAAAGCAAAATCGAATACACGTCGCAATATACAAGGTCGGGTGTTCTGCATACACCCGGTAGGTGCCGGAGCTTCTATGTTCAGCCACTTTATGTACAATGCGCCCACGGAAACAGAAGTGCTTGCCTTCCAATTACCAGGTCGTGAAAACCGCAAAGACGAAACTAATTTTGAAGAAGTGCCTTTGGTAGTGGAACAAATGGCTAAAGCCATGTTGCCATTGCTCGACAAACCCTTTGTCATCATGGGCCATAGTTTCGGTGGAATTCTTGGGTATGAATTAATTCGTTACCTCAAGCTTCATTACAATCTAATGCCTACCACTTTGTTTATTTCTGGTACCATAGCACCACAACTGACAAAAAAATGGAAGGAACGTGATGTAATCAGTCAAACGGCGGTGTTTACAAATTCAGAAGAACGTTTGCTGGCTTTAATGACGTATATCGACGATGTAGAATTCCTGAAGCGCATACTCCCCGTGATGCGCAAGGATATGCCGCTCATTATGAATTACCAGTATGTGCCGGGAGAAAAACTACCTATTCCAATTGTCGCCTATGCCGCAGACAAAGATGAAGTAGTTACTGCCGCTGAAGTAGCTCAATGGGAAGCTCAGACAGAATCCTCCTTCGAGTTGGAAGTGGTGCCAGGCGATCACTGGTTCCTGAGCCGCAACCGGGATCAGATTTTGGAAAAGCTGGCTTCTGTAGCTAAAGAAGTATCCGTATCTTAAGTAGTAAGTTTGAACCCAAGAGGGGCCGGCATGCCGGCCCCTCTTTTTTATATCCGTTGTATAAGGATAAATTATTGTCGTCTTACGTCCATCGGAAAGGCTGTTTAATTTTGCTATTTTAAGGGCTTTGGAGATTGTTTCTATGAATATACTACCATTGCCTGGCATGAATTGCTCGGAAAGCCTGGCGCTGACATTTAACAGGAAGGAGAAAACGTTTTTTGCCACAATGGTTATGGCTCGTTTTCAATTTGAGTATTTACACGAACGATTTCATACTTTTTTAACAAAGGAAGAACAAACGATTTATTTGGATTTAACTAATATTAGTGTTGCGTTTAAATACCTACTGACAAGGTGGGTTGTTAGGTATTTATACGTAATGAAGTTTTCTGGAAAGCTGGAAGATCTACCGGTTTACAGAACTGGAATTTTTGGCCAGCCATTGGGCTGTAGCCCCTATGGGATAAGCGTTTCACATACATCTGGCTATGTGGTTGCATTGCTCTTTCCCGACGAACATCCGGTGGGGGTAGATATCGAAATGGTTAACAGGGAGGCTGTGGATAAAATTAAATCTCAATTGACCTCCCGTGAGCTACAAATTGCAAATTTCCTGAACGAAGCTAAAGAGATTGCGTATACAAGACTGTGGACAGCGAAAGAATCTTTGTCGAAAGTTTTGACTACCGGATTAACCATTCCAATGTCGATGCTCGAGATAAGTAAAGTAGAGGAAAACGCAAATCGAATGGAATGTGAGTTCTCTCATTTTATTCAATACAAAGCGATAAGCATGCATGTTGGTCCGTTTATGCTTAGCATTGTTCATCCTGCTGCTTCTTCGTTGTCAATTACATTGATTTAAAATAATTACGTTAATTACCGGATTAGTAGAATTGATTTCATTCTCATTTCTTCCAATTACGAATTATTCTTACTCATTAATATCGTACTGTTCTATGAACCTATTACAGCGTGCTTTAAAGGCGGGTGATTCTCCTGATATGCCCGATTATTTGCGAAGAAAGGTATTTCCTACCAACCTCATCGCTCTCATCCTGATTTTTGGGGTGGCTACTCCGTTTGCAATCATTTCTACTTTCTACTTTGGATTTCTGGCGTTTTATCCGGCATTGGGAGGCATAATATGTTTGGGTTGTGTGATCGTGAATTTTATGGGTGGATTGTATTACACTCGTTATGTTATTTCACTGGTACCAATATTTTTAGGCTCCATTTACAATGCTTATCTAAGTAACGATGGCGAACAACCTCTGTTAGCGCTTTATTTACTTGAGTTAGCCTTCACAATGATTCCCTTTGTGATATTTGATTTACGCGAGCGTAAACCGCTTATTTATCTCGTAGGCTTTTGTTCCGTTCTGATACTAAGTTTTCCGATTACCAACAACTGGTTCGTTTGTGATATTGATAGTACTGTGTTGCGCTTTGGGTGGCTTTCTACCTTAACGGTGGTATTGTCGATTACCTTCGCCGTAGGTTGTATTCTTGGACTTGCTTTGCTTAATAACCAGGCACAACAAGATGCTGAAAAGCTTCTCACGGTGTCTACAGAAAAAAATGCAGAATTAGAGAAAAGTCGTGAGCAGATGTTGCTTCAAATGGAGGAGATTAAGCGCAGTAGTGAAATCATTCAACGGACGAACTGGGAAACAAATGGTATATCGTTGATATCTTCCATTACACGTCAGGAGTACGGAGATCATTTATATTCCGTGATCACTCAGAAATTGGTGCAATATGTGGGCGCCTACCAGGCAGCCTTATACATACGCGATGGATCGCAGTTGAAATTGATGGGGAGCTATGCCTATGAGTACACCGTTGCCGATAATTATAGTGTTGACATTGAAGATTCCGGATTGCTGGGACAGTGTTACCGGGATCGCAGGCACCAGTTTATTACGAATGTTCCCAGTACTTATATTCAAATCAATTCCGGATTAGGCGCCAAGTCACCCTTGAGTTTAATGGTGATGCCATTGATGAATGGAGAAGAAGTAGAAGGTATGATGGAACTTGCTTTTTTTGCCCAGTTGAAAGAGTATGAAGTTGACTTTTTGTTGAAGGTGGCTGAAAAAATTGGAATTACCATTCAGACGTACAGGCTTGAATTTAGTAATTCAGAATTATTAAACAGAACCCAAAGTCAGGAAGAGGAGTTGCGTCAGAACTTGGAAGAAATGACTGCAATTAATGAAGAGGCAAAACGTAAAATGGAACATTTTGAACAAATCATCGAAGAGCTCAGATTTCAGTTAAGAAGAGCGTAAAATAAAAAGGACTGTTTCTCAAACAGCACCTTGGTCCACAAAAAAGTCCCGTTACATCGGGACTTTTTTGGTTTTGTAAAGTGGTATAAAAATGTTTCAGCGATGGTATACCGAAACGATATGTTTATTGGCTTATTTACTTTTCGCCTTTTTTTTTGCCTTGGTAGATTTTTCAGCTTTGGCGGAGGCTTTGGCTTCGCTAGGCTGTTGATATTTTCTACCGTTTAAAATCTCAATCATTCTCGATAGTTCGTTGTTGATTGGTTTTTTCTTGGTGATGGTTTCTTTGAAGTCAGTATAAGTAAGAGTTCTGTTAATAACACCCACCATCACATTGGTTTTGCTTTTCAAAAGTCCTTCTACAGCGCCTAGACCAAGACGGCTTGCCAGCACTCGGTCTGCTGCGGTTGGAGCACCACCACGTTGAACGTGCCCAAGGATGGTTACTTTAATATCGAGATCAGGAATTGCTTTCTTCACAGCGGAAGCAATTTCTCCTGCTCTTCCGGAAGTATCACCTTCCGCTACAACTACAATGTGGGATGATTTGGAACTGCTAGTGCCATACTTGAATTTTTCAATGATGTCTTTCACATTCATTTTTTTCTCAGGCATAATCGCCATCTCAGCGCCGCCGCCAATGGCTGATCGTACGGCAATGTAGCCAGTATCACGACCCATTACTTCTATGAAAAATGCACGCTCGTGTGCATCGGCAGTATCGCGTATTCTATCGATCGCTGCCAGGCAAGTATTCACAGCGGTATCGTATCCAATGGTGAAGTCGGTGCCGTATAAATCGTTGTCGATGGTGCCTGGACATCCTACACATGGAATTCCAAATTCAGAATGGAAAAGTTGAGCCCCCGTAAAGGTTCCATTTCCACCGATGGCCACCAAGCCATCAATGCCAAACTTTTTAAGATTTTGAAAAGCTTTTTTTCTTCCCTCTGGAGTCCGGAATGCTTCACTGCGCGCAGATTTCAGGATGGTTCCGCCTTTTTGGATAATATTACTTACCGAACGGTCGTCCATTTCCATTAAATCTCCATTGATCATGCCATCATAACCACGAATTACCCCAAATACTTCCAGCCCGTAGTAATGTCCAGCTCTCACAACTGCCCGAATACAGGCATTCATACCAGGGGCATCACCACCAGAGGTGAAAACCGCAATTCTCTTCATATTTTTACTTAAAAAGTTAAAAATCCAAGGTCAAGTTTAACAATAATTTTCCTTAATTAAAAAAAACAATGCTTTTACACGCTTACCAGACACAAAATCGATGAATTCTTTTTGAAAAAATAGTTTTTAAAATTGACTTCATTGGATGATCTAATTGGCTTATTTTGAGAATTTTAGATAGATGCTTCTGAATCGTTTTTTTTCTTACATAAACCTTATTTTTACTCAACTTCCATGGTCTGTTTGCGTTTAATACCTCAAGACCTAACTCACCAAATTATGTTGAGACGAGCAGGATTAATTACTTCATTACTTCTATTATCTTCATTCGGGCAGCCTGACGCTAAAACCTATTACGAAAGTGCTATTGCCAGCTTAAACAAAAAGGAATACATACAGGCCATTTCTGAATTTACCAATGCCATCAGCTTAAAACCCGATTATGCAGACGCATACTTTCAAAGGGCTACTGCCAAGGAATTGTTGGGTAAAAAGATGGGCTTCATGAGCACTGAATTATGTTCCGATTTGGTATCTGCCTTGGTGCATGGCAAATTAGAAGCCTTGGATAAAATTGAAAGCACTTGTATTCGTGAATGCTATGATTTGGATGGTGCTTTTTTAGAGCCAGAAATCGTGTATTGTGCTGATTTTAGTTCTAAAATTTTGTCCGACTTACCCGCAGGCTCAGATAAATTTACCAACATAGTAAAACTTAATTTGTTTAATAATCGTTTCAAATCTATCAATGATAATATTGGTAAATTAAATAAATTGATATCGCTGGATCTCAGTAGCAATAGTATATCCAGCGTTTCGCCTGAAATTGGGAAGTTGATATTCTTGAAAGAATTAAATCTAAGTAAAAATCAACTGAGTACGTTGCCGTATGAATTCGGAAACTTAAAAAAACTGAAAATGTTAAATCTTCGTTTGAATGGTTTAACCTCGTTCCCAAAGTCTGTAGCTAACTTGAATAATTTGGAAACACTTGATTTGGCATTGAACAAATTAACCTCGCTTCCGATTGAAATCAGCGGACTTAAAAATCTCAAGACCTTGATCTTGGTAGGGAATGAAATTTCAGGTTCAGAGCAGAAAAAAATAAAGGCATTGCTGCCGAATACAACCATCTATTTCGAATAGAATTTCTTGACAATAAATAATTCGTTTTTCTGAATGTAAATTCAGAACGTTCTACAATACTGTCGTTGCCGGAAAATTGTTCAGAGTCATGGTGCAGATATGAACAGGAGAGGTAAAGGTTTTATGACTGGACAGTTTTCAGGGGCGCGGCAATCAAAAGTTAGGATCCACCATAGGTTTAGGTTAAGATTAGGGCAGGGTGTGGATCCTGCTTTTTTTTTAGGTGGTATCCTGTATTCAATACAAGTAGTGTAGGAACAGAAAATGTGGGGTTAAAGAAGGATTAACGCGTGGTGCGGTTTTCTATTCTTTTCTCATACTTAGCACCTTGAAAGATGCGATGTACATAAACTCCCGGTGTATGTATAAAATTAGCGTCCAATTCTCCTGCGGGTACTAATTCTTCTACCTCAGCAATGGTAATTTTACCTGCGGCAGCCATCATAGGATTAAAATTACGGCTTGTACCTTTGTAGATCAGATTCCCTTGAGTATCCCCCTTCCAGGCTTTTACAAGTGAGAAATCCGATCTAAGCCAATGCTCCATCAGGTACATTTTGCCATTAAATTCACGGAGCTCTTTTCCTTCCTGAACTTCGGTCCCGACACCAGCTGGTGTAAAAAATGCTGGAATTCCAGCCCCACCGGCCCTTATGCGTTCAGCCAGCGTTCCTTGAGGAATTAATTCTACTTCGAGCACCCCTGAAAGCAACTGTCTTTCAAATTCTTCATTTTCTCCCACATAGGAGGAAATCATTTTCTTGATCTGGTGCTGTTGCAGAAGTAAACCAAGTCCAAAATCTGCAACGCCCGCATTGTTGGAGATGCAGGTAAGGCCTTTTACCCCTTTTTTTAACAAAGCAGAGATGCAATTTTCGGGTATTCCGGAAAGACCGAAACCTCCGACCATTAGAATCGCATTATCCGGGATGTCGGCTATGGCAATGTCTGCGTTGGCTACTACTTTCGAAATCATCGGACTATTCCTCTTCTTCCTCTTCCAACATTTCTTTCAGAGGCCCCAGGTAATATTCGTCCCATCCTTCTGTAATGGAAAGGAAATTGCGGTCAGGGATAGCCTCATGAATCATTTCAAGGGTAGTAATTCCCCCTTTTTCAGAAATATTGAAGGTCACTTTGGAAAAGTGTTCCCAGGAGGCCTCTTTCCATTCCTGCACGATTTGGCTAGGTTTAACCAAATGGTTTTTTCCGTGGATATCACCTCCCCATAGAGAAAATTCTCCACCCGGACGAATGTCCATTTCGGCAGGTTCTCCGGACCATTCTTCGATAAGGTCAGGATTGGTCAGGGCTTCAAAAACCCTGGCGGCTGAGGCATTGATTTTGTAAACTTTGGTCAGGTTCTTCATGATGCTAATGAAATCAACCCAAGCGTTGAGCTTTTAATGCTTATGGATGAACTCTATTTGTTGCCTGTTGGATTCCGATTTGAAATCACGGCGGAAATTTAATATTATTCTGATTCTTAACGTAGTTGTGAATAACTTTTTTACCGACAAGCACATGTTGGCCCCTCCCTTAAAAGACCTAAAATACTTCAATTTGGACATTTAAGTCCAAATTTCATGGTACTGACAAATGAAAAAAGACAGCAGGTTTTTAGGATTAGCGAACAATTTTATCCACAATTTTGGGGCTAATCGGACTCGTTCCCGAGCCGAAAAATTCCATCCATTCTCCATTTTCGGAAATAAGATATTTACCAAAATTCCAGGAAGGACTTTCGTCGCTTTTCCCGTTCTGAGCTTTGGTGCTCAACCACTGATAAACGGGATGCACAGATTTTCCTTTTACTTCTACCTTTTCAAATAATTGAAAGGTTACTCCGTAATTTTTTTTGCAGAATGCTCCTATTTCAGCGCTGCTGCCTGGTTCTTGGCCTCCAAACTGGTTGCAGGGAAAACCAAGTACCGTCACCTTCTGGCCATATTGTTCGTGTAATTTTTGCAATTCTTGCAGCTGTGGGGTAAAACCACATTCCGAGGCTGTATTCACCAATAATACTTTTTTGCCTCGTAATTGTTCAAATTCAAATGTTTTGCCATCTAGGGTGGTAGCTTTTAAACTGTAAAAGGAAACCGGTGCCTTCGACATAGAACTGCTGCTGATCGAACTTGTTTGTGCCTGGCTATCCTGACGAGGGGTGCAACCTAATGACAAAATAAACATCAATATTTTATATCTGAACTTACGGAACATACTGTTTTTCAATTTATGTGTGACAAAATTACTATTCATTACAAACAAATTGTCATATTTGTTCAACTGGATTTATATTTGATACCGTATAAGTCGGTTAACTGTTTGTATTTTTCCGGATGGCAAATGGCCAACGTGGTTATTACAAGACCAAGTTTTTGCTTTGTCACCATATAGATTTAACATTTTTGATGTTGAGTTTTTTGGGAAGCCGCGAGCTTCAGTAATATTCCTGAGGAAATTGGAACCTTCAATCAGGACCATTGTGTTAAGGTCAGAAAAATTCAAAGCGGTATTTTTGGTTTCAAAATTACAATCATCATGAGCACAAGTAACTTTACATTGAAAGACACCATTGAATCGAAAATTTTAAGCCAGCGAAAAATATTTCTTTGGGGACAAGTGGACGATGCCTCTGCCAAACATGTGGTAGACCGATTACTGTATCTGGAACTTACGGAGCCTGGCAAAGAGATTCAACTGATCATCAATAGCCCCGGAGGATATGTGACTTCTGGTTTCGCTATATACGATACCATGAAATCCATCAGCAGTCCGGTTTCTACGATTTGTGCAGGCTTGGCGGCATCGATGGGTTCTATTTTACTTTCCGCAGGAACCAAAGGCCGTCGCTTTGTAATGCCTCATGGGCGAGTAATGATACACCAACCGAGCGGTGGATCCCAGGGCCAGGCTTCTGACATTGAAATTCAAATGCAGGAAATTGTTAAAACCAAACAATTAGGCGCAAAAATTCTGGCTGAAAATTGCGGTCAGTCTTTTGATAAAATTATGAAAGACTTTAACCGCGATTATTGGATGGGTGCCGAAGAGTCTGTGAAATACGGAATCGTAGATGGTGTTTTTGAAAAAATGATTTAATCGGGATTATTAACCATAGTGAACCATGCTTACTAAAGAAGAATTCAGAAAATTTGCGGTGAAAGGCCGCGGCATGAGCGGAAATTTTGTAGATCAATACTTGCATCATATTGAAAGTATTGCCTATCCTTCCGTACAAGCCATGACTCCCAATATTGTGGAAGAGCGCCAGATGCGCGCCACAGTCATTGACGTATTTTCCCGTTTAATGGCCGACCGTATCATATTTATGGGTACTGGTGTGGATGATTATGTCGCTAATATTATTGTTGCCCAATTGTTATTCCTGGAATCGGCTGATTCCAAAAAGGATATCCTGATGTATATCAACTCACCTGGTGGTTCTGTGTATGCAGGATTGGGTATTTACGATACTATGCAATATGTTAATCCCGATGTGGCTACTATTTGTACTGGATTAGCAGCTTCCATGGGTGCCGTATTGTTATCCGGTGGGGCGCATGGAAAACGTTCCTCGTTGCCACATGCTCGTATTATGATCCACCAACCTTTAGGTGGGGCGCAAGGACAGGCTTCCGATATTGAAATCACCGCCCGTGAAATCATGAAACTGAAGGTTGAATTATATGAAATCCTGGCTAAACATACCGGAAAAGATATTAAAACCATTGAAGAAAATTCGGATCGTGACTATTGGATGAAGGCCGTAGAAGCTAAAGAATATGGTTTGATCGATGAGGTATTGCAGAAAAATGCACGCTAATCACGACATATTTCATTAATTTTGCGAAGTCTGGTGTCTAGCCAGACTTCGTTTTTATCGTACTATTTATTTCAAGAGGCATGGCGTTAACGTGTTCGTTTTGTGGAAGACCCAAAAAAGATGTCAATTTATTGATTTCGGGTGTGAATGCTCAGATTTGTGATCGTTGTATATACCAGGGTTACAGCATTCTGGAGGAGGATAAAAAGACGAACCAGAAAAAGAATTCACCAAAGTTTAATCTGATTAAACCGAGGGAAATGAAATCCTTTTTGGATCAATATGTAGTAGGTCAGGACGATGCTAAAAAGGTAATGTGCGTAGCGGTATATAACCACTACAAACGACTGATGCAAAAGGAATCGAAGGACGACATTACCATCGAAAAATCGAACATCGTGATGGTGGGCGAAACAGGGACCGGGAAAACGTATATCGCCCGCACCCTGGCCAAAGTATTGCAAGTTCCCTTCTGCATTGCGGATGCCACTGTGCTTACAGAGGCCGGTTACGTAGGGGAAGATGTAGAAAGTATCCTTACTCGCTTGCTGCAGGCCGCCGATTACGATGTAGAGGCGGCACAACGGGGAATCGTTTATATTGACGAAATTGATAAAATTGCCCGTAAATCAGATAATCCTTCTATTACGCGCGATGTAAGCGGCGAAGGCGTGCAACAAGCCTTGCTGAAACTGTTGGAAGGTACCACTGCCAATGTACCTCCTCAGGGTGGAAGAAAACACCCCGAACAACGCATGATTACCGTAAATACTGAAAATATCCTTTTCATTTGCGGTGGAGCTTTTGATGGCATCCAGCGACATATTGCCAATCGTATCAATACCAGACCTGTTGGATTTAAGCTGAACGAAAAAGAAGGAGAGGATATCGAGTCAGAAGATTTACTTTCGTATGTATCGGCACAAGATCTTAAAACGTTTGGCTTGATTCCAGAACTGATTGGTCGCTTGCCTGTAGTTACTTATTTGAAGCCACTCACAAAAGAAACTTTGCGGATGATCCTTACACAGCCCAAAAACTCTTTGCTGAAGCAATATTCCAAGCTTTTCCAAATGGAAGATATTGAACTTACTATTGAAGAAGAAGCCTTGGATTTTATAGTCGAAAAAGCCATGGAGTACAAGTTGGGTGCCCGAGGACTTCGTTCAATATGCGAAGCCTTGCTTACCGATGCCATGTATGAACTTCCATCCGAAGAAAGTGTTACATCATTTGTGCTGAAGCGTGAATATGCGGAAGAGAAATTCAGAAAATCTAGATTTTTAAAACAAATGAAGGCCGCTTAAGGCTAGGTAGCATGTCAAATGAACTTGTAATAAAAGCGCTTTCCCGCGTTATTGAACCGGATCTGAAGAAAGACCTGGTGTCTTTAAATATGGTGAAAGATATCGTTGTAAACGGAAATGCAGTTTCGTTTACGATAGTGCTTACCACTCCAGCTTGTCCACTGAAGGAAAAAATTCGCCAGGATTGCGTGGAAGCGGTTGTTGCGGAATTACCAGCGGCTCAGGTAACCATTCAGTTTACGGCTGAAGTAACTTCTTTGAGAAACAGTGGCCCCATTTTACCAGGGGTAAAAAATATTATTGCCATAGCTTCTGGCAAAGGTGGCGTTGGTAAGTCTACGGTTACTGCCAATCTGGCTCTTGCGCTTTCAAAAGCGGGTGCTACCGTAGGGATTATTGATGCTGATATTTACGGCCCTTCGCAGCCGATTTTATTTGATGTAGAGGATGCCCATCCGCGTGTAGTGAAAGAAGACGATAAAAATCTCATCATTCCTATTCTGCAGTATGGAATAAAATTAATTTCCATCGGCTTTCTGGCTTCCGGAGAAACAGCAGTAGTATGGCGCGGCCCAATGGCAAGCTCAGCGCTGCGACAATTTATTACCGATGTAAAGTGGGAAGAGTTGGATTATTTGCTCATCGATTTACCTCCGGGTACTTCGGATATACATTTAACCTTGGTGCAAACAGTGCCCGTAACAGGCGTAATTATGGTGACGACCCCTCAAAAGGTTGCCATGGCAGACGCTCAAAAGGGCTTGAATATGTTTCGCCAGCCACAAATCAACGTGCCTATTTTGGGAGTGGTAGAAAATATGGCTTGGTTTACTCCAGAAGAATTGCCCGACCATAAATATTACATCTTTGGAAAAGATGGAGGTCAGGCTTTTGCAGAAAAAAACCAGATTCCTCTATTAGGTCAGATTCCACTTGTGCAAGGCATTCGCGAAAGTGGAGATGCAGGCAGGCCTAAAGTTTTGGATAACGATATCACAGCAGAGGCTTTCAAAATGGTGGCGGAACAAACGGCGCAGCAAATAGCCTTGAGAAACGCGGGTATGGAAGCTACTAAAAGAGTGGAAATAAAGGTGTAAGCTGAATAGGAATAGATAAAGCCTATTTTAGAATTTGTATAAATAAGAATCCTTTTGTTACTTAGCAGTATGATTACCCTAGAGCATAAGCAGGAATTAGTGGAAAGAGTGGAAGCAGCGCTTGAGTCGGTTCGTCCTTACATGATTGCCGATGGAGGGAACATTCGTTTACTAGAAATTACAGAGGAAAAGGTAGTAAAATTGGAATTAATGGGGAATTGTGGCTCTTGTCCAATGTCGACCATGACCATGAAAGCAGGAGTTGAGGAGGCAATTTTAAAGGCTGTTCCAGAAATTACCGCGGTACTAGCTGTAAATTCCTGACTTGTTCCTCTCTACTTTTTGGAAAGTACTTCTGCGTAAGCAGTAACTTTCTCGTGAATCTCCCTGTTCAACATATCCAGGTTTTCCACCTCTTCAGCAAATGGGATCGATTCGATGCCTGTTTTAGGATGGTGTCCATTTAATACTACCGTCCTTTTGATGGCCTTAAAAATCCTTTCTTTTTTAAAATAATACAGTTTTTCACTTACCTCTTTTTGGTGATTCGAAATCTGAAAGCTGGTAGTGATATGAGCTGAAAACAGCTGTTTGTTCTTGAAATAATATATTTCTTTGGTGAGGTCTTTTTTGTAGGTCAGTTCTATTTCCATTTTTATCAATTCGTTGTTATGGAAATAACCCTTACGCACAATCAGGTAGTCGTCCATTTTTTCTTCGACGAGCTTCGGGGCTATCTTAAGAGAGCTTATAACATTTTCGATAGAGTCGTTTTGTGCTTGTTGGGCATACGCATGATTACTCGCCGCATGCAAGGAAGAGGTAATGGAGTTCCATCCCAGCAAAAAACAAGAAATCAATATTGAAAAAATCATATCCAACGTGCAATCACTAGATTATTGTACGAATTAACGCTTCATAAGATATGCAATATTGTGGCCAATTTTTTAAATCGTGTAAAAATTGAGAAATGGCCACCCATTTGCTGGCAAAAGCTAAAATTGAACGTAGGTCTATTGTTCCGTAGAGTAGTTATACAGTGGGCTTTGCCCTTCGAGCGCCTCTTTTGGTTTCAGTTTTCTTCTCTCCGTACCCATCCGGAAACAAACGTGCCTTTAAAACAATCGATTTTGTCACATGGAAAAACTCTTTATGTGCATCAAACGATTCTTCTCCTTCAGAAGGTATTGTTTTCATATAGGTACCATCCTCCAGAAGTAAATACGAATTCATGTTATCCTTCAGGTTGTAGTCCAGGATGTTGATGGATTCTTGTTTAAGAAAAGGATCTGTAATAAGGAACAGCGACTCAACTCTCCGGTCAAAGCTGCGAATCATCATATCGGCGCTACCGCCATATACTTTGGGATCACCCTGGTTGTGGAAATAATAAATCCTGCAATGTTCTAGGAAATTACCCACAATGGATTTAACGATAATATTTTCACTCAAGCCTTTCCTCCCTGGTCGCAAGCAGCACATACCGCGAATGATAAGTTTTACCGGAACTCCAGCTTGAGAGGCTTCGTACAAAGCATCAATGGTTTTTAAATCCTGAAGGGAGTTGATTTTTATTACAATGCCACTAGGCTTGCCTGCTTTCGCAGCTTCTGCTTCTTTCTGAATTAACTCAATTAAATTATTTCTCATCTCCTTCGGAGAAGTAAGCAATAATTCATATGCATCGGGTTGAGAATGCCCTGTCAGTACATTGAAAAATTCATTTACATCGTGGCCATATTTTTCATTGGTAGAAAGAAGGCTGATATCGGTATACAACCTCGCAGTGTCTTCGTTGTAATTTCCACTCGACATGTGCACGTACCTCGTTACAGAACCATCGATATCCCGCCGCACAATCAGCATCAGCTTGGTATGTGTTTTCAGACGGTTCATTCCATAAACCACAAAACACCCTGCTTTTTGTAGTCGTTGGGCTTCTTTGATATTGTTTTCTTCATCAAAACGCGCTTTTACTTCAAACAATACAGATACGTGTTTACCATTTTCAGCAGCTTTCAGCAAAGCATTGGCAATTCTGGAATTTTTGGCCAGTCGGTAAATGGTAATTTTGATCGCCAATACTTTTGGATCTTCGGCAGCCTGCTCCAATAGATCTACTACCAGTTGCATATCGTTGTAAGGCTGATGAAGCAGTATGTCGTTTTTCTTTAGGTATTCGAAAGGATCTGTTTCGCCTTTGCGGGGGAATGAAATTGGTTTTACAGGAGGTGGCGGAGGAACAATATATCCTTTAAACTCCGTATGATTGATGATTTGCCAAAGTCCGGTATAATCAATCAGCGAAGCATTTTCGAAAATATTATGGTCGTCTATGTCGTAGCGTCCTTTCAGGATGCTCATCATCCATTCGCTGTATTCAGGTTCGATTTCAATGCGAACTACACGTGCGGTTTTGCGTAGTTTTAGTTTTTTGTGAATTTCTTCAATATAATGTTCTTCCATATCGTCGCTTTCCTCAATGGAAAAATCTCCATTACGGGTAATACGAAGAATGCTTACATTTAAAATTTCAACATTGCGATAAAGTTTTTCCAGGTTTCCTTTGATGATTTCTTCTAGCGGCACAAAAACCGTAATCTCGTTGCGATCTAATTCAAAGAAACGAGGCAGGTTTTGTGGAACCTGAACAAAAGACAAGCGTTTATCATTATCTTTTCCTCCATTGGGGATTTTGGTAATCACCCCCAACGTTAGCATTTTATTAATCAGGATAGGGAAGGAGTGGTAGGAATCGTATGCCATGGGGGTAAGCATAGGATAAACCGTTTCCTTAAAGTATTGTTCTACTTTTTTCTTTTCCTCTTCACTGAGGTCGGCAATGCCGCAAATCTGAAAACCATTCTTTTCAAATTCTTTGCAAAGCGTTCGTGTATAATAATCTTTCTGATGTTTGTAAAACGAATGTACTTCATTAAAGAGAACTTTTTGAAATGCAGTTTCTCTGAGCCCTGAATAATCGGTGCGTTCTTTCCCGTAATCGAGATAGTTGTAGAGGCTACCCACCCGTATTTGAAAGAATTCATCGAGATTGGACGATGTGATGGCTAGAAATTTTAGCCTTTCAAAAATATTGCGGGAGGGATCCTTGGATTGGTCCAATACCCTGCTATTAAAATTCAACCAGGAAAGGTCCCGACTGATGTAATTGCTTTCCAGCAATGTTTTGCGCACTGACATAACTAATAACCTGAAAAAATCCCTGCATATCAAACAATAAGGGCTCTTACGAACCCTTATTATTTACTACGTTAATATATGTCTATTGTTTGAAAATCAATATTAAATCTTTGATAATTTCCTAAACATCCACTTTGGCATATTTGGCGTTGCGCTCAATGAAATCGCGGCGCGGTCCTACTTCATCGCCCATGAGCATCGAGAAGAGGTGGTCTGCTTCCGCAGCCGATTCCACCGATACACGTTTCAGTGAGCGGGTTTCCGGATTCATGGTGGTACTCCACAATTGTTCCGGGTTCATCTCTCCCAAACCTTTGTAGCGTTGAACATTTACGTTATCCTCTTTGCCTTCTTTGGCGATTTCTTTGATGGCTTGCTCGCGTTGTTCTTCAGTCCAGCAATAACGCTCTTCTTTACCTCTTTTTACCAGGTAAAGAGGTGGCTGGGCGATGTACACATAGCCTGAATCGATAAGAGAACGCATATAGCGGAAGAAGAAAGTAAGAATAAGGGTGCGGATGTGGCTTCCGTCCACGTCGGCATCGGTCATGATGATGATTTTGTGATACCGCAGTTTCTCCATATCCAGCGCCTTGTTGTCTTCGCTGGTGCCGAATTTAACTCCCAAGGCGGTAATCATGTTACGAATTTCTTCATTTTCATAGATCCTGTGCTCTTGGGCTTTTTCCACGTTCAGGATTTTTCCGCGAAGCGGAAGAATGGCCTGAAACTGTCGGTTACGTCCTTGCTTGGCCGAACCACCTGCGGAGTCACCCTCCACCAGGTACAGTTCACACGCTCCTGGGTCTGAGTCCGCACAGTCTGCCAGTTTGCCTGGCAATCCGGTGCCACTAAGCACGTTTTTACGCTGCACCATTTCGCGGGCTTTTCGAGCGGCGATACGCGCCTGGGCTGCCAAAATAACTTTAGAAACGATGGTCTTGGCTTCCTTGGGATGCTCTTCCAGGTAGGTATTCAGCAAATCGCCTACAGCCATATCCACCGCTCCCATTACTTCGGAGTTACCCAATTTGGTCTTGGTCTGACCTTCGAACTGAGGTTCCGCAACTTTTACTGAAATAACGGCAGTAAGACCTTCTCGGAAGTCGTCGCCGCTGATTTCAATTTTTTGTTTTTCCAGCATCCCCGACTTTTCCGCATAACTTTTCAAGGTACGCGTTAAGGCACGGCGGAAGCCAGCTACGTGAGTCCCTCCTTCGTAGGTATTGATGTTGTTTACGTAGGAGTATATATTTTCTGTATAAGAGGAATTATACAACAGCGCCACTTCGATCGGAATACCACCTTTGTCGGTTTCGATGTACAAAGGATCCGGAATTAATTGCTCGCGGGTGTCGTCGATATACTTCACGTATTCGATAAGCCCTTTGTCGGAATAAAAAGTTTCGGAAACAGGATTGCCTTCGGCGTCAAGTTGGCGAAGATCCTTCAAGTGAATCGTAATGCCTTTATTGAGATAGGCCAGTTCGCGCAAGCGATTCGCAACGGTTTCGTATTTGTATTCTTTGGCAGTAAAAATAGTATCATCCGGTAAAAATTTTACCGTAGTACCGTGGCGGTCGCTATCGCCAATTACACGCACCGGATACATAGGAGTACCGCGTTGATATTCTTGTTCAAATATTTTCCCTTGGCGGTATACTGTTACATGCAGGTGGGTAGAAAGGGCGTTTACACAGGACACACCCACACCATGCAAACCTCCAGACACTTTGTAGGTATCTTTATCGAATTTACCACCGGCGTGCAATACTGTAAGTACAACTTCGAGCGCGGATCTGCCTTCTTTCTGGTGCATATCGGTCGGAATACCGCGGCCGTTGTCTTCTACCGAAACGGAGTTGTCTTCATGAATGCTTACAAAGATTTCGTTGCAGTGGCCTGCCAATGCTTCGTCGATGGAGTTGTCTACTACTTCCCAGATCAAGTGATGCAATCCCTTGATGCCAATGTCACCAATGTACATGGCTGGACGCTTACGTACAGCTTCTAATCCTTCGAGAACCTGGATATTATCAGCTGAATATTCACTTTTCACTTTGTCGCTAACTTCGCTCATGATTTACTCTATTAATGAAAAATAGTTGGATGTAAAGTTTGGTCTGAAAACCGTAGGTAAAGGTACAGAAATAATACGACAAAAGGAAGCCCGTGGACAAAATACTTTCGACTTAACTGTTTGTTTTTCAGTTTTTTAAACTCTTTGTGGAAAACATAAATCCGGCACACGACCTGCGCGCCAACCACGCTCTCCTTTCATAGTTTGATTCGTTCGGGTTCCTTTAAAAAATGAACTTGTGGATGCCTCATTTTTTAGGTTCTCAAACCAGGGCTTTACAACGATAAAACCGGTTCTTCTTTGAAGTGCCGCTTTGCCCGGGTGACTTTCTATTTACCCAAGTCACATCTTTACTTTTACTTTCCTGCATGCAATTGGTAAACTAGAAAGTTCATTGTACCTTTAAGCCAGGTCACTTCTGGTAGCGTGTACCTGTAATCAGCTTTGTGTATTGAGAAGGCAATCCGTTACCACATTCTTGTGGTGGCTCCTTGTGTTTTTGCAATCGACCCAATTACCCCAATCTTGATTTAGAGGTTGGTTTTATTAAAAAAATCAGAAAGGAATTCATTGAGATTTTTAGTTTTTAATATCGGTTTTCTCTTTGCCTGGACAATGGTGTCACTGCAGGCCAGTCATATTGTAGGAGGAGAGTTTGAGTTGGTGTATACCGGCAGGGATGCCGTTTACCAGGTTCGTTTGAATATGTATTATGATGACATTAATGCCGAACCAAGTTTGGTAGAATCCGATATTACAATTACCGTAGGTGTTTTCTCTAAATTCAACAATGCGTTGGTTCGTACCTTGGTAATAACCAGGCAATCGAACACCTTTGTCAATTATACCCTCAATGGTTGTTCGGCCCCTTCCTTAATAAGAACCCGCAGGTTTCGTTACCTGGGTAATATTGATTTAAGTGGATACAATTCTCCCGCAGGTTATTACATCGTTTGGGAGCGCTGTTGCCGGAATTACGTTTCCAACAATATCGTGCACACCAATGTATTCGGCAACTACATTGAAGGACAAGTTTTTTATTTGGAATTTCCTGCCATAACCAATCTCAATAGACGGTTTATCAACTCCTCCCCTGAATTTGGTCCTATTCCATCGGAATACCTATGTTTAAATCAGCCCTATCAGGTAAGTTACGCGGGTACCGATCGCGACGGAGATTCGTTGGTATACAGTTTAGTTTCCCCGATGCGAGGGCATACCTCCGATCTTAATCCAATTCTCGATATGCCTTTGCCTGCACCCTACGATACAGTGATTTGGCGTTCGGGCTATGGGCGACTGAATATGATTCCTGGATCGCCTCCACTGAGAGTCAATAAGAATACAGGTTTATTAACTGTAACCCCCAACCGGCTTGGCTTGTATGTGTTCGGCGTTCGGGTTGAAGAATTTCGGAATGGGATAAAAATTGGAGAAGTAAGGAGAGATTTTCAATACCTTGTATACGATTGTCCGCCCAATTATGGAACCCTGGTCTCGGTAGATACTACAAGTTCTGCTAGCTTTAAATCGGATACGTTAGTAGCTCCTATCAACAAGCGGACTTGTTTCGAGATCACTGCTTCTGATACCAATGCACTGTTTTACAATGAATCAGAAAGCATACTGATCAATACAACCGGAATCAGTGAAAAACTAAAAAAAACGTTTGTTATTTCCCAATCAACAGTTACCATCACACCTGCTAATCCTACGTTTAAAACTACCATGTGTTTTGATCCCTGCAATAAATTTGAGCCACAGCAAGATACCTTGGTTAAATTTTTTATTGTGGTTAACGATAATAAATGTCCTTCCAAATACGACACAACAGTGTTCTGGGTAAAGTATGATTTGGAAGAAAATAATGTGCCACCCGTGATGAACGTGTCGTTAGATTCAGATAAGCAGTTGGTAAAAGTCGATTCGCTGATCGATTTTGTCATTTATGCGCTGGATCCAGATACCAGTGATTTGTTTCCGATTGAGTTGATAACGGAAGATTATAGTTTGGATTTTTATGGCATGGAGTTTACTCAAACATTCATGGGCGACGATTCCGCGGCGGCAAGGTTTCGATGGACACCAGATTGCGATGATTTAGAAAAAGAAAAACGATTTCGATTGTTGTTTAAAACCAAAGACAAATCCTGTGTGTCTTCCCATGCCGTAACAAAGGAAATCATACTGGAGCTAGAAGATAATACCACAACCTTGCCTTTGGTTCAACCACCTAATTTGGTGACCCCCAATGGAGATCAGAAGAATGATTGTTTTTCGATTCCATATTTACCCAACGATAATTGCCAAACGTATTTCAAATCCATCAATATCTATAATCGTTGGGGAAGCAAGGTATTTGGCAGCTCAGACCGGAATTTCCAATGGTGTCCGGAAGCGCTCTCGGATGGCGTATATTATTACGCAATGGATATTCATACCGCAGTGGTGAAAGGCTGGATTCAGGTAATCCGATAGTTCGATCAATGTCGATGGTATTGCCCCGCAATCCATAAACTATTTTTAAGACCGATTTTGTAGTGCCACCGTTTTTTTACAACTTTGAAAAATGGCTGTTTATACAAAATCAGCTTCACTACAAATCCGGTTGTTTATGGCTTGGTTAAAAGCAGAATCGAAAAAAGACATACTTGTCCATTTGGCAATAATCGTTGCCATTTTTTTACTGCTCATTTTGTTATTCTTCTATGTATACCTGCCGGTTACTACCAACCATGGAGAATTGATCAAAGTGCCGGATCTGAAAGGGAAAAGTTTGTCTGAAATAGAAACGACATTGGACGATGCTGGCCTGCGTTATAAAATTAATGATTCAAGCTATGTAGCCGGCGCCAAGCCGCTCACCGTGATTTCTCAGAATCCTCTTCCGAATGCAGAAGTAAAATCGAATCGACAAATTTATGTAACTATTACCGCCACTACGCCTCCCAAAGTGGGTATGCCAAATTTGGTTGATAAGTCGCTAAAAGCGGCGGAGTTGGATTTAAGAAGTCGTGATTTGGTGCTGGCTGGTATTAATCAGGTGCCATCTCCTTTTGCTAACCTGGTGATCAATCAGTATGCCGAAGGAAAGAAAATAGAGCCCGGTACCATGATCGCAAAAGGAACTCGCATTACGCTGGACGTGGGTGATGGTATCGAAACCAAACCGGTGCCAATTCCCAACCTGGTTGGCTTACCCCTTGATGATGCCAGAGCTCTCTTGTCTTCGATGGGACTTCGTGAAGGGGATATTACGAAGCAGTCCGCTTCCGGTAAGGAATTTGGAGTGGTTTTAAAACAAAAGCCTGAATTTAAAGACGGTTTAAAAATTTCTACAGGAGACAAAGTAGATCTTTGGGTGGCCGAATAATATACTTTTTACTTGGTGCAAACGTTTATACTGGCATGTGGTTTAGGTTCATAGCCTTGTTTTTTGGGTGGGCTACCCTCTTTGCCCAGTATGTGCCCCAGTTGGCGCCAATCCAGCATGAAAGAGAAGTAAGTTCTCCGCCGTTGCGCGTTGCCTCGCTGATGGATACAATTCGATTGCCATTTTTCGATGATTTTACTGGTTACGATCGTTTAATCGACAGTGTGGTAGTTTCCACTGGAAATCCGGTACGCTTGCATGCTCGCTTACTCGATACGCTAGGACTCAGCGCTACGGTATTTATAACCTTGCCTAAATCCATTAGTCCGAGCGTTAGTGCCCAATACCCTATATTCGGAACGGTACACCTGCAGCGCGAAAGTGCAGGTGTCTATCTGTTGGATACCAGTTCGGCTACCTTTAATACTGCGTTGTCATTAAATGAGGATACCGTCATGTATCAGGTTCATTGGTCAGAAGTAAACAAAGCATACGATCAACTGGATAGCTATCGCTGGGAAACCTCTCAGGTTTCGATCAACAACAGATTCGCCATTGGACAGCCCAGTTACAATGTGGCTACCTTTGATGGGTTAAGGTCTAACGGTAGTCCTTATAGCAATGTAGCAACCACCGTTGGAGAAACGGACGTACTTACCTCTCGACCGATAAACCTGCAATGGAAAAATCCATCTGCAGCCAGCCCGGCCGATAGTATCTACCTGAGTTTTTTTTATCAGAACAAGGGATATGGTGGTGAAGCCGATAATTCAGACTACCTCAGTGTTCAGTTTCTGGATTCTACCGCAAACTGGCAAACCGTCTGGACGATGTTCGGCACCTCCATGGCCTCCATCGATACGTTTCGACTAGCGAACATTGTAGTAAAAGATTCCATTTTTTTTCATAAGGGATTTCGTTTTCGCATAAAGTCCTATGGTCGACAATCCGGTACTTACGACGTATGGAACGTCGACTATATTTACCTGGATAAAAATCGAAGTCAGACTTACGTGGCACTTGAGGATTGGAGTTTGGGAGAAGTTGGAAACACATTTCTGCGCCATTTTTCATCTGTACCTTTCCGCCATTTTTTACCTAATAAAGTAGCACAAAGCGATTCGATCCTATATCGAGTGTATAATCTTAGTCAGTTTCCCCTGGCTAACGTGATCGTGTACGGATCTGCCAGCGATAATTTGGGAAATACAATCGATTCGAAAGTAGTGTCAGCGATATTTTCAAACGATCCTACCTTCGAACAAGTGCGTACCTTTGATCCAACGGTTGCGAATATTACCACACCCATGGACCCTAGGCTGATTACACACGGGCTTTCGATCTCTACCAAAGATTCGGTCATTACCTTTCTTCACGCCAATAATCAGTTTTCAACACAAACCGTGTTGTATAATTATTACGCCTACGATGATAATTCTGCAGAAGCGGGACTTGGTTTTCAATTAATCGGGGCGAAACAAGGAAACGAATACCAGTTTTTACAAAGCGATACCATTACACATATTGATTTTAAATTTGTTCGCACCAAAGGTCCGGACATGAGTGGTAGAAGCATCATCATGAAAATTTGGGATAAGGATTATCAGGAAGTCAGATCTCAAGTGATTGCGGTCAATTACAACAACAATAATTTCGTACGATATGCCCTTGCATCGCCGCTTCCAGTGCAGGCAGGAGAAAAATACTACCTAGGCTACCAACAGAATTTTTCTGATTTTCTCACCATAGGTTTCGATCGTAATACCAAACGTTCGGATAAGATTTTTTATTTTGACGGGGCTACCTTTCAGCGGTATTCTGATCGCTCCGATTCTGATTCCGGAGCCCTCATGATCCGGCCAGTATTTTATAAGCCTGGAGAAGAATTGGTTCCGGTTATTGATCCAGTGTTTCTTCCTGATTTTGCTGTTTTTCCGATTCCTGCCGACGAGGAAATTTATATTGTTGGAAATATAGCTTCCTTTGAGATTCTCTCTTTGATGGGGGCTTCCTTAGCACAAGGAACACTAATTCCCTATCAAGAAAACAGAATTGATGTGTCTTCTCTTCCACCGGGCATTTACTTACTACGATCCGAATCGGTCGTTAAACGAATTATCATTCGTTAGTATTGCAAGTGCCAATCATTCTAGCGCTTTCTTCGAGGTTTTGGTTTATTTTTAAAGGGGTGTTTTTTTTCGTGAAAGGCACCTTTAAAATCTGGATTCTCACGTTTTTTGATTGCATCAATTTCACGAGCTTGTGCTTGTCGCTCATCAAAAGGCGTTTCCTCGATGGTTACTTCGGCTGGTAATTCCGCAAAGGGAATCTTCATTTTTATTAATTTTTCAATGCGCTCCAAGTGCCAGATTTCAGCATGATTTGCAAACGAAATGGCTACTCCGCTTAATCCTGCTCTTCCGGTACGGCCGATGCGGTGTACATAGTCGTCGTATTGGATGGGAACATCAAAGTTGATCACATGGCTTACGCCGGAGATATCAATGCCTCGTGCAGTAACATCAGTAGTTACCAAAATCCGAACGTTGCCTTCACGGAAGGCTTCCATGGCGTTAAAGCGGGCATTCTGATCTTTATTGGCATGGATTACACGCACCTCGTCTTCGGTTTTTCGCTTTAAATATTTGGAAATATTTTCAGCATGCTGGCGAGTTCGGGTAAATACAATAACCCGGGCCAACTCTTCGCGGTCAATAAGGTACTGAAGTAAATTAATTTTGGTCTTTATATTGGGAGTTTTATAGGCCAGTTGTTCCACCGCTTTGGCAGGAGTAGCAGGAGGTGTAACTTCGATGCGCACCGGAAATTCTAAAAATTCCTCCGTTAAGCGCGTTACTTTTTCGGGCATGGTAGCCGAAAACAATAAGTTTTGTCTTTTACGAGGTACTATCTCCAGAATTTTACGGATTTGAGGCATAAAGCCCATGTCCATCATCCGGTCGGCTTCATCAAGCACCAAGGTTTGCAGTGCTTTCGTTTTGAGAACCCCGGAAAGGTACAAGTCCATAAAACGGCCAGGGGTAGCAATAATCAAATCGGTACCCGCTTCAATAAGCTCGGATTGCGCTTTGATGCCTACACCTCCATACACAGCTGCGATACGCACATCGGTATGTTTGGCCAAGGCAAGCGCAGCTTCCTTTACCTGCACACACAGTTCCCTTGTGGGAACAAGCACCAGGGCCCGAGGCATGAGTCCTTGGGCAAATTTTACTTTCATCAGCACTGGCAGCAGATAGGCCGCCGTTTTTCCGGTACCCGTTTGAGCGATACCCAACACATCGTGTCCGGCGAGAGTAACAGGAATGGTTTTATGTTGAATTTCGGTAGGCTCAGCGAATCCTAACTCTTCGATGGCAGTAAGCAACTGCCGGTTTAACGCAAATCCACTGAAGTCCATAATTTCACAAATTCAAATACCGCCGCAAGTTTTTCTGCTTTTCAAACAGATCAGGCTTCCAGCTTTTCTTTTAATATGCTGGTGGTTACTTTCGGGTCAGCTTTTCCTTTGGTGGCTTTCATAACTTCTCCCATAAACATCTGCAATACACCAGTTTTTCCACCTTTGTATTCTTTTACTTTATCAGGAAACTTAGCAAGCACCTCCATCACAATGGGTTCTATAGCGTTGCTGTCGCTCGTTTGAATCAAGTTAAGCGACTCCGCAATCTGGAGGGCTTTTGTATTTCCATTCGATTCAATCAAGGCAGGCAAAATTTTCTGATTGGCCATGGCAAAACTCACCTTATTGCTTTCCACCAGCGCAATGAGGTCGGCCAGAGAAGCAGGAGGTAAGCTTAATTGGTCCATCGACATCGTTAACTCATTTAAGTACGATTTTATAGGACCAGTCATCCAGTTGGCGGCCGCTTTATAATTTTGGGTATGGTTACAAACCTCTTCAAAATATAATGCCATTTCTTTTACATCAATCAACACATTGGCATCGTATTCAGGAAGGCCATACTGTTGAACAAACTTTTTGAATAAGGCTTGGGGTAAAGCCGGCATTTCGCTTTTGATTTTTTCGAGCACGGCATCACTTAGTCGCATGGGCTGCAGGTCTGGCTCAGGGAAGTAGCGGTAGTCGTTTAATTCCTCTTTGGTGCGCATGCCATGCGTAGTAAAGTGAACGGTGTCGAACTGACGAGTTTCAGAATAAATCGTGTTTCCTTTTTCTATTTCACCGATCTGACGTTCTATTTCAAAGTCAATGGCTCGCTGCACATTGCGGAGCGAGTTCATGTTTTTTACCTCTACCTTTTTGCCGTATTCTTTAGCGTCCTTCAGCATCACCGACACGTTGGCGTCGCAACGCAATGATCCTTCCTCCATGTTGCCATCGCAAATGTCCAGGTAGCGAACCAGCTTACGAATTTCAGCCAACAAGGCATATGCCTCTTCCGAAGAACGGATATCCGGTTCGGTAACAATTTCGATAAGTGGGGTGCCAGCGCGGTTATAGTCTACCAGCGTGTCTACTTCTCCGTCCAGGTGCAGGTTTTTTCCAGCATCGTCTTCCAGGTGGATACGGTTCAGCCGTATAAGCTTTTCTCCTTCAGAAGTTTTAATAGTGATGCTTCCGCCAATGCAGATGGGGGCTTTGTCCTGAGTAGTTTGATACCCTTTGGGTAGATCAGGATAAAAATAATTTTTGCGGTCGAAAAATGAATTCTGGTTAATGGTGCAACCACAAGCCATGCCCATCCGAACGGCAAATTCAACGGCTTTTTTATTCACTTTGGGCAAGGTGCCAGGATGTCCGAGTGTAATCACACTAATATTCGTATTGGGCAATTCGCCGAATTCGTTTACATCGGAAGCAAATATCTTACTGTTTGTAGAAAGCTGTGCATGTACTTCCAACCCTATTACTGGTTGGTACTTTTCAAAAATTGAAGCATCCATGTTGTTGCAAGGAATTATAAAAACGAAACAAATATATCAAAAAAAGCCAACATATCGGCACTGACTGTTCATCCATGGTAGATATCAACTTCTAAATTATCAGTTGCTTAACTACTAAATCTTTGTAAGTTTGTATCCCTAAATACCTATTGATATCCGGAAACTTTTAGGAAATATTGGATTTATTGTCTTGCTCAATATTTTGATCAAGCCGGTATGGTTGTTTCTGGATGCCAGGTCTCACAACGCCATTGGTCATAAAGACTTCGGGTTGATAGCTTCTTTTTTTGCCATTACAGGCATCTTGGCCACCATTGTAGATTTTGGTATCAATCAATATTCTACCAAAAAGATTGCGGCCAATCCTGAAGCCCAGCAAACTTTATATCCAGTAGTTTTCTATTACAAACTGATTCTGGTATTTCTATTTCCGCTTGCCTTGTCTCTTATAGGTATGGCCATCGGATATACTCCTAAGCAATTATTTTATATTACCTTATTGGGTTTTGTGCAATCCCTCACTCAGTTGTTGTTTTTTCTGAGGGCTATGTTTCAGGGGAATCAAAAATTCATGATCGATTCCACCGCTTCGGTTTTAGACAAGCTTGTCCTTATAGGACTGGTCATTGTTTTGTTAAGTTGGAATGCCATGAACCTGGAAAATTTCGTGTATGCACGCATCGCTTCCTTTGGTATTTCAGTGCTGATCTATTACATAGTTTCAATGAAGTTGTTTGGGTTTATAAAACCTGTTTTCGACTTTAATCAATTGGTGGAGATTGTTCGTATCTCCATCCCTTTCGGACTGATCAATATGCTTTATGCCACCAATGAGCGCCTGGATCAATACATGATCTATTCGCTGGCTCCGCACGAAGATCATTCCGGACATTACGCCGGAGGATATCGATTTCTCGATGCCATCATGATGTATTTGTGGACCATTCTCCCTATCTTTTTTGCCAAGTTCGCGCATCACATCCAGGATCATTCTGCCAAACAACGCCTCTTCAACGTCGGTCAAATTATAGCCTCTGTCCCCATGACGTACGTCTGTATGTGCATCTTCTTTTATGGAGATAAATTGTTTCCATTACTGCTCGACAACAGCACGCCGGAGGATTTATATGCCATGTCAAGCATTTTGAAAATTTTGTTTTTATCTGCGTTCCTGCATGGGGTATTTGCCATTTATCACACTTTGCTAACGTCTACGGGATATGAATTAAAAGTAGCGGTGATGGTAGTAGGAAGTATTGTGATCAACATTGTGTTGAATTACTTCGTTATTCCGGTACACGGGGCGGTGGGCTCGGCATGGGTTACGCTGGTGAGTACAACATTCCTCTCTTTTTGCTACCTGGCCTATATTCATTGGTATACCGATATTCGAGTGCCCTATACTATTCTGATTCGACTGGCCATTACGTATTCCGGGTTCGGATTATCATTTTATTTGCTTGATACCTTACTTCCTTCCATGTCAATAGAAATGTTTCAGAGAAGTTACGATCTGCAATGGTTGGTTGTCTGCAGCTTGGCGGGTTTATTTTTAATATTTTTCACCTGGCTTACCGGCTTATTCCGCATCCTAATACAAAAGGGTGAGCTCTAGGATTTGCGTGGCTTTCATTAAATCATTCATACTCTTCAGCGGCCTGTGCTTGTTCCTTGTCTGCCGTTTTACACTTCGCTATTTTGTTCAAGAGGTATAGCGCAATACAGCGAACTTTATTACATCCAAAATTTGCGTTTTACGTAGATGGAATTGGTCTTATTCAGTAAACTTGATATTTTTAGTTATGGGCCTTGATAAATATGGGATTGCAAAGCGCATTGCACAAGAGGTTAAATCAGGTTATTATGTAAATCTGGGTATTGGAATACCAACCCTGGTGGCGAATTACATCCCTCCTGAAAAACAAGTAATCCTGCAGTCAGAGAACGGATTGTTGGGTATGGGACCATTTCCCGAAAAAGGTGAAGAAGATCCGGATATGATTAATGCCGGTAAACAAACCATTACAGCACTGAAGGGTGCTGCGTTGTTTGATTCTGCCGAAAGTTTTGCCATGATCCGGAGTGGTAAAATAAATTTAACCATTCTGGGTGCCATGGAAGTGTCGGATACGGGAGATATCGCCAATTGGAAAATACCTGGTAAAATGGTAAAGGGCATGGGGGGCGCCATGGATCTGGTGGCCAGCGCCAACAACATCATCGTGGCCATGCAGCATAAAAGTAAGGAAGGAGAGTCTAAGCTCTTGCATGCATGCACATTGCCGCTTACCGGAATAAAATGTGTAAAAAAAATTGTCACTGATCTGGCCGTATTGGAAGTTATGCAGGAAGGTGGATTTAAACTGGTTGAACGGGCTCCTGGAGTAAGCGTGGAAGAGATAAAACTCGCTACGGAAGGCCGCTTGTGGGTGCCAGAACAAGTGCCCGAAATGGTATTATAATAGTATTGTCTGGGAATAGAAACGTGTATGGAATCAGCATTTAACAATTCTACTTCGATAATTGTGGGTATCGTTATAGCCCTCATCTTGTTTATTTTCGTCCTATTCAAGAAATTCATGTCCTGAATTTAAAACTCAGTACATGCAGGATATACTTGGACCCTTCGAACATAAAGTACGCAAACTGGTAGAAGAGCATTTGGTGCTTCGCAAAGAATTGCTGGTTAGCATGGAGTCAAATCGTAGCTTAAAACAAACGATTCAGACCTTGCTCCTTGAAATCGACCAATTGAAATCCAATCCGGTTATTTCCGAGGAAGAGCTGGAAGCCCAGCAAATGCTTCAGGATGCTTATGCCCAGGCATTGGCTGAACGCGACAGGAGCCAGGAGGAAGTGCAGCAACTCATTCAGGATAAACAGCAATTAGAGCTTGAACGCCGGCAATTGATGGATGCCCTCGAGAATATTCAGAATGAGATCAGTACCATTCAGAACAACAGCGATACTTTTTTTCAGGAATACGATGAAATCAAGCAAAGTTTGCAAGATCAACAAGCCATGCATACCGATGCGGCACAGCGTATTGAAGACCTCGAGATGCAGGTGGCAGATCATGTGCAGCAGCGTGATCGCATCGTTTTGGAAAATGAATCCCTGAAAATACAGTTGGAAGCTTCTAAAGAAGCCAACCGGGAACTGAAAGAACTCGCTCAAAAACGCCAGGAGTTTGAAAATCAAGAAAAAAGTACTAGTATTGTCGAGTCAATCGCAGAAGATGGTATTCAGAGAAATGAGATTAAACTCAAAATAAATGAATACATTAAGGAAATTGACAAGTGTATAGCACAGCTGAACGAATAGTAGATATACATCCCCCTTATGGGCGATTTATCCATAAAAATCCGGATTGCAGACCGCGAATATCCCATGCGGGTACAGGCCGACGACCAGGACAAAATCCGAAGCGCCGGTCGGTTGCTGAATGAAAAAATAAATGAATTCAAGCAACAATTCGGTGTCGAAGACAAACAAGATTTGCTAGCCATGATAGCATTTGATTGTTTTGTCGAAAAAATAACTTCAGGTGAAGATTCCAATGCCTCGTTAAAGGTAATTCATCAGAAGCTATCCGATATGGATGACCTCATTTCAACGGCTCTTACCGAATAAATCCAATCTTCTGCGTCTGATTATATAATAATCTATATCCATGGACGCTCTACTCTATATCATTTTGGCCCTTATCGCCGGACTCGCGGTGGGGGTGTTTGTAGGCAGAATGCTGATGGCTAAGGTATTTACCAAAGCTCTCACTGATGCTGAAGAAAAAGCAAAACTCATTATCAAAGAAGCCGAGCTCAAAGGCGAAACTGTGAAAAATAATAAAATTCACGAAGCCAAAGAGAAATACCTCAAGCTTAAATCCGAATTCGAAGAAGAGGTTAATAAAAAGAAGAACCTCATCATTCAGAATGAAAACAAAGTAAAGCAACGCGAACAGTCGGCTTCCAAGCTGATTGAGCAAAACAATCGAAAAGAAGCCGAACTCGACAGCGCTAAGGAAAACCTTCAGGCTCAATTAGAAATTGTTAACAAGAAAAAGGAAGAAGTAGAAAAGCTTCGTTTGCAACAGGTTTCTCAAATTGAAAAGATAGCGAATCTTTCCGCCGACGAAGCCAAGACTCAATTGATCGAAGCACTTAAAGAAGAGGCTAAATCCAAGGCTTCGGCACACATCAAAGATATTGTGGAAGAAGCTAAACTTACCGCTACGAAAGAGGCCCGTAAAATCGTAATCGAAACCATTCAACGCACCGCTACCGAGCATGCCATAGAAAACTGTGTTTCGGTGTTCAATATTGAAAACGACGATATCAAAGGGAAAATCATCGGTAGGGAAGGACGGAACATCCGCGCCCTGGAAGCTGCCACCGGAGTTGAAATTATTGTCGATGATACGCCTGAAGCCATTATTATTTCAGGCTTCGATCCGGTACGCCGCGAAGTAGCGCGCTTGTCTTTGCACCGTCTTGTACAGGATGGAAGAATTCACCCCGCCCGGATCGAAGAAGTAGTCGCCAAGACGTTCAAAAACATCGAAGAAGAAATTGTTGAAATCGGTGAACGTACGGTCATTGATTTAGGTATTCATGGCTTACACCCCGAATTAATTAAGTATATCGGAAGAATGCGGTTCCGTTCATCCTACGGACAGAATTTGCTGCAACACTCCCGAGAAGTGGCAAAGATGTGCGCCGTGATGGCCGCCGAATTAGGACTCAATGCCAAGCTTGCCAAACGTGCCGGATTGTTGCACGACATCGGAAAAGTATATCCCGAGGAGCAGGAATTACCACACGCATTATTGGGAATGGAATTGGCCAAAAAATACAAGGAGAATGCGGAAGTGTGCAATGCCATTGGTGCTCACCACGATGAAATCGAAATGACTTCGCTTATCTCCCCAATCATTCAGGTTTGTGATGCCATATCCGGAGCCCGCCCCGGCGCACGCAGGGAGGTAATGGAATCCTATATCAAACGGTTGAAAGAACTTGAACAATTGGCGCTTTCTTTCGACGGAGTTACCAAATGTTACGCTATTCAAGCCGGTCGTGAACTTCGTGTCATCGTCGATGCCGACAATGTAAGCGATGAACGTGCAGGAATTCTTTCGTTTGAAATTTCTAAAAAGATTGAAAACGATATGCAATATCCCGGTCAGATCAAAGTAACAGTAATTCGTGAAATGAGATCCGTAAGTTACGCCAAGTAAGGGTAACTCGTAATATCATTATAAAGAAGGTCCCCTTGGTGGGACTTTTTTTATTCCCGCTGAAGGGTTCCTAGGACCCTCTGTTGATGTCTAAGTTTGCAATGAAACGACGATGGTGGAGCCTTAATTAGATAAGATGAGTGGATCTGCCGGCAGGCATTCGAGCATCGTTCTGATAAAGCCTTTATGAGCAAGAACAAAGATTATCTGTAAGGATTGTGTTAATGAAAGGCTAAAAATGCCAACAGCCATCCGAAGATAGCTGTTGGCGTTTTAGAAAGAAACGAAAATGGGAAATGGAATATGAATTGAGCTTAAAATCTTCTCTTTTTTCCGTAGGATTTACCTCTGAATTTATTTGAAGGGGCCAATATATTTTCTCTTCCAAGAATTTTGATGGTAAAGCCAATCATAAGGGCGCCGGTTATGTTTCGGGCAGCGCGATCACCTTGTCCGTTGATCTCCTGAAGATCAAAACCTTCGTAGGTAGCATTTTTGTTTTCTGTATCTGTAATCGCATAGTCCAATTTAAATCCGGTGTTGATTTCACTGCGTTTCGAGATGCTGATGTCAAAGCCTAAGCCTCCTGTTGCATCCAATACTAACTTTTTGTAATAATCATTTCCAGAAGGCGTAACTGGTAAGTCGAAGAAAACATCGGGAATATATACCACCATTCCGCCATCGTATTTAAGTAAATACGATAACTGTGGACCTAGGAAATAATTGAATCGGATTTTTTTTGCTATGGGATGAGAGAATTTCACCAATACAGGAAACTTCAAATAGTCAAACCGTTTTTTGCCCACGTGTTCATAAGGAGTGCCGTAAAGAGTATAGGTAGATCGTATGATTTGATTCTGGGAAGAATAGATGCATCCTGTGCGAATACCAATTCGGTCGGAAAAATCATAACCTAACAAAAGCCCCGCACCACCTGAGAATGTAATTCTGTTTCTTAATACTGAACTACTGCGGATATTATCGGAAGAGTTGGAGGAAATTTGAGGAAAACCAGTAATACCAACTGAAAACTGAGCCATGGACGAAATGACCACGGCGAAAATAGACGCCAATACTATGAATCGTGCTTGCATGTCATAAATGTTTGCGCAAATATACATAAATTATAAATATTTATTAAAATACTTCTAAATTATTTCATATATATTTGCTTTCAATAGTACATTTAAGAGTGTTTTAATGCACTCTGAAACCTGCATCCAATGCGGTTGTAGCAGGTGATCCCTTGTACCCTGTGGCCTAGACAAGGTATTTCCTTAGCTCCGAATTTTAGGTAACTTCAAGGTTTTTACAGGAAAAAAATATAAATAGAAAGTATATCCAAAATACATTACAGGAGTGGAAGATCAGAAACGTACGATAGCATTAATAGAGGATGATCCATGGTTAGAGCCTTATCATCAGGATATTTCAGATAGAATTACCCGGTATGAAAAAGCGCTGAACATCATCACCATTCACAGCGACTCACTACTGAATTTTGCAAGCGCCCATAAATGGTATGGTTTGCACTTCCATGCCGAGCATCAGGGCTGGTACCTGCGCGAATGGGCTCCTGGCGCGAATGCCATTTATCTGTTAGGAGATTTTAATCAATGGAATCCGGAAAGTCACCCCATGCAGCGAAAGTCAAACGGCGATTGGGAAATTTTTCTGAATTACCATCAGTACAAAGATACTTTCACCCATGGAAGCAATTATAAAATTCGCGTTGTTTCCGATATGGGCACCATGGATCGCATTCCTGCTTATGCCAACCGCGTGTATCAGCAAGCACACAACAATGATTTTACTGCTCAGGTTTGGAACGCAGCTCCCTACACATGGAAGCATGAGAACCCAGCTCCCCCCGAGTCACTGCTGATTTATGAAGCCCATGTGGGCATCGCTCAGGAAACCGAAGGGGTCGGAAGCTATAAAGAATTTACTGAGCGTATTCTCCCTAGGATCAAAGAAGCCGGCTATACGATTATTCAGCTCATGGCTGTAATGGAACATCCGTACTATGGCTCATTTGGGTATCATGTTTCCAATTTCTTTGCTCCTTCTTTCCGCTTTGGAACTCCCGAAGAACTTAAAGAACTCATTGATACTGCGCATGGCATGGGTATAAGTGTAATCATGGATATCGTGCACAGCCATGCCGTTAAAAATACCGCCGAAGGTTTAAACTTGCTCGATGGAACCGATCATTTATACTTCCATAGCGGAAGCCGAGGCAACCATGAGCACTGGGATAGTAAATTGTTCGACTATGGAAAATGGGAAGTGAAACGTTTTCTATTGTCCAACGTCCGGTATTGGTTGGAAGAATTCCACTTCGACGGCTATCGTTTTGATGGTGTTACTTCAATGCTTTATTACCATCACGGATTTACCACCTTCGACCACTACGACAAATATTTTAAAGGGGATGTAGATTGGGATGCGGTTATATACTTGCAATTGGCGAATAAGCTTATTCATGATTTTCGGGCAGAAGCAATTTCTATTGCAGAAGATGTAAGTGGAATGCCCGGACTAACCAGAACTCAGGAAGAAGGTGGGGTGGGATTTGACTACCGACTTGGAATGGGTATTCCGGATTATTGGATTAAACTATTGAAAGAGAAATCCGACGAAGATTGGGATATCCATGAAATGTGGCACATCCTCACCAATCGCCGTTACAAAGAAAAAACCATCGGTTACGCCGAAAGTCATGACCAGGCACTCGTAGGCGATAAGACGCTTGCATTCTGGCTGATGGATAAAGAAATGTATTTCCACATGATGATCGGCGATGAAAATTTTATCATCGACCGTGGAATTGCATTGCATAAAATGCTTCGATTCTTCACACTTACCTTAGGTGGAGAAGGATACCTGAATTTTATAGGCAATGAATTCGGACATCCTGAGTGGCTTGATTTTCCAAGGGAAGGAAATGGTTGGAGCTATAAATACGCTCGCCGCCAATGGTCGCTAGTTGACGACAGCAGACTGAAATATCAATTCCTGAGTAATTTTGATAAAGCCATGTTGAACTTTGTAAAAGATCAACATATCTTAAAAGCTTTGCCCGCTCAGCAATTGAATATGGACGATACCAACAAAGTCATTATTTTCGAGCGCAACAACCTCATCTTTGTATTCAATTTTAGTGTTTCCAATTCTATATTTGGATATAAATTCAGGGTGCCTAAACCAGGTACCTACCGTATCGTTTTGAATTCCGATGACAAGAATTTTGGTGGCTTCGGCAGAGTTGACAATTCCGTAGATCATTTTACCGATGAATTCAGGTACTTGAGTATTTATCTGACGAATAGAACAGTACTGGTGCTTCGGCACGTGGAGTAAGGTAAAAAACAGAACGTAAGTAAAAATAAGAATAACATTTTTGGGGTATGCGCTTGCCTTTGGTTCTTTTATTTTTGATAGGTGTCTTACAGGCACAACCGGCGAAAGTAAAATCGGCTACCTACACAGATTATTCCGCATTGGGAAATCCGGGGCACTCCTATACCTTGGAGTATTTATCCAATGGATTTCTTTCTGCCTGGAAGGAATTTGATATTGAAGGAAACCTAGAATCGGTGCGCCGATATGTACAACATAAGAACAGAAAAGTCCTTGCCGATACCCTCTACAATGACAAAGGCGAAGTGTCCGATTTCTGGGAGTATCAATACAATTCCAAAGGCGATTTAATCTGGCAAAAACGAACCTACCCGGAGGAGAAAACTTTTTTTGTAGATTCGTATTTGCTCAGTTACGATAGCCTTGGACGATTGGTAAAAAGTCTTCAGTTTAATAAAGATTCGGTATTGGAATGGGAGTTTCAAAGCCGCTACAACGCCGCAGGTAAAAAGGTTTTTGCGCTTTCAAAATTTCAAGGAGAAAATAGGGAAGAATATCATTATGATTATAAAGATTCCTTATTGGTAAAAGAATCTTTTTTTTCATACGATCAGGAGACGAAACGAAAGGAATTATTTATTGTTCGGCATTATTACTACAACGAGAAGGGATTGAAAGTAAAAATGGAAACTCAGCAAAACGGCCTTAACAAAAAAACAACGAGTTCTCTTGAATATTTTTACGATGAGTCTGGTAGGTTGGTGAAACAAATCCATTACCACGATGGAAAGCTGAAAACAACTACTAAAGTTTCTTATACCTTTTACGATAAATAGTTCGGTGTTTTAAATCGGCATTTTACCTAAGACGAGAAGTATTCGATAAAAAAGATTTTTGGTTTAGAGAATCAGGGACTTTAAAAAAACTTCTTACCCGATTTTTTCTGAAGCCCTTGATTATAATAGTCGGTTTTTAAATTTAAATCAGAAGTATGGGCGTGTCCCGTCGTGGCGCCTTTAGCGCCACTATAGGCCGGGCCTTCGCTGCAAGTCCTCGTGGTGGCGCTTTCAGCGCCAACGCCACTGCGGGCTTTTCGCTCTGTCCCTCACGCAGCAATCTTTCTCCATAAAAAATCTATGAAGAAAAGCCATGCAAGCAAAACTCCTAACATACATGCTACTGCACTGAATAATGCGTATATTCATAATAGCGATGGTAGATACCCAATCCGTAACGACTGTTTCGATTTTGAGCTTACGGTTTGATGCATTCTAACTTTTTTTAATAAATATCGTTACTATAAAGTAGTTAGAGTATTTTTTAGTGTATCCGATGGCGATGCACTAGCCTTTCTCCGGCGATAATGGCTGCCCGGAAGTTCGGGCGAATGGGATAAATGAATCGGAAACTCCACACTCAAATGGAATAACAATGGAACCTGAAATTTTAAAAAACAAAGAATCCTTAGAGCAGTTGTGTCAGCAACTTACTTCGCGATATGAACAAGTGAAGATGGGAGGCGGTGCGAAGAAAATTGCCGAACAACATGAAAAAGGAAAATGGACTGCTCGAGAGCGTATAGCCTATTTGTTGGATAAGGATACAGAAACCATTGAGATTGGTGCATTGGCGGCTGAGGGTATGTATGAAGAATTCGGAGGTTGTCCTTCCGCAGGAGTGGTAGTGGTGATAGGTAAAGTGGAAGGAAGACTTTGTGTGGTGGTTGCCAACGACGCCACCGTAAAAGCTGGTGCCTGGTTTCCGATGACGGCTAAAAAGAATCTTCGTGCCCAAGAGATTGCTATGGAAAACAAGATACCCATCATTTACCTGGTGGATAGCGCAGGAGTCTTTTTGCCCTTGCAACAAGACGTATTTCCGGATAAAGAACATTTCGGCCGCATCTTCAGAAATAATTCGGTGATGTCGTCTATGGGTATAGTGCAGATTGCAGCCATCATGGGCAGTTGTGTGGCAGGTGGAGCCTATTTGCCCATTCTTTCCGACGAAGCCTTGATCGTTGATAAAACAGGAAGCGTTTTTTTAGCAGGCTCTTACCTTGTAAAATCAGCCATAGGAGAAGATATTGATAATGAATCCTTGGGCGGCGCTACCACACACTGCGAAATTAGCGGAGTAACCGACCATAAATGTGAAAACGACCAGGTATGCCTCGATAAAATACGGAGTATGATATCGAAAATGGGACACTCGCCCCTGGCCGGCTTTGATCGTGCTGATCCTAAACTCCCCGCCAAAGATCCTCAGGAAATATTGAGCTTGCTTCCGGCAGATCGATCTAAACCCTACGACATGATGGAGCTATTGGAGCGTATCATCGACGCAGGATCATTTGATGAATACAAAGCCTTGTATGGAAAATCGATGATTTGTGGTTTGGCTCGCATCGATGGCTGGGCCGTAGGCATAGTAGCCAATCAGCGCAAAATAGTAAAAACCAAAACCAATGAAATGCAGATGGGGGGCGTCATATATTCCGATGCCGCAGATAAAGCAGCACGCTTTATCATGAATTGCAATCAGAAAAAAATACCTTTACTGTTTTTACATGACGTTACGGGATTTATGGTTGGCTCCCGGTCCGAAATGGGAGGCATTATCAAAGACGGAGCAAAAATGGTAAATGCCATGTCCAACTCGGTAGTCCCTAAATTCACCATCCTCGTTGGTAATTCCTTCGGTGCCGGCAATTATGCCATGTGTGGCAAAGCCTACGACCCGCGTTTGATTTTCGCATGGCCTACGGCTCAGATGGCCGTTATGGGAGGAGCTGCTGCCGCTAAAACACTCTTGCAAATAAAGGTGGCTTCCCTCAAAGCCAAAGGCAAGGAAATTACTCCAGAAGAAGAATCTCAATTACTCAACGAAATAAAAGGCCAGTACGAAGAGCAACTCTCTCCTTATTACGCCGCGGCCCGCTTATGGACAGATGGTATCATTCATCCACTGCAGACTCGCACTCTTATTTCCATGGGCATTGAGATGGCTAATCAAAACGCCAAGATTCCAGACTTTAACGTAGGTGTAATTCAAACCTAAGGTTTCTACTCTAACACCAAGGGAAAATCATGTCCTCGTGAAAACGTATACGGGTATTGAATCTTATTGCTGTGTTCACGGTTTAATTCCGGTACCTGATCATCGAGGTATGATTTGATTTCAAACAGAGTGATCTTGCCATCGTCGGGAGCTCCGTCTGCCGCTCCCTCCAAGGCTTTCAGGAGTACATACGTAAATATTCCATGTTTCAGAGTAGCCACTTCTTTTGCATTTTGTTCACTTCCTGCAGAAGCAAGAATGTGAATGCCGGCACTCCTGGAAAGTTGAGCCATCGCTTTTTCCTCCATGCCTCCGCGCATCGCCAATAGTTCCACCGATCCTCCCGATTGACAAGCATCCATGATTATGATTTGCTTCAACGCTTTTATTTTTTGTAGGCGGTTTTGGATTTCACTGGCCTCCACAGCGCTGCTGGAGAGGGCTCCAGCTTCATACAAACGAGTACATTCATGTGGGATAAAATAAAATTTTCCATCGTTCATACTACCATGTCCGGCATAGTATAAAACAAACACATCGTGCGAAGCAATAGATTTAGAAAGTTTATCCAAAGTGTCTAAGATATTCTTTTTGCTGGCTTCAGCATCAAACAAGCTGTGCACACGAATTTCCTTGTATAGGTTTTTACCTTTTGCAGCAAATGTTTGCACAAAATCTTCGGCATCTTTTCGCGCATAGTTTAATTCCATGTTGGCGTTTTTGTATTTATTAATACCTATAGCAAGCACATGGCACACAGCGGCATTGGGTGCGTAAGGGGCCAGGTATTGCGCACTTGATGGCGGCGATTCAATTCGGAGACGGTTAATGCCTACCGCTTCGAAAGTATTCATGCCTCCTACCAGATCAACCGTGTCTACATAAATCTTTGAATTGTTTTTCCCTTCCGGAAATTGAAGTCGAGCCGGTTTGATTTCAATATTTTTGCCATTATGCATGAGTCGTAATTCTGCTACACCACCCCCCAGGTCGGTCATGCGCACATGCAGGCTGGCTTGTTTTCCATTGGCCAAAGGTTGCAGTGCCACTTTCAGCAGAGGAGGAGGAGCCTGGTTTAAGCGGGAATCAATGCTTACCTGGGAGCCGGATTCTGTATTGCCTCTTAATTTGAAAATGGAACTAAAAAGATCAGGTCGGTAAAACTCATTAAAAAATTGCTCGGGTTTAAATACTTCCAATCCGCGCACAAAATGAATGGAATTGCGAGCTCCATTGGTGGCATTAAAATAGCCTTCTTTGGTTTTTACCATCCAATCGCGCTCATTCAAATGAATGTGCTCATAAAACTCACTGCCCTTATCCAGGTTCCAACATTTTATAATCCCATCAATGCTGTACGATAAAAGTGATTTTCCGTCACTGGTGATTTGCAAGGAAGTAATCTGTGTTTGATGGCCTTCCAGGGTTTTTAACACCTTGGCACTGCCAATATCCCAGATTCGAATAATGCGGTCGTCGCCCGCGGTAATAATTCTTTTTCCATCCGGCATAATCAGCGCGGCATGCAGGGGTTCGTTGGTTTTAAATTTCTGGAGCATAATGCCTGTGGTAATATCCCACAACCTTGCCGATCCATCCCACGAAGCACTCAGCATCTTGTATTTATCGTTTCCAAAGCTAACGGAGGAAACCATATCACTGTGTCCGATAAAACTTCGCACCAGTTTCCGAGAATCAGGTTCGTATAACTCCAAAGTTTTATTGAGTCTTCCAACAACCAGGTACAATCCATCCGGACTAAAACTTAGTGAGTAAGGAGCTCCACCATCCAGATCGAGCAAGGATTCTTTGGTGCCTGTTTGTATATTCCAAACGCTTACCTGGCTTTCCCAACCACCTAGGGCCACTTGCTCTCCGGAAGGATGTATGCTCATGCACAGAATAGGATGCCGGCTGTGATGAATGCTGCGCAGCGACTGTCCGCTGTTCAAGTCCCATACCATGGCATCGCCCGCTATATCGCCGGTTATCAGTAGTTTTCCATTTTTACTATGTTCCAGACTTAAAACGGCTTTGGAATGTCCATCTAAAATTTTATCGGCACTTCCTTTTTCCAGGTTCCACCAAACCGCTTTTTTCCCAATTTTGCCACTGGCCACATGCACATTGTCGGGCGCCAGCGAAATTACAGTTTTTAGCTTGGTATACTGGGCTATGTGAGAAGACCAATACGAATCCGGATCGTAGTCCAAGCCCCCTTTGTCGGCCTTTTGCAGCAAGCCTTCCAGCGTTCCTGCAATTTTACGTTCAGCAATGTTCCATACCAGCGTCGTATTTTTGTCGCAAGCCATGTACAACTGTTTTCCCTCTTTGTCTATCACCATTTCGTTAATGGTGCCATGCTTGCCTATATACACTGAGTCTAATCGCTTTTGTGAAGAAACTTGCAGCACCGAAAGCAGAGTGTCTGCCATGCAATACAAAAGCTGATTGTCCGGTGAAAAAACGATGCCACCAATGTCATCGCCTTCCATGGCGAAGGTAGCCATGAGTCTTCCCGTCTCCAGTTCATATACTTCCGGTGCTCCATTTTGCGAAAACTTGGCCAGCAATTTACTATCCTGACTAAAATTGATAACGGTGCCGCAACCGCCACAGGAGCCTCTGGCAGGTGTAAAGGTATGCACCAAACTCCAATCTGAAACCCGGAATACTCGAACTGTTTTATTGTCTTCACCCAGTGCCATCCATTTTCCATCCGGACTTATTTCTACCTGCACCCCCATGCCTCTGCCTTGATCTGCATTCACAGCAATTTTGAGTACGCGCTTGGTGGAAGACATTGAAAAAATTTCAAGGCTGTCGCTGTATCCCGCCACTACCAGCGATTTTCCATCGGGGGTAAAGGCAACATCGGTGATGTATTTGTCAAATTCAGGACTTGTAAACAGCAGTTTGCCACTCATGATGTCCCATACACGTGCTTTCTGGTCATAGCTACCTGCTGCCAGCCATTTATGGTCGGCGCTAAATTGCAGGCTGTTGAGGGTAAGACCCGCACCGGTTAAGTTTCGTAATTCTTTGCGCGATTCCACATCCCATAATTTCACCAGGCGGTCCCTGCTACCGGTGGCAGCCAGCTTGCCATCTCCACTCAGGCAAACCGTTTTTACAGCGCCCGAATGCCCTTGTTGAATTATCGTTTCTAATTTGGTAACCTGCGCCTTGGCTAAAGGTGAGATCAGGCAATAAATACCAACACTTACCAGAGCCGAAAAATACATTGCTTTCATCATACTGGAAGATATCGATTGAGAAACATTTTTCCAACACTTTTGGCATTCGCCTTGCCTTTTGTAATTTACATCCAATTCCATTGATCGTATGAAAACTAATTTCCTATCTTTTCTACTAGCACTGCCTCTGTTCCTTGGGGCACAGAAACAAGATTCCGTAGTCATTGCCGGAGTAGGCGATATCATGTTCGGAACAAATTATCCTTCCCCTTCCTACTTGCCTCCCAACGATGGGAAAAATTTGTTGGATTCTGTCGCTTCATACCTGAAGTCTGCAACCATTACTTTTGGCAACGCAGAAGGGACTTTTCTCAACGAAGGTGGTGAAGTCAAATCATGTTCCAATCCTGCGGTCTGTTACGCTTTCCGGCAGCCTGTTCGATATGCACAATATTTTCTTCAGGGAGGTTTTGATTTAATTAGTGTAGCCAATAATCATGTCGGCGATTTTGGTGAAACCGGTCGCCGGAGCACTGCCAAAACGTTGTCGGAGGCTGGACTGGGGTTTGCTGGACTCCTTACGCATCCTTATACAATTGTGGAACGCGATGGAAAAAAGTTCGGGCTGGTGGCTTTTTCGCCTAACGGCGGAACCTGCGACATTAAGAATATTCGCGAAGCGGCAAAACTGGTAAAGAAGGTGGATAGCTTATGCGATATTCTCATAGTTTCGTTTCATGGCGGCGCGGAAGGAAGCAAGCATACGCATGTCACCAAGAATACAGAAATCTTTTACGGCGAAGACCGTGGTAATGTGCATGCATTCAGTCATGCCATGATCGATGCCGGTGCCGATGTGGTGTTTGGTCATGGTCCGCACGTAACCAGGGCGGTTGAAGTGTATAAAAATAGATTCATAGCCTACAGCCTTGGTAATTTTTGTACCTATGGCAGGTTTAATTTAAAAGGAATTAATGGACTGGCTCCGATTATAAAAGTAATGACGAATCAAAAGGGGGAGTTTATGAAAGCGGATGTTATTTCTACACGCCAGATAGGAGAGGGGATACCCGTGATCGATCCGACAGAAGGAGCTTTCAAACAGTTGGAAATGCTCACCAACTCTGATTTCCCGGGCCATGGCTTACTGTTTCACAACAATCAGATCCGTTTGAAATAACCAGGCGGAAAAAATCTGGAATGCCTATGTTGCCGTATTCTTATAAAAACGAAAGCCTTCTTTTTCCAAGGAAGGCTTTCGTTTTTATAAGGCTTATTAACCGCAATTAGGCTGTAGTACATGTACTACGAGTCGAAATCTCTTTATCAGAGTGTGTTTCCTCGAATTTCCTCGTCGAAATATGGGTTGGTATTCCTTCCTCTTAAATTCTTGTGGGAACGCGCTTTGATAGTGAGCTTTCGGCTCTCGTTGCAATCTCTACTGTCTAATTGCGGTTCAAGCGGCTTTTCCCCATAGTTGCGAAGCGTGCGATGGAGAAAGTTCATGGATGGTAGTTCCATGGATTCTAATTCCGACATAGAAAATATTGGGCTTCGAAAATCATTTCTTGTTTTCGAATTTTTTTGAAACATCCGATTTGGTTTTCGGTTTTTGACAGACGAATTTCTACAGGGAAATTCTATTTCTAATGGCAGGGCTGGTGTTGCGTGAGGGATAGAGTGTAAAGCCTGTTGGCGTTGTGGCGCGAAAGGCGCCACAACCCCAACAAGGGCTTGAAGCGATAGCCCGGCCCGCGGTGACGTGGCGCCGAAGGCGCCACCACAAGGGACACGCCCAAGTTCTTGCTACTTTGAAAAAGGTATATTCGTAGGGATATTTAGCTTGACAACCAACCTTTGGAACTGCTTAGTTGGAGGCTTGCATTACAAACTCCAATACGTAAAACCGCTGAGTTTATTCCGCAATATTCCTTTGATGTCAACAAAAATAGGATTCGTTCCTGCCAATTTACTAAAGTACTCCTGCCCTAGTTGCTGGTAGTCGCGGTGCATGACCGCCAATACAATGGCGTCGTAGCCTTGCGATGCTTCCTTGCACATGCTAATGCCGTATTCGTGCTCGAATTCTTCCGGCGAAGCATAGGGATCTACCACATCTACCTGTAAGCTATATTCTTTTAGTTCGCGGATAATATCGACCACTTTGGAATTGCGAATGTCTTCTACGTTTTCTTTAAACGTAGCGCCCATCACCAATACTTTCGAAGCATTAATTACTTTGCCGGCCTTGATCAGCATTTGTACTGTATTTTTAGCAATGTACTGTCCCATGCTATCGTTGATGTGGCGACCGCTTAGAATAACATTTGGATTATATCCCAATTGTTTGGCTTTATGAGTAAGGTAGTATGGGTCTACACCTATGCAATGACCACCCACCAAACCTGGCGTAAATTTTAGAAAGTTCCATTTGGTGCCTGCTGCTTCGAGCACCTCAAAGGTATTGATGCCCAGTTTATGGCAAATCATCGAGAGTTCGTTCATCAGAGCAATATTTAAATCGCGCTGCGTGTTCTCGATGATTTTGGCGGCTTCGGCCACTTTGATGCTTGAGGCTTTGTGCACACCGGCTTTTACTACCAGTTCGTAAACCTGTGCAATCTGTGCAGAGGATTCTTCATCGCAACCCGACACTACTTTAATAATTTTGGAAAGGGTATGCTCCTTATCTCCCGGATTAATGCGCTCCGGAGAGTAGCCAAGCTTAAAATCCTGCACGGCTTTTAAGCCCGACAGTTTTTCTAAAATCGGTACACAATCCTCTTCGGTACAACCCGGGTATACGGTAGATTCGAATACAACATAATCTCCTTTTTTCAGCACACTTCCCACCGTTTTGGATGCTCCCAACAAAGGCTTCAGATCGGGAAGATTAAACTCGTCGATAGGGGTAGGAACTGCTACAATAAAGAAAGTAACTTTTTTTAAATCCTCCGGCTTACAGGTAAATTCTATGTCGCATCCTTCAAAGTCTTTTGATTCAAGTTCCCCACTCGGATCAATATTTTTTTTCATCAATTCAACACGACTTTCATTGATGTCAAAGCCTACCACTTTTATTTTTCTGGCAAACTCAAGGGCTATGGGTAAACCGACGTACCCCAAACCTATTACAGCCAGACAAGTCTCTTTTTTTACCAGACGGTCAATGATCATACTACCTGTTATTATTATGTTGCTAATTTGTTTATTGGATTTCTTATCAGAAAAGTTTAATGATTGCCAGGGTGTGAATACTCATACCTCAAAAAAACGAATCCGGTTGACTTTCAACAATACTTAATTATTCTTCCGGTATTCCCGATGTGGCAAAATCAAACCACACCATTTCTACATCCATGCATTCCTTAATCCCTGTAACAGCCAACTACGAAATTCAAACGAAATGGTTAGGATATATAAAGCATGCACCTGGCTGTCTTCAACCAACTGGCCAGGTGCATGCAGCTTATGCTTTGTGTTGTTTGTAATAATTGATCAACCCATTGGTAGAAGAATCATGGCTCGCGATTTTATCAGAAGAATGCAGTTCCCCTAAGATTTTCTTTGCCAGTTGTTTTCCTAGTTCAACCCCCCATTGGTCGAATGAATTGATGTTCCAGATAATTCCCTGTACAAATATTTTATGTTCGTACATGGCAATCAAAGAACCCAACACCCTTGGGCTTAGTTTTTTAAACATGATGGAATTGGTGGGGCGGTTTCCTGGGAAAACTTTATGCGCCAGCAAACGATCGAGCGCTTCTCCCTGAAGGCCTTCTTTCTCCAGCTCCGCACGTGCCTCGTCCCAATTTTTACCTTTCATCAAAGCTTCTGTTTGCGCAAAGAAGTTGGCAAGCAATTTTTCATGATGGTCGCTCAATGGGTTCTGCGAATTTACCGGAGCCAGAAAGTCACAAGGAATCAGTTTGGTGCCCTGGTGAATTAATTGGTAGAAAGCGTGCTGACCGTTAGTGCCTGGCTCGCCCCACAGGATAGGTCCTGTGCTGTATTCCGAAATTACTTCACCGTCTTTGGTTACTCGTTTACCATTACTTTCCATGTCGCCCTGCTGGAAATAAGCCGCAAAGCGATGCATGTACTGGTCGTAAGGCAATATGGCATGTGTTTCACTTCCGAAAAAGTTGTTGTACCAAATGCCCAGCAAGGCTAATAATACGGGTATGTTTTGTTCGTAAGGAGATGTGCGGAAATGCTCGTCCATATCGTGCGCGCCATCCAATAACTCACGGAAATTCTGGAATCCTATGGATACCGCAATGGATAATCCAATGGCAGACCACAGCGAATAACGGCCACCTACCCAATCCCAGAATTCAAACATATTGTTGGTGTCGATACCAAACTTCGCTACTTCAGTAGCGTTGGTAGACAAGGCCACAAAATGCTTGGCAACATGCGAAACTTCCTGCGCCGACTGTAAAAACCAATGACGTGCGCTTTCTGCATTCGTTATGGTTTCCTGAGTAGTAAAGGTTTTGGAAGCAATAATGAAAAGTGTCGTTTCCGGATTTAATCCACGCAAAACTTCTGAAATATGCGTGCCGTCTACGTTCGACACAAAATGCACCTTTGGTCCGCTATGTCCGTATGATTTTAGTGCTTCCGTTACCATTAATGGTCCTAAGTCCGAACCGCCGATTCCTATATTAACTACATCACTGATGCTTTTTCCGGTATATCCTTTCCAATCACCACTGCGAACTTTCTCCGAAAACTCCTTCATCTTGTCCAACACCGGATGAATTTTTTTCATCACATCTTCACCGTCTACCGTAATATGCGAAGCCGATGGATTCCGGAGGGCTACATGCAATACAGACCGGTTTTCTGTGGTATTTATTTTTACCCCTCCAAACATACTGTCTATGGCTTGTCTCAGGTTACTTTCATGAGCCAGTTGTATCAGCACGCTGCGGGTCTCTTCGGTAATTCTGTTTTTGGAATAATCCAACAGAATGTCATTGAACTGAATCGAAAATTTACTGAAACGTTGTGGGTCCTGATCAAACAAATCGCGCATTTGCAAACCGGATACAGTTTGGAAGTGCGCTTCTAATCGCTGCCAACTTGGTAAAGACGTAGGTTTCATGAATAGAATTTTTTTAGTGTTATGCTTCGCAGATACCCCAGGGGACTGCGATAGACCGTAAATGTAAGGAATATTTCAAGAGATAAAAACCAGGAAATTCGACTCTTTTTGGCAGGTAAATCCAATACAAAAATCCTATAATTGAACACACAGGCAGAGGAGCCTGTGCTGACATCGCAAGGCTTATAGATGGGCAATGAGGGACGTTTGAGCACTTAGCCTTAGCCAAAGCTCATACGCTTTTAGGTAGGGTATTACGTTTTTTGCGTTCCGATCTAAATTTCCATACATGCCACCCAATGCCCGCCAGCATGCCAATCACCCCACCAATTTTTGCAAAATTATTCATCTGTACTACTTTCCTGAATGCTTCCTGATCGCCAATATCGGGATAGCGAAGTCCGGAGGCCTGAAGAGGAATCCAAAAGCCAAGCACGGCAAATACAGTAGCCAGAAAAAGTGAGATCAAAAAGCTTTGTAAGGTTACTTTCCATTGCTTGCTCAGGCCATCGTGAAATAAGCCCACCAATCCGAGTACTGTACCCAATATCAATCCTATAGTCCAGGTATTGGAAAATCCAGACTGTGCAACTTCCCAGCGCAAGGAGGGCGATTGTTCCGAAACACCCCGCACCTTTATAAAAAAATCGGGGGAAATGAAAAACGTAAATTGATCGAACAAAGCACCATACAGTCCTCCCAACAAAGGAGCCAAGAGTATAAATATTGCAGCTAGTAAATATTTCTTCATTCGTAACTTTTTTGTTCTGTTTATGCTCTTACGTAAAATGCCAAAAAATGATCAGTTTGCCTTACATAGGCTGCTAACAAGGTATTGAATTATGCAGTAACTTGTGGTGATTTTTGTATTTCACGGTTGTAAGAAGAGAGTCTTGCCTTCTTAGAGATTCGGCAAAAAGCAAGACAGGTGGCTTAGTGATAAAATTTAATGAGGGATTTATATACATTCGTTAAAAGAGCAAAAGTCGTGGGCTTTGCGATGGTTTTGCCATTTATTCTGGGCAAGGTGTTGGCGCAGCCTGCTGCTTCTTTTTCGCAAGCCAAAAGGCCGCTGGGCTCTATGTCTCAATTAGGGAGTCCTTACAAAGGAGGACAATTCCCTACTTCTCTACCACAAGGAAAATACGATCCTGGCAAAGGGCAATTTGGCGTGTCTCAGCATGCTTACCTGGCCTATCTCGATTGGAAAAGCGGCTATACACAAGCGTGCAGCGATGGTACCATCCGCGTGCTTTACGACGACCCGGCGCGTACAGTGTCCGAAGGCATAGCCTATGGAATGCTGCTGGCAGCCTACGCTGCAGACAAAACACTTTTTGACGGTTTGTGGAATTACTACAAAAAAAATTCAGTCACGGGCAAAGGCATCATGGGCTGGAACCGTCAAGGCTGCACGCACACCGATGCAGGCATGTCGGGCAATACAGGGGCCACCGATGCCGAACTGGATGCCGCCATGGCACTGCTGGTGGCAGCCTGTCAATGGCCTGATGCCACCAATCCTTTTGTTTATAGCACCGAAGCTACCAATCTGATACAAGCCATTAAAACCTACGAAATTCATCCTACCACCTTCCAAACACTCAACGGCGATAGCTGGGGATCCGGCAATACCTGTCGCAACCCAAGCTATTTTTCCCCAGCGTACTATAAACTTTTCGCAAGGCATGTTCCTGCCGATAGTACCTTTTGGGCTAATGAGGTAGTAGACGCAAGCTATGAGCTCCTCAATGCCAATCGCCATCCCTCAACCGGACTGGTAAGCAATTGGAGCAATACCGGTGGCGTTTCCAATGCTTGCAACGGCCCTAATGAATATGGGTACGACGCCTGCCGCAATCCCTGGCGCATGGCCACCGATGTGCTTTGGCACCGCGATCCCAACGCCACCGGAATGATGGTGCTCTTATCAAATTGGCTCAGCGGATACGCCAATAATTGCGCAGGACCCATTGCACAAAATGCAGTCAATCCAACCGTCGGCGAATTCAACAATGTCTTATTCGCTTCTACCTGGGCCATGGGAGCCATGGGCGGACACCGCAGCAATCTGGTTAAAGATTTTTACAACCGAATCTCCAAAGAAGGAGATGGGGGATATTTCGGAACTACTCTTAAAACAATCGCCTTGTTTTTCATGACAGGAAATTTCTGGAACCCCTACGAACCCTTACTCTTCGCTACCGTTAAAGAAAAATCGATTAGTCAAAACCTCGGAACTGTGAACCTGCAGTGGACCACCGAATGGGAACAAAATGTGGATTCAATAGAAGTTTATTTTTCTGCCGACGGTCTTTCTTACACAAAAGTTTCTTCCCTTAAAGCTGGGCAAACTTCTTATGGCCTTCAGGAAATTCGTTACATCAACCTTACGGCTTATTATCAACTTCGCATCAAAGATACATGGGGTAACAGTCGCGTACTCGAAACAATATCTGTAAACCGTTTCGATCCCCTGGAGTTAGAATTTTATCCCAATCCTACTACTTCAGAAATTTCGCTATTCGCTTCTTTTCAAGAGGAATCCTTAGACATTGAAATTCGCGATGCTTTTTCCCGAAAAGTAGACACCTGGAAGGTCAACGCCCATACCCTGCAAAAATTCCAGGTAAATTGGCCAAGTGGTATGTATTACATAGGAGCCATTTACCAAGGCGAAAAAGTCTTCTTTAAACTCCAAATTCAGTAAAAACGCTTTAGTTTTTACCTTTTTGCTCTGTCTTCCCTAAGGAGATAAATACAAAAGGCCCGGTAATCTTTCCAGGCCTTTCGTTGTTATAAGTTGATTGAGAAATTACTCAAAATTACTTAAATGAATTGAGACTCAGATAAGTGTTTAATCGTAACAGTCGAAATATTTTGTTACGTATTTATACGTAATAGGTAATTTAGATTTATTTAAATATTGTAAAAGTTATATATTTTGGCTTTGTTATTAAGATGTAATAGTATTACTACGTATTTTATCGTCTCACGATTAAGCCAATGTTAAAGGGTTATTGAGCTCGTTTTTCATTCGGCTTAATGCCGACTTTTGTACATAAAAGCGAAGTGTACAAGTAGTAAAGTTCATGGAGCCATGACTGATAATTTCGACATGGAAAATGATGGGCTTAGAAAAGAATTTCGTCTGTTCGATTCCTGTAAAAGCTCTCGGTTATAGCTAATGTTTCTCAATAAAAGAAATTCTATTAAGAAATTAGGGTTTAATAGAAAGTAGGAATAAAAATAATATGGGCGGCTTATCTGGCTATCACTTCAAGGCCACGCGCTGTGCGCGCGGCGCTTTCCGTTCTATCCAGGCCGCTCCTGCTTTCATAGCCGGCTGCTTGGGTATCTGTATCAGGCTACCATCTGGGCGTAGCAGCGATAGTCGTTCATAACTCAGTTCTTTCGTATTTTTTATCTGGGTAAAAACTATTCGAAACGCATTTCACGCTCTATGTCCCGCTTCTTAATGTCTTCGCGTTTGTCGTACATCTTCTTTCCTTTTGCCAGGGCGATTTCAATTTTTGCAAATCCGCGGTCATTAATAAAGATGCGGCTTACCGCAATAGTAAGTCCTTTTTCTTCCGACTTTTCCTTGAGTTTGCGCAGTTCCGTTTTCTTTAATAACAACGTGCGATCTCTTTTCGGATCATGGTTGTAAACGTTCCCATAAGCATAAGGAGAGATTTGTAAATTTTTCAGCACCAATTCATGCTCGTGGAACACACAATACGAATCAGTGAGATTGGCATTGCCCAGCCGTATGGATTTTATCTCCGTGCCAGTAAGGCAAAGCCCCGCAATGTATGTGTCGATAAAATGATAATCGAAACTTGCGCGACGATTTCTGATTTGAATATTCTTGTCAAATTTCTCTTTGGCCATTTTTTTACAATACATTAAAATTCCAATCGAGGATCCGGGGTCACAAATTGATCCGCAAATACCCCTGCTTCTAGTTTAAAAGAGGCCGCCATGGCAATCATGGCCGCATTGTCCGTGCAATACTCAAACGCTGGAATATGCAGTTGCCAGGCATGTTTGTCAGATAGTTCCTGCAAGGCTTTTCGCAGGCCTTTATTGGCCGATACGCCCCCGGCAATGGCAATGCGGGTAATACCTGTTTGCTTTACTGCCAGGTGTAATTTTTCAGTCAACATTCCAATCAAGGTATGTTGCATACTGGCACAAATATCCGCCATATTATTTTCCTGAAAAGAGGGGTCCTCCATAGTTCGCTTGCGCATGAAATATAAAAAGGCGGTTTTAATTCCACTAAACGAAAAATTTAAGCCGGGTGCCTCGGTCGAAGGAAACTTAAATGCTAAAGGGTTGCCTTTAGATGCCCACTGATCGATCATTGGGCCACCCGGGTACGGCAGGCCAAGCATTTTGGCCGTTTTATCAAAGGCTTCCCCCACGGCATCGTCTTGCGTTTGGCCCAATACCAGCATGTCGTCAGCAGCGTTTACCTGCACCAATTGAGTGTGCCCGCCGCTCACGGTAAGGCAAATAAAGGGAAAGCCGGGCGGTTGGGGATCTAGGAAGTGAGCTAGAATATGCGCTTTCATGTGATCCACTTCAATCAAGGGAACATTCCAGGCTAAGGACAACGATTTAGCAAACGAAACACCTACCAGCAATGAGCCTAACAATCCGGGCCCTTTGGTGAAAGCCACCGCTTGTATCTCTTTTTTTGTTATATTAGCCTGTTGAATCGCTTGATGCACAACGGGTACTATATGTTGCTGATGCGCTCTTGATGCCAATTCAGGAACGACCCCCCCGTATAATTCATGCACTTTCTGGCTTGCCACAACATGAGACCGCAATTTGCCGTTGTATAAAATAGCGGCAGAGGTGTCGTCGCACGAAGATTCAATCGCCAGAATAACGCTCATGTAGTTTGAAAAAGATTATTAATTGGAAGGCAAAGGTAGTAAAAGGATTAATGAAATTAATCCTTAATTTATCTCTGCTCTTTGTAATCTTAATCATTTTACTGATTTCACTGGTGCAGCTCCCGGCTTCCCAGCATGTTCTGATCAACAAAGCCAATACTTTTCTTTCTGAACAATTAGGATTTACCATTACCGTAAAAGGAATTTACATCGATTGGTTCGATGAAATCGCCTTGGTTGGGGTAACCTGTATTGACCCTGAAGGTGGAAAGATGGTGTACCTCGACGAAGCAGAAGTGGATTATACCATATTGTCCCTTTTTCGCGGAAAATTCAATATTGATAACATCGAACTCACCAATGGCGAAGTAAACCTCGTATGGTATAAGAATGGTACAGAAGTAAATTTTGCAAAATTAATCTGGAATATTCAGGAACTTACAACACCTTCTAGTCCCGATCCCAACCGCAAGCCTGTTCCCTTTGATATCGGCCGCTTCACCATCAACAATGTGCGTTTTTCGTATCATGATCAACGCTCTCCCTATTTGCCGGATGGGATGTTTGATCAGAATCATTTTACGCTCGACAGCATTTATGGATTAGTAAGTAAATTTAAAACCATACGTGATACCGTTGAACTAAGAGCCAGACACCTCCAGGTAAAGTTGCTTGAATCCCACATCCGGCTTCATGAATTGTCTACAGATTTTCGCCTCACCAAAAACACAATTGAATGCAGCGATTTATATGCCCGGCTCGGCGATTCTTTCGTAGGTGATTATTTAAAATTTACCTTCGACTCGTTAGCACACCTCAGTGATTTCAATCACAAGGTTACCATCCATGCCAGACTTAGAGAATCCTCTGTATTTGTAAAAGATCTGGCGCATTTCGCGCCTCCGCTATCTTCCTTTAACGATACCTGGAAAATAAACGCAGACGTAGATGGTACTGTAGACAGATTGAAAATTAGTCACCTGAATGCTTACTTCGGAAGGAATGGAAACCTAGCCGGAAACTTGACTTTTACAGGTTTGCCCAAGATCGACAGTACCTACATGAAGCTGCAGTTCTCGCGTATCAAAGTGTTTAGCAGCGATCTTGAACAATACACAGGACCGGTAGTGGATAATTTCCTCGATAAGTTTGGTAGAATTGAAGGCGATGGTCGATTTATCGGCTTGGCATCCAGGTTTAAAGCATTGGGTAATTTCGAAACCTCCCTAGGATATTTAAAAACAGATGTCAATTTTAATGTAAATGCCGTCAATAAAAACGCTTCGAGTTATAAAGGATATTTACAAACAAAAAATTTTCAGATCGGTGATTTGCTAGGGTATGGTTCCTTTGGCGAAATGGATATGGAAGGCACTATAGATGGCTACGGCCTGTCCTTGAAGGAATGTAAACTAAGTCTTGATGCTGATTTTTCAAAATTTGTAATCAATGGATATCCTTACCAACATATCTCCACGCAAGCCAATTTAAAGGATCACTTTTTTGACGGAATCATTAGTGTTAAAGATTCCAATTTTAAACTTGAAGCAGAAGGGACCATCGACCTGGCAATGTCAGGCGAGGAACGGTTTGATATCAAAGGGGAATTAGAACATTGGGATCTGCATAAAACTAAATTCAGTGCGCAACCCGCTGCGTTTGCCACTACCTTCGATTTTGATTTTATAGGAACAGACCTGGATAAGGTAATGGGAGATGCGACCCTTATGAATTCAGACCTGAATCTGGAAGATAAAAATCTACAGTTAAAATTTGCTCAGCTCTTTATTGTAAACAATGATCCTAATCGTTTTATAAGATTGAATTCCGATTTTGTAAACGGCCAGGTAGGTGGTACATTCAAGTTATCTACACTGCTCAACGATTTACCTCGTCTGTATCAGGAATACAGCCTGTTTGTTTCCAACGAGAAAAAATACATTGAAGAATACTATCGAAAGCGAGGTAAAATTGCTTCTCAAAAGTATAAGCTGGATTATAACTTCCATTTCAAACGCATCAATCCTCTGTTGGATATCTTTTTGCCAGGAACCTATATGGCCGATAATGCCAGAATGGAAGGTAGTTATAGCTCGGGCTATACCAGCATTCTTAATACCTATATTACGTTCGATACATTGGTTCATCAAGGCCACGAAATTCGAAACGGTATGTTGGATATTTCAACATCCAAAATTACAGATAGTTCTGATGTGCTTGCTTCTTTTATCATTTCTTCCGCCAGTCAGGAATTTAAATCGCTTATCCCTACCGAGCGTCTGCTTATTGAGGGGGTTTGGGCAAAAAATAAAATTCAGTTCAGCTCTAGCATCAAACAAAAGTCGGCCGATAACCGCATCGCTGTATCGGGCGTGCTGAGCCTGATGGAAAAAGGAAAAATGTTAGAATTAAAAAATTCTTATGCCATGTTGCTTGGCAAACGCTGGGCAGTAAAAGACTCCAATCAGATTTATTTTAATGCGGAAACCATAGATTTTACCAATTGCAAATTGGGATATAATAACAATACCATTTTTGATATGTCTGGTTCTGTATCCAGAAACAGGAGTAAAGACGCGGTATTGCGCATTACCGGCTTTCAGTTGGAAAATCTAAATCCATTGCTGGACTATAAATTATCCGGTGTACTCAATGCAAAAATTAGAATGCGGGATATTTATCAATCGCTTGATTTTACAGGGCGTGTGGTTGTGGATAGTCTGGCTGTCGATAAATTCTATATCGGGGATGTTAAAGGGAAAACAGACTGGGTGAACGAAAATAAAGCCCTGAATGTGTTGTTGGATGTAACCCGCGATAATACCACCATTATTAATACCATCGGGAAAATTTTTCCAGGAACGGAAACTAAGAAAACCGATGTATTGCTGATTGCAAATTTAAACAAAGCCAACCTCTCTATTTTGAGTCCTATACTTTCCGGGGTAATGAGTGAACTCGACGGTGTGGCCACAGGTAAGTTAACCATCCGAGGGGCACCTTCCGATTTACGTGTAAAAGGCGATGTTAAAATTCGCGATGGTTCTTTTAAAATAGACTATTTAGGAACACGGTATTTTGTAAACGACGCGATCTATTTTGACGATGGTGTTATCGGATTTCATAAGTTAAAACTCCTCGATAAGCGAGGAAATACAGGGGTTTTACAAGGCGGAATTTACCACGATGGATTTAAGGATTTTCTGGTCGATATTTCCGGTGAATGTAAAAATTTCAATGTTCTAAATACCAGTGAAAAAGATAATGAATTGTATTACGGAGAAGCCTATGCAACCGGTAAGGTTGGAATGATAGGAGCGTTTGACCATTTGAAAATTTCTGCGACACTTAAAACAGAAAAAGATACTCGCATTTATATTCCTATAGGTAGTTCGGGCGATGTAACACAAAGTGAATTTATTCGCTACAAGGTGCGTAATAAAATACATGCCCTAAAAGATAGTTCTAAACCTTCTGCTGTAGAAGTTGATTTAAATCTTGAAATTACCGAAGATGCTTATTCAGAAGTTATTTTCGATAAGCAAGCCGGAGATATCATTAAAGCCTGGGGGGAGGGCAACCTGAATATGAAGGTAGATACACGCGGTGATTTTTTAATGGTAGGTGGTATCAATATCAAAAAGGGACAATATAACTTTACGCTGGCAGGCCTCATTAACAAGGCTTTTAAAATTGACCCCAAAAAGGAAAATACCCTCACATGGAATGGAGATCCGTTTGCAGGGGTGGTGAATATCCATGCTTCGCACCTGGTGCAAACTTCGTTAAAGCCAATTGTAACCGATACCTCTCTCCACAAAAGACCCGAATTGCAACGCAAGTACGATACCTATGTGCTGCTGAATGTGAAGGGACCCATGCTAAGCCCGGAAATTACGTTAGGTTGTTCTACGCTTGCCAATATACAGGATCCCGCCATTAGTTTGCCTGTAAAAAATTACATGGACATTTTACAAACCAACGACCAGGAATTAAATAAGCAGGTGTTTAGTTTGATTATGATGCGACGTTTTTCTGCTCCCAATAGTTTTAGCGGTGGTAGTATTGGAGGAGGTGCCACACTCACAGAATTATTTTCAAACCAGTTGTCTCATATCTTATCTCAGGTAGATGAAAATCTTGAGGTAAATGTAAATCTCCAGAATTTAAACCGCGATGCGTTGAATGCTATGCAATTGCGTTTTACGTATACAGCGCTTGATGGGCGCTTGCGTATTTCCAGGGAAGGAAGTTTTCAAAATGTACAAAATTCCAATCAGGCTAATATTAGCAATATTGCCGGTGAATGGACGGTAGAATATTTAATCAGTGAGGACGGTAGACTACGTTTGAAATTGTTTAATAAAATTCAGAACAATAGTTTGGTTTCAAGTTTAAATACAGCTACCAATACTTCTGCCGGTTTCTCCATGATGCATACCCAAAGTTTTGATTCTCTTTCTGAATTGATTGGAGGCAGAAGAAGAAGAAAACAAAAAGAAAAGGAGAAAAAGGAAAAAAGCATTATCATAAATATTAATCCGGAAGAGGAAGATAATTCTGGTTCCGGAGAAAATAATTCATCGGAAAAAAAGCCTTGATTTTCTAATCAACCATACCCAATAGAATAAAATCGTTCGTGTCCCAACCTTAGCCGCGTCTTTTGTAAGCTTTTGGGCTGCCAAGTATGCTTTTCTAAAATCTATAATCCAGCCACACGGTCACTGGTTCTAAACTAATTAGGGGTAGTTTTGTTTTATTCAGAATAGAATTTACGGGCATGTCAATAGCAGTTTTTTGGTTTCGACGCGATCTAAGGGTAGAAGATAATGCAGGATTATACCAGGCCCTTACGTCTGGGCTTCCTGTGCTTCCTGTTTTTATTTTCGATACCACCATCCTCCGGAAGCTGGAAGATAAAACAGATCCACGAGTAACCTTCATTCATCAGTCCTTGCAAGAACTACATCAGATTTTCAGCGCGCATGGTTCGGGATTGCAAGTGTATACCGGGGAACCCTTGGAGGTTTGGATGGAGTTACTGGAACGATATCCGGTAAGCAAAGTGTTTGCCAACCATGATTATGAACCCTATGCAAGGGAGCGAGATGAGTTGGTGCGTCAATACTTGCAGCAGAAAGGGATTTCCTTCACTACATGCAAAGATCATGTGATTTTTGAAAAGGATGAAATACTATCCGACCAGGGGATGCCTTACAGGGTCTACACTCCGTATAAACGAAAATGGTTGGCAAGTCTTCGTGAACCAATGCTTGCCCCGCATCCCTCCGAAAATCATTTGCATCAACTTCGTGCAGGTTCAGGACACTTGCCTGATCTGGCATCTATTGGATTTAGGAAGTCACTCATTTCTCTGCCAACAAGAGAAGTTAAGCAAGGTTTAATCAGAACCTACGATCAATACAGGGATTTTCCAGCCATGGATGCAACCTCCAGGCTGGGTATTCATTTTCGTTTTGGAACCGTCAGCATTCGCGCCAAAGCCCGCAAAGCGATGGCACTTAACGAAGTTTGGTTAAGTGAACTCATCTGGAGGGAATTCTTCATTCAATTGATGTTTCACTTTCCAGCGGCCATGCGCAATGCCTTTAATTCCAAATTTGAGCAAATACCCTGGCGAAACAGCCAAGAAGATTTTGAACGCTGGTGCCACGGACAAACAGGGTATCCATTGGTGGATGCAGGTATGAGAGAGTTAAACGCCACAGGACACATGCACAATCGCGTTCGAATGGTGACGGCTAGTTTTTTGACCAAACATCTGCTTCTCGATTGGCGTTGGGGCGAACAATACTTTGCTTCCCGTTTATTGGATTTTGAATTAGCTTCCAACAATGGAAACTGGCAATGGTGTGCCGGTACAGGAGCTGACGCTCAACCATACTTCAGGATTTTTAATCCCTATAATCAACAGGAAAAGTTTGATAAAGAATTGAAGTATGTACGCAAATGGGTTCCTGAATTTGGTACTCCGGTGTACCCCGCTCCCATGATTGATCATAAATTGGCAGTTGCAAGAACCAAAGAGGCTTTTTCTATATTGGCGAAACGATAAGCTTGTAAAGCACTACCACAAAGGTTCTCCGTACACACCACGGCGACGATCAAAGACCAAGGTAGGAAACGGAACTTTAAATACGTTGAGCGCAAACAACAACGATTTTACCCATTTGTTTTTACTGGGTATCTTTTCAGTATCAATGTCCAGGCTAAGATACCATTGACGGTAGGCGCGGTATCCCGCTTGTTGGTTTTCGGAAGGAGTACCATATACCATTTCATGGGCTCCATTGCCCACTGCGACATTTAGCCATGCCGGAAATTTCCGTTCTTTAAAGAAAATTCGCTTGAGGTTAGCAGAAAGCCAATACGTTTGTCCGTTATAATCTTTCAGCATGCGCTGACTGGGTGAATCTCCAAGTATATTCGGCCTTAATGAGGCATAAGGACTTGCCCGGTAAGAATATTTTAATTGAATTGCCACTTCATCCCACGCCATGTATTGACCCAGCACCAAGGCCGAGCCCAAAGTGTTGGCCGCTAAATCTCCAGCTGATGCGCCATAGGCCGCCGAGAAACCATCCAGGATCTCTATAGGTGTCTGGAAAATAAATCCGCTGAAACTTCCGTACCATATTGCTTTCTTTCTAGGCATTCCAGTCCACTCCAGCAATCGTATACCAAGCCGACTTTCATGAAAAGCGGTAGTAGCATGTCCGATTTTATCAATCTGCATCCATTCATGATTGTCGTTAAAAAAGTGGAAAGAACTACGGGCTTGGTTTTTGTACCACAATTCAGAAAGCGCAATCAGGCTTCCAGTATACGCTGCGGCTGTGCCGCCGGCAACCACCCACAACCGTTTTGGATTAAAGGAAGCTTGAGTGCTGTCGCACCAAGCGGTGCGAACACACATGCTCAACGCCCACAAGAAAAATATAAGACGCATGGCTCGCAGATTTTTCATTAGCGTATTTTTACTTTGGTTGCTCCATACCCGAATTTTTCTTTTGCAGCATCTTCAAAATATTTAATGCCTTTGGTTTGTGATAAACGTTTGTGAAGTTCATTTTTCAAAATACCGTTACCCACCCCATGTATAAATATGATTTCTTCCATGTTGTGCACCAAGGCCGCGTCCAGGGCTTTCTGGAAGGTGTCTAATTGTAGCTTGAGTTTTTCGCTATTTGATAATTGGGTCTCGTTGCTTAGTTTTTCAATATGTAAATCAACTGGAGACATAGGCCTTCCGGGGCGGTTGTTGTCAAGGAGGTGTTCACGGTTCTCATTCAGCGCATGTTTCAGCGCTTCCAGTTTTAGCGTCTCTTTTTCTACTTCCAGGGCAAACAGGTAGCCGTTTTTTTGGAGTAACGGCAGCATCGCTTTTCGCTTAAAAAATGTATCTGCTTTAAAATGAAAGGAGACTTCAAACGGCTTCAGGTATGGGAAAGATTTATTTTTATAACGAAGACCTTGTAAAGCCACTTCAGGCCAACTACTGAATGACTCCAGGTTTAATTCAAAAATCTTTTCAGCCTTTTGCGCATGTACCAATCCACTGAATAGGAAATTCGCATCGTCGTTGCCTTGCTTGCTAACGCAAACCACTTGGACGTGATACGTTGTATCATTAATCAAATAAAAGGAGTGGATGTTGTCGTTGAAAGGGTGCACACCAAGCCATAAGCCCGTTCCTTCCTGGGTTTGCTCTGGTACTTCTTCTATGCCTTTATCGGCATGAAGATATTCCGATTCTGCCTTGGAAACCACTACGACTTCTTTCATTAATACCGGTATTCTGAAGCCATCTTCGATTTCAATTTCCACCTGTTGTTGCGGAAGAATACGAATAATGCGTCCTTCCTCTCTTCCATGGATCATTCGTACTTTATCACCTGGTTTCATAGTCTGTTCTCTCAATTTAGAATGTTTGCATCCTCATGTTCAGCCCGCTATCTAATGTTAGAATGCCAGCGAATACAGGATTTCTAGGATATTAAAGGTACGGAATCGCAGGCAATTATTTACCTGGCTACGGGTCTTTTTGAGTATCAGGGATGGTTGGAAAATTGAATGCGAATCTCGTGCAGCGTTTCTTTGTTTTGATATTGGATATGAAATTCCTCCATGCTACAAATCTTTTTCACAATGGCCAGCCCTAGCCCAATAGATTCAGCATGCTGCCCACTTTTTTGAAATCTTCCAAACATGAGTTCCGCCGGTTTTTGAAGAGGATTGCCAGTATTGGTTATGACGAATTCGCTAGCATGCAATTGCACGCTCAGTTTTCCTCCAGGAATATTATGCTTGATAGCATTCGAAACAAGGTTGCTGAATAAGATTTCTATAAGAACAGGGTTTGAAAAGATTCGGACATCCTTATCCAAGTCCGCCAATAAAGTAATTTCTTTTTCTTTCAGATTATCGCTGTGGATTTCCAATATATCTTCAAGCAGTGGGGCGAGCTGAATGGTACTGGTTTCTGAAAATTGTCGGTTTTCTATTTTGGAAAGCAAAATAAGCCCCTTGTTCAAATTGCTAAGCCGTTTAATGGTTTCAAACATTGCTCCAATCAATTCCATTTCTTCCGCTTTCAAATGCGGCGACTGAATAAGTAGTTCCAGCTTGTTTTTTAGAATGGCCAAAGGCGTTTGCAATTCATGCGAAGAGTTTTCATTGAATTCTTTCTGACTTAAATAATCGCGGTAGATTTTTTCGGTCATCTTCTCAATGCTTTCGCTCAACTCATTAAACTCAGTGATGTCGTTGTGCTGGTATGGTATGACTTTAGTTTTTTCAAAATCATACCATTTTATTTTTTCCAGTATATCGTAAAAGGGTTGCCAGGTATACCGGTTTACAAAGTTGTTGACCAATAATACACCGACCAGAAATATAAGGAACAGCCCAATCTGGGCCGGCAAAATGGCATTGAGCAGACTTTCTGCCTCTTCGAGCGATTGTTTGATTTTGATTTCATAGTATTGACCCTGATGCTCGTAAATGCTCGTTAACTCGCGGTAGTCAATTTGTTTGTCCTCTGCCATTCCCCTGATGGTTGCATATTGATCTTGCATGTTTCCGGAAGGAGCAGAAGTTTTTTTTATGATAATATTTTCCGAAGGTTTTAATTCCTCTATTATAACCTCGTATTTTAAATTGTCTATCAATTGAAGTTTTTCCTGATGGATGGCCTCATCGATAGAATCAAGCAATACCACGCGAATCACATAGTAAAAAACCACAGTGCCTAGTCCGAAAATGAAAAGGGCGAATACGAGATAAAACCGGGCTGCTTTGTATATGAGTTTCATTTTGTACTAGAATAGGCATACATTCTGATTTTCCAGAACCGAAGCTACCAATAGGAATACTATCTTTCAGTGGCTTGGAAAGGCTCCTGGGTGGCGATTTAGCACGTTCATTTCCGCACCCTATGAAGGTTGCGCAGGAAATACAGAATTAAGTGTCGTTAATTTTTCATTAAAGTACAGCTACTACCCTTAAAAAACCAAGAATTGAAATATATTTGTACTATGAAGTTTCAGATTCAAGAATCCATAAAGGCCAGAATCGGAGACGTTTTTGATCAGCTCCTGAATATAAACGAACGGCACACTTGGTTACCTGCCTTTAAGCGGGAAGATCAGGGTGACCCTAAGGTTGTGCAGGGTGCCCAGGTTACTTCCAGCTACGCACACTTAACTGCTTACCCATGCATTGAACAATACGTGCGGGTGGTTAATAATAAAGAAATTGCCGCTCATATTGAAAGTCCGAAAGGTAAATGGATCATTTACATTATTCTTGTTGAAACTTCCCCCAATACCACCTCAATGACGCTAATGGCAGAATTACAGCCTTCCGCCTGGCTTTCCTCTTTATTGCTTTGGTTCGAATCTGGCAAACTAGAACTCTATGCCACCGAACTAATGCAACGATTTAAAAATCACATGGAGACTCAGGCATAAAACTCCTAACCATTGAGTTAATCTTCCAGAAAGTTATTCAGAAGAGTAGTACGCAGTGCCAACCAGATGCTATAAAAAAGTAAACTCCAGTATAAATACACAAAGTAAAAGTCTTTTGTATCCTTGAATCTATTTTCAAGAATTTTCCCTTTTTCCATTTTATTAATTTGAAGAAAAATGGAAGTTAAGGTATTCGTATCGTCGGCGCGGAAATAGGAACCTCCGGTAACGGCTGCAATTTCTTTCAAGCTTACTTCGTTTAAATGCGATTGCACTAATTGTGCCTGGCCACTGGAGTCTCTGCTCATGCGCACAGGACCGTTTTGTCCGATGCCAATGGTATTGATGCGTATGGAATATTGTTTGGCAAGTTTGGCGGCTACTATGGGATCTAAAATTCCAGCTGTATTTTCGCCATCACTGAGCAAAATCATTACTTTGGAAGGATTTCCCGAATCGCGCAGACGATTGATTCCTATGCCGATCGCATTGCCTAATGCGGTGCCGTTCCAATCCAAGGTGTTTTTGTTGATTTCACCAATCTGTCTGCTTACTAATTGCAGGTCTGCACTAAGCGGAGAAACAGTAACGGCCTCCGAGCCAAACACTACCAATCCGATGCGATCGTTTCGCCGGCCGGCTATAAATTTTTTGGCCACTTCTTTGGCTGCTTCCAGCCTGTTGGGTTTTAAGTCTTCCAGCTGCATGGATTCAGAAACATCCATTACCAGCAGAATGTCCATGCCTTCCAGTATTTGTTCAATTTTTTCGTTGACACTTTGAGGACGCGCCAAGGCTACCAACGCCAGCATCAGGGTAAGGACTTTAAAACTAACCGGAATCAGGCGCAAAAATTGAATGAGATTGCTGCGGTGGTGTTCACTTTTTTCCAAGGCCACATCGAATCGTGGGCGAAGCGGTAAGTAGAATATCCATCGCAGAATAAATAAAATAGGAACCGCAGGAACCAGGAACAATACAATACTATTATCCCAATGGAATTCACGAAGAACAGAAGGTGAAAACCAATGCCAGCTATACCAGTCCCAATTACCTTCCACGCTGCAACTCCTCTCTGATGCGTTTGTATTCCATGGTTGAAAACTTACCTAGAAAATCCAGCAAATCCACTGTGTTATCCGAAATTTCGCCTTTGTAAATGGAACGGTCAATTTCCTGGAGGTTCTTTTTTAAATCATCCTGGTTGTATAAACTTATGATTTCCGTGGTGGTATACGTATAGATGGGTTCGTCTTCCAACTTAGATAAATATTCTTTCCATACTACCAGAGCCTTTTCAATGTTGGCTATGTTTGGGTTTTCTTCACAGGTATCTTTCAACTGGTTAAACTCCCGTATGAATTGAATATGGTTTCGGTAAATATTATAGAGTCTGTAATTACGTATGACCGAAGCCCCCAGAAATTTATAGAGCATCCAGGCTATTGCGCTCAAACCTGACAGTGTAAGAATAAAGTAAGGATAATTAAATTGAGTGCTGACAGGAAAATAGGTAAAGTTGTTTTTGAGTTCAATGGAATGCTGTCCGGCTTTCAGGTATTGATGCAGGTGCAATTGATCGGGTATGGCTTGTACCCGTGCCGTATCTTCTTCATAAATTATAGTAACCGGGAGGCCTAGTTCTAGGGTTTCCCTGATTTCAAAGGTACGCAAGGTGTATACAACACTGTCGTAACTTAAAGTATCTTTGGTGGTAGTGGGGTAAAACTCTTTTGAAATAAATTCGAAAGGTCCGTAGCTGGAACTGGAGTCGGGAAAAAGAATTTCCAGGTTTTTGTGATGGCGACAGGCAAGGCTATATCGCGTCGGAGCGCCCAGCTTGGCGCTGTCTTCCAGAAAAAAACCACGTGGAGGCTCCAGGAATTGTCCGGATGCAGCCAGCGATGCCAATATCAAAATACTAAGAAGATAAATGCGCATTTCTGACTCTGAATAATTTTACGAGTTTAGGTACATAATCTTCTGAGGTATCCACCCAGAGGTAATTCGCTTTGTTTTTTTTGCAAATTTCTTCCAGGAGATTTCTTTTCTCATCAAAAGAACGAGCAATTCTGTTCCTGAATCTTTTAGAGGAGGAATTCACCCAAATGGTTTTTTTTATTTCTTTGTCGTACAATGGGATGATTCCCAATTTAGGGAAATTAAATTCACGTCGGTCCGATAAATGAATGACTACCAAATCGTTTCTACGGGCAAGTGCCACCAGGTTGGGTTCAAATTGTTCGTCGATGAAGTCTGAAATAAGTATCACCACACTTTTTCGCTTGATCAGGTTTAAGGCAAAGCGAATGGCTTTATTTAAGTTCGTGCGTATCGATTTGCTCTGCAATTCGAACATTCTTAGTAAAATGTTGTAGATATGTTTAATGCCTTTGTCGGGCTTAATGTAGAGTTCCTTCTGGTCGCTGAAACAGATCAATCCAACATGCGAATTTTCTTTCATCGCCGACATTGCCAATACACCAGTTATTTCTTTGGCCAATTCAATTTTCTTCTGGCCACTTCTTCCGATTTCCTGTGAACCACTTACATCGAGAATAAAGAATACAAATTGTTCTTTTTCTTCCCGGAAGTTTTTAACAAATGTACCGTGTCCTTTCGCACTTACGTTCCAGTCGATGGCACGAACGTCGTCCCCATACTGGTAATCGCGAACATCCGCAAACTCCAGCCCCGAGCCTTTAAATACGGATTGAAAATTTCCATGCATCCGGCTGTTAATAGTTCGCCGAATCTGTATTTCAATTTTTCTTAGTTTACGGAGAATTTCCTGCATTTGGTCAGGAAGTTACAAAAATCTACGCGGGTGTCAAAGCTTGCAAAGCTATTCCCAACGGCCCTGTTTAATAAGATAAAGAATGGATGGCTTCGATAATCTCCCGGAATAAGACATTTGCCCCTCGGAAAAAATGCGTAAATTTACTGTATGCGCGAAGATTATTTAAAATCCGACGACGAACATTTTTCACCTACGGATAAAGAGGTGGAGAAGGCTTTACGGCCTCTGAGTTTTGATGACTTTACCGGTCAGGATAGAATCGTTGAAAACCTTAAAATCTTTGTGAGTGCTGCCCGGCAGCGGGAAGAAGCGCTGGATCATGTTTTGCTGCATGGCCCTCCGGGATTAGGAAAAACTACCCTTTCTCATATTATAGCCAATGAGCTGGGATCATCGTTAAAACTAACTTCCGGACCGGTATTAGAAAAGCCGAGTGATTTGGCCGGATTGCTTACGAATCTCGATAAAAATGATGTTTTGTTTATCGATGAAATTCATCGCCTGAATCCTGTCGTGGAGGAATATTTGTATTCTGCCATGGAGGATTATAAAATAGACATCATGTTAGATTCGGGTCCGAATGCCCGCACCATACAAATCGGATTAAATCCTTTTACATTGATAGGTGCCACCACCCGGGCAGGTTTGCTTACGGCACCGCTCAGGGCTCGCTTTGGCATTAATGCGCGCTTAGAATATTACGATGCGAAATTACTTACTTCCATTGTGCATCGTTCTTCTGCTATTTTACAAACTCCAATTGTAGACGAAGCGGCATTCGAGATTGCACGAAGAAGTCGCGGTACTCCTCGTATAGCTAATAATTTATTACGACGTACCCGCGATTTCGCCCAGGTAAAAGGAAATGGCACCATACAGTTGGAAATTGCCCGCATTGCGCTGCAAGCCTTGAATGTGGATGCACACGGTCTCGATGAAATGGATATCCGTATTCTCACGACCATCATTGATAAATTTAAAGGTGGTCCGGTAGGCCTCACCACCATTGCCACCGCCTGCGGCGAGGAAGCGGAAACCATTGAAGAGGTATACGAACCTTTTCTTATTATGGAAGGCTATATTCAACGCACCCCCAGGGGAAGAGAAGCCACGCAGAAAGCCTATCAGCATCTGGGCAGGAAACAATCGGGGAAAACAGGCACGCTGGAATTTTAGCTATGCTGTCAAACTCATACCAGGGCTTGAGCCTATCGCAACGCATAAAATTAAAAGCACTGGACTTAGGCTTTGATTATTGCGGAATTTCAAAAGCTACGTTTCTAGAGCAGGAAGCTCCCCGCCTGGAGGAGTGGTTAAAACGCGGATATCAGGGCTCCATGGCATGGATGGAAAATCATTTTGACAAACGCCTGGATCCTCGCAAACTAGTGGAAGGAGCGAAGAGTGTCATTACCGTTCTCCTTAACTATTACCCGGAACAAACCCTCCAAGGTAATTTGAAAATTTCCCGCTATGCTTATGGTGATGATTACCATCAGGTGATAAAGGAAAAGCTGGCCGCATTGTTAGCTGAAATACGTGCTCAGGCAGGAGAGGTGCAAGGCAGAGCCTTTGTAGATTCGGCGCCCGTTATGGATAAAGTATGGGCTGAACGCGCAGGAGCCGGTTGGGTTGGAAAGAACGCCAACCTGATTGTAAAAAAGGGAGGGAGTTATTTTTTTATAGGAGAATTGATCCTCGATTTGGAGCTGGATTACGATGGGCCCATCGGAGATTATTGCGGAACGTGCCGGCGTTGTATGGATGCCTGCCCTACCCAAGCCATCACCGAGCCATACGTGGTCGATGGTAGTAAGTGTATCTCCTATTTGACCATCGAATTAAAAGATCAGATTAACGAAACGTTTCAAGGGCAAATGGATAACTGGGTGTATGGTTGTGATGTTTGTCAGGAAGTTTGCCCATGGAATAGATTTGCTCAGGCACACCAGACTCCGGAGTTTTTGCCCTCTGAAGCCTTGCAGCAATTGTCCAGTCAGGATTTTAAAGAAATAACGGAAGAGTTGTTTAAAACCGTTTTTAAAGAAAGTGCCGTGAAGCGAACCAAATGGAAAGGGTTTGTGAGAAATATTAGTTTCGTAAATTCCGGTAGTAACGAAGTGTAAAGGTATGGATCAACGGGTGCAACAGTTTGTGGATTTTTTTCGAAGAAAGTGGAAATCCTGGTTTCGTTTCTTAGGATGGGTGCTTGTAATTCCATGCATCGTTGTGGCAATCTATTTTGTGTCGGCAGGAATAGGGACGCTCTGGCCAATCAATGGGGCATTCCCTGAGGAAAATGAAAATTCCGTTCTCATTTTTGTTCGTAGCAATGGAGTGCATACGGATTTGGTAGTACCGGTTGAGTCTCCACAATATTCCTGGAGGCGTCAACTGGATCTTTCATTGTTTAAGCATCCGAACGCGCCATACCTGAGCATAGGTTGGGGAGATAAAGGCTTTTATTTGCATACGCCGGAATGGAAAGATTTAAAATTTTCTACAGCATGCAAAGCGGCTTTCTGGCTTTCTACTTCTGCGATGCACTTAAGCACCAGCGCCATGCCGCTAGAGTCGGAGACTTGCAAGCCCATACGTCTCAGTCAGGAGCAATATCAATCCTTATGTCAATACATACATAAGCAATTTCAACGAAACGAAAATCAACAAGTATTGCCTATTCATGGTCATCACTATGCTGGTTCCGATGATTATTTTTTTGAAGCCGAAGGGACTTACAGTTTTTTAAATACTTGTAACTGCTGGGCCAATAATGGACTGAAGGCAGCTCGTGTAACAACCGCAGCCTGGGCGCCATTTGATTGGTGTATTTTTTATCATCGATGAACGTGATGGATATTGTAACTAAATGTGCTCTTCGCAATGAAAAAGATTCTAATGATACTGGCCTCTGAACGTTTTAGAGATATCGAATACATCACACCTCGCGCATTTTTCGAAGCCGCGGGTTGTGAGGTACATACCACCTCTACTACGTTGAAGAGTACCGGAAGATTCGGTTTTCAGGTCCATCATCCCATGGTGCTTTCTGATGTGAAGCCCGATGATTACCAAGGTGTTTTTTTAGTAGGAGGAATCGGATCCTTGCAATACCTGGAAGACGAACAGGCTAAGAAAATTGTCCATTCATTTTATGTGCAAAAGAAGCCGGTTGCGGCCATCTGTGCAGCTCCCAGAAATTTATTGCATTGGGGAATGTTGAAAGGGAAAATGGTAACCGGGCACAACGGTGACGGAAGTTTTTATGCTTTTGCGTTGCAGCATGGAGCGCATCCTATGGTCGAACAAACTACGGTGTTTGATGGCGGTATTCTAACCGGTAATGGTCCGGAAGCATCGGAAGAATGTGCTTTGAAATTTTTGGATTTATTGCAAGAAGCCAACTAGGCTTCTTGCAATAAACCAGAGTGGAACTACTTATTGAGCTTCTAGTTTTGCTCCGCCACTGGTGCTTACATCGCGTTGCGATGGGTTGCCTTTGTAGGCTAGTTTACTGCCTCCGGATAAGCGGACTTTGAGTTGATTGCTTACTTCTATTTCCCCTTTGGATCCTCCCGAACCATCTGCATTCAAAGATGCAGTCTTCAGTCCAAAGGCCTGTAGCTTGGCTCCACCACTCATATTCAAATTGAAATCTTCGGCGGTTCCCTCCAGCGAAATCTTGGCACCTCCGCTGATTTCTGCCTCAATAGTGGAGTATCGGAAGTTGCCTTCGATTTTGCCACCACCACTGGCTTCCAGTGCAAGACGATTTCCGCTGAAGACTTCGCTGCTGAAGGAGGCTCCTCCTGAGGCATCCAGGCCTTGTAATTCCGGCATGGTGATTTCCACTTCAATGGGCTGATCGCAATGGCAATGTTTCCAGTGTAATTTAAAGCGCAAGGTTTCACCCGATTGATCTGCCACGATGTCGTTGAGAATTCGCTCTTGTGCAGTGATTTTTACACTGTAAACGTCTCCTTTTCGGATGCGGACATGAAAGTTTCCGCCTGCTTCAATGTTTTTAAATCCTGATCGCTCCATTGTTTTTGATTCCATCTCGCGGGAACCGCCACCGCATTTGCGACAAGAGCTTAGGCTTACCAATATAAAGGCTGCTAATAATGTAGAAAATGGTATAAGTTTCATAGTTGTATTCATTTGAGTGTATGACAAAGGCAGTAGAGTGAACCCCTATGTCGGCAAAAAAAAAATCTGGCTGTTGCCCAATTGCCAATCAAATTCATGGAGGCGATTACGCACTATTCAAGCTTGTAGTTCGAGGTAAAACTTCTTGATTTTGTGTACCTTCGTACTCTTTCCGTGATAAATAGAAATGCGTATGATTCGATTGTATAAAAAGTACAAGAAGTGGATGTGGACGATCGTGGGAGGAACTTTTTTAATCATGCTCCTATGTCAGTTCTGGGTGTGGCAAGTTTCCTCCGGTCATCTCTTTCATCGTGTCGAAGACTTGCCATCTGCCTATACCGTCATGGTGTTGGGAGCCCGGGTGCATCCTTCGGGTCCTTCCATCATTCTGCGCGATCGTCTGGATAAAGCCCTGGAAGCATACCGCAGGGGAAAGGCCAAACGATTTCTTCTCACGGGCGATCATGGGCAAAAGGAATACGATGAAGTCAATGCCATGATGGATTATTTGGTGAAAAAAGGAGTTCCTTCCAGCGATATTTTCTTGGATCATGCCGGCTTTGATACCTATAATTCCATGGCCAGGGCAAAACAAATTTTTGAAGTAGATTCACTGGTAGTAGTAACACAGGAATTTCATTTGGCACGCAGCGTGTTTATCGCGCGCAGCAAAGGCCTGCATGCTGTTGGGTTGGTAGCAGATAAAAATCCCTATAAAACGATTTATTATTTATGGTTCAGGGAATCTCTGGCACGCGTAAAAGCCTCTATGGAAGTGTTGTTTCAACAATCGCCCGTTTATTTAGGGGAGAAAATACCGATTACCGGCGATAGCCAAAAAAGTTACGACCAGAAGCGTTGAATAGTAGACCTTCTCTTGAGCCAACACTTACAATAGTTTCTGGTGTTGTTGACATTCTCTATGCTATTCTGATTGGTTAATATAATTATTTATTATCGTATTTTTTAAAGCCTGTTATTTTTCAGAAAAAAACTTTCTTAAATTTTCCAATAAACCTGTTTCTTCAGCTATATCTCTTTTCAGCTTAGAAAGAACGGTTTTTCCGAAATCTTTAGGATCAAGATGACTTTGAAATAGTTGAACATATAGTTCTTCTTTGCTGTTGTACAATCCATCCAAACTTTTATATAAACCCTTCAGAATAGATTTGTTGTAATGCCTGCAAGTATTATAAAGCTGAATAACTTCAGGATAATGTTCCTTGTAAATTTCATTCAATTTAAACAATGAAATATTACCCTCTGCTTGTCTTGAATAGGGATAAGATACATCAGTATGGTCTTCCAAGAATAAGTTATCTTTAACGTATTTTTCTAGACCATTCTTTGGAATTCCATCCACAAGTTCACCTTCTTTGATAAATCGAAATTTAAATTCCGTCTCAAATCCACTTATAACTGGATGAAGATGAGAATTTATGTCAATATGGGTTTTACCTTTAAGTGTACTGTTGCAGGTATAGCAAGAAGGGATTAGGTTATAAAGTGAAAGTGCTAGAAACGGATATTTGCCTTTATCGTAAAAGTGATCTAATGTTGGTCGAGTAATTAATTCATTTTCGTTAACAACAGTAAAAGTAAAGTTTCGATTACAATATGGACAAACTCGTATATCTAACTTTTCACAAAATGTGTACGCGTTCCATTGCCATAAATCTTTTCTTATAAAATTTGTATATGAGAATACCTCATTTAATTGTGGCTTAATTGTTTCAATGATTCGGTGAAAGGGATAAGTATTTTCAAAATCAAATATTACGTCTTTTATTGTTTCCGGCTTACCGATTAGAATTTTATCAATGTTTTTAGATAGAAATGAATAAGTTCCTTTTGTGTGAACGAAATTTATATGCTCTAGAAGATTACTATAGGTATTAATTGTTCGGTCTTCAGAATGCCAATGATCGAGTAAATCGTTAATTTTGTTTTTAAGTTGATCAACAATTCTTTGTTTGAAAAACTCCAAATGTTGCTTCTCCAGCGCTTGATATTTCAAACTATCTATTCTTATCATTTTTTTTAGCTAGCATTTCATTCAATTTATTTCGAATAAGCGGCTCACCAATAAGCGCTATAATTTGGCTGATAGTTTTGGAATTAATAGAAGGGTCATCGCAAGTTCCATCTTTGATAAATTTAATACAGTTCTTGATTTTCGACTTGGCAAAATCCCCTATAAATGCTCCTTCAATAAAGAAAGCATCTTCGTACAAGGTTCCTATGTTTTCCGCAAATGTTCTTTGTTGACGTATTGCAACATCGGACTTGTTTCCTCTTTTCATAAAAATTACATTTTTATTTGGAATGTCAGATAGTTGTAATGGTGAATGAGTTGCAATAAAGAGTTGGATTTTTGTCGTTGGGAAGATTTGATTAAAGGCTTTCAAGATTTCATTAAATAATCCGATTTGCCAAATCGGGTGTAAATAAATATCTATTTCATCTATCATAACCCAAATCTTATCTGCATTTCTAAAATTCCACTTTTTGGAGTATAAGCTAGAGTAAATATTTAGATATTGTTGTTGACCGGTACTTAATCGATTACGAAATTTTATAAATGTATCATATTTCATGTTACTAAAGGGAGTTAAATTTCTCACAAATTGTAAACATTCATATGGCTCCATTTGCCATTGCATTAATATAATGACATCATATAAGCTCGTACCAATACTGGCATTTGTACTAAGCATTCTTACACTAAATTTTTCTGAATTAAGGAAATCGTAAAGCGTTCGAAAATGTTTTACAAAATCAAAAGAAACTTCCTCTTCAATTGAATCTAGAAAATTCTTAACAGTATCTGCACTTTTAATCGAATTAAGAATGATCTCGTGAGCATTTTCATTATCTATTTTGCCATTACAAACGATAACAACAAGTAAAACTTCTGCAAGTATTGTTGTATCTTCAATATTGAAACGGTCATTTGAGCTTTCATTCTTTGAATTAGTAATCCTATTCAGGAGACTTTTAATCCATAATGAATTTGCTATTTTTTTATAATTTGAATCAGATGTATTCTCCTGATTGAATAAATCTAACCAAACATCAACTGAATATTGCATCTCTCCAAAATGTGGGTGATCACCATAATCATTTAGAAATTGTAGTTCCTGTTCTATAAATCGTTGATCCTTACTTACACTTAAAGAAATATTCGATTCTTTCGACCAGAACATAGATTCACTCCTGTCATTATGAAGAATAATCTTGTTCAAATTGTTGAACCATACTACATTTTGTCCTTCTCCAAACGGTCGTTCTTCTACTTTTATCCCATCTATTAGAATCTTTTTGCCGTGTGGTCGAAAAAAGATTATCTCACCATTTTCGTTCTTTACCAAGTACATCCCTCGAAAATGAATATTACCCCCAACAAAATTGTATATGGACTTAAGAATAGTCGATTTCCCCACTCCATTTTCCCCTACTAGAAAGGATACATTAATAATATGATCACCAAAAAAATCTTTGATGCGTCGATTATATTCCGTTATTGTTAGCTTATTGTTTTTTTCGTCAAAATTGAATTTGTATTCATCTGAGAATACAAATTCTTCATTTTGCAAACCTCGATAATCAAATACGTAGAGATATAGTAGTTCCATTAAAAATGAAAAAATGTCTTCTTAAGATAGAAAAATATTTTCGCAGAACTATTTCGTTAGCTTTTTAATTCAAATGCTGTTCGAGATTTGTAATTTCGAATCCAGGGAATGTTTGTTTAGTTGGTTCTCCATGTTGGTAAGGGGGCGTCAATAAACAAAAATAGCGGATTTCAGCCGCCAGTCATTCAGTATAAAGTCGTAATTGGATTCGGATTAAAGTACTAATTTGTGAGATTTAAGAGTTTGTCGTCTGCATTTGAATTTGTCCGATTAAAGGATGGGTAGGATTTCTTTCAGAATAAAATTGTCTGATAAATCCTTTCATTTGGAGAATCCTAGTTCAGGAATTTTAAGGAGAGTCAATTAATTATTAAAAATTAAAATCCATCAGCTTGCATTACTCAAATTGCCCCAGGTACGAATTGCCTTCCCCACAAAAATCAAGTAGCTCTCCGTTTTTCAGAATTAATTCGCAACCATGTTCAGTTTCCCATTCCGGATAAAACAACATGCGTACAAACCGGTGTTTGCTAGGACTGTCTTCTTCTATGGAAACTTGCACCAGATTTGCCTTTGAAAAAGCGTCTTCGGGTGTTTTTATTCCAAAAGTCCGGAGGTTTGCTACTTGTTCAGTTTCTCCTTCCAGTATGTCAAATCCGTAGGAAATATATTCGCAACATTCCAGGCAGTGTTGGTAGAGAAGGCGCTCCATTAAGTCTCTGCTGCGTTCCGTGAGATTCAGGAAATCTTGCACGCTGGCCACCATCTTGTCTGAAATGATGTGCTCAGTGTATTTCAATTGCAACGGAGACGTGTAAAGCATCAGCACAACTTTCTTGTTGAAAAAAGGTGAGTCTAGCAGAAGTTTACCTTCCGTCCAGATGCTGTTCAATAGAATATCGTTTCTGCTGATGGTGTTCATGGAAAGTAAGGGAGCGCGTACTAAGGGATGTTCATGTATTTGTGCAATTGCAGGGATACTTGCCATTGCGGATGGGCCATGCAATATTCTGTGATTAGCGGAATCATTTCCTCCCGTTTCGACCATTCCGGTTGCAGGTACAATTGACAAGCCGGCGAAACTTCTTTGGCATACTGTTCTGCGAATTCAAAATCCGATTTGTGGTAAACGATTACTTTGAGTTCGTTGGCTGCGCTAATCACAGAAGGGTGGGCGGGTTTGAATTTTTTGGGAGAAAGACAAATCCAGTCCCAGGTGCCAGAAATTGGGTAGGCTCCTGAGGTTTCGATGTTGGTGCTGAATCCCGCTTCCAGTAGGGCGAGTGTGAGGGGTTGTAAATCGTACATCAGCGGTTCGCCGCCGGTAATTACCGCAAGCCTGGCCGGAACTTTGTTCGCTGAAGCAACAATATCACTTACCAATACCTGTGGATGGTCGGATGCCTCCCATGATTCTTTTACATCGCACCAGGGGCAGCCTACATCACAGCCAGCCAGCCGTATGAAATAGGCAGCCTGGCCTTGGTAATACCCTTCTCCCTGAAGCGTATAAAAAGCTTCCATCAGAGGGTAACGTACATGGTCCTGCATTTCCATTACGGATAAATTTCTTTTTTGGCAGCCTTCAAGGTGTTTTCCAGCAAGGAACAGATGGTCATCAAACCTACGCCGCCAGGTACCGGTGTGAGGTAGCTGGCCTTGGCAGAAACCTCGTCGAACTTAACATCGCCTTTCAGTCTGAAACCAGATTTTTTGCTTGGGTCTTCCAAGCGATGAATGCCTACATCGATTACAACGGCACCTTCTTTCACCATGTCGGCGCCTACAAATTCCGCTTTGCCAATGGCCACGATCAGAATGTCGGCCTGACGTGTGATCTCTGCCAGATTTTTGGTTTTGCTATGGCAAATCGTTACCGTTGAATTTCCTGGATACGTATTTTTTGACATCAGAATGCTCATCGGAGAGCCTACGATGTTGCTTCGTCCAAGTACTACACAATGTTTTCCTTCGGTAGGCAGTTGGTAGCGTTTTAAAAGTTGAGTAACACCATGAGGAGTGGCGGAGACATACGTTGGCAGTCCGAGTGCCAGCCGGCCCACATTAGCCGGATGAAAACCATCTACGTCTTTGGCAGGATCAATGCTTTGCACCACCTTATCAGCAGAGATATGAGCCGGAAGCGGCATCTGAACAATCAAACCGTCGATATCGGGGTTGTTGTTGATTTCTTGAATTTTGGCAAGCAAGGCTTCTTCGGAAGTAGTGGCCGGAAGTTCAATATGGGTAGACGTAAACCCTACACGTTCGCAAGATTTTACTTTGTTGTTTACATAGGTAATGCTTGCTCCGTCGCTCCCAACGATGATTGCTGCCAGGTGAGGCACTTTGCCACCACGGTCTTTAATGCTCTTTACTTCCTCAGCGATTTCATTCAGAACTTCCTCTGATATTTTTTTTCCGTCCAGTAGTTGCATAATCATTTTCTATTGAAATCTGTATCCGATGCCGTATACTGTATTCAGGTAATCGGCAGAGCCTGCCTGAATCAGTTTTTTACGCATGTTTTTTATGTGTGTATAAATGAAATCAAACGAATCGGCCTGATCCATGTGGTCGCCCCAAATATGTTCAGCAATGGAATCCTTGGGAATCACCCTGCCTTTATTGCTGATAAAAAATAAAAGCAATTCATACTCTTTACCCGTCAGGGTTATTTCCTTTCCATGTACCTCGACCTTTCTTGCTTCCGGATTAATTTTTATTTCATTAAAAATGATATCCGTAGAACCCTCAAAACTCCGACGTCGAATTACTGATTTGATGCGGGCATTTAATTCGGATAAATGAAAAGGCTTAGTAAGATAATCGTCAGAACCCAACTCCAATCCTTCAATTTTATCGTCCAACGAATTGTTGGCCGAAATAATGATGACTCCGGTTTGTTTTTTTTCTTTTTTGATTGACTTAAGCACTTCCAGTCCCGAGCCGTCCGGCAAGTTTATGTCAATCAGAATACAATCATAGCTGTAGTCGTTTACCTTGTCCTGGGCCTCTTTACACGTAGCTGCCGACTCGCATATGTAACCTAGGTCGCTTAAATAAGTGACTATTGATTTACGTAATTCTTTTTCGTCTTCTATGATCAGAATTTTCATGCAGGGTATGTAGGCAATTACTACCTGATTTTGAAATCTTTTCTTTTGAGTAAAAAAGACAGAATTTCCGGAATAAAAATACAATTAAAAAGACTTAAATACCAGTTGTAAAAATGGCTGTGGATAATTGAAAGGAAAGGCTGCGGAATTCTGAGGCTAAAGTATGTACCTTTAACCAACATCAAAGAAAAAAATGGGTATGTATACCAGGGTAAAAGCAGAGCTTCTGACCATTGGCGATGAGTTGTTGTACGGACAAGTATTGGATACCAATAGCCAATGGATGGGAGTGGAATTGGGCAAGCGGGGCATACAAGTAGTGCGCAAGACTTCCCTGGGCGATGTGCGCGAAGAGATTCTCCAAGCGTTGCAGGATGCCACACGCAGGGCCGATGTAGTCCTCATCACCGGAGGATTGGGGCCCACTAAAGACGATATTACCAAAAAAACATTGGCCGAATTTTTTAACTCCGGTTTGGTGTTTCATGCAGAGGCTTACGATGCGCTGGAAAAATTTTTCAGGAGCAGAGGCAAAGAGGTTTCGGAAACCAATAAGTCGCAGGCAGTATTGCCTTCCAACGCAATATATTTGCCTAATACCTGTGGCACTGCACCCGGCATGTGGTTTGAGGAAAATGGTGTAGTAGTGGTTTCCATGCCCGGAGTGCCATTTGAAATGAAAGAGCTGATGCTTCGGGAGGTGTTACCCCGCATTCAAAAGCAAAAGAAATTACCGGTTTTAATTCATAAAATCATTCGTACGGTTGGGGTGGGGGAGTCTGTACTTTCAGATATTCTGGAACCCTGGGAAACGGCTTTGCCCGATAATATGAAGCTCGCTTATCTCCCATCCATTGGAGAGGTAAAGTTGCGGCTTACCTGTCATGGAGATGATCTGGAGACGCTTCAACAGGATGCCCGCAGGCAGTTGCAAAACATGCTGACGTTGGTGAAGCCTTATGTATTTGCTTATTCTGAAAAGCCCATGGAGCAAGCGCTTGGCGAATTGCTTGTACAAAGGGGCGTTACGGTAAGTACCGCCGAAAGCTGCTCTGGTGGCTATCTGGCGCATTTATTCACCTCCGTTGCCGGCAGTAGTCAATATTTTAAAGGCAGCATTGTGGCCTATCACAACGATGTCAAGCGTTCCATGCTGCAGGTGCCGGATTCCGACATACAGCAGTATGGCGCAGTAAGCGAAGCAGTGGTAAGGCAAATGGCACTTCAGGTAAGACAGCGGTTGAATACCGATATCGGCCTGGCTTCTACGGGCATTGCAGGTCCTGGGGGAGGCACAGAGGAAAAACCGGTGGGCACGGTTTGGGTTGCTCTTGCTCACGAGCATGGGGTGGTAAGCCGCAAACTGCAGCTTACCGCTCGCAGGGATCTTAATATTCGATTGACCGCTGTGAACTTACTCAATTTGCTGCGCCAGGAATTGAACGTTGAAATTTCTGAAGAGGAATTATGGTCTGGTACAGGATTGGATTAACCACTTGGAAAAAACAATACTCGGCTGTGCAAGGTATAAATCCGCATTGGTGGCTTATTCGGACTTGCCTCGGTTCGGTTGTATGACTATATACTTGCTTTTTACAGGAAAGCAGTCAATTTATAAGTTGAAAATTCTTGATTTTCATTAACTTTGGATGTAAAGTGATTTTATTGCACCATGGCGCTTGTTGAAATGGTGGAAGTGGCCACCGATAAGGTGGATACTGAAATACCAGCAACGCATTCGGGTATTTTAAAACAGATACTGGCTGAAAAGGGACAAGTGGTGAAGGTGGGAGCTGTTATTGCCATCATCGAAACGGAGGCCGATACATCGGTACAACCCAATGCCAAGCCCATTCAGGAAAAGCCGGTGGAGAAAAAAACTCCGGAAACCCAGCCTCCGGTGGAAGTAAAATCCAATCCCGTTTCTACTACTACCGTTTCTAAAAGTGCCAAAGGGAAATTCTTTTCTCCCCTCGTATTAAATATTGCCCGACAGGAAAATATTTCCATGACGGAGCTTGAGCTTATTCAAGGCACAGGTAAAGACGGCAGAATTACTAAATCGGACATATTGCAATTTATAGAACTGCGTAAGTCCGGAAAGCTCAGTCCTCCTGAGGTTCAGCAGGAGGTAGTAAAAGATGAAACCAAGGAAATGCCGGCCAAAGATCCGGTGAAAGAAGAGCTGAAAGAGTCGGTAAAGCCTGCCACTTCGCTGTCTGGCAATGTCGAGATCATTGAGATGGATCGCATGCGCAAAATGATTTCTGAGCGTATGCTCGAGTCTAAGCGCATATCTCCACACGTAACTTCTTTTGTGGAGGCCGACGTCACCAATATTGTTTATTGGAGAAATCGTATGAAAAACGATTTCATGGAACGCGAAGGTGCCGCCCTTACCCTTACTCCTATCTTTATCGAGGCGGTTGCCAGAGCTCTTAAGGATTATCCGATGGTAAATATTTCGGTAGAGGGGGATAAGATAATTCGCAAAAAAGACATCAACATAGGCATGGCTGTGGCCTTGCCGAGTGGTAACCTCATAGTGCCTGTCATTAAAAACGCCGATCAACTCAATCTGATCGGACTTACCAAACAAGTAAATGAGCTGGCGCGCAAAGCCAGAAATAATAAATTGACGCCCGACGACCTCGCCAATGGAACATACAGCGTTTCTAACGTTGGTTCTTTTGGTAACTTAATGGGAACACCAATCATTATGCAGCCGCAATGCGCCATCCTGGCCTTGGGAGCGGTCATCAAAAAGCCAGCCGTGATTGAAACCGACCAGGGAGATACCATTGGCATACGCCACATGATGTTCCTGTCGCATTCTTACGATCATAGGGTGATTGATGGATCTCTCGGAGGGATGTTTGTAAGAAGAGTAGCAGATTACCTTGAAAGTTTTGATTTGAATCGAAAGGTGTTTTAATATAGTTTGCTTCAAAGTAACATTTCACTCGAGAAAATCGTGTTAATAAATTTCAAAAAAAGCTCCTGATTCTTGGAGCTTTTTTATTTTTGGGAATATACTTGGAATACTCAGTTTTGCAACTGACATTTCTACAAAGTAATGAAGCACAATATGAAGAAAGGTCATAGATCGTAGATTTATGGTCGTTTCTTTATGGAATGATTTCAATTGAAAAATTAGAATTGAATATATGATTAGAAAGGTAGCTATACTGGCACTGCTATGCAGTTTCTTCTCCATGCATCAAAAACAAAAAGATTTTCATGTTTTAATTGAACAAGGAGGTGTAATAATCACGCCAAACAATGGAGAAATTAATTTAAAAAAAGGAGAATTTAATATCGTATTTGAGTTGAGTGAACCGATGGGTGTGTTGGTTAATGGGTCATTCCAAGAGACTACCTATGAAAGGGCTGTGAAAGGAAAACCTAAATCCGACCTTCCAGGTTTTGAAAATACGGGCATGGCTGAAGGGCTTTTGAACCCGGACAAAGAAATTTTTATTTCGAACGACGCTCCCAATTATTGGTTTTACGATGACAAAGAAAATAACCGATTTAATTCTGTTGAAGTAGTTAATGAAAAATTAATATGTAAAAGAATAATTCAAAACTTTTACGAGGTCGAAACCAAAAAAAATATAAAAGTAGAAAATGTTAGCAAACCTCTTTATTTGGTTTTTATTTCATACAGGCAGGGGAAATCAATTGTCGACGAAATTGAAACTAAAAGAGAATGGGTTAAAATAAACTGGATAAAATAATTCAATGTAAGTACGCATCCTTTATGGTTTTTCCGCCACCAGAATCATTGTAGATACAGGGAATGGCATTGGAGTTAAGGCGTTTTCTTTTTTACTGAAAAGTGCCACTTTGTTTTGATATCGGTTTTCGATAATCCATGGATTAGCGAAAGCGCTGGATACGGCTGAGATCCGGAAGCCAGCGTGCCGCATGGCTTCGCACCATTCTTCGTAGGACCAAAAGCAAAACCGCTCGTGCATTTCGCTTTTCCAGTTGTCTGTATAATCTTTTTTAGTAATAAATTCGCAGGCGTTCTCCATGCTCAGCACGGCATACTTCTTGCCTTCCAGGTGCTCGAGTCGATAGGGCAGTGTGAATTGGTAATCGTTTCGGAAATCTCTGGCAAAGCGACGAAAACGTCCTAGCGTTGAAAGTGTGTTCAGGTATGAACAAAGTTCCTGACGGTCATGTATAGTTTTGTCCCAATCTTCGCTTTGTCCATCCTGGTCTTGCAGCCACAGGTATACTTCTTCGTTTTTATTGTCCGGTCCTACCACATCGCGATTAATCCAAACACCCCCCGAACATAATTCGCTGAATCGGTTCCGGATGAAAGCCAGAAGGTCTTCGTGTTTTCCGTACGATTCAATTTCATGCGTTAACGAGGAGGTGATGATGGTATGCATGGATTCCGGTTGAAATACCAATCCGGAGACTGCATTTTTTTGACTGAAAAAAACATTTGGATTCGCGAACTCACGGTTTACTTTTCGTTGCTGGCAAATTTCAAACAAATGCCGTGATACTTCAATGCCATAAAAATCCGATTCACGCAGCCGTTCGTCTTGTGTGGCGCATTTGATCCAGCTTCCAACGGCACAGCCAATATCACCGATGCGTCCAGGTTTTACGAAAGCAGCGGTGTCGTTGTATTTCAATTGGGCAATGTCATCCATCTGCCGCACATACGAGTTGTAATCCCTCGATTCGGTCAAGTCGCCGTCCTGGCCTATCAACGTATCCTGAAACAATACTTGAACTTTGTAGCCAAGTTTATAACGCGACCAGATGCGGTAGGTCGCCGGATGGATATATTCGAGAATCTCCGTGTCGGTTTGCCATTGCTTGCCTGCTTGCGCAATTTTTTCTACCAGCGACCAGGGCGAAAGACTGCGGTATTGGTCGGATGTACCAGGTACAAGTTCTGCCGGAAGAATGCGGAACCCGAGGCGCTCGTACATGTCGGCCACCGGGGTGGAACACACCACGTAGGTATTGTCTGGTCGCAGGGAGAGCGAGGCATCGCTTTCGTGCATGATGCGCTTCAGGGTATAGGAAGCAAAATCTTCCGAAGCGCCGATGTCGTCTATCCCAAAAATGAAGGAAGGAATTTCCAGGTCGCGGCAAAAGTCTTGCAGGGCCAGCGTACGCAGGTAAAAGGGAATTGGGTTTCGACGGGTATTGCTATGATTGGAGGATGTAACGGCTACTATCAGCGCAGTAATTGGGCCTGGGTAATTCAGGGGTTCGCCATGCTTGTCCGGACTGTTTGCCAAGCCGCCATGGATAAGGCTTGCCAGGTATTTGAATTGAAAGTCGGTTAGTAAATGATGACGACCGGGAAATAACAGGTACATAAATCGAACGGTTAGGGCAATGATCCGAATGTATACGAATCCCTCATCAACAGCTTAGTAGCTGCCTTTGTATTTTCGCACGGCCCATTCGGTAACGGCAAGACTCAACAGAATCCAAAATAGCCAGGGTAGTTCCATGGCTTCGGTTAATTCTTCCTGACTGTGTAAAATAGGCTTCGGGTCAGAGGCCAGAATAGCCTGTTCCAGCGCGGCAATCCGGTCGCTACGCACGAACGTACCACCGTTTTTCTCGGCTAAATTCCGCAGCAGAAAATGGTCTGCGGTCGTTTGTATTGCTTCCAGTTGTGAAGCTTTCACGATGAATTGTCCGTTGGCCGATTCGGTTTTGCCATTCAGCTGCGTAGAGGCCGTATAGCGGTATATTCCTTCACCCAATCCATTTACGTCAAACCGGTTGTTCGATTCGCCTACGGCAAACTCGTAACTTGTTTTTTCATTTTTTTCGTTGCGAATCTCAAGTCCTATGCGGTTTCCGTAAATAGGTTGATACAAGTCGTTATAAAGTTCTGCTTCAAATACCACCGATTCACCCAGTCCATATTCCTGTTGTGTAGTTTGAATTCTGAATTTGCGTTTGTCGTTTTTGCCCGATAGTAACTGTGCCGTTTGTGCAAGAAGTTGGTCTACGGCTTCCTGTTGTTCGTTCAGCACATATTCGTGGTATCTCCACTGCCAAAGCCCTTCGCCGGCCAATACTGCCTGGCGGTACAAGGTGTTGATGGCAAGCAGCGGTCGGTTGCTGGTTACCGTTCCAATGCGTTGGTATAAGATCACATCGGTTCCTTCTTTCAGCGAATATTCTCCGTAAGGAATCTGCAGGGGCGGCAAATCTTTGAACAGTGCCTTCTGATTTCCGTCCATCGAATACCTCAGGAAGTTATCGTTGAATGCCGCAGTTACCAGGTCTTTCTGAGCACCACGCGTTTGCAACTGTATTACTTTGTTCAGGTTGTTGAATGCGGAAAGATTGCTTTGTCCGCCAAGTATGAAGAATATGGATGTTTCCTGTTGTATGAATTTGTCGAGCAAGTTTTTTGCCTGTCCGTATGCGTCCGGAAACTGATGGAAAATAACGAGGTCGAAAGACTCTTCTTTCCACGTATGTATGCCGGGAATATGCAGGCTTACCTCGTAGTTTTCTTTTTTCTCCAGGGCAGCACGAATGGCTTTAATATCGGGGTGTGGAGCTGCGGCCAGGATCAGGATTTTTTCTTTGTTTTCGAGTACCTCCAGGTAGGCATGCGATACATTGTTGCGGGTTGTGTATTCGCCCGGTAAAGGCTTCACTTCTACACGATAATGCAACAAGCCTGTTTCGGTGGCAGTAGCCCTGAACTCGCTGCGCTGCAAACTTTCTTTCCCTTGCAAGGCAAGGAGGTTGGTGGCCAGCAGTTTGTCGCCATTCCAAAGTTGCACCTGCACGGTTTGATTGCCAAAGCCCTGTTGTTGAATTTCCGCAACAATCGGAAATGTGGAGTTTTTATAGGTAAGCTTGTTATACAACAAACTTTTAATCAGGATATCTTTTTTTGCCACCGTGTCACCTACACCAATGCCATGGATAGGGTAGCGATAGGTTTGCCAGGAGGGGTCGCTGCCTTGGTTGATAATGCCGTCGCTAAGCACAAGGATGCCCGCCACATTCTGGTTTTCGAAATCGTTTTGTGTGATTTTTAGTAAGTCGGAGAGTGAGGTAAACGGATGTTCAGGATTCAATGAATCCAATTGATTGTTTTTTCCGGAAAGGCTTCGTTGTTGCCAGTCAATGGAGCGGGCCGACAGGGCCTCGCGAAGCTTGCGAAGGTCTTGCAGCCATTGTTGCTGTTGTGCTTTGGAATTGCCAAAGTCTATGGACTTGGAATCGTCTATGGCCAGCACCACAATAGGATTTTCTTGTGTGGTACGGATGTGTTTTAACAGAGGGCCGAGCAAAAGAAAGAGTAATAAAGACACCAGCGTAAACCGGAGCGCTGCCAGTCCGTAATTCCACCTTTTGCTCCATGGGCTTTTAGCAGAATAAAGCAGCCAGGCATATCCTCCCGCCAGAAGAATGCACAAAGGTAGGTACCAAAGGCTGTATTCAGTAATCAAGGTGCCCATAGGCGTGTGAATTGGAACAGAGGTGAATAAGGACGACTGTCTGCTTTCAAGCGCAGACAGTCGTCACAGGAAAATATTCTAGGTAAGCATGCCACCGCACACTTGCAATACTTGTCCGGTTATGTAGCGCGACATATCCGAAGCGAGGAAAATAGCAGCATCCGCTACCTCTTCCGGTTTGCCGGCGCGCTTGAGCGGAATACCTTTTTCCCATTCTTCTTTTACTTTCGGATCCAATACTTCCGTCATCTCCGTTTCGATAAATCCAGGAGCGATGGCGTTGCAGCGGATGTTGCGGGAACCCAATTCCTGTGCCACCGATTTGGTGAAGCCGATCATGCCCGCCTTGGAGGCTGCATAGTTGGCTTGGCCTGCGTTACCACTAACTCCCACTACCGAGGTAATGTTGATTACCGAACCATTTTTTTGTTTCATCATAAATTTGGTAGCGGCTTTGGTAAGGTTGAAGGCAGATTTCAGATTTACAGTAATTACACTGTCCCACTGCTCTTCTGTCATGCGCATCAGCAAACCGTCTTTGGTAATGCCTGCATTGTTTACCAATACTTCCAGCGTTCCGAAATCGGCTACTACCTGGTTTACCAATTCTTCTGCAGAAGCATAGATCGAGGCATCCGAGCGGTATCCTTTTATTTTTGTTCCGAATTGTTTCAGCTCATTTTCGAGGGCTTGACCTTTTTCTACACTGGATAGGTAGGTGAAGGCCACGTTGGCGCCTTCTTGTGCAAAACGCAAGGCCATGGCGCGTCCAATTCCTTTGGAGGCTCCTGTGATCAATACGTTTTTTCCGCTTAATAAAGCCATAAAAATAATATTGTTAGGTTTGGTAAAATTACAAAGGGTAAAAATAGGGTTTCCCTGCGAAAAAAGAAATTTTAATCCATAGGAGTGGAAAAACCTACTCGCTGCATAGGCTACCTCATTCCGGCCATCTGTACTTCTCAACATCTGACTTTTCTCTCAAAAGCAATATCCATGGATCCTGGAGATATTTCCTTTACGTTTTAGTACCCCTGTGCAGTATGTTTTTATTTTATTTTTTTTGGCGGCTGATCCGGCTATCGCTGCAAGGCACCCGTGGCGCCAGCGCCACGGGAGGCTTTCCGCTCTATCCGGGCCGCAAGGGTAGGTGTTGGTTTGTGCAGTACCGACGCTGGTTGAAATCATCAACGAGATTCTAGAAATGCTTCTGTATTCCTTAGTTTTTGAAGTCGACTGTTGCAACGAAAATTTCTTGCAAGAACTATCGGTTTGAGATTCGAATCAATATAAGGGCTTGCTACCATTGTAGGCTAGTGTTTGAGTTGTACGGTTGTCAAAAAAACGGGACATGGAATCCTGATTTCTCCATGGTGATTTTTCTGTAGAGAAACGACTCCTAAATTCTAAGGCATCAGAAGGAATCGAAGAGAAGAAATCCGTTTCGAAGTCCATGTATTTTAATGTCGGGATCAGCGGCCATGGATCTTGGATCCATGAGCTTTCTCCATCCTGCGTTTCGCTCGGAAAATTTTTTATGTTGCCAATCGGGTTACGAACAGGTTGATCAATATCAGTGATTGTGGAATTAAAATCCTTTAGATTTGGTTGTAACATACAACGAATGGCTACTATGACGAAACGGGATATTTCAGATCGACAAGCGGTGGAATTGCTTGTGAATACTTTTTATGAGCAGGTGCAAAAACACGACGTGTTAGGTCCATTTTTTAACGAAGTGGCCCATGTAAACTGGTCTGCGCATTTACCCAAGATGTATGATTTCTGGGAATTTATTTTGCTGGGCACCGGCAGTTACAAGGGCAATGTATCCAGTCCGCATGTAGCCTTGCATGCGAAAAAGAACTTGCAGCCTTCCGATTTTGATGCCTGGATTTTCTTATTCAACCAAACCGTAGATGCCCACTTTGAAGGTCCTAAAGCGGAGGAAATCAAGCAAAGGGCTTCCTCTATCGCTGGCGTGCTCAACTACAAACTGAATGGCGTATAAGTGCCTGAATAAAAAAAGTTTCTGTATCCTCAATCAGGCTACTGAAGCCGCCATGCATACCCTGTAGAGAATGCCTGAGTTTCAATGTGGAAGCCACTTTCCGACAAATACCTTTTAAATTTTTCGGTTTAACCAGAATTATGTAGGTTTGCCCTGCTAAACACACTAATCAAACAAAAAGGATCAAGATGTCGAAATTTGATATCATCGTGGTGGGAAGTGGCCCAGGTGGCTACGTAGCCGCCATTAGAGCCTCTCAGCTAGGAAAAAAAGTTGCCATCGTAGAACGTGCAGAATTGGGTGGTATATGTCTGAACTGGGGATGCATACCTACTAAGGCCTTGCTGAAGAGTGCTCAGGTGTTTGAATATATCAAGCATGCCTCCGACTATGGAATTACGGTAAGCGATGCCAAAGCGGATTTCAATGCCGTGATTAAGCGCAGCCGCGATGTGGCCAGCGGCATGAGCAAAGGGGTGCAATTTCTGATGAAGAAAAATAAAATCGAGGTTATTGCCGGTTTTGGTAAGCTGAAAGGCAACAAGCAAGTAGAGGTAACGGACGATAAAGGTGGCAAAGCGGTTTATACTGCCGATCATATCATCCTTGCCACCGGAGGACGTGCCCGCGAATTGCCAACGCTTAAAATCGATGGACAGAAAATTATCGGATACCGTCAGGCCATGGTGTTGGATAAACGACCTGCTTCTATGGTAATCGTTGGCTCTGGCGCCATAGGCGTGGAGTTTGCCTATGTGTATAACGCCATGGGTACCAAAGTAACCATCGTGGAGTTTATGCCGAACATTGTTCCGGTAGAAGATGAAGAAGTATCCAAGCAACTGGAAAAAGAATACAAGAAGGCTGGAATCAATATCATGACGAATGCTTCGGTGGAAAGTGTAGACACCAAAGGGGCAGGTTGCAAGGTGTTGGTGAAAACCAAAACCGGAACTGAAACCCTGGACTGCGATGTTGTATTGTCGGCTGTAGGTGTTATTGCCAACATCGAAGGCATAGGGCTGGAAGAAGTAGGGGTAGCTACCGACAAAGGCAAAGTAGTGGTGGATGATTATTACAGAACCAATATCCCTGGTATCTATGCGATCGGCGATATTGTTAAAGGTCAGGCACTCGCTCACGTGGCTTCCGCGGAAGGGATTATTTGCGTGGAGAAAATTTGTGGCCACCATCCGGAACCATTGGATTATAATAATATTCCTGGTTGTACGTATTGTTCTCCCGAAATTGCTTCAGTCGGCATGACGGAAAAGGCTTGTCGTGAGAAAGGTATCGATATTAAAGTAGGTAAGTTTCCGTTTTCTGCCTCCGGCAAAGCCAGTGCGGCAGGAGCCAAAGAAGGCTTTATCAAAGTAATTTTTGATGCCAAATATGGGGAATGGTTAGGTGCTCACATGATTGGCGCTAACGTTACCGAAATGATTGCGGAAGTGGTGGTAGCTCGTAAGCTCGAAACTACCGGGCACGAAATAATTAAATCCGTACACCCGCATCCTACCATGTCGGAAGCCATTATGGAAGCTGCTGCTGCTGCCTACAACGAAGTAATTCACCTCTAAGAAGGTACATTTAAAATTTAATAAATTCCAAAAACCTCTGCTTGCAGAGGTTTTTTTGTTTCTGGCAATTTCCAACTGTTTTTTTATAGAGACGTTTGAGCTATTGGAAACGTCCATGATATCTAGATTCGCGGCTCGACTCCGAATTGGAAAATCGTAGGCATTGAACCCTAATTTTTCAATAGAAATTCTTCTATTGAAAAACGACTAATAAAATCAAGGGCTTGAGAAGGAATCGACTAAAAGAAATTCTTTTCTAAGCTCTACGATCCATGAGCTTTCTCCATAGTGCGCTTCGCTTCTATGGAGAAAAGCCGGTTGAAAGAGGGGCTAAGAAAAATGTATGTGTACATCCATCGAAGTACATGGCTGGTTTTGCGTGAGGGATAGAGTGTAAAGCCATGGTGGTGGCGCCTGTAGCGCCACCACCATGGGCTTGCAGCGATAGCCCGGCCCGAGTGGCGCCTTAGGCGCCATGACGGGACACGCCCAAAATAAAACCTTGGCGAAAGCTACATGAAGGCAACACTGTGGTTATATAGGTAGCCGCATCCCCAATGTTACCAATATCTTAGATTCCGGGATTACGTCCAGCCACCCCCCAAGGCTTTGTAAAGAAGAATTTTAGATTGCTGAAGTGATTGCAGCAATTGAATTTCATCGAGCTGAGCCCGCAGCAGATGTTGCTGTGCCGTTAACACTTCCAGGTAATTCGATTTTCCGTTTTTGAAAAGTTGATCGGCTATTTCCATCGAACGTTCCGCCGTTACTACTTGTTGATTTTTTAATACCAACTGTTGTTGCAGCAGGCTAATGTTTTGTAACAGGTAATGCGTTTCTGAATACGCTTGCAGCCAGGTATTCTGGTACCGCAACAAAGCTTGCTGGTAGGTGGCATCGGCCATTTTCCGTTGGGCTTTAAGCGCACTTCGGTTTATTAAAGGAGCACTTAATCCACCCACCAGTGCGTAAGCTATCGATTGCGGGCTTTTAAACAATAACTTACCAGAGAATGCCTGATAACCGCCGTTGGCGGTCAGCAGGAACGATGGACGCAAGGCAGCCTTTGCTGAAGCAAGATCCGAATGGCAGGCTTTTAATTCCCAGGTTGCCATACGGATGTCAGGACGGTTTTCTAATAAGCGGGAGGGGATGTCCCACGATATATTCAAGGGAATGGGCGGGAGTGGATTCGTTTTCTTGATCGGTTGAGGAATTCTTCCGCAGAGAATGTTCAACGCTTTTTCAAGTTCATTAATCCTTTTTTGAGTTTCTAGTTTTAACGATTTGAATTCAAGCCATTGTACCTGCGATTGCGTGACTGCGAGTTCAGTGGCTTGGCCGGATGCTTTCTGAAGAGTGATGATTTCTATTGTTTTTTCCTGAACTTCAATTCCTCGTTCAAGTTTCAGAAGAACGTCCTGCAAAGCCTGGAATTCAAAATACAGGTAGGCTACTTCCGCTACCAGCGATGACGTAACAAGATTTTTACCTTCGATAGAACTGAAGTATCTGGCCTGCGCACTTTTTTTCTGTTGCGAAAGTTTGCCCCATACATCTAGTTCCCATGAGGTATTCAATCCCGAGTAGTAATCGGGCAGGTGGATGGGTACAAGTTGGTTCGGTAGGATTTCCGTGGCAATATTTCCCGCACCATCCATCGTATACAATCCAAATTTTCGTTGCGACAGGTTTACGTTGCCCGATATGCTTGGGAATATGTTACCTCTTGCCATTTTATGAACCGCCCTGTTGTATTCCACTTTCTGCCATATCTCGCGAAGGGTAAAGTTTTGTTCCAGGGAGGTTTGAATAAGTGCCTGTAACGTTGAATCAGAGATAAGATGGCTCCATGGTTGCGGCACTATACGAATGGAATCTGAAACACGAAGAGTTGAGTCTGACTCATTAAAACGTTCGGGCAGCTGTACTTTCCATTCTTCCTGTTGGTGCCCGGTATTTAATTTGCACGCATGAAACAGCAAGGAAACAACAAGACCGAAAGTGAAAAAGTAACCTGATCGCATACACATGAATTATCGCTTGGCTGGAAAAAAATTTCTGGTAATGGCATAAAGGCCAGGAACAAGTACGATTCCAAGCAGTGTGCCGAAAAGCATGCCGCCTGCCGCTGCCGCACCTATTGTCTGGTTGCCGATGGCACCGGCACCAGTGGCGAATAAAAGAGGAAGTAATCCAACAATAAAAGCGAAGGATGTCATCCGGATAGGACGCAACCGGGCCAAAGCACCTTGCATAGCAGCTTCGGTTGCCGTGTAGCCTTGTTTTTCTTTTTGAATGGCAAATTCAACAATCAGAATAGCGTTTTTCCCTAATAGCCCAATTAACATCACCATGGATATTTGAGCATAGATGTTATTTTCAAGGCCAAACAGAAAGAGCGTAAAGAAAGCTCCAAAGATACCGGCAGGCAATGAAAGCAGGACGGGTATGGGTAGCGAAAAACTTTCGTACTGCGCCGCTAATAACAAGTATACAAAAACGAGGCACACCAACATAATGTAAATGGCTTGGTTTCCAGTTTGAATTTCATCCCTTGTTATACCTGCCCAATCGATGTCAAAACCTGTTGGTAGTTGTGATTCTGCTACTTCCCTGATACATTTTATAGCATCTCCGCTGCTGTAGCCGGAGGCTGGCTCGCCTGTAATTTCAGCGGAAGGATACGTGTTGTATCGAGTTATTTGATCTACACCATACACACGTTCCAAGGTGACGAAATTGGTTAAAGGCACCATTTCCCCCAATTCATTCTTAATAGAAAGCGTGAGCAAATCTTCAGGCTTGCTTCGGTATTCTGGTAAAGCCTGAACCATCACTTTGTACATTTGTCCGAATCGAATAAAATTAGTGGCATATTCACTGCCTAAAAGAGTTTGAAGGGCACTGGTGATGGTCGCATTGGTGACGTGTTTCTGCGCTGCTTTATCAGCATCGATATGAATCAGGTATTGAGGGAAGCTGGCATCAAAAATGGAAAAAGCACTGGCAATTTCAGGTCATTTTTTTAGATCGGCTAAAAACTGTTGGGTTACTTTCTCCATGTTTTTTAAATCTCCTGTTCCGGTTTGATCCAATAAGCGCAATTCGAAACCGCTGGCATTGCCATATCCAGGAACAGCAGGGGGTGGGAAATATTCGATGCTTGCATCCCGAATGTGTGCAGTTTTTTCTTCTACTAATTGTATGATTTCGGTAATTGATTCTTTTCGGTTTTGCCAGGGTTTTAAATTGATTAAACAGGTGCCATAGGTTGCCCCTGTGCAATCGGAAAGTACATTGGTTCCAGCGAGTGTGGCCACCGACTCAATGGCTTCTATTCCATCGCAAGCACGTTGAATTTCATTTACTACCGATTTCGTTCTTTCCAGCGTAGATCCGGATGGTGTAGTGATGCTCGCATAAAACATTCCCTGATCTTCATTCGGGATGAATCCGGTTGGAAGGACCTTCGATAATAAGCCGGAGCAAAGGCAGAAAAAAAATAAGGCAATCATGGTAATGAAATTCCGTTGCATCAGCCACTTGAGCGATCCTAAGTAAGTGTTGGAGAATTGCACATACCGTTCATTGAATCGATGAAAAAATTTTTGAAGAAAATTATGATGAGTGCTATGACTGTCGGTGTGTTTTAATAAGGAAGCACAAAGAGCAGGCGTAATGGTGAGGGCAACGATACCCGATAATACTATGGCTATGGCCATAGTAAGAGAGAATTGTCTGAAAAAAATTCCAACGGGTCCTTCCAGGAAAGAAGTAGGAATAAAAACGGCTGACATCACCAAGGTGATGGCTAGAATTGCACCACTGATTTCTCGAATCGCGAGTTCGGTCGCTTTTTTAGGGGTATTGCCAAGTTCCATTTTGGCATGCACTGCTTCCACCACAACTATGGCATCGTCGATCACAATGCCTATGGCTAGCACGAGAGCAAACAACGTGATCAGATTTAGAGAAAAACCGAAAAGATAAATAAAGAATAACGTGCCGATCAAAGATACAGGAACTGTTAATGCTGGAATTAACGTAGATCGAAAATCTTGAAGGAAAATGAATACCACCAGCGATACTAATAAAAATGCTTCCAGGAGTGTTTTAATAACTTCGTGAACAGAGGTATCTAAAAAGCGCGATACATCATAGCTGATGCTGTAGTCCATGCCTTTCAGGAATTTTTGTTTTCTTCAAGTTTCTCTTTTACACGCTGAATTACCTCGGAGGCATTGGATCCTGGTAATTGCTTGAGCATAATGGCAGCGGTTGGTTTGCCATTGAGTTTAGCTTCTACATCAAAAAAAGTAGTGCCGAATTCAACGTCGGCGATTTCTCCTAACTTCAAAATATTTCCTTGTTCGTCCGTTCGGATGGGGATGTTTCGGTATTGATCTTCGGTATTGTATTTTCCTGTATACTTAATTACGTATTGAAGGTCTTGAGCCGTTTTGTCCGAACTTTCCCCTACTTTTCCCGGCGCAGCCTCTACATTTTGTGCTTGAAGAGCTTCTACAATTTCCTGAGGGGATAACTGATAGGAGGTAAGTTTGTCGGGTTTCAGCCATATACGCATGGCATATTCTTTAGCGCCCAGGATGTCGGCGTATCCTACTCCTTTTATTCTTTTTAAATCAAGCAGTACGTGTATGTCGGTAAAGTTGTAAAGGAATTTTTCTTCTAAAGAACTGTCGTTACTGAAGATGTTTACATACATCAGCATACTATTTTCTTCTTTAGCTATCTTGACTCCATTTTTAATAATTTCTGCAGGAAGTTCGCCCATGACGGCTGATACTCTGTTTTGCACGTTGACCGCGGCTACATCAGGATCGGTGCCTGCTTCAAAGATAATTTGAACAACACCGACTCCGTCGTTTCCTGCATCAGAAGACATGTATTTCATGCCGGGAACTCCATTGATTGCCCTTTCCAAAGGGACAATGCCGGCTTTGGTTACTGTTTCTGCATTGGCTCCTGTGTATTCAATGGTCACATTTACTTCCGGTGGCGCGATGGAAGGGAATTGAGACATGGGTAATTTACTCAATGCCAGCAGCCCAAGAAAGCAAAGAAGAAGCGATATTACGACAGATAATACCGGCCTTTTAATAAAGCGTAAGAACATAGTGTATGCGTTTTACCTGATCGATTGGTTTCCTGATTACTGTTGCAAACTAATAAGCTGGGGCTTTATTTCTTCGCCTTCCCGGATGGATTGTATGCCTTCAAAAATGATTCTGTCCTGTTCAGAAATTCCTGATTCCACCACATAGTACTGTGCCAGACGCAGTCTTGGAATAAAACTTTTTCGAATGACACGGTTGGAAGAGTCAAGCAAATAGACATACGTTTTATCCTGAATTTCAAAGGTTGATTTTTGAGGAATGAGACATGCTTTTTTTAATCGGTGTGAAATTCTGATTTTACCTGCGGAGCCGTTTTTTAGAATTTCACCGGCGTTATTGAATCGAGCTCTATAGGAAACTGTACCAGATTTTTTATCGATGTCGGCGATTACTGTTTCGATTTTTCCGGCAACAGGATATTTTTTTTGATTGGCCATAATCAACTCTACCTGATGCGCTTGATGCAAGGGTTCTTGTTGAGAAAAATTCAACGCTTCTTTTTCAGAAATTTTAAAGTATGCAAAAATTTCTAAATTGTCGGATAAGGTAGTGAGTAAAGCCCTTTCCTCTATTAAGCTTCCTTTTTTGTATTGAATCCGATTGATCCTTCCAGCGAAGGGCGCTTTAATAGCGCACATGGAAATGCGGAGTTTGATGTTGGAAAGTTCTGCCCGCACTTCCAGAATCTGAGCTTTAGCTGCCTCCAATTTGGCTTTTGCCATTTCCAGTTCTGATTCGGAAATGATATTTTTTTCTACCAAACGAAGGGTGTTGTCAAGGCTTACTTGTTCCATTTTTTCAGCTGCCAAGGCATTGGCAAGCTGGGCTTCGGCTTTCGCTAATTCTTGCTGAAAGTGCGGGTTGATTAATTGAAATAAAACTTGTCCTTCTTTTACATAGCTGCCTTCGTCGGCTAAAATGCGATCCATGTATCCATGCACATGACTTCGTATTTCAATGTTTTGTCTGGATTCTATGTCTGCGACATATTCTGTAAAATAGGTGGTATCTTTTATTGTGGGATTAATTATTGGGTATTCTGAATGCAAGGATTCAGATGGGGTTTGCTTGCAGCTCCATAGAATGCAAAGCAATAGCATGTAACATGCTAGTTTTCTCAGAAGCATATACAATGTTGTTTAGGGAAAGCTCCGGGAGCCTCCATGAGATTGTTTACTACAGAATTGAAAATCTAAGCGGATGCAGATCCCTTAGGTATCGTTATCGTTGTGAGGGTTGAAACACCTTTCCAAATAAAATTTTAACCAATTTCTTTATTGGGGTGTTTCTTATTTTTACCCGTTGCCAATAGCTTGCAGGCAATTCTTCATTCATTTTCTGCATAGGACATGCGTTTAGTACATACCAAGATTGAAGCCTTATGATGAAGGCCATTAGTTAGGGTCGGGAGACTCTACTAATTAACAGAATGAAGGAGGGTGATCTAAAGGCGAAGGAGCCAATGATCTTAATTGTGAATTAAAATAGGAATGAATATGTATCAGGTGCAAACCCGAAATGTCAATCAATGCCAATGAGTTAACTAATTCATGAGGAATATCAATTTTCTTAATGAGGTTCTCCGATTCCGAATCGTCGTTTTCAGGAACCGCATCCGTAAGGTTGAAATATTTTTCCAAAATTAATTCAGAGATACTTTCCATTTCGTTGATAGAAAGATCTTCTTCTAATTCCATGTCATGGTCTAGGTTGGTGAGTATGTCCGGAGGGTCAATAGAAATATTCACCAGAGATACCACCAGGTAAATCAATATGATTTGCTTTAGCCATATAAAACGGAATCTCTTCATTTCATGTAAAGGTAAGCTATTTTTAAGGACACTTGCAAGAGTAATACCATGGAGGTATGAGTCAACGCCCTATTTTCAATATATATTTTTAACCGTAAAGGCGTTCGTTTGTTTAATCTTCCCGCTAAATTTTAGCGTTTGATTTTTTTTAGTAAAAATGAACTCATCTTTCCTGCGTCTTTTTGGACCTACTTTTCTAGTAATCCATGGCGGAAATTGAGCAGTTGCGAAATTGAAAACCAACTGGCATAATTCCAAGCCGTATTAGCCGCAGGTAATATGCTTATCCGGTAATAAGGTTTTCTTGTCTTTTAAATGGAAGGTTCTGTTTATGAGAGTATTAGTTATTTTCATGGATTTGAAATTGTACGAAACCTTCATCCTTTTCAGACGTACAAACTCGTTGGAAAGGACTAATAACCGTTGAAATCATTTTTAGTACATATTTTTTTTGTGTTTCTTTTTTTTGTGATGAATCTGAAGGCAGGTCTCCCGGATCCTCCTCCCATATTCATTAATTATCAAATGGAGCAAGGCCTGGCCAACAACTGGGTCAAATCTATTTTACAGGATCACGATGGGTATTTGTGGTTTTTAACAGCCGAGGGTTTACATAAATTTAATGGTACTAAGTTTTCCATTTATAAATACGAAGCATCCAATCCACAATCATTGCCTGCCAACAATTGTAAATCCTTATTGGTGGATAAAAACAATGTTATTTGGGTGGGTCATCATTTTGGTATTTCCCGTTTGGATCCGGTAACGGATAAATTTGTAAATTTTACCTATGCTGCCAACAATCGCGAAAGCCTCCCTTCCAACGATGTTATTTCTCTGAGCAATGCGCCCGATGGTATGATCTGGATTGGAACCGTTGAAGAAGGATTAGCAATACTGGATCCGGAAACGATGGTGATCCGGCGGTTTTCAGATGTTTATCCTGGCTTGTCTGATTTTAAAATCAACACCTTAAAAGTAACTAAGGCCGATCGTAAACGTCGCATCTGGCTGGGTTCCGGAACGGATGGGTTGAAAATGCTTGATCTTGATACCAAAAAAATCCGGAAGTTTGAAACGCCAGAAATTCCTTCCAATAATATCATTACCATTTACGAAGACGATAAAGGTGGAATTTGGTTGGGTACTTTGCACGGAGGTTTGTTAGAGTACGATGAAGCCAAGCAAACGTTTGTTAAGCACTTATGGAAAGGGAATAAGTCATTGATCGAATCCATTCATTCCATTACTTCCGATAAAAATGGAAAGCTTTGGTTGGCTTGCGAAAATCAGGGGCTTCAAGTGTACGATCCCATTACTCATGAATTGAAAGATATGGAATATAAAAAGTACGAGCCCAATGGGGTGTCGCATAATTCCATACAAGTGGTTTTCAGAGATCGCCAACACGATATGTGGTTGGGTACATTTGTCGGCGGCTTGTCGTATTATAAATTCCCTAACAATAAATTCGGTCATTACTTTCATATACAAGATGATTCCCGGTCTCTGTTAGAGAACTCTACTATTTGTTTTTTGGAAGATTACAAAGGAGCCTTTTGGGTTGGTACAGATCATGGAGGAATAACACGATACAATCCAGATAAATCCATTTCTTACATAGGGACTTATAAGAAAGCGGATATAAAATTGCCAGGTGACGTCATTATAAAATTATACGAATCACAAGATCGTAAGGTGTGGATAGGATCGTATTATCATGGATTTCAGATTTATGATCAGGAATCAGGTACGTTGGAATCGTATGAAAATATTCAGCTGGATAATGGTAAAACAATTTCAGGCTATACGGCTGCGGCATTTACAGAGGACCGTTCCGGCGCGGTTTGGATAGGTACCTGGGGGAATGGAATTATACGCTACGATCGGGTAACAAAAAAATTCACCCAATTCAATCGGGTAAGTACCCAAGGCAATTTGCCGGGTGATTTTATTTTTTCATTGTTTACGGATCGAGATGGAATTGTTTGGGTGTCTTGCTCTTCGGGTTTTGTAAAGTTGGTGCCAGAGTCAGAACATTTTAAGATGTTTGTTTCCGAATCAAATAATTCCAAAAGTATTTCAGGGTTAGTAGTGTTTCATGCCATGGAAGATTCCAAGGGCTATATATGGGTTACTACTGACATGGGACTTAATCGGTATGATAAAAAGGATAATACTTTTAAACGATATCAGGAGCCCACGGCCTTCCCAAATAATAATTGCTTTAATGTTCAGCAAGATCGCAAAGGTAAGTTGTGGATCTCCTCCAGTAACGGTTTAATTTATTTTGATCCGGAATCAGAAAAGTATCAAGTGTTTGTGCAGTCGGATGGAATTCAGGCCAGGCAATTTGCCATAAATGCAGGGTATACGCTGCGCGATGGAAGGCTTGCTTACGGAGGCCTGAAAGGGTTTAATCTGTTCGATCCTGCAACCATCAACATGTTTAGTGTGGCGCCTCCTGTTTTTTGTTATTTGAAGCGCAATGCTGAATTTGTAAAACTTCAACATGATAGCACAGTTCAGGTTGATTATGCCCATCGTAACCTTGATTTTTCTTTTTTGGATATTGACTTTAATATGGATAAAGCCAACCGGTATTCCTTTATGCTGGAGGGATTTGACAAGGGATGGCGCAATTCTATTAACGACGGACTAGCTACATACACCAATTTGGATGCCGGTTCCTATATGTTTAAACTAAAAGTGTATTTTCCAACTATTAATACCACGAAAGAATTTTCATTTCCAGTAATCATAGGAAAACCATTCTGGCAGAAATGGTATTTTAAAATATTGCTTTTCGCTTTTATTATTTGGTGTTTGTATCAACTGAATAAATTACGTAACCGCTACTACGAAAATCAAAAACAACAATTGGAATTAAAGATTGAAAAGCGTACGGCGGAAATTACCTTGCAAAAGGAGAAAATAGAAAGTTTGTTGATGCAGATAGAAGAAAGTTTGGATGTAGCGCAGAATATCCAGCAATCCTTGCTGCCTTCAGAGAAAAAAATAAAAGAAAGTTTTAGTGATCATTTTGTGATCTACAGGCCACTTGCAAAAGTAAGTGGAGACTTTTACTGGATGTACAAAAAGGGAGATAAAATTCTTATAGCCTTAGTAGACTGCACCGGGCATGGCGTGCCCGGTGCGATATTAGCTATGATGGCAAACGATAAGTTGAACGAAATCGCCAGAGGTTTTGCTTTTGTATCGGCCTCTGGCTTTTTAAACATTCTTCAAAACGAGTACGGCGAATTGCTAAGGTCCGAGTCGAATGCCTTGAGTGGCATGGATATTTCACTCTGTGTAATTGATCCGGTAAAGAGTGAACTGCAATTCGCGGGTGCCAAAGCTTCTGTATTTCATGTTGCCGGAGAACAATTGAAAGTGTACAAAGGGGCGCGTTTTCCTATTGGTTATTATGAAGGCATTGTGAACGATTTCGGCACAGTTACGACCACTTATAAAAAAGGTGATATGCTGTATTTGTTTTCCGATGGTGTTATTGATCAGATGGGAGGCGAGTCAAATAGCAAATTCCTGACCTCGCGCTTATCGGCAATGATTAAAGAGATGAATGGAAAACCTTGTGAGCAGCAACAAGAATTTGCTAGTCAGGTATTGAAAAACTGGATGGGCGATCAACAGCAACAATTGGATGATATTTCTCTGATAGGAATCCGGCTTTGATGAACCGTTGCAAGAGGAAGGTTCCTAGACTTCCCTTTTCTTGTCGGTCAAGAAAAAAAGTATAAATCAGCATTCAGTAGAATATCTTAACTACTTTTTACTTACATTCGGTTCGCAGTGCAGTCTGCATTCCGGCATCATTTGCTGCATAAAAATAAAAACGTATGGAATTAATGTCTTCACTAAGGCGTCTGGATCAGCTAGAGGCTGCCTTGGAACACAAGGAGCTACATCGGGCAACTTGCTTGCTGATGGATCTGGTGCGCGATTATAGCACCGAGCAGGGATTGCTCCAGGAAGCAATGGCTATTCGTCAGTATTATAATTCCTGTAAAGTATTAGGAAAGCAGGAATTGGCGCCTCAGGAAACTCAACAGGTGTTGGAACGTTCGGCAGCACTGTTCTCAACCATTCAACAATTGCCCCTGGAGAGCCTGGATGCCTCCATGCGTCAAGAATATCCGGTGCGTCCCTTTTTAAAAGCAAATAATATCCGTAAGACCTATGGAGGGAAAGGAACTTTTGCCTTAGGCCCGGTAGATGCAGTATTGAGTCCTGGTCAAATAACCGGAATCGTGGGAGAAAACGGAAATGGAAAAACTACCTTACTCCGGATTTTGGCAGGCATGTTGAATACGGATTCAGGGACTCTCGATTATACATTGGCTGGCGAAACCTGCTCCGATCCGTATCTCATAAAACAGCGTATTGTCTATATCCCACAACGACTTTCTGCCTGGCAAGGAACCTTAAAAGAGAACCTTCATTTTGCTGCGGCCATACACGGCATTCATGGTGCCCATAATGAACAGATCGTAGCATTTGTGATTCACCGGATGGGCTTATCCAACTTTGCCAACTTCGGGTGGTCGGAACTATCCAGTGGTTATAAGCTGCGCTTTGAATTGGCTAAAACATTGGTTTGGTCGCCCTCGATCTTGATCCTGGACGAGCCTTTGGCTAATTTGGATATCAATGCGCAACAGTGGTTGTTGCAGGATTTTAAACAGTTGGTTTCTTCGTTGCGGCATCCCCTAAGCATTGTGTTAAGTTCACAGCAATTGCATGAAGTAGAACATATTGCCGATAATCTGATCTATTTGCGAAATGGTCAATGCGATTACAGTGGTCGCCGGCAGGATTTTATGCAACAGCGTTCTTTTAACTTGTTTGAAGTTTCCGGTCGCTTTTCTATCCACGATTTGAGAGCTGCCTTGCCTCCCGACTGGGAACTTTCTGAGAAGGGCTCTAATTTTACCATCCGCACTCCATTAAGCATCGATGCTGCTGTATTGCTGCAGCAATTGTTGGAGAAAAAATTCACCCTGCTATATTTCCGAGACATCAGTACTTCGACCAAACAGCTCTTTCAATTATAGTTACTATGAGAAAAATTTTAGACGCCATCACGCCTTCGTTTATATTCAACATGGAGCAGCGATTGCTGCTAAGTTCCCCACTGGCCTGGCAATTTCAATTACCTAGAATTCTCTGGTTCTGGTTGTTGTTTAGTGCGTTGGGAGTAGTATTTCCATTGTCGATGCAATTGGAAGAAGCCATGAACGGTTATGATATGGAATATCTCGTAACACTTACCGTTGTGCTGGCTATTCTTCAGTTTTTTTTATTCGGATATTTTTTACTTCAGTTTAATGCCACCAAAAGTTTTATAGAGCGTCGCTGGTGGCATGGTATTGCAGAACAATTGGTATACGTGTTGGTGATGTTTTTATGCGTATCTCAGTTTTTTATCAACTACTACCTCTGGGAAAGTCGCAAAGCTGGCTATATGACCCCCGATGAAATTGTTCAGGAGATCAAACAAATCAATCAGGCACGCCACTATTTCATGGCAAAAGAAAATGATTACAAATATTTTTCTTCTAAAAAGCAGTTTGTGGAATTTATGGATTTTGGCCATAGCATGGATTACTACAACGAAGTGATTTGGCCCGAAGTAAAAGGGTATATGAATTTTGATGAAGAATCGATGAGCTGGAAATTAAAGCCCAAGTATAACCGCAGTGCGGATGGTCCCAAACTATTTTATATTGGAAGTGAATACATGGGAGATGAATTCACGGAGCCAAGTGAACGACTTTTTTCTTCCAATGGATTTTATAGTAGCTCTGGAAAATCCGCCGATTATACTTATCAGGTCCATTCCAAATCTAAACAGCAACGTTTGAAAGAGATCAAGGATTTTATAAACCTTTTTCACAAATACGAATACGCGCGTTATCAATATTACGAGCCGGTCCAATTTCAATCGGCAGAAGAAATCTTGAAAGCCTATGAATCAAACATTTTTCAGCCTGTTCTTCTTCATTCTTATGAAACTTCTGAAACTCAATCCCTGAGCTTTTATTCTATTCAAAATGTTCATGAAACGGTTATGAACGCCAGACTAGGCATGAAAAGGCACTTACAGGAAGTATTGATTATTTTGTTTATTATCAGTCTTCCTTTTGCATTACTGTTATTTGTATATAAAAATACTACCCTAAGGTCGCTGCTCTTAACTGTTTTAGCCGTGATTTTACTGGCGGTGTTTTCTACATTACTAGCCATTGTTACGAACTTAACGGAGCATTTACTCTTGCATGTGCCCTTGGTTGTAGTAGCACTAGGCTTATTGTTTACCCTGAAAAATCAAAAGCAGTATTCGGTGGTTCGAACCATGTTCATGATTGTTGCGAATGTTTGCTTTGCCATGCTTCCTTTGTACTTGTTTGTTTATGCTACAGAGTATTGGAAATGGTTACAGCTTCCCTATGATTCCTATGAGCATGATTATTCGCTGTATGAAGCAAACCGCTATTTTAAGGAAGGCCTTGCCTGGCTTTGCTTTTGGGGGGGGATTGTATTTTATCTATTGGTAGGTACGGTATTCTTTAAGAAAAAATACGAAGCGAATTGGGCTTTACCCGATAGCAAATAAAGTTCAGAAATTTTACAGGCTTTCTTCGAAGGCTTGCAGCAGTTCCTCTTGCTGCAGCGAGTAAGGATTGTTTTTGTTTTCGGTTGCAGAAATAATTCGAGGAGCGTCTTCTTTTTTCACCCCATACTCGGAAAGCCTTGGGATGCTGAATTCTTCCGTATAAGTATGTATTATATCAAGCAACCCATCGGTGTAATATTTATCGCTCTTGTTTTCTTTGCGCAAAAAGAGTTTTCCTGCATATGAAAATTTCTTCAAACTCCGTGTATCCTTTTTTGCTCTCAGGCGAGAGATGGCAATGGTATTGCAGGAGTGCATCATACGGGCACAAATGATGCCATGTGGAATGGAATACAATCCTCCGATGGAAGAGGCAAATCCATGAATGGTTCCCAAGCCGGCATTGGCCAGGCAAATTCCTGACAGCAAGGCTGCATGTGCCATGTGTGCGCGAGCCGACAAGGAGTCGTGCATTACGGCATGTTTTAATCCCAGGTGAATGCTGAACAAACCACGCTCGGCAAGAGCGTCCGTAAAGGTATTCGCTTGATTGGAAGTATACGATTCTAAAAGTTGCGTAAAGGCATCCATGCCGCTATAAGCAGTTACCATGGCTGGACATCCCATGTGTAATTCAGGATCTACCAAGGCAATTTCAGGAACAAAATTGGTATGTCGTAATGATTTTTTAAATCCGTTTTCACCTATGATTGAAAGCACGGCATTTTTGGTGGCCTCGCTGCCGGTGCCTGCCGTAGTAGGGATAGCGATCATGGGTACTTTTAATCCGGGATGCTGTTGAGTTCCTATCCCTTCCAAATAATCTTGCACCGGCACCTGCAATGGCAACATGGCGGAGATCGCCTTGCCTGCATCCAAAACGCTGCCGCCGCCAATAGCAAGAATCAGGTCTATCTTTTCAGGATCGTACTGGTTTACAATTGCATCAATATCTGCCGGACTAGGTTCTTTGGCAATGGATGCTTCTCCTGCAAAGGAGCAATAATGCTGTAATTCTTTATAAAACGTTCCGGCACGAAAGGAATGATGGCCAGTAACTAGAAGTACATTTTTCCCGAAGCGCGATAGCAATTGCGGAAGTTTGGAGAAATGGCCTGCTCCGAAATGTATTTCTGGACAGGAAGCAAAAACAAAAGGTTGTAAAAGTAAGCTCATCTCGATTCGGGAAAAAGTAATTGTAATGGTTTTCCTTCTCTGGGATTAGCCATCATGGGAGCCACTTGCTCCCGCCATTGGAGGTAATGTGTCGTTTGTTTATGTGCGGAGGCCTGGTCGGCATGCTCGTATACCTCGTACAACATAAAGTGGCATGGATTTTCCGGATTACGAAGCACATCAAACCGGAAATTGCCAAACTCCTGAACCGAGGCTTGATGATTTGTACGTGTGGCTTCGATGAACGCGTCCACAAATTCCGGTTTTACCCAAACATGCACCCAGGTGGCATTCATATCGTTAAGGATTAAAGGGAAGATAAAAATTTCATCGTATCTATTCCATCGGCATATTCCCATACGTGCGGCGATTGGGCTTTGCCAAATGGTGTAGCTCCAGGCCAGAAAGTGCCGGAAGCCACGATGCATTGTAATTTTTGCTGCTGCGTTTGCAAATAATCCTGCAAGGCTTGCACATCGGAATAACGCTCCACATAAATAACGGCAATCGGGGAGACCAGATCAGTCGTTTCTGTCAGGATCACAAATCCATTATCGAGATGCTGAATGTTTTTGAGCAGGTAAATAGCCCGGTTGTATTCGTAATTGTTGTTGAATTTGTGGTGGTCTATGATTGGCCTCCAGGTTTCTATTTGTCGAAAGAAAATGCTGAGATCGTACTCCTGAGGTATGAAAATTTTAGAGACGTTGCGGCAGCCCAATCCAAAGTATCGGAATAGGTCACTCCCCAGGGCATGAAGTTCGTCTTCTGATTCTTCACCGCTTAGAATGGCTACACTAACTCTGTTTTTGCGGATGATGCGTGGTTTATTGGCAAAATAATATTCAAAATGCTTGGCTGTATTATCACTTCCAGTGGCGATTACGGCATCGGCCGCATTAATTTTATCGACCAGGCTCACCTTGGTGGCAAGCGAGGGTTCCAACGAAAAGAGTTTCTGGAAAATGAACAACATCAACACCTGGTCATCAGAACTTAGTTTTGCCATCAGGTGGTGCCCAGAGGCTAGCACACAGAGCGCATCATGAAATCCGACCAGAGGAATATTACCCGCCATGACCACACCGATTTTTTGGGGAGTGCTAACTGGTAATTCAGGATATTGCTGCATCCAGTGCGACAAGTCCTGGTGCCTGAGCATAAGCGCAGTTTGCTCAAGTGCAAAGCGCACATTGGTTTCCTCGAACCAACGATTTTGAACATATACCTGTTGGCAGAGTTGTTTAATTTCTGCCTCTGGTAGATTCGTTATCTCTTCACCAAGGCGCGAAAATACCTCCCATACTGTTGAACCAATTGCCATTTTTTTTGTTTTGGGATCTGTACTGAAAGGCAAAAATACGATAAATAGGTAATTTTATTTGAATAAAATCAATTTGTACTTATTTTTGCCCTCTTGAAAAAAGGAGGTTTGTCATGGCGATAATGATTACCGAAGAATGTATCAATTGTGGGGCGTGTGAGCCTGAGTGTCCAAATACAGCCATTTATGAAGGCGGTGTACAATGGAATTACGCAGGAGGCACGAAGCTTTCGCAAATTGAACTGGAGGATGGATCAATGGCTGATGCTTCCACACCGATGGAGCCAGTCTCGAATGAATATTACTATATAGTGTCTACCAAGTGCACAGAGTGTATGGGATTCCACGAAGAGCCCCAATGCGCTGCGGTATGTCCGGTAGATTGCTGTGTAGATGATCCAGACGTTCGTGAAGATGAAGAGACCCTGCTTTCCAAAAAAGCTTGGTTGCACGCAGAGTAAAATTTCACTTTGCAAAGAAAATAAAAAAACCACTCGTACTCATGAGTGGTTTTTTTATTGGTCCTAATTCTAATATGAGAATTAAAACGTAATCTCGGGAATAAAAGATTCAACTTTTGCGTAAGATTTCTTACTCGGTCTTCACAATTTTTATCAGTTCCATACTTCCGTCTTCGTACTGTACTTGCGCGGAATAAATACCATTAGCAAAATTGACTCCTAGTTGCAACAATGCTTCTTTGCTTGCAGGTTCAGTGAACCAAACTTCTTTCCCTGTGGAATTGCGCAGGGATATTGATTGTATGGTTTTTTCTGACTGCACAAAAAACGCTTCTTTGCTCGGGTTTGGAGACACGGTCGTCACTTCTTTGATTTGTATTTCCTCTTCACCTGTACGTGCACCGCAAACGGTGATGGTCTTGCAATAACTGCTGTACCATGGTGCGTTAGAATAGTTTACACCTACGCAAATTTGTCCACCACTAAAAGTAGTTCCTGTCGCCACGGTTCCCTGGAAACCAGTTGTAGTGGTGCTTTGAGCAGATCCGGTGTACCACCAGTTGTAGGCGGTAGCTCCTGTGCGTCTAGCACTATTCAAGGTAAAGCTCATGGTTGAATTGGCAATTCCGCAATCGGGACCTATAATGTCGGCTGTGCCTGCGTTATTGACGGTAAAACTTACATTGCCTGAATTGCTGCTTGCTCCTTGATTATCGGTAGCACGTGCATATACAGAGTAAGAACCAGGGGCCAGGTTATTCCAGGTAAAATTGTATGGGGCTGTATTGTCTGTACCCAATAATGTTGTTCCGGAATAGAAAGAAACGCTACCCACGGATCCATCGGCATCACTGGCATTGGCCGAAAGTACCACGCTGGCAGGAGCCAGGAAGCCAGCTCCGTTGGCAGGAGCAGTCATTGTTACTTGAGGAGGTGTATTCACATTGGTTTGAGTAACTGAAACCGAAACCGAAGCCGAGTTGGTGCTAGCACCCTGATTGTCGGTGGCACGTGCATAAATGCTATACGTTCCAGCAGCTACATTATTCCAAGTGAAGGTGTAAGGAGCGGTATTGTCGGTTCCTAACAGGATAGAGCCCTGGTAAAACGCTACGCTGCTGATGCTACCATTCGCATCGGATGCGTTGGCCGATATGACAATGTTGGCTGGAGCAACCAGGGAAGTATTGTTGGCCGGTGCAGTAAGGTTAACGGAAGGAGGGGTGTTTCCTTCGTTTACTTTGATGGAAGCAGTGCCGGAAGTACTGCTGGCTCCCTGGTTATCGGTGGCACGCGCACTAAGTGTATAGGATCCGGTGGGTACATTATTCCAGGTGAAAGAATAAGGGGCCGTATTATCGGTGCCCAGCAGCGTACTTCCGTTAAAGAAAGAAACACTGCTTACACTTCCGTCTGAATCGCTGGCATTCGCGCTAATGGTAACCGAAGCCGGTGCGTTGAAATTGGCGTTATTCGCGGGGCTAGTCAGGGAAACGGAAGGAGGATTGTTGGTGGAAGTATTGCTTCCTGGCATCCAGAAGTTTCCTGTTTGAACGAAGATTCCGATAACTTGGAGTGTTTTATTAAAATAGTTGTATGAGGTATGCGAGCGGTTCCTGTTGTACATATCGTTGCAAAACGATTGACGTGCAGCAGAACTAGAGGCGGCAAGCGATTGAGCTCCGATCGGCCCTATAAAAGCCCCGTCTTTATAACCCCAACCCGATCCGTCGTGATTCATATTATCGCCTCCTTGAACTTCATTGGCGCCGCCTCTGCGGATCCAGAAATCAGCCTGGCGGTTGATGATGTTTTGTACCGAAGCGGCAGCACTTCCAAACCACAGTACATCTACCGCCTGACGCCATGGGGCGCGGCATGCATCAAATCCGAATTTGTCGGGGGCGGTACCAGAGCCGCTGCAGGACCAACTTGGTGGGCCTTGAGGAGTGCACCAGTTGGTAGATAGTCCGGAGGTTGCATGCGCATTGTTGGCAAATAAACGTTCGGTTCCAGTTACTACATTGTTCCAGAAGTTATCGTCGGCGTTGCCGTTTGAAGCCATAAAGGTTTTAAACACGCGAGCGTATCCGGGTGCCTGATACGATGGATTGCGACAGTCGGGATGCCAGAAGTCACCATTAAAGAACGTACCATCGTTAGACGTTTCATGACGTTTGATGGCATTGATCAGGGCTACGGCATCGGTCCGGTAATTATGAGGAGAGGTGGTGTTAGGCCATTGATGATTGGCAACGATGAGAGCCATGGCTGCATCCAGCTCGGCATCGGTGGCACCATTTTGTTGGTTCACACTGTTGCATCCATTGATCTTCCAGTGCATAACACCGTTCACATTTCTGAAATTTTTATAATACGCCCAAAGACGGTTGAATAAATCTTTATCGGCAGCATAGGCCGAAAGTAACATACCATAGGCAATACCTTCCGAAACAGTTTCCGGGGCCCAGTCTGCTTTTACACGAGCCATGTTGGCTCCGCAAAGTTCTACATAAGAACTTTTCCAACTGTTGTATTGGGAAGCTGCATCGGTACTTCTTCCATACGCACCGGCGGTGGGAAGATTCGTTGGCATCATGCCAAAGGCATAGCCACTATTGGAACCAAAAGGTTTAGTAGCTCCAGAGGGGGTGTTGATTTGAGCCGAAAGCGGCAAAAAGCTTCCCGCTGCAAGGAGACCCACTAATGTGTTTTTTACAAATCTCTTCATACCTGTGGTGATTAAGTTTGGGTTTACTTTACCAAGGCAAAATAGAATTGAATTGATAAAAGTAAAATAAATATTGTTATAGTGATATAATATTTGATATTATAAGCTTGATTTACAGACTTTTGGTTTGATAAATTTTTTAAATTATAATTTATTTTGGTATAGTTATATTTATATAATTCATTAAATAAAAAGTGGATCAGGTATGCGACAGGTTTTTTTGGTTAAAAAACTAACTTACATTTAGAAAGAGGTTTAACCAGCATTTTTCTTCGGATGAATTTCTATGGAGAAATGCCCTTTCACTGCATCGCTGGTTTCGCGTGAGGGATAGAGTGTAAAGCCTTTGGTGGGGTGGTGGCGCTGCAGGCGCCACCACCCCACCAAATGCTTGCAGCGATAGCCCGGCCCGCGCCGCGCTTAAGGCGCACGCGGGACACGCCCCCAATAAAATCTTGAGTTTGGATACTAAATAAAGGCTTTGCAGTAGTTACAAATTTAGCTGCATAACCGAATGGTAACTATATCCTGGTTTAGGTTTGAATGAACACCTTACGTTTCTGCTTTCTGGCATGGTCGTGGGTAATAGAAATCGGGTATATCTGGGATTGCTTGTTGAGCATGGTTCTTGTTACGTTTGAAATAAATAAAACCGTATTATTACCCTATTGATGAATCTCTTTAGAAGTCTTTTAAATTCGTTCTATCCTATGAAATCCTTTTCCTTTTTTTGCTTGCTCTTGCTAACGATGATGGTGCATGCTCAAAAGCAAACTGCTATTTGGTATTTTGGTAAAAATGCGGGTGTAGATTTTAGCTCGGGCAAACCTGTAGCCATCACCAACGGTGCGCTTTCTACCGAAGAAGGCTGCGTGTCGATTTGTGATGCCCAAGGCAAGTTGTTGTTTTATACCGATGGAATTACCGTTTGGAATGCCAATCATGTGCCTATGGGCAACGGCACTGGTTTGCGGGGGAATCCTTCTTCCACACAATCGGGTGTAGTAATTCCAAGTCCAGCCTCTCCATCGCAATACTATTTATTTACCGTTGCGGCCACCGGAGATGCCGATGGTTTGCGCTATTCGCTGGTGGATATGAGCCTGGCAAATGGCATGGGCGATGTAGATACCACCAAGAAAAATGTTTTGCTGCTTACTCCTTCCACTGAAAAACTGACTGCCGTAAAGCATCGCAATGCTAAAGATATCTGGGTGATTGCACACGAATGGAAATCGGATCTGTTTTATGCCTACTTAGTCAGTGCCAAAGGGATTTCTACTGCTCCTGTAAAAAGTAAGATTGGCACGATGCACGATGGAAATTCCTTGAATTCTCAAGGGTATATGAAAGCCAATCCCGATGGTACCAACCTGGCGCTTGCGCTGGAGGATTCCAATAAATTTGAATTGTTTGATTTTGACAATGCCACCGGTAAAGTTTCTAACCCAATTTCTATTTCGTTGCCGTATGGAAGTTATCCTTATGGCGTGGAGTTTTCGCACGATGGGTCTATCATGTATGGCTCTGCTGCGGGAACCGGGAAAATTTATCAATGGAATTTACAGGCGGGTTCCACACAGGGAATTTTAAATTCTCAGGTAATGGTAGGAGAAAGTCCGGAGCGCAAGTGGATTGGTGCGCTGCAAATTGCCTCAGATGGTAAAATTTATTTTCCGATTTACAATACATCTTACCTGGGTGTCATCAACGCTCCGGAAAAAGCAGGGTTGGCATGTGGTTATCAAAACAACGTAGTGTACCTCGAAGGAAAAATGGCACAACTTGGCTTGCCAGGTTTCATACAAGATTATTTTGCCAAAGACCTCACGCAAAAAGTTACCTATTTTAATGAAACCAATGTGAAAGTAGGGCAACTGTTAATATTGAAGAACATTACCTTCGAGTACGCCAAATATACCTTGCAGGCAAGCTCCTATCCGGAATTGTTGAAAGTAGTGAAAGTGATGAAAGCGCATCCTGAGTACGCCATGGAATTGTCGGGGCATACCGATAATATTGGCAACAAATCTTTTAATATTGATTTGTCTAAGAACAGGGCAAATGCTGTGAAAAATTATTTGGTTTCGCAGGGAATCGAAGCTTCTCGCATTACCGTCAAAGGATTTGGTAGTTCCATGCCGGTAGCGAATAACAACAGCGAGGCCGGACGTGCCTTGAACAGACGGGTGGAATTTTTAATCACTGAATAGAGAGGAACTACGTTTTTCTTTTGCATTACTTTCGCTGTTCCAAAAGGGCTTCTATGGCTTGTTCAATATCCCGTTCCGGATACGCAGCAAACCAGTAATAATCGTTTGTTTTATCAAGTATGATTTCTAAGATTTCCGTTGGGATTGGCTGCATGATGTGTGCGTTGGTGTGAAAATATTCATCCGTAGGACCTCGGTCTAAAAATTGTACCTCTTTACAATAGTCTATGATTTGTGGCGTGGAAGACGCTTGCAGACGAACTTTCATCATTTCAGTCCAGGCGGAATGATTTGGGTATTCCATCAGTAAACGATGCAGCGTGCGCATTTCAGCATGCCAATATTTTGTAGGAATCAGGTAGTTTTCTAAAAAGAATTGTCGATGTTCCGGAAGCTTGAGTTGATAGGCTATTTGTGAAATGTATAAGCCGCGCAGCGAGGATTTTTCGGAGGCACTTACTTGTTGGTGTTGATGCAATACCAGTAATGTGCTAAGCGGTGTTTCGTTTAATGCACTTTCCTGCCAGGCAGCCAGTTCAAGCGATTCCAGCCTTATGGAGTCGAATAAAAGATCAGATAAGCGTTTTGCCTTTGTTGCGTTGGAATCCTGCCATTCGAGATACTGTTCTTCCGGTAATGGAAACTCTGGTAACCTATAGGTTTGCCAGGGCGAAGGAAAATGTTTATTCAGCGTAAATTTCGATTGGTTGTTCGTTTCGGGTACCTGGTATTTGAATTCCGATTTTTTTCGCATACTGAATAGGTACCAAAAGCCACCCAATAGGCAAAGTGCCAATAGGAATTGTACTGTGCTTTTCATATTACGATGAAAGAATGCGCTGAAGATCGGCTTGTACGTGCTGTGGATGGGACAGGAGAAATTTACAAGAGGGTTGTACCTTTTGGCAGAAGGCTTGCAGGGAATTTCTGCTTTCTTCTTCCACTCCTCCTCCAAACAGCAATACATCAAACGAATGATGCTGCACCAGATGCCGCACCTCTTCGTCTGTGGTAGCCCCCATGCATTGGTGTCCCCAACTTTCTATCGATTTTTTTACTTTTTCAAGAATAGAGGCATGTCTGCCAAGAATGAGTATAGAGGCCATGTTTCAACGGAAATGGACAGATGGAATGTACACATTTTTAGGAATATAATTTCAAAAATCATCCCTGCTTTTTATTCTTGGAAAGGTATTCATCGGTGAAGTGCCCCCGGTGTTTTTCATGGGAAAATTTTTCTGCATTGTAATCAGAAGAACTGCCCTTGGGAATGGAAAGCGATTTCCATTCTTCCGCATACATTTTACCTAACATTACGATTTGTCCGATATGATAAGGATAATGCGCTAATTGTCTGTTAATGGCTTCCATGACGGTATGTCCCTGATGGCGAATGTATACGATGGTACTCAGATCGGAAGCCTTGAGAGAGCGAAGAGCACGGAATAAGCAATCCCAGCCTTCTTCCCACAAATCCCAAACTTCTTTTTCAGTTGAAACCAATGTTTCAAATTCGGCATCCCGATTACGCCAATCTTTTTCGCCATCGCTGTTCAGAAAGTCGGTCCAGCGCGATTTCATATTTCCTGAAAGATGTTGCACCACAACAGCAATGCTGTTGGATGCTTCGTTGTATTGGTTGCATAAACAAGCTTCTGGTATTCTCTTCAGGGTTTGATCCCCCAGGCTTTTATAATATTCAAACTGCTTGATTACACTTGTTAAATAGTTGTCTTGAATTGTATCCATGGTAAAGGAGGAAGTAGAAGTAAGGATTGAAGGCAAGGGCCGTTGATTCACTGCCCTGTTGCATAATGCTAAGGTATGCAATGCGCAGGTAAAATTTCAGACCGTAGGTATGAATACCGGTTAATAAAAAAAAAAGCTTGTTCGCAGTGCGCGAACAAGCTGAAATATGTTAAGAAAACGTTGGTGAATTAAACCAGAGCTTTCTTCTTTTCCATTACTTTAATGACAGCGTCCACAATGTGGCGGGCTTTCAATCCGTATTTTTCCATCAATTCATCCGGAGTACCCGATTCACCGAAGGTATCTTTCACCCCTACCATTTCCATGGGAGTTGGTAATGAAGTAGAAAGCAGGCGGGCAACACTTTCGCCCAATCCACCAAGAACATTATGTTCTTCTGCGGTTACTACACATCCGGTTTTTTTAGCCGATGCAAGCACAGCAGCATCATCCAATGGTTTGATGGTGTGGATATTCAAAATATCGGCATCAATTCCTTTTTCAGCCAACATTTCACCGGCAATAATTGATTCCCAAACCATGTGACCGGTGCAAAGGATCGTTACATCTTTACCTTCATTTACCGTCCATGCTTTCCCGATTTGAAATACCTGATCGGCAGGAGTGAAATTAGGAATCACCGGACGACCGAAGCGCAGGTACACCGGACCGTTATAGTCGGCAATGGCCATGGTAGCCGCTTTGGTTTGGTTGAAGTCGCAGGTATTGATGACCACCATGCCTGGCAACATTTTCATCATGCCCAAGTCTTCCAGGATCTGGTGCGTAGCACCGTCTTCGCCCAACGTAAGTCCAGCATGCGAGGCGCAAATTTTAACGTTCTTATGAGAATACGCTACCGATTGTCTGATCTGGTCGTACACACGGCCAGTAGAGAAGTTGGCGAACGTTCCGGTGAATGGAATTTTTCCTCCGATGGTTAAACCTGCAGCAATACTGATCATGTTGGCCTCTGCGATTCCGCACTGAATAAAACGTTCAGGGAAATCCTTTTGGAAGGCTTCCATTTTCAAGGAAGGCGTAAGGTCGGCGCAAAGAGCAACAACGTTTGGATTTTTCTTGCCCAGTTCATGCAAACCAGCTCCGAATCCGGAACGGGTATCAAATTTTTCTGTTGGTGTATATTTTTTCATGATAATAATTCCCCGATTAATAGTCTCCTAAGGTAACTTCTAATTGTGCCAACGCTTTGTCCTTTTGTTCGTCGTTAGGCGCGTTGCCATGCCATTTGTGATTGCCCATCATGAAATCGATCGGATATCCCATCTGGGTATGCATGATCACCATTTTCGGTTTGCCATTGCTGCGGTTGGCTTGTGCCTTCAGAATAGTGCTTTCCAACGATTCAAAGTTGTTGCCATCGCAAGACAATACTTCCCATCCAAAAGACTCATATTTTTTGCCTAAGTCCATCAGGTCCAACACATCTTTGGTATGGCCGTCGATTTGAATTCCGTTATAGTCAACAAAACCAATTAGATTGGATACTTTATTGTGAGGCGCAAACATCGCAGCTTCCCAGATTTGTCCTTCCTGCTGTTCACCATCGCCCATCAACACATACACGAATTTATCGTCGTTGTTTAATTTTTTAGCGAGGGCAGCGCCCACGGCTACCGACAAGCCTTGGCCCAGAGAACCTGAAGCGATGCGGATACCAGGCAAATGTTCGTGTGGGGTAGGGTGTCCCTGAAGTCTGGAATTCAACTTACGGTGAGTCGCTAGTTCTTTAACATCGAAATACCCGGCGCGTGCCAGGGTGCTGTACAATACCGCTGAAATATGTCCATTGGAAAGGAAAAATAAATCTTCATCTTTTCCATCCATAGAAAAGTTTTTGTTGTTGTGCTTCATGAGTTTGAAATACAGAAGCACGAGTAAATCCGTGCAGCCCAGCGCACCCCCTGGGTGTCCGTTTTTGGCACCGTGTACCATTCGAATGATGTCGCGACGTACCTGAGTGGCAACCCGCGTCAGTTCTTTGTAATCAGCCATTGTTTTAAAAGTACAGAGTTAGCTATTTATTTTTAGGTTTGTAAAAAGACGAATATAGGCTTTTTTTGCTATTTAACACCGTTTCTGAGATGCAAATGGCTAATTCCGGGGAGCTCTGTGCGATAATGGCCTCAAAGTATTCCCTCCAGCACTTCGTATTGATCTCCGTTTATAAAAGTAATTATATAATGTGTTAAATACAATAAGGTATTTTGGTTACTTTTTTATGTTGAATTCCCTATTGGTAGCAATCGAATTAAATTCCTGACACAATGCATTGGAAAAACTTACTTGGAATATTGGTAATGGTCCTGGTCCTCAATTCCTGCAGCACTGAAACGAAAACAGAACGCTTGCTTCGTGAGACCCGGGAAGCGGCCGAAGAAGCTTCGGAGCAGGCCAAGGAAAAGGCTGAAGAAGTTTCGGAGCAAGTTGAAGAAAAATCGGAAGCGGCGAAAGAGGAATCAGAGAAGAGCAGCACTGGAAAAAAAATCAAATCGCTATTCAAATAAGGAAAGATTTTTCGCTGCGCTCACTGCCTGCTTATGCTGTGAGCGCAGCTTCCATTAGGGCTCCACACGGATAACGCGCCCTGCGCGCCCCTGTTGACTAAAACAACGTAAGCGGATGGAGCCACTTGCCGCGATGGGTTGTTCATACACCGGACTGTTTATGTCCGGATCTTTTCCATCGGTGCTGTAGCGAATGACAAACCCTGGAAATTCAACATTGGCTTCCAATAATCCGTTCACCACACGTGCGCCCGGCACCGGTATCCGGTAGGCAAGTCCTCCCATCCAATAATCCATGCGTGGTAATTCTTTCTGTCCTAAAGTATTGGCCATTCGGTTCCAATCTCTTGCACTGTTAGCTTGCGTATAACCCCAGGCGCGTTCAGCAAGACACAACACCCTAGGGTATAACATATATTCCATTCGGTCACGACTTTTTATAGTTTCTGACCAGAGCTGAGCCTGTATTCCCAATATATTTTTTTTACCAGCCGAACTCAACATCGTTTTCTTCTGTAAGACTTCTGCAGGAATGGCTGCGCCATTTAAATCGTACTGCAACGATTCGTAAATATTCATGGGATTGAAGCGAAAAGCCTCTTCCGCGGTGATGGTGCCACCCCAGTAAAATCCAGGCTCTTTCGGATCTTTATTATAGGCCAAATCAAAATACAAGTGGGTAACATTCGACAGTACCACCGGGTATCCTGCGTTGGCAAGCTTATAACCAATTTCATCTCCACCCCAGCCGTACACGCTGTTCCACACGTAAGGTCTGAAATTACGATGAATGTAATCGGGGTTTACTGTTTTTATTTCCTGTTCCTGACCTTCTACTTTTTCCAGATGCAAACCGATTTCTTCCCAACCTGCAGTAATCAGATTTCTTTTAGCTAAAAGGGCTGAGAAATTGTTAAGGAAATACGCTTTGAGGTCGTGGGCATTTTTTAACGAAGGTTGTGCTTGCATCAGTTGTTGGCATACAGGCGATTTTTCCCAAACACCATGAGGTACTTCATCGCCTCCCGTATGGATCGTGGTAAGCGGAGCCTTAGCTTCCTGAAACATGACGGAGATCTCCGTAATTACTTTTTCCAAAAACGTATACGTACTGGATTGGCAAACACATACCACGTTGTCGTTGTAATTTTGCACCGATGCATACACGGATTGGTCGTTGAGATCGTGCAATAAATATTCGGTGGCTTTTACTGTATCTCCTTTTTCGAGGTAGTTCAGGTATCTGCTGCGCATGGCTTTTATAGCGGCACGGGCATGGCCTGGCATATCCAATTCCGGAATCACTTCGATGTGTCGTTCGGTAGCATATCGCAGTATTTCTATAAAATCTTCCCGGCTGAAATAACCACTGCCACTGGATTTTTCAACGTCTGGTCCTGAGCCGTAAAACGGCACCTGATGCTCACGTTCAGATCGAGTATGCCCTCTTCGTGCTCCTACTGAAGTAAGTTCGGGTAGGCCAGGAATTTCGATTCGCCAACCTTCGTCGTCCACCAAATGAAAGTGAAACGTATTCAGCTTGTAAAAACTCATTACTTCCAATAAGGCCAGCACCGACTCTTTCGATTGAAAATTTCGGCCTACATCCAGCATCATGCCACGATAAGGAAAACGGGGAGCGTCGTTTACCAGACATTGAGGAATACGAACCTGACCTTCGCGTTTGCGAAAATGCCGTATGGGAATCAACTGCCTCAGACTTTGAATGCCATAGAAAATACCAGCACGGTCGGTGCCAGTAATTTGAATACTTTTCTCTGAAATGGAAAGTTGGTATGCTTCACTGCCCGCGGAATATTTTTTCCCTTTGATGTGCACGGCCCCCAACCTTAGTAGGATGGTGGAAGCTTCCGAAACGGTATGCGAAATAGTAAGCGGTCGATGAAATAGGTCTGTCCAGCGCTCTGCAAAATAGTTGGCCTCCGCGTGCAGCGAAGAATCACAAGCCAAGGTCGTAGCCTCCGGAAAGGTAAAGGAATCCCTAGCCACCACATAATCTGCCGGACTTGGAAGAATGGGGAAAAGTGCTTCGGAAGAAAGCAGTTGCAAGGACGCATTTGCTTCAAAAATGCGCTGGGCAGTAGGTACCGGTACCTGGTCTTCTTGGTTGCGCATCGTTTGGGCCGGCGAAACAAAAGGGAAAACCGAATAAGGACATATTTCGGGTGCGCTTTCCTTTCCGTTCTCCTGAAAAGTAAAATACAGACCCGAAGGAGCATCGGTTTCTTTAATGACCCAAGGACTTGCTACTATGGGTATTCGCAAGGTGTCTCCTGGATGTAGTTCCTTGAAATCCCGCCCAGGTCGAATAGCGATAAAATCACCCGCCACATATTGAATCGAAATGTGGGTTGGAACCTTATCCAGATGAATAGGACGGCAAGCCGAAAAGTTTAAAAACAAAGTCCAGGTAGTGTCTTTTAAAATGGAGGTACTTTGATTGATGATTCTGAATTCAGAAAGAAAAGCATTTTCTCCCTGATACGAATTCTGAATAAGTTCCCATTCTACCGCCAGCTCACTTCCCTTGGGCCGCTGGTGCTTGCATGACATGGTGACAACTGCAATCAGGATGAATACACTGGCAAAACTCCCTTTCATACGTGTGCTATTAAAAGTTCGTACCTTGTTTGATTTCACGGACAGATATATCCGCTTTATCAAACTTACGATTTTAAATTCAGCCTATATTCATGCGCCAGCTTCAAATTCACCGAAAAGCCGTCAAAGTACAACACATTCTTAAAAGGTATCCGGGTTTAACCGGCTTTTCTCCATTGAAGCGAAGCGCACTATGGAGAAAGCTCATGGATCGTAGATCCATGGCCGGTAATCCCGACTTAGAAAATCATGGGCTTAGAAAATAATTTCTTTTATTCGATTCCTTCTCAAGCCCTTGATTTTAGTAGTCGTTTTTCAAAAGAAGAATTTCTATTGAAAAATTAGGGTTTAAAAAAATCAATAAAGAAATCAGATTTCAATAATAGCCTATTGAAGTGTATGGCGTGCGCATAGTTCTAAAAAGCTAAGGCCAATAAAAAAGCCTATCCGCTTTGAAGAAGAAACGGATAGGCTTTTATCTACTAGCTCGAATGGGCTTAATAACCGAAAAGCTGTTCCAGGCTTAGTTCTTCTACCGGACCATACTTCTCTAATTTTTTCATGTCTATTTTAGATTTGTTGCCAATAATCAGAATCACACGTGGTTGAGCTTTGATATACGTTTGTTGGAATTTTTTAAGATCCTCCATGTTTGCCTTTAGAATGTATTCGTAAACAGATTTGCGAATATCACTTTGTAAGCCCAATTGCAAGGCATTGTTGTAACTGCTCAATACACCAACCTTTGTTACCCGGGTTGTTCTGAAACTTTCAATCAGCGATTGTTTGGAGTTTTCAAACAATAAATCAGAAGCGGGCATGTTTTCCTGCAAATCAATCATTCCATCAATGGCTTCCATAAATTTGTCGGCCTGTGTTCCTATGTACGAATAGACATAATTCGGGTCGTCTTTTCTACTTGCCGATTGGTAGGTAGAACGCACCGAATACGCCAGCGCTCTCGATTCGCGAAGTTCCTGGAAGACCAGCGATCCCATGCCTCCGCCAAAATACTCGTTGAATAATTGCATGGGTGGCACCAGGTCCTTATTAAACGATACCGATTTGCTAAGGAAAATAATTTCAGCCTGCAACATGTCGTATTGAACAAAGTACACTTTGTTTTCTTTTAATTCCTGATGATTAAATGTTTTGGAGGCTTGCAGAAAACTAAATTCTCCACTTTTCCGGTGTTGCGTTTCCAGTTCCTTCTGCACCGCTGCAAGGCCGCAAGGACCATAGTACCAGGCAATATGCTTGTACTTGGTAAGTCCCTTAATCAAAGCAAGCAACTCTTCACTGCGGATGGATTTTAATGCAGTTTCGGGAATGATATTGTTGGCAGGATTGGAACTGCCAAATTTAGCAAAGTTTACCAGGCCTGTTTTTAAAATATAATCCTTATTCAGTTTATTGTCTGCTCTGTTTTTTAGTATGTCCGCAATCATGTTTTGTAACGCCTCTTCATCCGCTTTGGGCGCTTTCAGCAGCTGTTCCAGCAGTTTCATGGCGGCAGAGAAATTCTCATGCAAGCCGCTCAGATTAATGCTGATCATATCTCCCGAAACAGAAAAACCATAACTGCAACCGATCTTAAAAAATTCTTTCTTGAGTTCTGTAGCACTTAGTTTTTCAGTGCCCAAATAATCCAGCCATCCCATGGCGAGCGAGTACTTGGGGTCCAGCGCACCCTTTACCTGCCATACGTAAGTCAGAGAGAACAAACTGTTCTCCGTATTTTGTTTGTAAAAAATATCAACGTTGTTTTTGAAGTATAAGGCCTTCATGTCTTTTTCATAATCTACAAAAACAGGTTCAATGGGCTTGCTGCTCTTTGCACTCAGCTGCGTATAAAAAGCCGATTGTTTGTCGCGGTTCAGAGATACCGCAGAAATAACAGGCTTCGGCACCTTCACCATGCTGGTGTCTACCCCCTTGCGCTTGAACAGTACGGTATAATTGTTTTGAAAATTCTTTGTTACAAAATTCATCAAATCACTTTTGCTAATGCGCTCCAGGTTTTCCATTTCCTGGCAAACCTGTTGCCAGCTTCGGTAGCTGATATACGCATCTACCATCATGTCGGCGCGGGCACTATTCTTTTCGTACTCCTTCATTTTACTGCTTTTATAATCGTTGATGACTGCCTTCATCAGCCAATCATCAAACTTTCCTTGCTTTATGGAGTCGAGCTGCGCTTGCAGCAAGCGCGCCACCTCTTCCAGCGATTGGCCTTCCCTTGGCTTTCCTCCCAGGACAAACACCGAGTAATCATTCAGAGGTAAATCGTAGCAATAGCCACCCAATATTTTCTGTTCCTGATTCAGGTTCAAATCAATCAAACCTGCTTGCCCATTGGTAAGCAGCATAGATAGCATTTTGAGGTACGAAGGTGTTTTAGATACACTAGTTTCATACGCTTTCCCTGGTACATGGTATCCTTCCAGACGATAGGCAATGCTTACACTTTCCGCATCCGGTCCAACAATAGTGCGTTGTGTGGCGTTTAGCATGGGTTCTTCCACCGGCGCAATCCAGGGCGCAGGCGTTTCACCTTTCCAGCTTCCAAAATATTTTTCAATGGCACGTATGGTTGCCGAAGGTTGTAAATCCCCACTCAAACATATAGCCACATTGCCCGGCACATAATACTTCTGGAAATATTTTTTGATCTCAGTGATGGAAGGGTTTTTTAAATGATCAATCGTGCCGATCGTAGTTTGCGTGCCATACGTATGCGTGCGAAATAATTCTTCCATCATGGCTTCCCATACTTTGCGTCGGTCCTGGTCCATGCCTTTGTTTTTTTCTTCGTACACCGCTTCCAGTTCCGTATGGAACAAACGAGGCACAACTTCTGAAAAACGCTCCGCTTCAATTTCAGCCCACTTTTCAAGTTGGTTCGATGGGATGTCATTGACGTACACTGTTTGTTCAAAGAACGTATACGCGTTGGTTCCCTGTGCACCAATACCACTCAGCAATTTGTCGTATTCATTCGCAATAGAATAACCACTGGCGACAATTGAAATACTGTCGATCTGATGGTATAAATCTTTTCTTTTGCCAGGGTCTGTTGTTTTACGGTATACTTCATAGAGCGCTTCAATTTTGTCCAGTTCAGGTTTTTCTTTTTCCCAATCCTGTGTTCCAATTTTCGAAGTGCCTTTAAACAGAATATGTTCCAGGTAATGCGCCAGTCCTGTGGCATGTCTTGGATCATTCTTGCTGCCTGCCCGCACCGCTATGTATGTTTGTATGCGCGGCGCATCTTTGTATACCGATAGGTATACTTTCAGTCCGTTTTTCAATGTATACAAACGCATACCCAATGGATCGTTGCTAACCGATTCATAGGTATATCCATCCTCTGTTTTAGTTGTTTTCTGGAATTGTGTTCCCTGTGAACAGAGTTCTTGCAGCGGCAACAATGCCACAATAAGCAGAAGTAAAATTCTCATAGTAAAAGCGGTTTACCTTTCAACGCTTGCAAGATTACAATCTTATTTGGATTTAAGAAATTTTACATCGGTAATTGTCTGCCTTTCCACTGGTGCACATTGCTAAGTTCAGGGGGCAGAGATGTCCAGGGTTTCGCCCTGTTGGGCGTGCCCCACGCACGCGTGGGTCGGGTGCTCCCTCCAAGTCCTCGTGGCGCCTTCAGCGCCACTGCGGGCTTTCCACTCGCCCCCTCACGCAATCGGAAAATACTTTTTCCCCGGTATCAAGGATTACAGAAAGAACAATACATCGGATCTTCCGTTTGTTTGTTGTCTGGAAAAAGCCTATCCAACGAATGTCCGCATCGTTTGCAGCTATATCGAACACTTTTAACCGCTGGGGTAGGAGCCCCGCAACGTGCACATGGCAAACCACGGGTAGCTTCTGTAATTTCAAACCCCGGAGTATCACAAGCCGGACAGCAAGACCTAACCTTTTCCAATAACTTTTTTGCAGCTACTTCTATCACTTTCATTCGTGTCGGATTATACATGGCGCGCATATCCGTTTCCACATAAACCGATCCGTGCGCTCTCATGGTAGTGCGATACGCTTCCATAAGGATGGCTGGTTGCGTAATTCCTTTCAAAAGGGAAGTGAAATTTTCCTTCGTATTTTTTACTATGATTCCATGGTCCGGAAATCCAACTTCCTGTGCAAAGTGCAAGAGTTCCTCTTCTGAATAAATTTCCTTGCCATTAAAGTTGGTATCCAGGCTAAGGTGCCTCACAGCAATTTCCAGGTCATTTTTCAAATCCATGAAAACTAAAAATTCCTCGTTGGCATTCAGGAAATAATAGGAAGGATGAGGTCCAAAGGATCCTTCGCTGGCAATGGCCATGTCGCAAGCATTTAGAGCCATGGCCCGGCGACACTTTTCCCTCGCTGCTTCCAGCGGACTTAGCGTTCTTTCAATTTCTCCGCTGAAAGTACCCAGTTGGTCTGTATCCAACTTTTCATCAACTACGCATCGCAACGCCAACGCTTGTTCAAACAAAGGCTGAATAACCAATTCCTTTTGGTGCTTACTGGCGATAATTAGTTTCCTGTTGCTAAATAGCTGCATGGATTTATTCCTTCAGATGTACGAAATACCTATTACCTATAAAAACATCGGTCAATAATTTTGGTTCAACCCTACTTTTTCAATAGAAATTCTTCTATTGAAAAACGACTACTAAAATCAAGGGCTTCAGAAAGAATTGAATAAAAGAAATTATTTTCTAAGCCCATGATTTTCTACGTCGGGATTACCGGCCATGGATCTACGATCCATGAGCTTTCTCCATAGTGCGCTTCGTTTCTATGGAGAAAAGCCGGTTCAACCTGATACTTCTTAGATTTTTTTTTAGATAGAACCATTTAATGCAACGAAGTGCTTGAGCGAATGTGCGCTCGTAATCGCCATTCATTCCCAAATCCTGATTCGTATATCTGGTATGGCCCTCCATGGATCTGTGATGCAGGACTTCTAACCAAGGTTATGCATCCACAACATACAAAAACAAAAGCAACTATTTGTAGGATGTTCCACGCTTGGGCAAATAGGCGTTGGGATTGCAGGGGATCGTTAATAATCGGTATCCAAACCGAATCGTTTTTTCAACTCAGCCACCAATGGATTCTGGTCGGTAAGGTATTGCAGTTTTTCGTTCAGCGTATAGGGTCTTTTAGAGGCCGATACTTCTTTCACTTGACTTTGAAGCTGTATGGCATAGTTTTTTAATTGAGAGCGCAGGAAGTCCAGTAAATCAGGCTTTACCTGCGTTAATGCATCTTCTTGTACCGTATTGTCCAAGGTAAGGTGTATCGTATAGTGTTCATCCAGTTCCACTTCTCTGGAAAGAATGATATATTCCGTTTCGTGCGATTTGAATCGCTTTAGAAAAGCATTGAGTTGAAAACGCAATTGTTCCTTGCTAAAGGGCTCGCGGGCCTGTGTTTTTTCTGTTTGCTCTGTTTTTTTATCCTGTACCGATTCCTCCTTCTTTACGCCAATTTTAATACTGGGGGTTTTAAATTCGTTAGAGATGGTCGTATTTAATTTTATAGAAGGAGTCTCTATAGCCGGATTAGACTTAAGCTCAGACTTTTCTTTTACATCAGCAACCGGTAAGGAAGTAGGGATGGGTTCGTTAACTTTTTGTTCTTTGGTGGTTTCCTGAGTTAATTCAGTTTTTTTTTTAAGTCACCCGACTGTAATAGTTGAGCGATCTGTAAGGCATCCTGCAAGTGAGCCATTTTGAGTAGCGCCAGCTCCACCAGCAGGCGAGGGCTCTTGCTGCCTTTGTATTGAATATCACATTGGTTGGCTATGTTCAAGGCAGATAATAAATAGCCCGCAGGAATTTGTGCTGCCTGGTCCAGGTATCGTTTTTGTACTTCCTCCGATACCTCCAATAGTTTCACCGTGGAAGGGTCTTTGCACACAAGCAAATTGCGCAAGTGCTCTGCCATTCCAACAATAAAATTATGGCCATCAAATCCCTTGCGCACGATTTCATCCAGCTTTAAAAGTACCAGCGCATCTTCTTTTTTATAGACATGATCGGTGATCTGGAAATAATAATCATAGTCCAGAATGTGCAGGTTTTCAATAACGTTTTTGTAGGTAATGGTTTTACCTGAATACGTCACAATCAAATCGAAAATCGACAGAGCATCCCGCATAGCACCATCCGCTTTCTGGGCAATGAGGTGTTGGGCCTGAGGCTCAATGCTGATGCCTTCTTTCTGGGCAATCCGGGAAATTTGTTCTGCAATGTCTTTTACCTGGATTCTATTAAAATCAAAAATCTGACATCTGGATAAGATGGTGGGAATGATTTTATGCTTTTCTGTAGTAGCCAGAATAAAAATAGCATAGGAGGGAGGCTCTTCCAATGTTTTCAGAAACGCGTTGAATGCCGCGTTGGAAAGCATGTGCACCTCATCTATGATATAAACTTTGTATTTGCCGTATTGCGGTGGGTAGCGTACTTGCTCCACCAGGTTCCGTATATCGTCTACGGAGTTGTTGGAAGCGGCATCCAGTTCATGTATGTTAAAGGAAGCGCTGTTATTAAAGCTCATGCAACTTTCGCAAGCGTTGCAGGGCTCTACATCTTCTGTAATATTTTGGCAATTGATAGCTTTGGCCAAAATACGGGCATTGGTAGTTTTACCTACACCGCGAGGGCCACAAAACAAAAACGCCTGAGCCAGGTGATTGCTCTTGATGGCATTTTTTAGCGTGCTGGTAATATGCTGCTGCCCTACTACCGTTTCAAAGGTAGAAGGCCGATACTTACGCGCTGAAACTATAAAATGATCCACGTCGAAAGATAGGAAAATAAACAGGTTCCCTGCCAAAAGAATAATCCACAGGGCTGTGGATAATTCGTATGGTATAAAAAAAGTCCCGATTTATCGGGACTTTAAAAACGTTTACAATCATTAGCAAAAATTAGCGAACGATTTTGTAGCTGTTAAATTGGCCTTGAGCATTGCTTACTTTCAATACCAAACTTCCCGAAGGTAAATTGTTTAATGTTACTTCTGTTTTACCGGCAAACGATCCGCGAAGCAGAGTATTTCCATTCATGTCTGCCATTTCGTATTGGAAGGTTTCAGATTTTTCTGTTTCCAGATGTAATTCCGAAGCAGCTGGGTTCGGGTAAACAGATACCTGTACATCCAATCCTTTTTGTGTGGATGTATTAAGAATGACCACCTGGTTGGATGGATTCTCAGAGATGCATCCGTTGGATGGATCGACGGCAAGGGCCTGATACGTGCCATCAGCAGTGGGTACATACGTGGTGCCAACAAAAGGAGGAGTTACGGGGTTGATCAAATCCGAAATCTCATACATTTCTACCGAGTAATCGGAAAGACCTGCACCTGCAATGGTAATGCTAAAATCAGGTTCGGCAGTCAGGGTAAGCGTAGGAGGGAATTTCACCACATAGTTTTCGCTCACAGGGTAGGATATTGCGCCTAGAATAGGCAAGGTGGCCGATATCGTTCCTGTGATGGTGCAAGTAGAAGGATTGCCGAAATCAATTCCTTCGAAAAGAAATGTTCTGGAAGTGTTATTAGCAAATCCAGCTGTAAATGTGCTATCTACGGTGCCAATTACAATAGAATTTTCTGTTAACGAGAGACTAATGGTGCATGCAACACCTACAGGAATGGAAATTCCAGTGTTGTTGCTTACAGCAGCCGTAATAGTGTTATCGGTAGAATTCGGACAGCCAAACTTGGGACTGATCACAACGGTTTGTGCCAGCGCAGAGAGTGTGCATCCCAGAAGTAGAAGTAGCGTTTTTTTCATAGTAAAAGTCTTGAAGTTTATCTAAAGTACCATTTTTTTTCGACTCTACCGCAATAATTGTACCCAACCTTTGCATTTTGTATCGTTTGGAGACGTAATCAGGTAAAAATAAATGCCATCACTCAGGGATGTTCCATCCCAGGTATTGTCATAGGAGTTGTTTTGATAGACCCTGTCGCCCCAGCGGTTATAAATTTCCAGTTTCCAGTTTTTGGTGATGCCTTTAATTTCATACACATCGTTCTTTTTATCTTGGTTGGGAGTAATAAGATTCGGGAAGAATACTGGGGCAAAAGTAAACGTAGCAGAATCGGTAAACGCGCATCCATCGTTCTCTGCTTTTAGTATCGCGGTGTAAGTGCCGGGTCTAGGGTACTCATGACGTTCCAGGTTGCCTCCTTTTTCCAATACACTTCCATCACCGAAAATCCAATTGTAAGCAACACCAATCGTATTGTTTTGTAGATTTCCAAAAAACCTGCCTTCACAGTCAGCCTCCGTTTCCACATTGATGCCGCGTTGAACGTCTACTACTTTTACCCGCACCTGCCGGCTGGCTTCGCAATCGTTGGTGTCACGCACCGTGATGGTATAGATGGAATTTTTGGAAGGCCATACCAGCGGGTTATGAATGTTGGTAGCACTGATAAAGGTGTTGGGCTTCCAATCGTAGGTATAGGAATTGTCGAAAACAGTGAGTAGTCGCACGGAGTCTCCCAGGCATAAAGAAGTATCTTTGGTGGTAATGGAAATGGGAAGAATAGGGGGAAGAAAAAATGATTGAAAGGCGGTGTCTTTTCCTATACACGTGGTGAGATCGGTAGCAATTAAGCGAATGGTATAATTGCCTGAAGCGGAATACGTATGAGCTCCCGGATTGGCTCCCAGAAAGGTACTGCCATCGCCAAAATCCCATTCAAAAGATCTTCCTCCCTGACTCTTGTTAATAAAGGTAACTTGAGTATTCTGGCAGGATTTAGATATTTCAATATCAAAGTCAGCTTCCAGGTTGGTAAGGTCAAATTTGAAGGAGGCATTGTTGCAATTGCTACTTCCATTGAAGGTAGAATAAGCGCCAGGGGTCGTCGGGAATAAATCAGAACCTCTGCAGCCTGCACAAACGGCTTCGTAGATGATTCCTTTTTTATCAAAGCGGCTGGTTCCTCCATCCACATGATCTTGTGGATCAGATGGAGCAAAAGCTCCAAAGTACGTAGCGTACAACAGCGAAGCAGCATTTTTGGAGAGCACCATGATGTAGAAATCGCTTCCGTCGGAAGTATTGCGAACCGCATCGGAAGTAACCGGCATAGTAAAGGTGGAACTTCCAATGAAATTGCTAGAGGTATTGTTAAGGGCGCCTCCCCATCCGGAAAGAAATATGTTACCGCAATCGTTTACTAGAAAGGCAGTGGGAGAAATGTTAGGACGTTGGGAACCCACGGTACCAATTACTGTAGAAAAAATAGTGCTCGAAAGTGTGGGGTCCAGGCAGTGTATAAACTGGCCACTGTTGGCATTGGAATACACCTGGCCAATGACGGGATATATGCCAAAAGTCTGACCTAGAATGTATACCTGTTGATCCTGGTCCAACTGCACAAAATATCCTTGATTATAACTGCTGTTGCCCAGAAACGTGGCATGCTGCAAAACAGAACCATCCGGACTTAGATGTGCCACATAGGCATCAATGTTACCAGCATACGAGCTACTGTATGCTCCTGGAGAAATGGTTATATTCGAGCTGGTACTTCCGCCACATACATAAACACCGTTGGCAGAATCCAATGCAATGGAATACAAAACATCTTCAGAAGTTCCGCCTAGATAGGTGCTCCACAGTAAGGTGCTTAAGTCGCTGGAGAGTTTGAAAACACAGCCATCGCGCCCGCCTGCGCGAAGCGTTTGGTAGGCGCTTCCATTGGGACTCAAGGGGAAATTATTAGATAAGGTGCTGGAGGCCATGTAAACGTTGCCGGAGGTATCCACTATAACTTCGCCTCTCAACTGGTCCCCATAGTTTTTACATAACACATCCGTTCTTACTTGAACTCCATCGTTGCCGCTTCCGCCCAGGTAAGTGCCGGAAGCAAAGAACCCTGAAGCATTTAGTTTACAAATAAAAAAATCACTTCCATTGATAAAGGAAATTCCTCCCATAGGACTCACGCTGGTTCCTCCATTGAAAAATCGGGAATATCCATTCGCTGATACTGGAAAATCAAAAGAACTAGTGGTTCCTGCAATTACCAATTGATTGTTCTTGTCTACGATTAAACTGTATGGCACATCGGCCTGGCTGCCTCCCACGTAGGTGCCATAAATCAGATTTTTTCCATCTGGTGAAAATTTCATAATGCCAATATCCAGGCCATAAAAATTCGATCCGCCGTTATAGGGGTCCATGCCTACCGTTATTGGAAACCCAGCGCTGAATACAGTTCCACCGGAATACATATTGCCCTGGTCATCGTAGGTTGCCGTATTGCCCCAGTTATCCGCCACGGAACCCGAGTAGGTTGAAAAGATAAGTTGAGGGTCAATGATGAGTGGATGCTTTTTGTTATACCGGTCAAGAATTTCAAAGCTTAGGATATTATCTTTTAGTACATACTTACAGCCTATCGGAACTGTTTTTCCATCAATTTCCTGATAAACATATGGAGGAAGCTCGTGAATCGTATTGACACTTGTTTCTATGATTAAGCTTCCATTATGGATGTACATATGGTTCACTCCTTCGTAAAGCAATTGTATGTGTTGAGGGTTGGCACCTGGTTTTACCACAAATTCGTATTTAAGTGAACCCGCAGACTCGTACCATTTCAGGTCGATATTCGGGTACATATCAAGGTAGTTCAAGCCTCTATAAGCACGAGCGTTTTTTGCCCACTGTTGGGTGTCTTGCCCGCTTATAAAATGAAAAACCTCTTGTTTTACTTGTTCTGGTGTGATGCTTTTGGCCTGAGCATTCAAAGGCTTTATCCGGATGGCGTGAACACCAATTTGATCGATGGATTCAGGCATTTCTTTTTTATGCGAATCCGGATGGAATTTACCTTCATGGTGGTGGTCTTCATGATGCAGGTGTTCCAGGGCTTCGGTATCATAGAATAAGTAGGTAAACAATTGGTCTCCCGCAAAAAATTTACCTCCAGGAATATCGGCACGGTATTTCACCTCTGCAGGCCATTGACCTTTATTTTCAATAAAGGAGATCTGACTGAAGACGCTACATGAGAGGCATGTAAGCGAAAGGTAAAAAATAAGTTTACTACGTACGTTCATTGTTTATATTACTATCCGTTGCGGTTCCTAATGTAAACTTTTCATTAACTAAGAAGTTTAGTCTGATTAAAAGTTAACGTATAAATTCCAGAAATGATGCAAGTATTTAAATTTCCGTATGAATCTGATGAATATTTTTAGTTTGTACTCTGCTAATTCCTGTTGAAATGTGTATTATTGGTAGTTGTTAGAATTCAATGTATGATTTTTAAAACCTAAATAGATATACAATGCTAGAGAATTTATTAAACCTCGTAAAAGAAACCGGAAGCGATTACGTAAACAGCGATAATGGTTTAGATAACAAACATTCGGACGAAGCTATGAAAATGGCAAGTTCATCGATCATGGATGTTTTGGGGCAGCAACTGAACGGAGGCAATGCGCAAAATGTAATGAGTCTGTTGTCGGGAAATACGAACACCCAAGGAAATCCTGTTGTGAATATGATCATTCAGCAACTATCGGGCAACATCATGCAAAAATTCGGAATCGGCTCTGCACAAGCCAGCGGAATTGCCACCACGTTAATTCCAATGGTGCTTAATCAGTTTATCAAAAAGACCAACGACCCCAACGATTCTAGTTTCGACTTGCAAAGCATCGCGGGTACTTTGTTGAATCAGGGAGGCCAGGGTGGCGGAATGAATGTTTCCAGTTTAATGAATTTGATCGGAGGAAATAACTCTGGAAATAACAATTCTAATCCTGGTGGAGACTTATTAAACAGCATTACGAAATTGTTTTAAGTAAATAAAAGTTTCCATGTTCAACCGGCTTTTCTCCATAGAAGCGAAGCGCACTATGGAGAAAGCTCATGGATCGCAGATCCATGGCCGGTAATCCCGACTTAGAAAATCATGGGCTTAGGAGGTCTTTTTTATTGCTATGAAAGAATTGATGGCTGAGATGTTGAATCCGGTTTTTTCGATGGAAATTCCTATGGTGAGAATCAGCATATGCTGCGGCCCTGATAGAGCGTAAAGCCCGCAGTAGTGGCGCTTGTAGCGCCACGACCACGAGGACTTGAAGCGATAGCAGGAAATGCCGCCCCGGAAAAAAACAAAAAAATAGTGTAAGTCAACCTGAATTCGCCATAGAAATTCTTTCTAAGGAAAATCGATTCATACAATCAAGGGCTTATGAATTATCTTGCTAGAAGTCTTTCCTTTTGAAGCGTATGATTTTCTAGGTTAGGATTGCCGGCATGGATCTACGATTCAAAGCTAATTCATGGTACGTTACTGTTGTGGAGAGTAGCCGATAAAAAAATAATACCATGCAAATTTGTAATAGTCCATTTAAATACTAACTTTGTGTACGTACACATATGTGAAAAATGTGTTCTACAAATACCACAATGTTTATGATTCGGATTCAACGTTTGATCCGGCATTGGGCTATTATTTCTATGCCATCACTTGCCGAGTTCATTCATCCGGATTGTAAATACGAAGGTTATAATTCGTAAATGGAATTAAATGTCGAATCCGGCATTATCATCTTTGACGTAACGGGACTAGGCAAAAGCTGGCTCCAAATCATGGGAGAAATTCAGTTGGGAGAATTTCTCAAAAAGTGATGTTACGTTAGCAACGGGCGGAGAGGTAGTTGGGACCCTCTCCGCTTCGTTATGTTATTCTTCTACCCTAGTAAATGGAGAAGAAGGCTTTTCATTAAAGGTTTTGTTCTTGGCAGTTTGAAAGAAACATAGGTGTCGCTGCATAAAAAAAGGAATTATCATTCAAGGAAAGTAATTCGGGTAAAATTACTTTTCGCTTCATTGCAGGCTTCGTGCAGGTAGGGTATTTTTACCAGCAAGCAAAAACTTGTTCGAATGTTTTGCATGGATTGAGGCTTCTTTCTTGAACTAATAGGAGTTTGAAAAACGGCAGCATGCAAACGCATTACTTAGTGATTGGAATAAGTACAACACGTAATTAAAATGCATTCAGGATGCTTTTAGGAGTAGGGGAAATAATGATGCGATTGTCGCCACCGGGTAACACCCGGGTGCAGCAGGCAAGAAGCATGGATATTCAGTATGGAGGCAGTGAATCCAACGTAATGAGTTTGTTGGCGCAATGGAATCATTCCGTTTCTTTTTTTACCGCATTGCCAAATGCTCCATTAGGCATGTCGGCCAAGGCTTCCTTGCAAGTCTTTTCAGTGGACACATCACGCATCGTGTTTTCAGAAGGGCGCTTGGGCATATATTTTCTGGAAAAGGGAGCGGGCAACAGGCCATCGCAGGTATGGTACGATCGTCAGGATTCCTGCATGTCAAAAATATCCTTGTCCGACCTCGATTTTGAGTCCTTGTTAGCTTCGGTAACCCATTTGCATTGGTCTGGCATAACACCTGCCATATCTGCATCCGCAGCGGCATTCATGCAGGAATTGCTAAAGCAGGCCAGTGCTAAAAATATCCTAATCTCCGCCGATCTTAACTTTCGATCGAATCTATGGAAATATGGAAAATCACCTTCAGAAGTAATGCCGGCCTTGCTACAGCATTGTCATATATTGGTCGGTGGAGCGGCTGAATCTCAGAGCATGCTTGGTATTCAGGTACCTCTTCCTTCGGCAGATGCACAAATGAACGAGGAAATACTCATGATGAGGGAAGTGTTTTCTCATTGGAAAGAGGCATTTTCTAATCTTCGTTGGATTGCTTCTACGATGCGCAGATCTCCTTCGGCTTCTCATAATTCTATTGGTGCCTGCTTGTGGACGAAGGCCGGATTTTATACTACTGAAGAATGGCAAATACCTGCCATCGTAGATCGGGTAGGCTCCGGAGATGCTTTCATGGCAGGATTCCTGCACGGTATCCTTCGATTTCCCGATCAACCTCAGCGCATACTTGATTGGGCGCTTGCTTCGGCAGCCTATAAGCATAGTATGGAAGGTGATGTATGCATCGCCACCTTGGAAGAAATAGAACGAAGCATGCAAACAGGAAAATCAGTTCGAATCATTCGCTAAACTAATGGCCACTCATAAAAGATTTCAGGTTTATCAAACCATCTATCAGCAGCGGCTTATGCCGCTGTTCTATCATTCCGATATCGAAGTTTGTCGTCAGGTGGTATTAGCTTCCTACCGGGCAGGGGCTCGTTTGTTTGAATTTACCAACCGTGGAGATTTTGCCTTGGAGGTATTTTCCCGCTTGAAGCGAGAGCTTGCAGCTCAGGCTCCTGAACTGATGCTGGGTGTTGGAAGTATTCACGATGCTCCCACCGCTGCGCTTTTTCTTTCGGCAGGCGCTGAATTCATCGTAACGCCATCACTCAAACCAGAGGTGATTGCCCTGTGCAATACCCGTAAGGTAGCCTGCCTTCCCGGTTGTGCGACTTTAACGGAAATTTCAGAAGCAGAAACTCAAGGCTGCGAAATTGTAAAATTATTTCCTGCCGATCTTTTAGGGCCTTCCTTTATTAAAGCCATCAAAGCACCTCAGCCATGGTCAAGTCTTATGCCTTCCGGAGGTGTGGAATTCAGCCAATCATCCGTACATACCTGGTTGGAAGCTGGTGCGGTTTGTTTGGGTATGGGATCGGCGCTGTTTCCTTCCGCCGCTATACAGGAGCAAGATTGGACGGGTATAGAACAGCGTGTGCGCACCATGCTAACTTGGATTCAGGAACAGAATCGGATTTAGCGAATGCAAACATTATTTCATAAGAAATTCATCATTAGAAAAGCGTCGTATGGCATTTAGTTTACAAGGAAAAGTAGCCCTCATCACCGGAGGCGGAACCGGCCTGGGGTTTGGAATGGCTCGCTGCATGAAGGAAGCAGGAGCCACCGTCGTGATTACAGGCCGCAGAGAAGAGGTGCTCCAACAAGCTTGCCAGGAATTGGGTGAAGGGGTGTACTACCGCAGCATCGATCTCAATCAAACAGAATTGCTTCCTGCCTTAGTGGATAGTATCGAAAATGAATGGGGCTCCATCGATATTTTGGTGAACAACGCAGGGATTAATAATAAAAAATCTTCGCTGGAAATGAGTGATGCAGAGTTCGATGCCATCATGAATACCAACGTGCGCAGCGTGTTTGCTCTTACGCGCGAAGTAGCAAGAGGCATGGTGCAGCGCCAGCGTGGTTCCATCATCATGATCTCTTCAATGTCGGCCCTGTATGGACTCGCCAATGTGGCGGCCTACGGAGCCTCTAAGTCTGCCATTGCAGGAATGACGCGTGTATTGGCCAGCGAATATTCGCCGAAAGGGGTGCGCATCAACTCCATAGCTCCTGGATTTATTGACACTCCTATGTTGCGCAAAGCCATCGATGGAGATCCGGATCGTAAGAATAAAATCCTAGGCCGTACACCGATGAATTGTTTTGGAACTCCCGATGACATTGGCTATGCAGCGGTGTACCTGGCCTCCGACGAAGCCCGATTCATTACAGGCACCATGTTGGTAGTAGACGGCGGAAATTCCATCGGATTTTAAGTTCAAAACAAATCAACCAGGATTTCTCAAATTTTCCTGGCTCGCTTTTAAAACGAAAGTTGTATGCTGAAAAAAGTAGGCTCCTACCGCTGGAGAATTTGTGCTTTGTTGTTTTTCGCCACTACCATCAATTATGTCGATCGCAATGTGCTCTCCTTCATTCTGCTCAACGACGATTTTAAACGGGATATGCTTGGACTTGCTGCCGGCACGCCGCTTACCAATGCACACCATGCTGATTTTAAAGAATGGATGGGGTATGTAGATTCAGCCTTTAAGTTTGCCTACGCCTTAGGATTTCTAATTACCGGTTGGTTTATCGATAAAGTGGGTGTATTTAAAGGCTATTCCATGGCATTGCTCGTTTGGGTGGGTTCCGCCTTATCGCATGGCTTGGTTAACAACATCAAAGGTCTTGGGCTGGTGCGCTTGTTTTTGGGAATAGGAGAGGCAGGTAATTTTCCTTCTGCTATAAAAACTGTCGCCGAATGGTTTCCAAAAAAAGAACGTTCACTGGCAACTGGAATTTTTAATGCCGGAGCCAATGTGGGAATCATAGCCACTGCATTTACAGTTCCCTGGATCGCTTCTGTGTATGGTTGGAGAGCGGCTTTCCTGCTGACCAGTTCACTGGGAATTATATTGTTTGTTTTATGGAGAATAACGTATAAAAGTCCGGCGGAACACCCTCGACTCAGCGAAGCAGAGCGCTCCTATATTCTGCAAGACCAGGATGTTCAAAACGCTTCCACTAAATTGGCTTGGTCGAAGCTATTTCCTTTTTCTCAAACATGGGCATTTGCCGTCGGGAAATTTTTCACTGATTGTATCTGGTGGTTTTATATTTTCTGGCTTCCTAGTTTTTTCGCTGAGAATGCACATTTTAAATTAAATCTTAAGCCTGATTTTCAATCCTGGCAAGATGTGCTTACGATCGGATTGCCTTTCCTTGTGATCTACATCGTTTCTGATTTAGGCAGTGTAGGATTCGGTTGGCTTTCTTCTTTTTTTCTGAAGAAAGGTTGGTCTTCCAATAAAGCTCGTAAAATTACTATGCTATGTTGTGCGTTGTTGGTGGTGCCTATCTTTTTTGCTTCACAAACCGAGAATCTTTGGGTGGCTGTTACCCTTATCGCTCTGGCAGCCGCAGCGCATCAGGGTTGGTCGGCCAATTTGTTTACCATGGTCTCCGATATGTTTCCCAAGCGAGCAGTGGCCTCTGTGGTAGGTATCGGGGGAATGTTTGGAGCACTGGGAGGAATGATTCTCGCAGCACTCTCTGGAATATTGATTAAACACATGGGGTATGTTCCATTATTTATATTGGCAGCCGGGAATTACCTGCTGGCTTTGTTGCTAATACATATTCTGGCTCCTGCATTACAGCCTGTGCAGGAATGGCAGGATTAGAGGGCGAGGCAAGCCGTCCATCAAGGGAATGTAGAAATGGGACGGCGCCTCAAAAAATAGTGGCACACAAACAAACAGGAAAATGTATGTGCAAAGGAATGCGGCTATTCTATGGCTCCAAGGTGTATGTTACCGATTGATATCCGCCTGATATATACGCTTCATGTTTTTGTCTTTTGTAAAATTGTAAAGATGGATCAGTACTCGATGATTCCACTGTACTTTCAATACTGCCCTGGTGAATAATTCCCTCCACATGTAAATAGGGATTGATATGGTTTTCTGTTGTGAATTCCACAGATAAATCTTTGGTATTGTAAGAGCTTACCAGCTCATTGTTTGCATTTCGGTAGGTTACGGACTTCACCAGGGAAGAATTGTTGGCATTTACATGGTATAAAATGGTTTGCTTGGCTTTGATTTCTTCTAAAGGATCATCCTTACGTCTGCAGGCGATGAGCGATAGCGCAGAAAAAAAGAAAAGGACAGTCATTGTTTTCATAATTCAGTTTGTCAAAATGTGGTTCTTAATGATGAGAGTGCTTTGGGGAAAGTTTTGTTAACACATGCTGTAAAATAAAATTAAACCCATATATTTGTGTACGTACACAATTTTGAGATTATGATGGAGACTCGCTATGCTTGCCATCCAGGAGATTTTAAGCATTACACCACAACAAAACTGCGCGATGAATTTCTGGTGCCAGGTATTTTTCAGGCCAATCAAATAAAGCTCGTTTACTCACATTTCGATCGATTCATTACTGGTGGAGCGCTGCCCTTCGATACCGATCTTACTCTTTCTACTTACCCTGAACTTCGTGCCGATTATTTTCTCGAACGCCGCGAATTGGGAATCATAAACATTGGATCGCCTTCTTCGCTTCGTGTCGACGGGGTCGTGTACACTCTGGGTACCAAAGAATGTTTATATGTTGGAAAAGGAATTAAAGAAGTCGTTTTTCTACAAGGACCCGGACGTTTCTTTTTATGTTCTGCTCCCGCCCATACACACTATCCTGTGCAACAGTATCAACTCGCTTCGGCAGTGCCATTAAAAATGGGTACGGAAGAATCCTGCAATCAACGCACCATTTACAAACTGATACATGAGCAGGGAATTCAAAGTTGTCAACTCGTGATGGGTATGACCATTTTTGAAAAAGGCAGCACCTGGAATACCATGCCATGTCATAAACACGATCGCCGTATGGAAGTATACTTGTATTTTGATTTGGCAGAAAACGATCGTGCGGTACACTTCATGGGAGAACCTTCCGAAACCCGGCATCTTATGGTCGCTAACGAAGAAGCCATCATCAGTCCTCCCTGGTCGGTGCATTTTGGCACTGCTACCGGTGCCTATTCCTTCATTTGGGCCATGGCCGGTGAGAATAAAGATTATACGGATATGGACAAAATTGAAATAAAAGATTTACGATAGTATGTTTTCGTTAAGCAATAAAATTGCCTTGGTTACAGGGGCTACACAAGGCTTGGGAATGGCCATGGCACAAGGCTTGGGGAAAGCCGGAGCCGTGGTGGTTTACAACGATATTATTCCTGAAAGAATAGAGAAAGCCAAGGCTATTTACGCGTCTCAGGGAATACAGGCCCATGGATATGCATGCAACGTAACAGATAGCCTGGCCATCGATCAGATGATTTCCCGCATTGAGGCAGAAGTAGGACCTATTGATATACTGGTCAACAGCGCAGGCATCATGCGCAAAGGTCCGCTCGAAAGTTTGTCGGATGAAGATTGGCAAGCAGTATTGGATGTCAACCTGACCTCGGTTTTCAAAGTTTCCAAGCGGGTAGTGCGTGGAATGATAGAACGGAAAAAAGGAAAAATCATTAACATCAATTCCATGATGAGTGAGCTGGGACGCCCCACTGTAGGCGCTTATGCCGCTGCCAAGGGCGGTTTGAAAATGCTCACCCGCAACATGGCCGTGGAATGGGCCAAACATAATATTCAGGTAAACGGCATCGGGCCCGGATACCACCTGAGCGATATCACCAGGCCATTGGCCGAAGATCCTGTCTTCACTAAACTGTTGATGAGTCGAACGCCCGCCAAACGTTGGGGAACGCCCGAGGATTTAATGGGACCTGCTGTGTTCCTCGCTTCCGAAGCCAGCGATTTCGTAAACGGTCACATCTTATATGTCGATGGTGGAATTCTGGCCTCGTTTGGAGATACAGAAGATATACGTTAGATCTCAAAATATTCGACCCCATGCCAGCCAGGTGGATTAAAGCGTTGCGTATAGCAGAAAAACTAATGCACTTGGCTTTTGTCTCGTCTGCTTGTCCTGCTGAAATTCCATTGGTACTTAACCAGTGTGAAATTCTATATGCGAAGAAACACCTGGCTTCCAAAGGCAATCATCAATTTATTCTGAAACACTCCATCGGAATTTTTCCGGAAAATTCAGAAATTGATAGACTGTTGAATGTTGCGATTATTATTTTCTGGAAGCACCGCTTCGATATCGTCCATGGAAAGTAAAGCCTTTGTAAAATTCTGGCCGTATTGGCTGCTTGTCATTTTCTTCGCACAGGTATCGGGTGCTCAGGATTTATCTTTTTGGATAGAGCATAAAAGTAGTAAAACATTCGGGCAGGTCATAATTGCCATACCTCGCTCTGAAATGCAGGCCCATGCACCAGGAATGGATCTGGAGTATATTGGAATCAAAGAAGTGGGAAAGTCTTGGTCCATCTTCCAGCTCGACGATCTGGACCACGACGGAGCCTGGGACGAAGCGCTTGTGGCCTTGCATCTGGATCCTCATGAAATCAAACCCATGCAAGTGTCATGCGTATCAAAACAAGAATTTCTGAAAATAACTGAAGTTGAAAAATTAACGAATATTCATCTGGGTAAAAGCGAAAACAAAGACGGGAAATACAAAGAGGTATTGCACGAAATCCGTCCCGCTTCGCATTTGCCTCAAGCCCGACCTATGCTCTACCAATTTGAAGGCATTGGCTGGGAATCGGAACGTGTAGCGTTTCGAAGTTATTTTGATGCCAGAAATGGCAAAGATATTTTTGGTAAATGCAGCGCTGGCATTTTACTCGATTCTATTGGATTGCCCGGAAAGGATTATCACGAACTTCAATCCTGGGGCATGGATGTGCTGAAAGTTGGAACCTCCCTTGGTGCAGGCGCACTGGCCATTCGCTACCGTGGACGCTATTACCGATTGGGTGCCACCGATTCGGCCATTTTCACTGTTTTACAGGAAGGACCTCTGCGATCCAGGTTCCAGATTCAATATGCTGGTTGGAAAGTTTCTGACAAATCCCTGCAGCTCATCGAAACCATTACTATCGAAGCAGGAAGCTATGGGTACAACAGCACTGTGCAAGTAAAGGGCTTGTCATCCGATTCCTTTGAAATTGTAACGGGAATTGTAAATCTTAAAAATCAGAAAAAGAAATTCCATGAATTTTCTACGCCTACTGCAGCTTTTCTTTTTTCCTGGGCAGATCAATCCGAAAATCACGACCGCTTAGGAATGGCACTTCTAAGCCCTTCGTCGTGTAAGCCTTGGATAAACGTTTCCAGCGATCAAGCCACTTCAGATGAAGATATCACCCATACATTTTTTTGGCACCTCAAGCCCGATCAACAGGCTAGTGCAACGTTTTATTTTTTTGCCTTGTGGGAGAAATCAGATCCGGCATTTCATTCTTTCTCACTACAAAAAAAATGGCTTATTAACGAGGCCCGTCGGCAATTCGAAAAGCCTGCCATCCGTTGGAAACCCTAAGTAATTCCAGCTATTATACTATCCTTTTAAGTAAGTTTCTCTATTCCTAAATGAAATGGAACACTTGACCTTGAATATGCAAGAGGAATCGTTGTAGATTTTCTACTGCTTAACCGGGGTTTAGTGTAAAAAATAAAATCGTAATTCCTGTTTACGATTTTATTTTCATAGGTGTTAAACTTTTGATTATTGGTGCGAGTGAAATTCTGGTCCCAACTTCTTTCATTCCTACCCATAAGTATACCATTCTATTCATGAGGCTGCTGAATAAAGCGCTTTTTGGATATGGATACAGCGATTTACAAATATAAAAGCACTATGAAAAAAAGTAACTTCTTCTATTCCGTCATGGCAGGTTTGGTTTTGGCTGTCGGACTTCCATCGCATGCGCAGAGTTGCCGGCTGGTGATTGACGAAAACTTCAACAACCGAACCGGAAACTTCGTCAATTATACCATAGACATGCTTCGGTCAGACTTTAATGGCGTCAATTCGCGTGCGGCAGGGGAGGTGAGAGGTTTCGATGGAGATGGAAAATCATTCCTGGCTAATACCACAGCTGGTAATGGCACGTTGAGGGCTAATTATCCAGCGAACATCGCAGGCGGTACCAATTCCGGATTTTTGTTTGATAAAATGTTTGAGCCCACCGAAGAAGCCGTCATGGAATACCGCGTTATGTTCGAAGGCACCGGTCCTCGCAACGAATTTGTGTGGGCTGCGGGCGGTAAGCTGCCGGGCTTGGGCGGCACAGCCTTAAACCCAGGAATGATTCCGGTGGGTTGTACTACCGATCGCAACAGCATCGAAAACGGATTCTCTGCCCGCCTGATGTGGCGTAGAAACGGTGAGTTGGTGGTGTACACGTATTTCCCCGACCGAACTTCCTCCTGTGGGGTCGATTATTTATTCTTTACAGCACGCCCCAATGTTTGGTATACCATTCGTCAACATATAAAATTAAATACACCTGGTCAACGCAACGGTATCTTGGAAATGTTTGTAGACGGCCGCCAGGTCATGAACAAGCGCGATGTTTTATATCGCAATGCCGGTAAATCCAACGTGTTCATCAACGACGCCATCTTTCATACCTACCGCGGAGGAAAACCCGACGACAACCGATTTTTTTC
>JALONM010000037.1 GCA_025454925.1 Cytophagaceae bacterium
GCCCAGGTTAGCATCCGCGAGCACGAGTCTGCTCTCAATGCTCAGATCGTCCGGGTAAAAAATGAAGTGCGAAAAGCTTTTCAGACCTACCAAAATAATCGAAAAATCATGGAACGTTTTTTTAAGATTTTGGAAGATTCAAGAGGCCTATTAAAAAATATTAGTAATTCTTATCTGAAAGGAAACACTGCAGTGTTTGATTTCCTTGAGGCACAACGGTCGTATCTGAATACTCAGGAATTGTACTACGAAGCATTACTCAACTACCGTAGGTCTTACCTGGAATTAATTTACGTAACGAGCCTGATCAACAACGTTCAATAAAAGCCGAAATTAGTTCAGTAAATCGTATTCTTTTCGATAGAATGTTTTGCTTCGTATTCTTTTCGATAGAATGTTTTGCTAACGTAAAAGCAGAGACTTGCAGTAAAGCTGAAGGTGTATGGAACCCAATTGTTTTTTTGTTTGAATACCGACGATACTGAATGGTAAACTTTTGGTTCTAATCTTCCCAATAAGCTCTGTTTCATTTGCCAATCCACCGTCAACGAATGCGCTTGTATCCACGTTTGATAGGGTGCTTTTACCATGATTCCTGATTTATCCGAATAAAATTCACTTCTTCCACACAGCGCTAATTTTTCAGAGGCAATATAGCGAAGCAAGGCTGTTCCACTGTACCAAGACGTGTAGGCATTTGAGTTTTTTTGTACCTGTTGAATTCCGTAATCAAAACTAAACATAGATTGCCAGCGCTGGGCCAAAGGTAAGCTCATGTAAAAGTTGTGAAAATAGCGCATTCGGAGGGAGCTATCTGGAGTGTCACTTCCTATGTAGGAACTGCTATTGATGAAAAACTTGTCGTTTACAAAGTAGGTAATTTGAGTTCCACTATGAATAACATGGTTGCCTTCTTGTCTTTGTATTCGCTGCCAGCCATTCAAGGCAAGGGCTGCCAGAAACCATTTCTTATTAGCTGAGGTGTACGAAAGTTTGGCTCCAGTTTCAAAATAGGGTGTATTGTCTGCACTTATGCTTCTGCTTAAGGTCCAACAATCTTTTCCAACGGCACTTTCATAACCAATATGAGAAGGTAATACTCCCAGGTCTAACCACCATTCTCCGCTTTTCAGAAGTTTTAGTCCGGCGCGGGCTTCGTAAAGCATCTGCAATACACCTGGCTCTTGAGCGAGATTGGCATTGGCATAAGAGCCAGTCATGAATCCAAGCGCAGCCCTGTATTGCTTTTGTTGCAGGCTTGCTTTAAACAAACCCAAATTCAAGGAGAACTCTTGCTGGCGGCTATGAGAAACAATGTACGAGGCTCTGGAGTGGTTGCCAAATCTTTCTGTATCATATCCATAATAGGTTTCACCATAGGCTTCTACAGTGATAGTGCTGTCTTGCGCGGCAGCAACAAATGAGCATGCCATCAAAAAGGGCATTAGTATCCAATCCTTCATAGGAAGTTCATTAACCAAAGAGGTGTGCAAGTTATAAAAAATCAGGGAAGCACAAGAATGAAGAGGTTCGGTACTTCGTCCGAGCGTAAGCGCATACATATTCATGTATTTCCTGTTGTGATACAAAGAAGAAATGGTTTTGCGTTCGCGCTTGGAGCCACAGAGTCAAAAAAAAGATCTGACTTGAGAGGTCAGATCTTTTTTTGTTTTTTTATTTCATTAGTTTAACAAAGTCGTCAAACAGATAGCGCGAATCGTGCGGCCCGGGCGAAGATTCGGGGTGATGTTGTACTGAAAATGCTTTTTTATTTTTTATTCGGATACCTTCCACCGTGTTATCATTCAAGTTGATGTGGGTGATTTCAACATGATTGGTTTTGGCAACCTCGTTGGCATCTACGGCAAATCCGTGGTTTTGAGAAGTGATTTCAGAAAGACCTGTTACCAGGTTTTTTACCGGGTGATTTAGTCCGCGGTGGCCGTTATGCATCTTGAAAGTTTTTACACCATTGGCCTCCGCCAAGATCTGATGCCCCAGACAAATGCCAAACAAAGGCTTGTCTGCCGCCAGAATTTCTTTTACAGTGTCGATGGCATAGCTTGTAACCGCGGGATCCCCAGGGCCATTTGAAATGAAATATCCGTTCGGGGCAAATTTTTCCATTTCTGCAAAACTGGTTTTAGCGGGGAAAACTTTCAGGTAACAGCCTCTTTCGGCGATATTATCGAGAATACTTTTCTTTACGCCAAGGTCCAACACCGCCACTTTTAGTGGTGCGGAGGAGTCTCCCACGAAATAAGGTTCCTTCGTACTTACTACAGATGAAAGTTCGAGTCCTTTCATGGATGGAACTTTTTTTACTTCCGCTTTTAGTTTTTCTAAATCCAGAATGTCTGAAGAAATAATTGCATTCATTACTCCTTTATCCCGAACATAACGCACGATTTGACGTGTGTCCACATCGGCAATGCCAATGATATTGTTGCGTTCAAAATATTCCTGCAACGAATAGTCGCCATCGAGACGAGAATAAATATCGGAGAAATTACGGCAAACCAAACCGGCAAATTTTACACTGTTCGATTCCACTTCCGTATCTTTAACACCGTAGTTGCCGATATGCGAAGTTGTGTTTACGATGATTTGACCGTAATAAGAAGGGTCGGTATAAATTTCCTGATAGCCGGTCATGCCGGTATTGAAACAAATTTCACCCGAGGTAGTACCGATTTTGCCAACAGCTGTTCCTTTGAATGCGGTACCGTCCTCCAGCACCAGATATGCTTCTTTCCTGAAATTTAGTTTCATGTTCTCGCTTTTTTTGCAGAATTCTCCGCTGTATAAATTGCACAAAGGTAATAAAAACCAAGGCCGGAAAAAGTGCTGTGTATAAAATTTGAATTAATTCTGAGAAGCCCTATCGAAGCCAGGCCCGCGTCATTTCTTTTTTTCCGGGGGGGCCTTCCAAGGTTTCTACCTCAAAGCCAAGGTTTTTCAAGGTTCTCTTGAAGGCTCCACTGGCGCAGTAACTAACCAAGATACTGCCCTTTGACAAGCTGCTTTTTATTTTTTCAAAGATTTCTGAAGACCACATCTCAGGCTGCTTGGATGGTGCAAAGGCATCAAAATAGACTAAATCAAATAAATAATTAGATAAGTCTAGGAGTTTGACATCGCCTTGTTTTTTTTCTAAATAAAAGCCTGGCCGAACCATACAAGGATTTTCCCACTTACAGGTATGGATTTTTTCAAAGATATCCTGGCCTTCTGCGGAAGCATAATTAAGCGCTTTCCAAATTCGTTCCTCCAGCGGGTATAATTCCAGGGTGGTGTAGTGTATTTCTTTTTCCGTTAGGGCACTGAGCCAGGCATTAAGTCCTGTCCCAAAACCAATTTCCAGCAAGCGCACTGGCCTTGTCTCAGGAGGAAGCGCATGAAGTCCGTGTTGTAGGAAAACATGTTTCGATTCCTGCATTGCCCCATGGGTAGAATGGTAAGTTTCCTGCAATCCAGGTAAAAATAAGGTATGTGAGCCGTCTCCGGTAGTAATCACCTCTATGTCCATGGTCAAAGGTAAGGAAAGAATTTGTAATCTGTGGATGCATATTGGCCCGCGAATTGTCTGTTCTAATACAACCAATTCCTTATTTTGGGGGTATAATTTGGTGTCACCATTGGTGTAACGTAAATCGCTTTTCTATGAAACTAATATTAGGATTTCTAGCCCTGATGTGTTCCCTTCTTGCACAAGCACAACAAACGCTGGCGGGGGTTACTATGCCGGCCAACTATGTCGCTCAAAGTACTACCTTATTGCTCAATGGAGCGGGGGTACGAGAAAAGTATTTTATGAATATGTATGTGGGGGCCCTGTATATGAAAAGTAAATCGACATCCTCTTCCTCCATTATTTCTGAAAATCAAACCATGGCTGTGAAATTGCACATCGTTTCTTCGCTCATTACCAGTGAAAAAATGGAATCGGCCATTCGCGATGGTTTCGCTAAAACCGCAAAAGGAACCTTATCCAAAGAAATAGAAGCATTTATTCAGGTATTCAGCGAAAAAATAGCGGTAAACGATGTTTTCGATTTGGTGTATTTTCCAGAAAAGGGGGTTGTGATTTATAAAAACAAACAGGTGAAAGGCACAATACCTGGATTAGAATTTAAGAAAGCTCTTTTCGGGATTTGGTTAGGAGAAGATCCTGCGGACGATGATTTAAAAGAAGCTATGCTGGGGAATTGATTACCTATTTGATGCGTACTCGGGGATCCACCAGTGCATATAACATATCGACAAAAATATTCACCACGATAAATATAAAGGCCACAAAGATGGTCACCCCCATAATAATCGGGAAGTCTAGATTGTATATGGCGTCGATGGTGACGCGCCCGAGGCCATTCCAGTTAAACACTTTTTCAACGAAGAAAGCACCAGCCATCAAACTGGCCAACCATCCAGATACTGCGGTAATCACAGGATTCATGGCGTTTTTCAGTGCGTGCTTCAGAATGATCTGATAATAGTAAAGCCCTTTGGCACGCGCAGTACGAATGTAATCCTGGGATAAAACATCCAGCATAGAGCTTCGGGTTAGCTGTACAATGATTGCCAAGGGACGGAGTCCTAGGGTAAAGGCGGGTAGAATGATGTTTTTCCATACTAACTTTCTTCCATCCAGGTCCACATCCCATAATTGCCCCGTTGGGTTTAATCCAGTATATTCGGAAAGGTAGAAGCCAAATACCATGGCCACGATGGCGCCCAACACAAAACTGGGAGCGGAAATGCCGATGACAGAAAGAGAAACCATGAAATGATCCAATGGACTGTTGGGTTTGAGAGAAGCCAGGATGCCCATGAGAACGCCAAAAAACGTGGCAAATAACATGGCCACGAAAGCCAGCCAGAACGTTCCTTCCAGATTTTCCCAGATAATTTCACTCACACGCTTATTGCTTTGGAAACTCCGGCGCATGTATGGAGATTTTAGTACCAAGTAAGAATTATCACCAACTTTCAGCATTTTCTTATAGTCATACTTCTCGAATTCCTGCTCACTGTCTTCGTGCACCGAAACAGGAGAGAGGTCGCGCATGTATAAATACAACTGTTTATGCAACGGTTCAAAGAGCCCCAGTTCTTTGGCAATGGCTTCGCGGGTAGATACATCGGTGCGCTGGCCCGCCATCATGGCTACAGGATCGCCAGGCAATACATTAAAAATAAAGAATACCACCACTGTTGCGCCCAACAGCACCATTAATCCATAAAGTAACCTGTACAGGAGGTATCTGAACATGAATAAAAATATCCTCTATTGGTTAAAAATATAAATTTGCTCAAATCGTACTTAACCTGCAAATGTAATATTATCAGGTATATATCTCTCTGAATGACCGAAGGTAAGCTCCGGTAGTCTAAGTTTTACGAATAAAACGAAAAGGAGTTGGAGAAAAAAGGCCAGGTGGGTAAAAATAAACGCCGCAACTGTTTCGGACAGTCACGGCGTTGCAAAAGGAGGACGAGCAATTAAGCCAAGGTTTTGGCAGAAAGATACTCGGCAATTTGTACAGCATTGGTGGCGGCACCCTTACGCAGGTTGTCCGCTACAATCCACATGTTTAATGATTTAGGCTGCGTTTCGTCACGGCGGATACGTCCAACAAATACTTCATCTTTGCCATGGGTATCTTTAGGCATAGGATATTTGTTGTTTTTAACATCGTCCACCAAAACAACACCTTTCGTTTCACTTAATATCTTGCGAATGTCTTCCAACTCAAATTCATTTTCAAATTCGATGTTCACACTTTCCGAGTGACCTCCCATTACCGGAATACGAACGGTAGTAGCTGTTACCTGGATGGAATCATCGCCCATGATTTTTTTGGTTTCATTCACCATTTTCATTTCCTCTTTGGTATATCCATTGTCCAGGAATACATCAATATGAGGAATGACGTTCAAGTCGATTTTGTATGGATAAGCCATGGGGCCATCAATTCCGGCGCGCTCATTCATCAACTGGTCCACCGCTTTTTTACCGGTACCAGTAACGGACTGATAGGTGGATACTACAATACGACGAATTTTATATTTCAAATGCAGTGGGTTTAATGCCACCACCATTTGAATCGTAGAGCAATTTGGATTGGCGATAATTTTGTCATTTTCATTCAACTCGTGCGCGTTGATTTCCGGAACTACCAATTTCTTGGTAGGATCCATGCGCCAAGCCGAAGAATTGTCAATTACAGTAATGCCAGCGGCAGCAAATTTAGGTGCTAGTTCCAGCGAAGTACTTCCGCCTGCGGAAAAGATCGCAAATGCTGGCTTCATGGAAATCGCCTCTTCATACCCAACAACCTTATAGCCCTTGCCCTTGAACTTTACCTCTTTACCTATGGATTTTTCAGACGCAACAGGGATGATTTCTGTTACTGGGAAATTACGCTCCGCGAGCACTTTCAAGATTTCGCTACCGACAAGACCGGTAGCTCCGACTACGGCAATTTTCATGTTGAATATTGTTGAATGAATGAAATGAATAGTGGGAACCTTTTGGAAAATTTTAGTCTATCCCAAAAGAGACCCTTTTTCGAGTCGCAAAATTACAAAAAATATCCATCTCATCATGCTGTTCTTACATCTTTCCTATGTTATTCGACAAAATTTTATACTGCTACTGCTCATGGTACCGGTTTGTTTGCAGGCGCAACGTTCCCTGTTTAATACATTTCCGCTTTCCTGGCAGGGCGACACCGCTTTGTTTCGATCTGTCCGCAACGGTATTCAAAGTCAGGGTCGTCCCCAATCCGAAACCATAGCCTGTTCTACGAAGCTTGATTCACGGGACGCTTGGTACATGGAATGTCAGTTGCGTTGTAATTTTACTCTCAGCTCCTCTAATTTTCCGGAGCTGCTGTGGGGGCTGGAGAGTGCGGAGGGCAAATCCGGCGATTACTTGGTGCTGCGATGGTCTCATACCCGCCAATCCCTGCAATTACTTATCATACAACCGGCCAGCACAAGGCTATTGATGGAATCAAGAAACGGAATTGTCAGGAATGGGAAGAGCCTTCGTGTTCGCCTGTTGTGCCAGTCGCAGCAGGTAGAGATGCATACAGATACTTCCCTCATGGGAAATTGGCACCTGGAGGGTAGGCAACGTATGCCCTCACCTGGGCGAATCCATTCGTTGGGATTTGCATTCAAACACACCTCCACACGGGCTTCCTTGCTGTTTATAGAACATCTTCTTGATTTGTCTTTGCCTTTGCGGCTAGTCTCCTCGCGCATTCGATCGGCAAAGGAATTGGAACTTATATTTTCTAAACCATTTACCGATTCCATGCAATGCCAGCTGCATCCCTCCTGGACAGGCTTAATACAGCGGATAGTAGCGGATACTGTATTCCTTGATTTCGCGCAGCCCTTGCCTGTCGGACGTACCCAAGCTTTTTTGCTTACCATGGCAGACCAGCAGGGTACAATACGATGGCGCGATTCCATCTTTCTGCACTACCTACCCGATGTTCAGCGAGGCCAGGTGCGCCTTTCCGAAGTGATGCCCGATCCTCAGGAAAATAAAGAAGAATTTGTAGAGCTGTATAATGCAAGTTCCGATACACTTAGCACTGAGGGAATGCGCTTCTGCGATGCCCACCTGTGCGCCTATCTCCCTTCTGTACTTTTATTTCCAGGAGCCCGATATGTATTCACTGCCTCCGATCCCCGATTTTCTATGCCTTCACTCAATAATCAGTCGGATCAATTGTATTTATGGAGCCCAGCGATGGTACTACTGGATACCTTGAAGTACGATTCCCGCTATTGGAAAGGACAATTGACCAAAGGCGTTTCCCTGGAATCCACTTTAGCGAAACTATCTTGCGCATCCGAAGATACCTGGTTCCCTTCCCAACAAACAGGGGGATCTCCAGGCTTGCCAAATTCCTGTGAACGCACCGATTGGATTTGGTCAGCGCAGGTAATGGCGCAAAACAAAACGTTGGAATGTACATTCAATCTACCTTTAGACACTCGCAATCCTTACCTGCAAATCAATGGAGCCACCTTGTCGGGTGTTTTTCTTTCGCCGTATCGATGGGTGGCTACTCTTGATTCAATTCCTTCTGACGAATTGAAGATTGAAATCCACCATGAAAATTCTTGTTTCGCGCCGGAGACTACATTACAGGTATTGCCTTCCTTTTATCCGGAGCCAGAAACAATAAGAATGACAGAAATATTGTTTAATCCCAAACCATATGGATCAGACTATTTAGAACTGAAAAATACCGGAAATAGAAATATATACATTGATACATTGTTGCTCAGTAATGGAGGACCTTCCGTAGCATTGCCCTTGCAGTATACCTGGGCTCCAGGGGAGGTGCTTGTTTGTAGTGCCGACACAGCATGGGTGCAGGCTAAGTACATGTCAGATTGCCCTGCCAAGTGGTTTCAATGCAAACTTCCCTTGTTCCCAGATTCAGGGGTGCATCTGGTTTTGAAGTGGAAAGAAATACGTTTGGACGAATGCAACGTTTCGGAACGGTTTCATTACAAACAATTGGAGTCTTTTGAAGGAGTAGCACTCGAGAGGCAGCAATGGACAGGCCCTTGGGAGTATCAATGGAAAAGTTGTCTGCAGGAGGGAGCCCCAGGTTGCTCACCTAAAATCAGCACCGGACAGTTGGCCATCGAGGAAGGATGGGTGTTGAATTCCCTTCTGCTATCACCAGATGATCCTGAACGGTCCGAAATCCGAATTGCCTGGGAAGGCGAAACCGCCGTAAAAGTGAGCGCAGAAATTTTAACAATCAATGGCAATCATGTGAGCAACCTGGCCAGTTCCGTTTGGATTCAGCCAGGACAATTCCTCCGTTGGGATGGTTGGAGCAAAGACCGCCAAGTTCCCACTGGCTGGTACGTGCTCAAGGTAATCACCGAACATCCCGATAAAAAAAATGTTTCAAGAAAAGTAGTGTCCGTTATAAGAAGCAATTGATGCCCACCAGAAGATAGGACAAACGACAAGGATAGATTTTTTTGAAAAGGAGAGATGACGAGCAGGGCCTCTCAAATGACCATTACACCCGGTCCCCTTTGTACTATTGGTATTCACACCCATTCGCTTCCAACTTCCCATTCCATGAAACGAAATTAGACCGAATAAATTTATCCGGTCTAGTTCATTTCACAAATTAATTTTATATTTCGTACGGAGGAATGGGTGCATTGGGTAATTTTTTTTGAGATGGTAAGGGAATGTAATTCAATCAGTATTCTTACTGTTCATAAAAAGCAACCATTCATGACCGGAATTTGAGAACAGAGGAGGTATGTCAAAACTAAAAAATATCATTAAGCAGTTATCGGTTGCAGATTTTCAGGCAATATTTGATTCCCTGATGGAAAGCAATGCGGAAAAATCTGCTCATTTATTAAAATTTATGCGTGAAAAGCAATTAAGTGATTCCAGAATTATGGAAGAACTTAATGTGAACTCCAACGCTTATTATACCCTACGTTCCAGGCTTAATCAAAAGATCGAGGAGCATTTGCTTCAGCAAATGGAAACTCCCAGGATTACTTTGTTGAAAAAAGTAGCCACCATCAACGAGATTTTGTTTACCAAAAAAAGAGGCGTATCCATAGCAACCTTGCGGAAAATGGAGAAAGAGTTAATGGATTATGATTTGGCCAATGAACTCACCGTCATTTATAAAAACCTCAAAAAGTTTCATCTAGGCACGCAAGATTACTTTACCTACTCGCAGCTCTACAATAAGCACGTAGCGTATATGTTGGCCGTGGACAAAGCCGAAGATCTGGTGTCGCAATATTTCTACCGCTATGGCGAATATGTGCTAGGAGGAGGTACTGCCGAAAAACTGGCTCTTGGTATGCTGCGCCAGGAAATTGAAAACGTCACCAAACTTTATCAGAGTCACCGCTTATTCGTATTTCAAAATTGTGTCGATATTTTCCATCACTTGTTTGTAGAACCTTTTTTGGTAAATGAAGAAATCGAACGACTCTTTGACAAAGTAGGAAGTATATTTGATTTGTATCACCTCGATGCTACCTATTACCATTTAAAGCCGGTCTTTGAATATTTGCATTTCGAATACAACTATCAGAAGGCCCAATACAAACAATCCACTACCCAATACGAAGAAGTCAACGAAAACGTGGCATCTTTGCTGTCAAACTACCATAGCTTTACATTTCCACCACAGTTTCTTTTAACAAAGTTAAACAGAGCCATTCTACTGGGAGAAACCAAATACCTGGCCGACGAAAACAAAAAATTGTTTGATGATTTTGAAGTAGATAAGCAAAACGTTCCCCAATATGTAATGTACACTTCTTATCGTGCGCTTTCTTGCTATTACCTTGGTAAGTACGACGAAGCGGCCAAATGGATCAATCAGATGCTCAACGAACAGAGTCTGAAAAAAAATCCAAACACCATGATGGAAGTGAAAATGTTTTTGGCGTTGCAATACTGTCTCATGAAGGATAATGAGCTGTATAACCAACTATCCAACAGTATACTTCGTCAAGTACGATTGATGGGCAAAGATTCCTGTGAACACATTGTTCTGTTAAACAAGATCTTTAAGGTGTCCATTACGCCAGGTCGTAAGGGTAAATCCCAGAAAATCGAAGCTCTGATGGATGGCCTTTCTGCCATGATACCTGCGTACTTCTCGCCATTTCAATTTATAAACATCCAGCAAGACTTTGTCGATAGGTTGTCTCAATAGTCACACGTGCATAATCTTTGCAAAAAATTAATGTAAGAAATTGCCTTTAAATGAAGCTTTTCATACCTTTAAAAACATTTTTTGTTAAATCTGAATGGGAATGACAGTTGTAACACGGAAATTTCACAATGTAATGTTGGTGGATGATAATGAGATTGATAATCTCATTAACCAAAAGATGATTGAGGCGGCTGAAATTTGCGATCATATTTTCCTTCATTCCGGAGCCAAAGGCGCCTTGGAGTTTTTGAAAAATATCGAAAAACTCAGTACAAAGGGTGATGGTGGTTACTTGCCCGACTTGATCTTCCTTGATATTGATATGCCCTTGATGGATGGTTTTCAGTTTTTAGATGAATTTGAAAAATTATCCGATCACGTAAAAGATCATTGCAAAATTGTAATGCTCACCTCTTCGCTAAATCCGCAAGATATGAGCAAAGCAAAGAAAAACAAGTTCGTGGTCAAATACCTCAATAAGCCACTAACGCAGGATAGCATCAAAAAAATTTAATAAAAAAGAGGAGCCTAGTACTCCTCTTTTTTATTTCAACGCCCTCCGAAGGGAGATTTAGGAGAAAAAGGCTCCCAACACGATTCCAGTTTTTTTAAAATTCCTGTGTGCCCGCATTCCAGCCGGATCCATGTAAATATTCCTGGAGGCAGAACGCTTAAAGGGCTTACATCCTCTTCCCGGATCACTTTGTCGAATTTACCAGTAATCAAGGTAACCAAGACGCGGTGTTGATGAATGCTTTTAATTCTACTCGACAAGGGGCCGTAAAAGAGCCGAAAGGCAACCCAGGTTTTATAAGCCATTTGCCGTTGCACGGGTGTGGCCATTTGAGTTTTGCTGAATTTAACCGCGGGTATCGAAACCAGTTTCCACTTTTCTGCCCAATTGGCCAAGGCTAAAAAAGCGTTCGGATGATGCGTGATTCTTTTAAACACATATCGACTCAGCGCATTGCGAGTAGCAATGCTGTAAAATTTATTTTTTCGAATGCCATCCGGAGCGATTAAATATAATTCATCAATCGAGGCCGCATCAAAATCCAAGGTACAAAGTGCAAATTTCCCCCCCATACTAAATCCCATCATACTATACCGTACAATGGAGTGGCGCTTTTTCAATGTTTCTATAAAGCGCTTCCAGAGCGATAATGGCAGAGCCTTTGTTTTCGTCCAAACGCTTTTCCCATGGTAAGGCAAGTCAATACTATAAACCGTAAAGTGCTGGTGCAACGCTTGAAGAGGAAAAAAACTGCTACCCTCCAGCCCATACCCATGAAACGCCAGCAACACCTGGGGCCCGTTTCCCCATCGATAATAATGCAGTTTCAATTCCGGACATATTTCAATGCTATCCGAATACATCTCCTTACTCATGTTTTTGGGATCGTAACGAACGTATTTTCATAATCAGGATATAGCCCGCGAGTAAAATGGTAATACCATTGGCCACCATCACTGGCACCGAATGAATAAGTATGCCATATACCCCCCACAGTGCCAGTCCAAACGTGAAAATGACAAACATAAGTAACGATATAGATTCGGTGTTGCGGGTTTTATAAATGAGAAGCACTTGAGGCAAAAAAGCAACGGTAGTGCAAGTAGCGGCTATATAGCCAAGGATTTCTGTGGTACTCATTTTTCGTCAACAAGCGGTAGTCTTATTCAAATGTATGGAAATATGTTTCAACTCCAAGGAACTTGTAATTCACAGGACAATCGTAAACCGAAAAAATCTTTATTGGCCCGCGAATCGCAGGCGCTGGAAAGCCATTTTTCAAAGAAGCGAACCGTGGAGAATATTTTTATAGTTTTCTCTGGATGATATTTTAATAAGGAAGAAGAATTTAGTTTCAATTCCTAAACTCAATACGATGCTATTGGGCGTGCCCCACGTGGCGCCTTAAACGCCACGTGGGTCGGGCTCTCCGCTTTTACTCCTCGCGGCGGCGCTTGTAGCGCCACCGCTGCGGGGTACCGCTGCGATCCCTCACGCAAAACCGGCGCTGCGCACCGGCATTCATTTCTACTTCAACTGGCTTTTCTCAAAGAAGCGAAATTTTGAGAAAGCCCATGCATGGTAGATCCATGGCCTGCATATCTCCATAGAAAATCATAGACTTCGAAAGTAATTTCGTTGTGTTTCATTCCATCTGAAATTTATGAGTCATTTCTCCATAGAAAGATTTTTAATAGAGGAATTCCATTTAAAAATATGGTTGGTATTTGCGTGAGGGATAGAGTGTAAAGCCTGGTGGTGGGGGGGGGGGGGGGGGGGCCCGCGCCACCACCACCAGGCTTGCAGCGATAGCCCGACCCAAGCGTAGCGAGGGACACGCCCAAAATAATTTCTTAAGTTTGAATACCCATAATAGTAACCTAGTGGTGGAAGGTTTAGCAAAGCAACCTCAGCAACTTCTTGAAAGCAGTGGTAAACGAAGTTATTGAGAGGGATGCAATAAAAAAGGTTTGCCTAGCAGACAAACCTTTTTTAATAAAATATTCGGGCAACGATTACGCCAAGCTATCTTCTTTTTTAGCCATGCGTGCACGCTCGTTTTCATCGAGGTAAATTTTGCGCATACGCAACGCCTTTGGAGTAATTTCAAGGTACTCATCTTTCTGAATGTATTCCATACATTCTTCAAGCGAGAACAATACCTTAGGCGCCAGCTTCACGTTGTCATCCGTACCGGAGGCACGCATGTTAGTAAGCTTTTTACCTTTCAATACGTTTACCGTAAGGTCATTTCCGCGTGTATGTTCTCCGATTACCATTCCGGTGTACACTTCCTCACTAGGATCGATGAAGAAGAATCCACGGTCTTGAAGTTTGTCAAGCGCGTATGCGGTAGCTTCTCCGGTTTCAGCAGAAATAATCGAACCGCTGGTTCTGCCCGGAATCGCTCCTTTGTATGGCTCATAAGATTTGAAACGGTGGTTCATGATGGCTTCCCCTTGAGTGGCAGTAAGCACATGGTTACGCAATCCGATAATTCCACGAGAAGGAATGTTAAATTCCAGGTGTTGTAAATCTCCTTTCGGCTCCATTACAAGCAATTCACCTTTACGCATCGTGGCAAGTTCAATTACTTTACCGGCAGTAGCTTCCGGAACATCTACTACCAAGGTTTCTATTGGTTCGCAACGCTGTCCGTCAATTTCTTTGAAGATAACTTGTGGCTGTCCAACTTGTAATTCATACCCTTCGCGACGCATGGTTTCTATAAGCACCGACAAGTGAAGGATACCACGACCGAATACTAAGAATTTATCTTCCGTGTCAGTTTCTTTTACGCGCAAAGCAAGATTTTTTTCCGTTTCTTTAATCAAACGGTCGCGCAGGTGGCGGCTGGTTACAAATTTACCATCACGGCCATAGAATGGTGAGTTGTTGATCGTGAACAGCATGTTCATCGTAGGCTCATCAACGGCAATACGAGGAAGTGCTTCCGGATTTTCTGCATCTGCAATAGTATCTCCGATTTCAAAATCTTCAATACCGGTCACCGCGCAAATATCACCGGCCTTCACCGAACTTACTTTCACACGACCCAATCCTTCAAAAACCTGAAGCTCTTTTATTTTTACTTTTTTGAAAGTGCCATCTGCTTTGCATAAGCTCATGTTGGCGCCTTCTTTTAATTCGCCGCGGCTAACGCGGCCAATAGCGATGCGTCCTACGAACGATGAATAGTCGAGGGAAGTCACTTGCATCTGAGGCGTTCCATCCGGACTAGGAGCTGCTGGAATTTGACCTAAAATGGTATCTAGAAGGAAGGTGATATCAGTAGCTGGTTTTTTCCAATCAGGTCCCATCCAACCTTGTTTCGATGAACCGTAAACGGTTACGAAATCCAACTGTTCTTCCGTTGCACCAAGGTTAAACATCAGATCAAATACAGATTCCTGCACTTCATCCGGACGACAGTTTTCTTTGTCTACTTTGTTTACCACTACGATTGGTTTCAAGCCCAACCCGATGGCTTTGCTAAGCACGAAGCGCGTTTGCGGCATCGGGCCTTCAAAGGCATCTACCAGCAATACAACACCATCAGCCATTTTCAAAACACGCTCAACTTCACCACCAAAGTCGGCGTGACCAGGAGTATCGATGATGTTAATTTTTACATCTTTGTAACGCACGGATACGTTTTTCGCTAAGATGGTAATTCCTCTCTCCCGCTCCAGATCGTTGTTGTCGAGGATCAGGTCATCAAATTGCTGATTCTCCCGGAAAAGTTTAGACGCATGGATAATTTTGTCGACCAGTGTTGTTTTACCGTGGTCAACGTGAGCAATGATCGCAATGTTTCTGATTTGTTGCATGACGTTTATTTTTCAGGCTGCAAAACTACGAAAAAATGTGGATAAGCCCTTTGCTATCCACAAACTTTAATATTAAATTATTGTAATTCAATTATTTGTAATTTTTTCCGTGGATAACTCTTGTTTTGCTATAAAACTTTCGTACCTTTGCCCTTCCAAAAAAATGGACTAGTATCTAAAAGTATTTACAATGCCTACTATACAACAGTTAGTAAGAAAAGGAAGACAAAAACTGAAGTGGAAATCCAAGTCACCTGCATTGGATTCCTGTCCTTTCCGTAGAGGAGTATGTACCCGTGTGTATACCACTACTCCTAAGAAGCCAAACTCCGCTATGCGTAAGGTGGCTCGTGTTCGTTTAACCAATAAAAAAGAGGTGAACGCATACATTCCAGGAGAAGGTCACAATTTGCAAGAGCACTCTATCGTGTTGGTACGCGGTGGTCGTGTGAAAGACTTGCCAGGGGTTCGTTATCACATTGTACGTGGTTCATTAGATACTGCAGGTGTAAACGGAAGAAAGAAATCACGTTCAAAATATGGTGCTAAACGTCCTAAGCCAGGAGCTCCGGCAGCGGCAGGAAAAGGCGCACCAGCAAAAGGTAAAAAATAAGCATTCAATAATAAGCTAGAGTTTTAGTATCCATGAGAAAGGCTAAACCAAAAAAGAGATACGTTCTTCCTGATCCAAAGCATGGAGATGTGCAAGTAACTAAATTCGTTAACCGTTTGATGTACGATGGAAAAAAATCCATCGCCTACGATATATTTTATCAGGCAATTCAACTGGTAGAAGACAAGACTAAAGAAAACGGTCTGGAAGTTTGGAAAAAAGCATTGTCCAATGTAAGTCCTTATGTAGAGGTTCGCTCACGTCGTGTGGGGGGAGCTACATTCCAGGTTCCTACAGAGGTTCGTCCTTCTCGTAAGTCTTCTCTTGGTATGAAATGGTTGATCACTTACGCTCGTAACCGTGGGGAAAAAACCATGACCGAACGCTTGGCTTATGAAATCATTGCGGCTTCTAAAGGTGAAGGTGCTGCAGTGAAGAAGAAAGACGAAACACACAGAATGGCAGAAGCCAACAAGGCATTTTCACACTTCAGATTCTAAGAAATTTTTAACATGGCACGCGATCTCAGATTCGTACGTAACATTGGAATTGCAGCTCACATCGATGCTGGAAAAACTACTACCACAGAGCGTATTCTTTACTACGCCGGTGTAAGTCATAAAATTGGTGAAGTGCACGAAGGTGCCGCAACCATGGACTGGATGGCGCAGGAGCAGGAGCGTGGTATTACCATTACCTCCGCTGCCACCACCGTAAACTGGGAGTGGAGAAAAAATAAATACCATGTAAACATCATCGATACTCCAGGTCACGTGGACTTTACCGTAGAGGTAAACCGCTCACTCCGCGTATTGGATGGTCTGGTATTCTTATTTTCTGCGGTAGATGGTGTCGAGCCTCAGTCGGAAACCAACTGGAGACTTGCTAACAACTACAATGTGGCTCGTATCGGATTTGTAAACAAAATGGACCGTGCCGGTGCCGACTTCCTGAATGTTTGCAAGCAAGTAAAAGAAATGCTGGGAAGCTACGCAGTTCCTCTTCAATTACCTATCGGTGCTGAAGACAAGTTCCGTGGTGTGGTTGACCTTGTAAACTTCCGCGGAATCGAATGGAATGAGCACGATAAAGGAATGACTTTCAAGGAAGTTCCTATTCCTGCTGACATGCTGGAAGAAGCTACTGAATACCGTGAGAAGCTTCTTGAAGCAGTGGCTGAGTTTGACGAAAGCTTAATGGAAAAATACTTCGCTGATCCTAACTCCATCACTGAAGACGAAATCCTTGCAGCCCTTCGTCAGGCAACTATCTCCATGAAGATCGTTCCTATGCTTTGCGGCTCTTCTTTCAAAAACAAGGGCGTGCAAACCATGTTGGATTATGTGATGGCTATCCTGCCATCACCATTAGATAAAGAGAATATTAAAGGTACCAACCCTGATAACGATCAGGAAGTTGTTCGTAAGCCAGCAGAAACAGAACCATTTACCGCTTTGGCGTTCAAAATTGCAACCGATCCATTCGTAGGTCGTCTTTGCTTTGTACGTTGCTACGCGGGTACTTTGGAATCTGGTTCCTATGTATTCAACACCCGATCAAATCAGAAAGAACGTATCTCCCGCATTTTTCAAATGCACGCAAACAAGCAAAATCAAATTGAGCGCTTGACTGCTGGTGATATTGGTGCTGTGGTTGGATTTAAAGATATTAAAACAGGGGATACCCTGTGTGATGAAAAGAACAAAATAGTTCTTGAATCCATGGTGTTCCCTGACCCGGTTATCGGTTATGCTATCGAGCCTAAAACTCAGGCTGACATGGATAAAATGGGTATGGCCATCGCCAAACTTGTGGAAGAAGATCCTACTCTTCGTGTTTCAACCGATCACGAAACAGGTCAGACCATTCTTCGCGGAATGGGTGAACTTCACTTGGAAATTATCATCGACCGTATGCGTCGTGAATTTAAAGTGGAAATCAACCAAGGTGCTCCTCAAGTGGCTTACAAAGAAGCTCTTACAAAGTCTACCGAACACAGAGAGGTTTACAAAAAGCAAACTGGTGGTAAAGGTAAATTTGCCGATATCGTGTTTGAATTGGCTCCTCGTGAGGATGGAAAAGAAGGACTCTTGTTCGAGAATGGTATCGTAGGTGGTGTAATTCCAAAAGAATTTATTACCCCGATTCAAAAAGGATTCGAAGAAGCAATGAAAACCGGTGTACTTGCCGGATATCCAGTAGAAGCCATGAAAGTTCGTTTGTTCCACGGTTCATACCATGACGTGGACTCCGATGCACTTTCTTTCGAATTGGCTGCTAAAGGTGGTTTCCGTGAAGCCGCTAAACAAGCTGGACCGAAATTGCAAGAGCCAATCATGGCAGTCGAAGTAACTTGTCCGGAAGAATATACAGGTTCTGTAACAGGTGACTTAAACAGAAGAAGAGGTTTGATGAAGAGCATGGAAATGAAAATCGGTGCTCAGGTAATTAAAGCAGATGTTCCACTTTCCGAATTATTCGGTTATGTAACGGATCTCCGCACACTTACTTCAGGTCGTGCTACCGCTAACCTTACCTTCTCCCATTATGAGTTTGTTCCTCAAAACCTTGCCGAAACAGTAATCGCCAAAGTAAAGGGTGCAGCCGCAGTTAAATAAGTTAAGAACAAGAAAAACATAGTGATATAATGAATCAGAAGATCAGGATCAAATTGAAGTCCTTCGACCATAACCTGGTTGATAAATCTTCAGAGCGCATCGTGCGTGCTGTTAAGGCTACCGGTGCCGTAGTAAGTGGACCAATTCCATTGCCTACCGAGCGTCAGGTGTATACGGTTTTGCGCTCTCCACACGTAAACAAGAAGTCTCGTGAACAGTTTCAACTTTGCACCTACAAGCGTTTGGTAGATATTTATTCTACATCAAGCAAAACGGTAGATGCTCTTATGAAGTTGGAGCTTCCTAGCGGAGTAGAAGTAGAAATCAAGGTTTAGTTCTTAATAATTGTCTGAAGGTCAACGGGATACCTTCTAATAGGTATCCCCTCTTATACTGTTCCTGCCAACATGAGTATTACCGGAAAAGTTGGCGCATCCCATGCAAATTATCGGTAATACATTAAACGAACAAAAGACAAAAATTAAGTTGACCTCAGAGTTTGCAAAGATGTAAAAAAATACTACCTTTGCAGTCCCGTTTTTAGAGCGGGATTAAACCAAGTTCGAGTTTTAAGTTGTACTAAAAATAGAATAACCATGTCCGGGTTAATTGGAAAAAAGATCGGCATGACCAATTATTTCAACGAAGAAGGTAAAGCCTTAGGCTGTACTGTAGTAGAAGTTGGTCCTTGTGTCGTGACCCAGATTAAAACTGTTGAGAAGGACGGATACAAAGCTGTTCAGTTGGGTTTTGGAGATAAAAAAGAAAAGAATACTTCTTTAGCTCTTCAAGGCCACTTCAAGAAAGCGAGTACTACTCCTAAACAGAAAGTAGCTGAGTTCAAAGATTTCTCATTGGATTGTCAGCTAGGGCAAGTCCTTAACGTTGCAGATGTCTTCACTGAAGGCGATTTCGTTGATGCTTGTGGTGTTTCAAAAGGAAAAGGTTTTCAAGGTGTTGTAAAGCGTCATGGATTCAACGGAGTAGGTGGCCGTACGCACGGTCAGCATAACCGCCAGAGACACGCAGGTTCTATCGGTTCTTGTTCTTTCCCAGCTCGCGTATTCCCAGGTCTTCGCATGGCCGGTCGTACAGGTGCAGCAAACACCAAAGTACAAAATCTGAAAGTACTTAAAATATATTCCGATAAGAATGTATTAGTGCTTAGCGGTTCAATACCTGGTTCTAATAACTCATTTGTAATCCTGGAGAAGTAAAATGGAACTTTCAGTATTTAACATACAAGGCAAGGAGACAGGAAGAAAAATCAGCCTTCCGGAAGAAGTGTTCTCCATTGAACCTAATGATCACGCTGTTTATTTGGACGTGAAGCAATACCTGGCCAACCAACGTCAGGGTACTCATAAAGCAAAAGAAAGAGCTGAAGTAGCTTATTCTACCAAAAAACTTAAGAAGCAAAAAGGTACCGGTGGTGCTCGTGCTGGTAGCCGCAAATCACCAGTATTTGTAGGTGGTGGTAGAGTGTTTGGCCCTAAGCCAAGAGATTATAGCTTCAAACTCAATAAGAAAGTAAAACAGTTAGCACGTAAGTCCGCGCTTTCTTACAAAGCAAAAGAAAAGAACATCCTGGTTCTGGACTCTGTTCAACTGTCGGCTCCTAAAACGAAAGAATTCGCAAAAATTCTTTCTCAGTTAAAGGTGGATGCCAAGAAAATTCTTCTGGTACTTCCTTCCGTAGATCAAAATGTAGTGCTTTCTGCCCGCAATATTCAACGCAGTAAAGTAGTAACAGTTGACTCTCTGAATACTTATGATATCCTTCACGCAGACACATTGTTATTGGCAGAAGGAACTGTACAAAAATTAAATGAAATCCTGAACTAATATAAAGTCATGGCTATCATCATTAAACCGCTGTTAACCGAGAAAGCTGCTTCTCAAAATGAGAAAGGTAAATATGCTTTCGTGGTAGCGAAAAATGCCAATAAAGTGGAAATCAAAAAAGAGATTCAGAAGCTTTATGGTGTTAATGTAGAAGATGTGAATACAGTTATTTGCAGAGGAAAAGCGAAGGTGCGTTACACCAAAGCTGGTTTTGCAAAAGGCAGAAAACCTTCTATTAAAAAGGCTATTGTTCAAGTAGCCGCAGGAGAAGTGATCGACATTTATAGCGGAATTTAATAGCTAATTCAAAATGGCAGTAAAGAAATTAAGACCGGTAACTCCGGGAACTCGCTTCAGAATAGCTCCTTCATTCGATGAAATTACGGCGGCTAAGCCAGAAAAATCATTGGTGACTTCCATCAAGAAAAGTGGTGGACGTAATAGTGGAGGTAAGATGACCATGCGTTATATCGGCCAAGGTCATAAGCGTCAATATCGTATTATCGATTTCAAAAGAGATAAGTTTGATATTCCTGCAACAGTAAAAACAATCGAGTACGATCCAAACCGTACAGCCCGTATTGCTTTGCTGGTATATGCGGATGGAGAAAAAAGATATATTCTTGCTCCGGAAGGCTTAAAGGTTGGAAGCAAAATCGTTAGCGGTACTTCCGTAGCTCCTGAGCTCGGAAATACATTACCACTATCGGCTATACCAATGGGTACTATTATCCATAACATTGAGTTGAAGCCTGGTAAAGGTGGTGCTATGGCTCGCAGTGCGGGTGCTTACGCTCAATTGGTGGCCAGAGATGGTAAATATGCTACCATCAAGTTACCTTCAGGTGAAATGCGTTTAGTATTGTCGACTTGTACTGCTACGGTGGGTGCTATTTCGAACGCTGAACACATGAACGAGAAAGTTGGTAAAGCTGGTCGTAATCGTTGGAAAGGTATTCGTCCTCGCACCCGCGGTGTAGCAATGAACCCGGTTGATCACCCAATGGGTGGTGGTGAAGGTCGTGCTTCTGGAGGACACCCACGTTCTAGAAAAGGTCTCCTTGCTAAAGGTAAGAAAACTCGTAGCCCACGCAAGTATTCCAACAAATTGATTGTTTCAAAACGTACTAAATAATATTAAATAATGGGACGTTCGATTAAAAAAGGACCATATATTGACTTCAGACTTTCTAAAAAGATTGAAGTGATGAATGAATCTGGTAAAAAATCTGTGGTAAAAACGTGGTCAAGACGTTCTACCATCAGCCCTGATTTCGTTGGTCATACAGTGGCCGTTCACAACGGGAATAAATTCATCCCTGTTTTCGTAACTGAAAACATGGTGGGTCATAAATTGGGAGAATTTTCGCCTACTCGCGTATTCAAAGGCCATACTCCTGCTCAGAAAAAAGAAGTTAAAAAATAAGGATAGGTAATGGAAACTATTAAACCAAGAAGATCCGTCGTAAAAAGACAAAAGCGTGAAGCTGCAAAGCAGGCTTTTAACGCGAGCGGAGCTACCCTGGCCAAGTTGAATGATGTTCCAACTTCTCCACGCAAAATGCGTTTGGTGGTGGATCTGGTTCGTGGAAAGAGAGTAAATGAGGCCTTAGCTATCCTGAAGTTTCAATCCAAACAAGGTGCTCAGAAAATTCAAAGTCTGTTGTTGACTAGTATTTCCGATTGGAGTGCTAAAAACCCAGAGGTGAATATTGAAGATGCTGATTTATACATCAAAGATATTTTTGTAGATGGTGGTCGCATGTTGAAGCGTATGCGCCCTGCTCCTCAAGGACGCGGATATCGTGTGCGTAAGCGTAGCAATCACATTACAATGGTACTTGGTTCTTTGGCTAATGTAGCCGAATTGAAAGCGGTTGCAAAAGCAAAAGAGGAAGAGCCTAAAAAAGAAGAAAAGAAAGCTTCTAAGCCAAAAAAAGAGTCTAAGAAATCTGATAAATAATTAGAAATGGGACAAAAGGTTAACCCGATAGGTCTACGTCTTGGAATCGTTAAAGGTTGGGATTCCAGCTGGTACGGTGGAAAAAACTTCGCTGAGAAGTTGATCGAGGACGAAAAAATCCGCAATTACGTTGCCGCTCGTATTCCTAAAGGCGGAATTTCTAAGATCGTAATTGAGCGTACTTTAAAAAGAATCACTTTAACAATCAATACTGCCCGTCCAGGTGTAGTAATTGGTAAAGGTGGAGCAGAGGTAGATAAGATTAAGGAAGAACTTAAGAAAATCACCAGCAAAGACGTTCAAATTAATATCTATGAAATTAAGCGTCCTGAATTAGATGCTAAATTGGTAGGTGAGTCTATTGCTCAACAACTAGAGGCTCGTATTTCTTTCCGCCGCGCTATGAAGCAAGCAATTGCTTCCACCATGAGAGTGGGTGCGCTAGGTATCAAGGTTCGTTTGTCTGGCCGTCTGGGTGGTGCTGAAATGGCACGTACGGAAGGGTACAAAGAAGGAAGAATTCCTTTGCATACACTCCGTGCAGATGTTGACTATGCGATTTCTGAAGCCCAAACCGTTTATGGTAAAATCGGTATCAAGGTTTGGATATTCAAGGGTGAGTTGTACGGCAAAAGAGATCTATCCCCCAATGTAGGTGTTGCTTCTTCTAGCATCAATCCTTCCCTTGGACAAGATGGTGGTTCTAAGCCGAACCGTCGCCGCAACGATAATAAAAACTTCAAGAATAAGAAGAAAACTGACAAAAAGTAATTGTCTTTCATAAAGTACTAAGGCCATGTTACAGCCCAAAAGAACACTATATAGAAAACAACAAAAAGGACGTATACCAGGTGTTGCCACACGTGGACAAAATATCTCCTTCGGAACCTTCGCTATCAAATCATTGGAGCCAGGTAGAATTACAGCCCGTCAGCTTGAAGCTGCTCGTGTTGCAGTAACCAGAGCTATGAAACGTGAAGGTCAGGTTTGGATTCGAATTTTCCCAGATAAACCAATTACTAAAAAGCCTGCGGAAGTACGTATGGGTAAAGGTAAAGGTGCTCCAGAATATTGGGTAGCTTGTGTAAAACCAGGAACTGTTATTTTCGAATCTGCAGGTGTTCCATTGGCAATGGCTCAGGAGGCTTTAATCCTGGCCGCTCAAAAGTTACCTATTAGAACAAAGTTCATCGTGCGTCACGATTACGATGGTCAGTAATATTAAACCAGTGATAAAAGGTTTAAGAGAATGAAAAAGAAAAAGTCAATAAAAGATCTCTCGGTAGAGGAACTTAAATCTCAGCTTCTTTCTGAGAAAGAATCGCTGAAGCGCCTAAAACTGAGCCATGCGGTATCACCCATTGAGAATCCTTCTCAAATTCGTGAGTCTCGCCGTCTCATTGCTAAGTTGAATACCGAGTTACATGCCAAACAAAAATAATTAGGCAATGGAAAGAAATTTCAGAAAAGAGAGAATCGGGAAAGTTGTAAGCAACAAAATGCAAAAATCAATTACTGTTGCTGTTGAACGTAAAGTAAAACACTCGATTTACGGTAAGTTTGTGAAAAGAACAAGAAAGTTTATGGCCCACGATGAAGAAAATACGTGTGGAGTAGGCGACTTGGTTCGTATCATGGAAGTACGCCCACTAAGCAAAAACAAACGTTGGAGATTAGTGGAGATCATTGAAAAGGCAAAATAACATCGGCATTTAAATATTTGGATTTATGATTCAGCAGGAATCCAGACTTACGGTTGCAGATAATAGCGGTGCCAAAGAGGTACTTGTAATCCGTGTGCTTGGCGGTACAAAAAGAAAGTATGCCAGCTTGGGTGACAAGGTAGTAGTGTCGGTTAAATCCGCGCTTACCACAGGTAACGTTAAAAAAGGAACCGTGTCTAAAGCAGTAATAGTTCGCACAAGAAAAGAAGTACGTCGTCCAGATGGATCGTACATTCGATTCTCAGACAATGCTGCGGTATTGCTCAACAACCAGGACGAACCAAGAGGTACTCGTATCTTCGGTCCGGTTGCAAGAGAGCTTAGGGAAAAGCAGTTTATGAAAATTGTTTCTTTAGCGCCGGAGGTACTTTAATTATGGAAAAGGCAAAGAAAAAACTTCATGTCCGCAAAGGAGATACTGTCGTGGTAATCTCTGGTGATTTCAAGGGCAAAGAAGGTTTGGTTACCAAAGTTTTGGTATCCGAAAACAAAGCGATTGTAGAAGGTCTCAATAAGGTGAAACGCCATGTGAAGCCAACTGCTTCTAACCCTCAGGGAAGCATAGTTGAAAAGGAAGCTCCTATTCACGTGAGTAAGCTGATGTTGAAAGATCCTAAATCCGGAAAACCTACCCGCGTAGGTAGAAAGGAAAATAAGGAAGGTAAATTAGTTCGTTACGCTAAAACGTCTGGGGAGGTAATTAAAAATGGCTAATCCTAGATTAAAAGATAAATACCTGAAAGAAGTAGCCCCGGCACTTCAAGGTAAATTCCAGTACAAATCTTCTATGGAGATTCCTAAGATCACTAAAATTGTAGTGAATAAGGGTATTGGAGCGGCTGTAGCCGACAAGAAATTGGTTGAAGTAGGAGTGGAGGAACTTTCCTCTATTACAGGTCAGCGCGCTGTAGCAACTCGTTCAAAGAAAGATGTTGCTAACTTCAAGCTTCGTAAAGATGTAGCTATTGGTGCGAAAGTAACTTTACGCGGTGTGCGCATGTACGAATTTTTCGACCGCTTGATTACAGTTGCGTTGCCACGTGTTCGCGATTTCAAAGGAATCAGTGATAAAGGATTTGATGGTCGTGGTAACTACACACTTGGGGTTAAAGAACAGATCATCTTCCCTGAAATCAGTATCGATAAAGTAAACAAAATCACCGGTATGGACATCACATTTGTGACTACAGCACAAACCGATGAAGAAAGTTTCGAATTGTTAAAAGCATTTGGGATGCCTTTTGCCTCCTTGAAAAAGTAATACTATGGCTAAAGAATCAGTAAAAGCAAGAGAAAGAAAAAGAGCTAGAATTGTAGCTAAGTATGCTGCTAAGCGTAAGGCTCTTAAAGAGGCTGGTGATTACCTAGGACTTGATAAGCTTCCTCGTAATGCCTCCCCAGTTCGCCTTCACAATCGTTGTCAGTTGAGCGGTCGTCCAAAAGGGTATATCCGTAAATTTGGAATTTGCCGTAACTTCTTCAGACAAATGGCCGGCGATGGTAAGATCCCTGGTGTTATTAAGGCCAGCTGGTAAGCAAGAATTTTAACAATAATGAGAAAGTTTTTGTATCAACAAAAACTTTTCTTATCTTTGCAGCCCTGTTTCTTGGGAACGACGCAAAAGTCGTATTAGAGTAGATTTAACATTAAAAGACAATACAATGACTGATCCAATAGCAGATTTCTTGACCCGGTTAAGAAATGCGAACAAGGCGAAACATCGCATTGTGGAGATTCCTGCATCCAAGATCAAAAAGGAAATCACTAGAGTTTTGTACGAGAAAGGTTATATTCAGAGTTACAAATTCGAAGATAATAATGTTCAAGGCACCATTAAAATTGCTTTGAAATATAATCCTTTGGATAAGCAGCCTGCTATCGTGCACCTGGAAAGAATCAGTAAACCAGGTCTTCGTAAGTACTCCGGTGGAACTGAACTTCCACGCGTACTTAACGGATTAGGTGTTGCCATCATTTCTACTTCTAAAGGAGTTATGACGGATAAGGAAGCTCGCACACAGAATATCGGTGGCGAAGTACTTTGCGTTGTATATTAATTCCTACAACTGATAAAGATTTTCAAGAATGTCACGTATAGGTAAAAATCCAATTCCTCTTCCTGCTAAAGTAGAGGTTTCTATAAAAGGAAATTCAGTTTCCGTTAAAGGTCCCAAAGGAACTTTAACTCAGGAAATCAACCCTGATATCAAGGTAAGTGTTGAGGAGAACGTTCTTAGCGTTGTTCGTCCAACGGACCAAAAAAGACACAAAGCACTTCATGGTTTGTATCGCTCTCTTTTATCTAATATGGTGAAGGGTGTTAGCGACGGATACAAGTTAGATCTAGAATTGGTAGGGGTAGGATTTAAAGCAACCGCAACTGGAAATGTTCTGGAGCTTAGTTTAGGATATTCCCATGCCATTTTTATGGTATTGCCAACAGAGGTTTCCTGCAAGGCAGTTACGGAAAAAGGTAAGAATCCAATCGTAACCTTGGAAGGAATCGACAAACAACTGGTAGGTCAAGTAGCGGCTAAGATTCGTTCTCTGCGTAAGGTGGAGCCTTACAAAGGTAAGGGTGTTCGCTTCGTGAACGAAGTTGTAAGAAGAAAAGCTGGTAAAACAGCTTCTAAATAAGTAGTGGACCGTTAATAATCATTATACTAAATGGCAACGGCAAAAGTTTTAAGAAGAGAGAGAATTAAAAAGGGTATCCGTAAGAAAATAAGCGGAACTGCTCAGCAGCCTCGTCTCTCTGTATTCCGCAGTAATGCTGGAATTTATGCTCAAATCATCGACGATGTAACTGGACGTACTATAGTAAGTGCTTCGTCTGCTGAATTGAAAGCTGAAAAAGGAACTAAGTCTGATCTTTCAAAGAAAGTAGGCTTAGAGTTGGCTAAAAAAGCTCAGGCTGCAGGTATTGCTACCATCGTTTTTGATCGTGGTGGATATTTATACCATGGGAGAGTTAAAGCATTGGCAGAAGGTGCACGCGAGGGTGGCCTTAAATTCTAAAGATCTATGTCACAACTGAATATAAGAACTGTAAAAGCAAGCGAAATCGAACTAAAGGAGAGAGTAGTTGCTATCAACAGAGTTACCAAAGTAGTAAAGGGTGGTCGTCGTTTTAGTTTCGCTGCAATTGTAGTTGTTGGAAACGGTGACGGTGTTGTTGGATATGGCCTTGGTAAAGCAAACGAAGTAACTGATGCTATTGCAAAAGGTATCGAAGATGCTAAAAAGAACTTGATTAAAGTTCCTGTAATGAAAGGCACTCTTCCACATCCTATGCACGGAAAATTCTCTGGTGGCTACGTGTTTTTGAAGCCTGCAACAACCGGTACCGGTGTTATAGCAGGTGGTGCAATGCGTGCAGTGCTTGAAAGTGCTGGTATTAAGGACGTACTTGCAAAATCAAAAGGTTCTTCTAATCCTCACAATGTGGTAAAGGCTACGTTTGATGCCTTATTGAGAATGCGTGCTCCTCACGTAGTTTCTCAGCACAGAGGGTTAGCTCTTTCTAAAGTATTTAACGGCTAAGAATCATGGCTAAAGTTAAAATAACGCAAGTTCGCAGCACTATTGATCGTCCAATCGATCAAAAGAGAACAATCAAGGCTCTTGGTCTTGGTAAAATTAATCGTACCGTGGAGCACGAACTTACTCCTCAGATAAAGGGTATGATTGAGAAAGTAAAGCATTTGCTTTCGGTAGAATAAGATATTGGTTTCTTCAATAAATAAGTAAAGAAATGAAACTAAATGCATTAAAACCTGCTACAGGTTCTGTAAAAACGAGTAAAAGAATAGGTCGTGGTACTGGTTCTGGTAAAGGCGGTACTTCAACTAGAGGTCATAAAGGTGCTAAATCACGCTCTGGTTACAGCAGTAAAGCTGGACATGAAGGTGGTCAGATGCCTCTTTATCGTCGTGTGCCTAAGTTTGGTTTCAACAATCCATTCAAAGTTTCTTACAAAGCATTGAATTTGGATGTATTGCAAAGTTTGGCCTCTAAAACCAATGCTTCTGTAATTGATCTGGAACTACTCTATAGCAATGGGTTAGTTGGTAAGGGTGATTTGGTAAAGGTATTGTCTAGAGGTGAGTTGACAAGCAAAATTGAAATTAAAGCTCATTCTTTCTCTAAGTCGGCCGTGGCCGCAATCGAAAAAGTTGGTGCCAAAGCAACCGTACTAGAATAATGAAGAAATTTTTTACAACGATAAAGAACATCTGGTCAATCGAGGAGTTACGTACTCGTTTGATTTATACACTCGGATTGTTATTAGTATTCCGTTTGGGTTCTTTTATTGTTTTGCCTGGTATTGATGCCACGAAGGTTGGCGGAGATAATGATAGTGAAGGAGTTCTTGGACTCCTTAACGCCTTTAGTGGTGGAGCATTTAATAACGTATCCGTTCTCGGACTCGGTATCATGCCCTATATTACCGCATCTATCGTTATCCAGTTGCTTACATTCGCAGTTCCTTATTTCCAAAAATTGCAAAAAGAAGGCGATTCAGGTCGTAAGAAGATAAATAATTTTACAAGAATATTTACAGTGTTCGTTGCTGCTGCTCAGTCAGTAGGATATTTAGCAACCTATGTGAAGCCAGAACATTATATGTTTGGTATGAACACACCAATGTTTGATTTCACACGAATTATATGTTTGGTGGCAGGTACCATGTTCTGTTTGTGGTTGGGTGAAAAAATTACAGACAAAGGAATTGGTAATGGAATTTCCATGCTTATCATGGTTGGTATTGTGAGTAGACTCCCGGCTGCATTCATCGAGGAAATTACAGTAAAAGGAATGAAAGGTTCTATTATTGTAATATTGGAAGTGATAGCGTTGTTCTTTGTTGTCATGGCTGTCGTAGCGATTACCCAGGCTGTTCGAAGAATACAGTTACAATTTGCTAAGCAAATGGTTGGAAATCAAGCTGTAGGTGGACGTCGTCAATATTTGCCGTTGAAGTTGATTGGTGCTGGTGTTATGCCGATAATTTTTGCTCAGTCTGCTTTGTTCCTTCCTTCTGTTATTGGTTCTTTTTTCCGGGAAAATGAGACAATAGGTAATATAAGTGCGGCTTTGGGTGATTTTACTTCTTGGGAGTACAACGTTACCACAGCATTACTAATTATAATCTTCACATTCTTTTACACTGCCATCACATTTAATCCGAAGCAGATATCTGACGATATTAAAAGAAGCGGTGGATACATTCCTGGTGTTAAGCCGGGTGATGCAACGGCAGAAGAGATAGATAACATACTTTCAAGATTAACACTTCCTGGAGCTATTTTCTTAGCGATTATAGCAGCTTTACCTGCTTTTGCAGTATTGCTCGGGGTAGAGAGAAATTTTGCATACTTCTTTGGTGGGACTTCTCTTTTGATTATGGTTGGAGTAGTGTTAGATACTCTTCAACAAATAGAAACCTATCTGCTTAATAAAAAATACGACGGTATGATGAGTACGGGTCGTGTTAGAGGTAGAACAGAAGAAGCGACTCCAATAGCTCAGTAATCATGGTCCGGATAAAATCGGAAGAAGAGATTGAGCTCATCCGTGTAAGTGGAGATTTATTAGGTAGAGCTCATGCGGAAGTTGCCAAAGCTATAAAACCAGGTGTCACTACCGCCCAGCTGGATCAGATAGCCTTCCAGTTCATTAGTGATAACGGAGCTAAACCTTCGTTCAAGGGTTATAAAGGTTATCCAAGTTCTTTGTGCATATCAGTAAATGAAGTAGTGGTTCACGGCATCCCTGGCGCTCAGGTCTTGAGTGAAGGAGATATTGTTTCGATCGACTGTGGAGTTTTTTTGAAAGGGTTTCATAGTGATAGTGCTTATACCTATGGTGTCGGTACAATTGATGAAACGAAAAGATTACTTCTCGAAAAGACAAAGGAGTCCTTGTATTTGGGGATAGCCCAAGCCTTGGATGGTAACCGCACCGGTGATGTCGGGTTTGCTGTACAGTCCCATGTTGAGAAGGCAGGTTTTTCAGTCGTGAGAGATTTAGTGGGTCACGGTGTTGGTCAGAATCTTCATGAAGAGCCTGAAGTTCCAAATTATGGAAAGAGGGGCAATGGAGTTCGACTTAAAGAAGGAATGGTGATTGCCATAGAGCCTATGGTGAATATGGGCACCAAAAATGTTCTGCAAGAGCGCGATGGTTGGACTATCCGCACATCTGACAGAAAGCCATCCGCTCACTTTGAGCATACGGTAGCAATAAAAAAAGGGAAAGCAGAAATACTGACTACCTTTAAATACATAGAAGAAGTTTTAGGAGTATAAAATGGCAAAACAGTCTTCCATATTACAAGATGGAAAAATACTTGAGGCACTCTCTAACGCCATGTTTAGGGTTGAATTAGAGAATGGACATCAGGTAATTGCTCATATATCAGGTAAGATGAGGATGAATTACATCAAAATATTGCCTGGTGATAAGATAAGACTGGAAATGTCACCATACGACTTGACAAAAGGAAGAATAGTGTTCAGATACAAATAGACTTAAAGCCATGAAGGTAAAAGCATCTATCAAAAAAAGAAGCCCAGAATGTAAAGTAATCAGGAGAAAGGGCAAGTTGTACGTGATCAACAAAAAGAATCCTAGATACAAACAAAGACAAGGTTAATAATATACATATATGGCTAGAATTGCTGGTGTAGACATTCCTGATAACAAGCGCGGCGAAATCGCACTGACTTATATTTATGGAATTGGACGTCGTTCTGCTCAGGCTATCCTGAAGAAGGCAGAGATTCATCTAGATAAAAAAGCGGGTGAGTGGACTCAGGAAGAATCTACCAAGATTCGTAATATCATTAATGCTGAATTTAAGACAGAAGGTGTTCTTAAGTCGGAGGTTCAGCTGAGTATTAAGCGTTTGATGGACATTGGGTCCTACAGAGGTTTAAGACACAGAAAAGGCTTGCCTGTTCGTGGTCAACGCACCAAAAACAACTGTCGTACTCGTAAAGGTAAGCGTAAGACAGTGGCTAACAAGAAGAAAGCTACTAAATAGTAATCGTTAAGAACAAATAGATATATGGCTCAGAATACTTCTGCAAACAAAAGAAAGGATAAAGCCAAGAAACGTGTGGTGGTGGTCGATGCCGTTGGGCAAGCACACATTCGTGCTTCTTTCAACAACATCATCATTTCCATGACCAACTCCCAAGGGCAAGTGGTTTCTTGGGGATCTGCTGGTAAAATGGGTTTCAAAGGTTCCAAAAAGAACACTCCTTATGCTGCCCAGGTTACTGCACAAAGTTGCGCTCAGGCTGCGTACGACGCTGGCATGAGAAAGGTTGAGGTTTTTGTAAAAGGTCCTGGTGCTGGTCGTGAATCTGCGATCCGCACGATTCAAGGCGTTGGTCTTGAAGTAACAGTTATCAAGGATATTACTCCTATGCCACACAATGGCTGTCGTCCTCCAAAACGTAGAAGAGTATAATCCAAAACATTTTAATCAAGAAGTAAACAATGGCACGTTATACAGGTCCAAAGCTTAAAGTCTCCAGAAAGTTCGGTGAGCCGGTTCTGGGTGGTGGAAAAGCCTTACAAAAGAAAAATTACCCTCCTGGGATGCATGGCAAAAATAAGAAGAGAAAATCTTCTGAATACGCCACTCAGTTGCAGGCCAAACAAAAAGCTAAATATACTTACGGTGTATTAGAGCGTCAGTTCAGAAAAACATTTGAAAATGCTGCTAGAAAAGGTGGTATTACAGGTGAGAACTTATTGAAACTTTTAGAAGCCCGTTTAGATAATACAGTATATCGTTTGGGTGTTGCTTCTACTCGTCGTGCAGCTCGTCAGTTGGTGCAACATAAGCACGTTACTGTTAATGGCAAAGTAGTTACTATTCCTTCTTTCTCGTTGCGTCCTGGTGATATCATCGGAGTTAGAGAGCGTTCTAAATCGCTGGAAGTAATTTCCGATAGCCTGACGGGTCGTGGAAGCAAAAAGTTTTCGTGGTTGGAATGGGACAATGCTACCTTAACTGGTAAGTTTGTTACCTTCCCTCAAAGAGAAGAAATCCCTGAAAATATTCAGGAACAACTTATCGTCGAGTTGTACTCTAAATAATAGCTTTTAAAAGCGCTAAGAAACTTAATCGATTTAAACTATGTCGATACTTTCATTTCAAATGCCTGAAAAGGTGGTAATGGAAAAGTCAACAGACTTTCATGGTCTGTTTGAATTTAAGCCACTGGAAAAAGGATACGGTGTAACCATCGGAAATGCCCTTCGCAGAATTCTTCTTTCTTCGTTAGAAGGATATGCTATTACAGGCATAAAAATCCCAGGTGTTTTGCATGAGTTCTCCACTATTCAAGGGGTGGTAGAGGATGTTACGGAAATTATCTTGAACCTTAAAATGGTAAGATTCAAGAAGATTTCTGACCTCAACGAATCCAAAATTGTGGTTTCTATCAAGAAGCAGGAGCAATTCAAAGCAGGTGATATTTCTAAATTCACTTCAGCATTCCAAATCCTTAATCCGGATTTCGTTATCTGTAACTTGGATAACACTGCAGGTTTTGACATTGAATTGACCATTGAAAAAGGTCGTGGATATGTACCTGCTGAGGAAAATAGACCTGCTGAGCAAGTATTCGGTTATATTCCCATCGATGCCATACACACACCTATCAAGAATGTAAAATTCAGCGTAGAGAACACCCGTGTGGAGCAAAGAACCGACTATGAGAAATTGATCATTGAAATTGAAACAGATGGTTCTGTGCATCCTGAAGATGCATTGAAGGGTGCTGCCAATATTCTTATCAAGCATTTCATGCTATTCTCTGATCAAACGATGACGTTGGATTCAGTGAAAGCAGAAGAGGAAAATGTCGTAGACGAAGAATTCCTCAGAATGCGTAAGTTGCTTAAAACCAGCATTGCGGATTTAGATCTTTCAGTACGTGCATACAACTGTTTGAAAGCTGCAGATATCAAAACACTTGGCGATCTGGCATCGCTAGATATTTCTGATATGATGAAATTCCGCAACTTCGGAAAGAAATCACTTGCTGAGTTGGAGCAATTGGTTGCCGATAAAGGTCTTACCTTCGGAATGGATATCGGAAAATATAAATTAGATGAGGATTGATCATGTCTTTTTAAGACATAAAATGAATTACGATTATGAGACACGGTAAAAAAGATAATCACCTTGGACGTAAATACGGTCACCGTATAGCTTTAATGTCCAATATGGCTTCTTCTCTTATTTTGGAGAAACGTATTGAGACTACTGTTGCCAAAGCCAAGGAGTTAAGAAAATACGTAGAGCCTTTGCTTACTAGAGCAAAAGACGATACTACACATGCTCGTCGTGTGGTATTCTCTTACTTACAAAACAAAGATTCTGTAAAAGAATTATTTGACAATGTTGCAGAGAAAATTGCATCTCGTCCAGGTGGATATACTCGCATCATCCGTACAGGGTACCGCTTAGGTGATAACGCTGACATGTGCTTGATGGAGTTGGTTGATTACAACGAAATCTACAGCAAAGATGCTAAAACAAAGACTCGCAGAACAAGACGCTCTAAGAAGGCAGAAGGTACTGAAGGTTCAGACAATGCAAACGAATCAGCTGAATAATTCTATTCACTCATTGAAAATAAAAAAGGGAGCAATGCTCCCTTTTTTATTTTATTGTAAATTGCTAATCAAAATGTATGAGGATGGTCTTGTACAACTTGTAAAAGTATACTTATGCGCTTCGTATTATTATTAGTAGTGTTGCTGATACAGTTCTTGTCCTTAGGGCAGAAAATAGGATCATTTACCTCCGTACCACCTGGTCCTCAACAACAACACTTGATGGTGCCTGAAACGCATACTTTCCAGCTTTTATGGCAAAGTGGAATGCAATTGTCGGACAGTAGCCTATTGGGAAATTACCTTGATTTTACAGCGTATGTACCTGTCAATGGCTCGTCTAGAAATGGAATAGTAACTGTTAGTTCAGAGTCAAATCCTGCAGAACTGGCAATATTTCAAGTATTCTTCAGCGAAAAGGATTCGAAATGGATGCTTGGAAAGTCCAGCAAAGTTGATTTTTCAGGAATGGGTAAAGTAGCTAATTTTTGTTCGGGTGGTATTACTCCATGGGGAACGGTCGTGGTTGCGGAAGAAGTGGTTCATCCTGGTGATTTAAATGCCGATGGTTACCAAGATCTTGGGTGGTTAATAGAAGTAGATCCGATATCTGGAAAAGTGCTGACTCAAGATAGCACCGGAGGTGGAGGAAAAGATAAATTGTGGGCCTTGGGTCGAACCACTCACGAAAACATTTGCATCGCCAATGATAGGAAAACCGCCTATTTTGGAGCCGATCATCCTACCAATGGCTTTTTGTACAAATTTGTCTCTACACAAGCAGGGAATTTAAAGAGTGGTGATCTTTATGTAATGAGGATGGCGAATGGAAGTGTAGATTCCAGCGCAGGAACATGGGTTCAAGTGCCAAATCAAACTCAGGCTGACCGGAATAATACGCATACATTAGCAGCGTCATTAGGGGCTACTAATTTCAATGGAATTGAAGACGTTGAAATTGGACCGGACGGGTTTATTTATTTTACTGCCAAAGGACCTGGCAGAGTTTATCGTTTCCAGCAAAATCATACCAATGCTACATTGGTAACCATGCAAGTATACGTAGCCAATAAGCCGTATGCGATACAAACCGATTCCGCACTAATAATGGAGCCATGGGGGATAGGGAACGATAATTTGGCCTTTGATGGAGAGGGGAATTTGTGGGTGCTTCAGGATGGAGATCGAAATCATATCTGGGTAGTGAGTCCAGATCATGTTCCATCCGGAGATAATGGAATTCGGTTGTTTGCTACTACTCCACTCGGTTCCGAGCCCACTGGAATTAATTTCACTCCTGATTTTCAGTATATGTTTATTTCATTTCAGCATCCACATTCTTCTAATTCGTTAAAAGTAAAAGATGGGGTAGAACATGAGTTTATCTTTAACACCAGTACAACGGTTGTGATTGCTAGGAAAAGCGCCTTGGGGCAACCCATCGTAATTGAAGGCAGTTCCGGAGAAAAAGGCTGGATGGCTCATCCTAATCCTGCAGAACTTGAAATTTTATTTACTCCTCTAACGGAAATAAAGAGTGCAGTGCATATAAAAATTATCGATGCGTTAGGGCGAGTAGTAAAAGAACAGAAGTTCGAAAAAGGACAGTCTGCCCTAATAGAAATAAAAAAAATACCCAGCGGTACGTATACGGCTCAAATCCAAACACGTCACTCGACATCGGCACTCCGTTTTGTAAAAAAGTAACTCGCATTAGATTTTTCCTCTAATCTCCAATTAAATCTCTTAGTTGTAACCTTTAAACGAATACATCAGTATACATCACTCAGAAAATTCCTTACACATTTTTAGTAAGAATTTTCGAGCGCGGTGTTTTCGCTGGTGTTTATTTTGTGCAGACGGAACGTATTGATTGATTTATCCCGGCAATTCCATCATTGAATATTCATTTTAAGAAACCGACTAGCACCCTGGTCAGGTTCGCATAATTAGCATTTTCGTGTATTAGTAAATTATATTTTTTAAACCTTAAACTTTTTATTTTATGCAAATTCCAAGTCAGATTAGTTTTAAACATGTGACTCCTAATGGAAGTAAACTTACCGCTACAATTGAGGGCGATGATTTGCCAAACATCATCCAGGTGAAAGGAACCAATGATATTGCCAAAGTAAACCGCAAAAGAGACCGTCCAAGACCAGCGGATTGGGGGCCAATTACAGAAAATGATGAGCGCGAAGACGACGATGAATATGATAGAGACGAAAGAGGTTGCCATCGCTTTACCATGGGCAGATGGGAATCAAAGGCCAGATATAAAAGCTTGAAACAAACCTTGATTTTTATCAAGAAAAGACGTTGTACTCGTGTTATACAAGAAGCTAGCTACGACGAACAAGGCAAACTTGTAAATGTTACGCCTATCGCTACCATCACTAGCAACAGTTCCATTGCTTTGAATGGGAATACCGTAGATTTAGTATGGACTTCCGCACAAGAAAATCTCATTCGTGAATATGCCTGCGAAACAAAACTTTCCACGGAATCGCAATGGCGCAAATTCGATTCGGAAATGCCAATGGGGGCAGGCACCACCTACCGTGCTTCCGATGTACCCGCTGTGAGCGGCAGGCATGAGTATAGAGTAGTAGCCGAATTTTCTGACAATTCAGCTCCAAAGGTGCTGCTAACACAGGCCCTGGATGTTACTGTGAATACTGGTGGTCAAGCTGAAATTCAAAACTTCTCGGCACAATATTCAACCAACTTTTTTGGAATTGAAGTGCTGTGGACGAGTACAGCAGAGCTTTCTATCAAAGAATACCAGGTAGAGTTAAAGCCCGCCGATGCCGGTGACGAGGCCTATCAGCTAGCAGAACGTTCAGATGCTTTCGGAGCTGGCTTTCAATATTCATTGGCTATTTTCCCAGTGGAAGGCACTGCATTTCCCGGTCCGGGAAATTACACCTTGCGCTTGAAAGCGGTGTTCCTGGATTCCAGCGAGAAAATTATTCCGGGTACAATTACCAATATTGTTGTTCCTGTGGAAGCCGGTTTGGCTGCTTAATTCAAAACGATAATTTTTTTTCAAAAAAGAGACAAGTGAAAATTTGTCTCTTTTTTTATATCCATCCGGCATTTATTCATGATAGTTTATTTATTCAGCATTTCTCCGCATAAAAACTTTTATGGTTAACTACATGGCCGGTGTTGCGTGAGGGATAGAGCGTAAAGACATGGCGCCACCGGCGGCATGGCTTGCAGCGATAGCCCGGCCCGCCGTGGCTTGGCGCCTTAGGCGCCACCACAAGGGACACGCCCAATATCCATCAGAAAAACTACGAAATAAAATGTATTAAGGAAGAAGGATTTAGCTAAGAAACCAAACAGTAGAAAGTCGAATGCTTCCGGGTTGTAACGTGCTGAATTGTTTGGGCAGCCCCGCGCGTGGCGCGGGCCGGGCTATACGCTGCTACTACCCATACTACCGTGCTATGCGCACTGTAGTATGGGCGGTATCCGCTTCTATCCCTGCTGCTGCCAGCCTATTATGCATAGATTATCATAGAGTGATAGTTGTTTTAGTCTACGTGAAATGAAGCACTCCGTTATATTTTCTTCATAAAAGAATATCCATTAATAAATTCGGATTCCATGGCTGTGCACCTCACTTACTATTCTCATACGTCGGAGAGTAACTCTTTTATAAGCAATAGTTTAGGTAAGCTTTGTCTGCCTCTCAAAACCAGAGGGTGCAATTTTTCGTATGAACAAAAGATTAAGTAGTACTCACTTATTTTCTTCGTAAGAAAGAAATGGTGTATAACCGAACTGCTTAGTAAACATTGCCTTATACCGTACCTTATGAAAAAATACTTGCGTTGCGCCACTACCTTCGTTTTTTTTCTATTTATATGTGTACTCCTGAATCAAGGTTATGGACAAAATACTTACGTTGGGCCATTGTCTGGATCATGGAATACCAATTCTAATTGGTCGTCAGGGCTAGCTCCTACGAGCACGGACAATGTTGTAATCCCTGCGGGAAGAACCGTTAATTTTGATATTTTAACTGCAACCGTAAATAGTTTACAAATTGGGTCGGGTGCTACATTGCATTTAGGGACAAGTGCGGGTACTGTTACATTTACCATTAATACGTTTTGCGATTTATCAGCAAGTGGCACCTTGGATTTTGGAACCAATGGTTCTCATACAGTAACCATTTTGGATGATCTTATAGGAAGCAATGGTACCATTATCATGAATTCATCCACAACCCATGTATTGAATTTGGGTGGTGATAATAATGAATTGAGTAATTTTAATTGCGCCACTATTGGTACTGTTTTTTATAACCGCGTGGGTGATCAGAGTATGTTTATTTCCCCCAATTATAAAACGGTTCAAACCTCAAACTCTGGCATAAAGTCATTAGCAGGTTCGGGGACTACTTGCGCGATTAATGTACTTAATGTTGGAACCAATACGACATTCAGCATGGGAGTTAATCCTACGCCACCAGTGTTATCAGTTGCAGGAAATGTGACGATAGGTGCTAGCGCAACGTTTTCTTTTGGTTCTGTTAGCGCTAAATCGGTTACCATATCCGGGAACACTACTATGACAGCTGCAAATTCTACCATCAATATGACCGGATTTGGACTGGCTCATACACTCAAATTTATGGGAACTACAGTTGTAGGCGCATCTACGGTCATCACTACAACACCAGGCAGTAAAAGTACCATCATTTATGCTGGCGGAGTTCATAATATTGTTAATGCAACGTATCAAAATGTAATCGTGGAAGGAGCTGCTGCAAAAACATTAGTATTTGGAACGCCTTCTACCTTTCAAGGAAAGTTAACCATAACCAAAGGGGCTACGCTAAGTCTGGGTGCAGTAGCTGGAACTTATACCTGCGACTCCCTGGAAATTAATAATATCACTGCGGTAAGTGCACTTTCCATGGCTGCATCCACAGCCAAGGTGCTTAGGGTGTTGAGTCATTTCAACATGACAACCGGCACCACTCTGACGATGTCTACCTTGGCTACGCATAAATTAGAATTACAAGGACTCAACAACACATGCCTGGGTGCAATTACACAAACGGCAGGCAATACAATTGAATATAGTGGCACCGGTGCTCAAAACATGCTCAATACAACGTATCAAAATCTATTACTTACAGGATCTTCCGGACAAAATAGATTAGTACAAGGTAACATAACGGTAAACGGGAACCTTACCAATAACAGTTGCACCTTGGTTTTTGGAAACACCGCAAGAACGGTTACCGTGTTGGGTGATTTGCTCGGGAATATTTCTTCTGCCATAGATATGAGATTGGTGGCAGGACACATGCTCGACTTGAAGGGGCCTAACAATACGTGTGGTAGTCTTATTACAGATGCTTCACTTTCAACGGTGCGCTATTCGGGTGGTGTGCAAACCGTGTTTGGATCCAATTCTTACCGCAGGCTTGAAGTAAACGGGGCGTCAAACAAATCATTAACCAATAATGTTTTTGTACATAATCAGATCTTATTTTCGGGTAATGCAAAAATTATTTTAGGAACCTTCGATCTCACTCTTTCGGAAGTTGGAACATTTGGAGGATCTCCTTTTTCAAATGCGAAAATGATCGAAACGAATGGCTTGAATACTCCGGCCGGCTCATTCATTAAACAAGGCACTGCAGCGCCCGCTTTTAACATGACTTATCCCCTGGGTACGAATTTCGTGTATACTCCTGTTACCATTTCAGGAATTACAGGAACCATCGGTGGGATGGCTTCCGTAGCGATGAAGCCAGTTGATAATACTGCTTCCTGTAACTCAGGCAATTGTTCTAAGAAGTATCTGTTGGTTTCAACTTCTAACTACACCATTACACAAGTTAATTTCAACTTTCAATTACCCGCTGCGGAAATAGTAGGAACTCCCTCGCAGGTAAAGCGCAACGCCAATACAGTCAATGGTCAAACCATAGATTTAGGATTAGCAAGTTATGGCGCCAACGGATCCAATACATTCGATGGGTTGTGGCAATTGCTAAGTTCTGGTACTAAGTATTTCAGTGTAGCCGATGGCAGTTGGGAAGATGGCTCCATCTGGTCCACGATTGGTTTTGGTGCGGCAGCCTGCGGATGCACTCCGTCTTCATTTACGGATATCGTTCGTGTAGGCGATGGGAAACGTGTGATTAAATCTACTCCTTCTCCTGTTTCAGTAGATTCCATCCATATCGACGCAACAGGTGTTCTGGAATTGGGACAGAATGCCAGTTATGTTACCGCCAATGTTCTTTCCAATAAAGGTATCGGAGGAAACGGGGTCTTATCCATTTCTGATGTGGCAGGTATTGTGAGCTGGCCCAACATTCTCACGCTTGATTTTATAACGGCTGCGGGAACTGGGAATAGTACGGTGGAGTATTTGGGGCTTGGAAATTTTATGCTTCCTTCCTTGCCCAATATATACAGGAATCTAAGTATCAAAGGCGGCTTTACAGCAACCTCACAAAGCAATTACTCCGTTACTGGAAATTTGAGAGTATTGGCAGGTTCTACCCTCGACCTTCAAAATTTCTCTATGGATCATTCTATGCCGGCAGGAGATATTATTGAAATCGCTACAACTTCATCGTTAATCATTGGTGGAACAAATACTTTTCCTGCTAACTACACGACCAGAACCATTGCCTCCAATTCTACTGTGGAATACAACGGAGGAAACCAAAATGTTGCCGCCTTAACTTACGCGCATTTAAAATGCTCCGTTGCTGGCACAAAGTCGCTAGTAGGGATTACGACAATTAACGGCCTGCTTACAATCGGCTCCGGAGCTACCCTGGAGGCAGGGGCTTTCAATTGTAATGCCTATGGAAATGCACTCATACAGGGCATCTTCGATGATAATAACGGTGGCGGCATCAATTATTTTGGCGGCACCATTTCTGTTACTTCCTCTGGCAGATTCCTTAGCAATAGCATTTCTCAGTTTGATTTTTTTGACGATATCATCAACGATGGAATTTTTCAACTGAATTCCTCAGGAGCTCCGGTAAATTTTTATAATACCAATACCTTTACCGCCAACAGCAACGTGCTGATGAACGCCACCTTGAATATAACAGGTGCGTGGACCTTGGCAGGTTCCGCTACCTATACCATCAGCGATGTATTTATTCTTCCCACCGGCCAGGTAGATAATCAATCAACTGCGATTGTGTCAAATTCTATGGATGGGTCTGGACCATCTTCTAACTGGACGCAGTTGGCAAACAGTGTCCTTCACTATCGCGGTGCGACGCATCCATTCAGTTCATTTGGATATTTATCAGCAAGTTTTCCTCCTAACGTGGTGTATTTTGATGGAACATTGAATCAAGATGTCAATGGTGTGGTTGGGCAAACATTTCATCATCTAGTGCTGGGTGGAACCAATGATAAACGCTTAATGAATAATTTTTTTGTAAACGGTGATGTAACCATTGAAGCTGGCGCAAATTTAAATAGAAATAATTTTAACATTTCATTACAGGGCAATTGGATTCAGCATGGTGGCGCTTTTGGTTCGGGAGATTTGGCATTTATAAATGCTGGTGCGGACCAAATCGTTGGAGGAACTAGCTCCAATGCTATTTTTGGATCGGTTACTATTAACAAGACTTCCGGACGTTTTGTCCGTTTTAACATTCCCAGCACGATCACTGGTGGTTTGAATTACACAGGGAATGGCGATATAGAATTAAGTAATTTCACAGTTGGAGTTTCGACGATAACCGGCGGTTCCCCAACCCGCAGAGTTCTTACCAATGGCACAGGGATGTTGTCCTTTTCAGCTGGCTTACTTGGATCTTACACGATTCACTTGGGCACTGGCCCTTCGGCGACAGCCGATTATACGCCTATTACCATAGCCCTTACCTCAGCATCATTTGGAGCAATCCCTGAAATCTCAGTCAGATCGGTGCCCTCTGTGGATCCCAATGTCATTTCAGCGTCTACGGCCTTAACAAGACATTTCATAATTAATTCGTTTGATATTACGAATATTACCTCGGCCATTACCTTTACCTACGCGGATGGTGATGTGCAAGGAACAGAATCCAATTACGTTTCGGCATTTTGGAATACCAGTTGGGTAACCGGTAATACCGCAGCAGTAGATGAATCTACCAATCAAACTACTATCAATAAATCGGCGGCAACAAATTTTAACGGAAGTTATACGGCGGGAGAATTATTATCTTTTTCTGCGTCTAAATTTTATTCCAGACAAAACGGTGATTGGAATCTTCTCTCTACCTGGACAAATGATACTCTCGTGGGAAACCCTGTAACCGTTTTGCCAACCAATAGCAATTCCGCAATGATTCGGAACGGACACACAGTAACCTTGCCAGCCAGCCCTTGCCAGGCAGATTCCCTGATTATTAATTTCGGAGGAATCCTTTCAATGGGTAATAATGGAAATCAACTTTCTGTGAATGTTTTTTCCAATAATGGACATAATGGCAACGGTAAAGTGGTGGTTACGAATGCAAACTTTCCGACCATTGGAGTAAATGATTTTCTGAATGCTCAGGGAACCGGTAATAGCACCTGGGAGTTTGCAGGGGTAAATTTTGTGGTTCCGTTTTCATATCCAGCCAATTTTCGTAATGTTATTTTTTCCGCAAGCACCGACGTTACGTTGCAAAGAAATTTAACTATTGCGGGTGATGTATCGCTGGTAACTAATTTGGCTCGCTTACTAATGGGCGTATTTACGATTGACCGGGCAAGTTTGGGCGGTAAGTTTGAAATGCTTGCCGGAGCTGAGTTGTGGTACAATGGAAATAATTTTCCATCCAACTATGCAACCTATATATTAGCACCAACCTCCTGGGTTTTTTTGGATGGAGAGGCACCTCAAATTATTAAGGGAAATATTAATTATGGTAATATTGGACTCACCTCTCAACCAAGTTTACAGACGAAAACGATTGACGGAGATATTATGTTGGCTGGCCAATTGTCCCTAGGCAATAATACTGTTTTTAGCTTTGGAAATGCGGCGGCTCGAAATGTAACGATTGATGGAGCGTTTTTTACTGGATCTGGCACTGTAGACATGAGTGGTGCAGGCCTGGCACATAATTTATATTTGGCAGGTACCGTTTATACACCTTCTTCATTTATTACCACAGATGGCTCTGGAAGTACGGTGCATTATTCCAGTGGTGCTACACAAACTGTTTTCCCCGCGTTGAATTATCAAAATTTGAATTTGATGAATAGTGGCTCCAAAATGGTAAATGGAAATACCATAGTAAGAGGCAATGTGAATTGCATGGGATCTACAACCTTACAACTTGGCAATTCTGTTTCTACATTTACGGTAGCAGGCAACATGAATATGGCCTCTACTACTACCCTGGTATATTCAACCTCCACCGCTCAAACCGTGGCAGTTTCAGGAAATTATGCTGGTACAGGTTCTACCATTAATATGTCGGGTACAGGTTTGGCACATCGGTTGGAATTAACGGGTGCGACGAACGATTTCGGATCTTTGACTACAACAGGTGGTTCTGGAAGCACCGTGCATTATAACTCCGCAGCTGCGCAATCCCTGCCTAATGGTATTTCGTATCAAGTATTAGAAGTATCGGGTGGCACAAAAAATTACAGTACCACGGGTACAATGGTGGTCAGTGGTGCTTTGAGATTAAATGGGGCAGTCATTAATTTGGCTACTTCCGGATCTATAAATCTTGTTTTGGGGGCTACACTTACAAACAGTGTGGCATTTTCCACTACGAATATGGTGGCGACGAATGGCACGGGTGTTTTCACAAGAGGGATAAACGCGGCAGCCGCCTATTTCTATCCTATTGGAACAACAGGAGCCTACGCTCCTTTGAACCTAAACGTAACTGCCGTTACTGGAGCTGGTACTGTATCTGCCAGAACAGTGGCTACTGTTGCTCCCAATCAAATTTCGGCAACCAATTCATTAACTAGATATTGGGCAATATCTGGTGCGGCGATTACCAGTATCTCCGGTACCTTTACTTACTCCTACAACGAAGGTGAAGTAATGGGAGGCGCAGGAAATGATGTTACTTACATAGCGGCCCATTGGCCTAATTCTTTTCCTTGGGTGAAGGGAACCTTGACCGATGTAGACGAGGTTGCAAATTCGATATCATTTACGAAGTCTGGAGCTAACATTGCCAGTTTTTCAGGTAATTATACCGCAGGACCTTTGAATGCTTTTGGAACCCCTGTCTATTATAGTCGCGTTGCCGCAGGAAACTTTGAGACGGCAGCATCTTGGTCCACGGATCCTGTTTTGCAGCATACTGGTGCACCTGCGCTTACCCCACCTGCGGCGGGATCTGTAGTACGCATTGCAAACGGTCATACCATTACAAGAATTACCAGTACGGCCTTAACTCTTGATACGTTGTACATCAATGCGGGAGGTAGGCTGAACATGGCTGCTACCACAGGTCTTACTGTCAATGTATTTTCTAATCAGGGAATAGGAGGGAACGGCACCATTGCATTCTCTGCTGGAAATTTTATTACCATTCCAATTCCCGCCAATAACTTATTCTGCTCCGGCGCAGGTACTGGCTTGGGAACAGTTGAGTATTCCGGAGTATCCTACAATTTACCTGCGGCACTAAGTACATTGCCCAATCTTTCATTGGTGAGCGCCGGAACGGTGACACGCACTTTTTTGGGGAACTGTACTATTTTAGGGAATCTAGTGAGTGGCCTCAATATTACTGTTAACTTAGGTACAGTCGGAACGGTATTTTCTGTAGGTGGAAATGTGTCGGTTACTACTACGTTTAATTTTGGTACCACTGTAGCCAAAACGTTATCCGTTGTTGGCGACTTTTCAGCTCCAACCTTAACGATGACAGGTGCCGGTCTGGCGCACCAATTAACCTTAGCCGGCGCGAATAACGGGGTTACTACATTGACCACCACTGCCGCTTCCGGAAGTAGAATTACCTATGCCCGTGTAGGAGCGCAGAATGCTTTTGCAAGCGCCAATTACCAGAATGTATCCATCGATGCCACTGCAAATGTTCTTTGGCCAGCCACTGCAGCCACTACCTTGGCTTCAAATCTTATTCTTAATGGGATGTTGAATATTGGAGGGGCTTCTGCCAATGGATTTACAGTGAATGGAACTACGGCATTTGGCCCAAGCTCAACGCTTACTTTTTCAGCCTCGGTAGTTCGGCAGATGACCTTATCCGGAACAATTACAAGTGCTCCGGGCGCTGCCATTAATAATCCAATGGCCAATCCGCATGTTATAAATATTACCGCCGCCTCTGTTCAATTACCTCCAATCATTAACATGGTGGGAGGAAACCTTAATATAAGTGGGGGCGCCGGGCAGATCATTTCTTACCTGGCAGGAACCAATCACACGCTCAGCAATTTTACCCTAACTGGTGCCGGAGTCAAAATGATGGTGGCGGGTGGAACTAATCCGACCATAGCAACCAATACCATGAATATAAATACGGCGACTTTGGATCTCAATGATTTGCCGCTCATTACGATCAACGGAAATTTAAATATTAACTCTTTAGGTATTCTTCGATATGGCTCTACCGCCGCGCCAAATAGCATTATAGTTAATGGAGATTTATCTGGGGTGGCCGGTTCCAAAATAGAAATGCAACTGGCTAATAATGGATCATTGCTGACGTTAAATGGTACTACCAATACATTAGGATCCTTATCCATCAATCCAGGAAATAATACCATCGTTAGATATGGAGCAATGGCCAATCAAAATTTATTGACAGGTGTTACGGAGTATAATTTTTTAGAAATTGCAGGGAGTGGTCAAAAAAATGTGGTGGAGACAACTCTTACTGTTTATCGGAGTTTGAATCTATCGGGTACAACAACATTTAACCTCTCTAATATTTCCGTTACTGCAAATATCCATCAATCCGTCAATGCAGTTCCCACAGCCAATTTCGAATTCGGTACCTCCTTTCCGAAAACCGTAAATATTTTAAGCACTACCCTAACATCCACCTTTGGTACAATAAATATGACAGGAGCTGGCCTTAGCCATACACTACGGTTAGCTTGTCCATCGGTAACATTGGTAAATTTCAATACAACGCCTGGAGCCAATAGCACGGTGGAGTACAATGGAACGGTGCCCCAGCAGATTTTTACTTCAGCGAATTATCAGATCCTTAGAATTAGCGGAGGTACTGAAAAATCGCTCTCCGGACTTTGTGCAGTAAACAACGCCTTGGATTTGGTAAGTGGAATAGTTGATCTGTCGGGATTTGATTTGGTATTGGGTGCTGGTACTATCCTAACCGGTTCTCCATTCAATGCGACCAATATGATTCGTACGAGTGGTGCCGGTAGATTACAAATTGGATATTCGACTCCGGTAAACAAAATATTTCCGGTGGGCACTGGATCTCATTATTCCCCGGCATCTGTTAATGTTACAGCATTATCAGGAACAGGGTCTGTGTCTTTGCAGGCAGTTGCTGGCACACATCCTCAAGTGCTTCAGCCAAGTACGGCCTTACTGAAATATTGGGATGTAACAGCTTCTGGATTTTCTTCCTTAACCGCCAATATTGAATTCACCTATGTTGATCCTTCTGAATTGCAGGTTGTCGAAACTTCTTATACCCATGGTGGGCAATACACCGGAGCGCTACCTTGGATAACCAATGGAACGGTGAATACCACCACCAATGTAGTAACCTTCAATGCGAGGAGTTTATCCAATCTAGGTGGATTCTACACAGCAGGCCCATTATCTACGTTCTCTTTGTCAAGCTATTATTCCGTTGCAGACGGAAATTGGGAATCCGGAACAACATGGTCTACCACTGGATATTCTACTCCTAATTGTGGATGCGTTCCTGGCCCAGGAGCAAAAGTGTATATTGGCGATAATAGGATTGTAACCAAGTCTAATGCTACTGCCTTTACTTTAGATTCATTGACAATTGATGCAACAGGTACGTTGGATCTAGGAACCAGTGGGGCAAGTTTGACAATATCGGTGCTTACCAATAAGGGTATTGGTGGCAATGGTAGATTAAAGTTAGGTGGAAATATAACACCATCATTACCGGCCATTACGACCAATGATTTTTTGAATTCAGTTGGAACAGGAGCTTCTACATTAGAATTTTATGCTACGGCGGATTACAATGCGCCATCATTACCTGCCAATATTCAGCATCTGATTTTTTCGGGTACGAATAAAATTACCTTAACCAATGGCGCTACGGTGAGAGGTGATTTAACCGTTACTGGAAAGTTGGATATAAATACCAGTATGCTCAACCAGCCGGTATGCTGCGCCAATACATTTACACTAGGAGCGGGTGCTGAATTGCATACGAACGAATCTGGATTAATTGCGATTCCATTTAATTTTTTAACGTATGCCTTTGATCCTACTTCTACGGTATTTTACTATTCAATAGTGAATCAAAATATTTATGGAGGAGGGAGTGTAACCTATGGTAATTTGGTGCTTTCAGGAAATTCAGAAAAAAGAGGGTCTGGGGATGTGGTTACTGTGGGGAATGTAGATGTGCTTGGTACCACCGAATTTAATATGGACGCTTCTGGCGCAACGTATAATAGCATTGGAGGAAACTTGAACATGCAGGCAGGCGCTTCCATGAATTTTTCTACAGCAGGTGAAACCGTTAACATTGATGGTAATTTGATTGCCCCTGCAGGAATAATTAATATGGGAACAGCTTCAACAAGTTTGCTGATTCTTAATGGGGCTACCAATCAAGCTGGGTCCTTATTTACTTCTGTAGCCGGACAAATCGTGCGCTATGCAGGAACCGTTCCTCAGACAGTTTTTCCAAGTTTAAATTACCGGACCTTGGAATTAGACGGTGGTACCGCTAAAACCTTACAAGGATCGGTGAATATAGGTGAAAGTGTTTCCTTTTTAGGAAATGCCACGTTGGTATTAGGGACTTTTGATTTGATATTAAATGCTCCAGCAATGATTTCCGGTAGCCCTTTTTCGGCTTCTCGAACAATTGTGTTTGATGCCCTGCTCGGTGGTGGTAAAATCGTTCAGAAAGGTACTGCTTCCGTTGACTTCTTAAAAGTATATCCTATGGGAACTCCTGGTGGATATTCTGAGCTATCTTTTTCTTTGTTAAATTCTGCAGCCTTCGGTGTAGGTACATTAAGCATAGAACCTTACGACACTACGGGTGCTAATGTGGCTCATACCAATTTGAGATTAATACCTAACTTTGTATCAAATGCAGCCAGCTTTTCACTAAAAACAGCCATGACAGGTACGCCAACCGCTGTCACTAAAAATGGAGTGGCAACCACCAATCCATACCTGATAGTGCCAAACGAATATGGAATCACTGCCACGTCTGGAATTCAAAATATAAATGGAGTTTGGCGTTGTCTCGTACCTCCTGCTCAGCGTTTTTATTCCATCGCCGATGGTTCTTGGGAAATAGGTACAACCTGGTCTCAACTAGGGTTTGCTGGAACAACGTGTAATTGTACGCCTACGCCAGGTTCTGCTGTGTATATAGGGAATGGAAGAACAGTGTCGAAAGTGAATGCTACACTGGTATCTGTAGATACCATTCGGATTGATGATACAGGTGTGTTGGATGTTGGTACCAGTGGTGGTTCCATTGCTGCCAACGTGCTGTCAAATATAGGTTTGGGAGGTAATGGAACCTTACGACTAGGAGGAAATATTACTCCTACATTTCCAACGGTTGCTGTTAATGATTTCTTGAATGCACCAGGAACTGGACCTTCTACCTTGGAGTATTATGCCACAATTCCGTATACCACACCATTGCCCGCTACTGTCCAAAGTTTAGCCTTTTCTGGTTCGAGTAAAATCACAATTTCCAATAGTGCAACCGTGAATCAAGATCTCACGATTACAGGAAAATTGGATATTGCTACGTTCAATGTAAGCAGAACCATTGGGGGAGGAACTTTTACTCTTGGACCAGGTGCAGAATTACATACAGGGCTGACAGTTCCGATTTCAATACCGAATTTCTATTCTAACCCATATACCGTTGATCCGACTTCTACAGTCTATTATTACTCCAATAGCAATCAGTCGGTGTTTGGAGGTGCCAATATCACGTATGGGAACTTAGTGCTTTCAGGAAGTGGTACAAAGACGGCTTCTGGCGCAGTAACCACAGTAGGTAATGTTTTTGTTCAGGGTGCAGGCACCGTCGTAATGACCTCCTTGTCTTCCGGAATATTTGTTGGTGGCAATCTTACCATAGACAATGGCTGCACCTTGCGTTTTACATCCTCTTTCTTTTCACAGGTTAGAGTAGATGGTGATCTTAATGCGATCTCAGGAACCATCGATTTTGGAACATTTGCCGGTGTTAATGGTGCTCGATTAACATTGAATGGTGCAAACAATCAACTGGGAACTCATGTGTCAACCATTGCCAATCAAAAGGTCATTTATTCAGGTGCTGCGGTGCAACAGGTATTTGGTTCAACCAATTATCAAACGCTTGAATTGGCCGCCGGTCCGGATAAATTTTTACAATCGAGCATTACTGTAAAATCAGCCATTAGTTTTACAGGAGATACTAAGCTGATTTTAGGCGCTAATAATCTTCTTCTAAGTTCAGCGACTGCAATTACCGGTGGCCCATTCTCTGCTTCTCGTATGATTATGGTTGATGCCATACCGGGAGGAGGCCAAGTGCAACAAGAAGGTACCATCGCGGCTCATTTTATTAAAACATATCCAGTTGGAACGCCAAGTGGATTTTCTGAATTGACCATAACACAGATTGGTTCCACTGCATTTGGTGCGGGTCGATTGAATATTGAGCCATACGATACAACAGGCACCAATCTGGCTTTGATGAATCTAATTCTTCAAACCAATTTCGCGACCAACCTGGCAGAATTTACTTACACAGTTCCGATGAATGGAACTCCTACAAACGTTTTTAAAAATGGACAATCGGTGGCGAATCCAGTCATGAATGTTCCAAATTTTTATGGCATCAACACGAGTTCTGGCATTCAACAAATAGCCGGTACATGGAGATTCCTTCAATTGAATACCGTTGAACCAGCTGGAGTTACTCCACTACCTCCGTTTTGTGCGGGTCAAGGTTTTGATATGAGTTATACCATTGGAGGGATTTTTAATGCCGGAAATATCTTTACACTTCAGCTTTCAGATGCAACAGGAAGCTTTGCTGTACCAGTGGCATTAAAGTCAATAAACTCCACTACCGCGGGTAATTTCCTTGCTAATATTCCTGAAGGAACGCCTTCCGGAAATGCCTATAAAGTTCGGATAGTAGCGTCTAATCCATACGTCGAAGGAACTCCAATTTCGGGTGGTTTTACCATCAATCCGCAACCCGTTTTTGTCGCCCAGCCACCAGCCTCTGTTAGTGGTTGCGAATCAGCAGCTCTTATCGCAGTGCCTGTAACGGCTCCAACCGCTACTGTTTTTCAATGGCGTTTCAATGGAGTGAATGTATCGGATGGTCCTGTAGTAAATGGAACAACAACCAATACCTTGACTTTATCTTCACCTACTCCGGCTTTATCGTATTCCGGAACATACGATGTTATTGCTACTACGAGCGCTGGTTGTGTAGATACATCTGCCGCGGCAGCAGTTACCATAAATTCCATTCCTATTGCACCAACAGCCACAATTGTTGCGCAACCTACCTGTGCACTTCCAAGCGGATCGATAGATATCATTGCTCCATTGGGTGCAGTAGAATACGCGATGGATGGCGGTGCGTATCAGCCTTCAGTAAACTTCACGGCAGTCGCTCCTGGCAATCATAGCTTCACGGCGAGATTGGTAGCAGACATTACCTGCGTGAGTCCGGCCTCGGTGAGCTACACGATCAATCCGGCCCCTACTGTACCTGCGACTCCAACGGCTACGATTACCGCACAACCTACCTGTGCACTGCCAAGCGGATCGATAGATATCACAGCACCACTGGGCGCCTTTGAATATGCGATGGACGGCGGAACGTATCAGCCTTCAATCAACTTCACCGCAGTAGCTCCTGGCAACCATAGCTTCACGGCAAGATTGATAGCAGACATTACCTGCGTGAGTCCAGCCTCGGTGAACTATACCATCAATCCAACGCCACTAGTTCCGGTGGCTCCCACGGTGAACACAGTAACGCAAGCTACTTGT
>JALONM010000100.1 GCA_025454925.1 Cytophagaceae bacterium
CTCAGTATTCACCAACTGTGAAATAACATGATTCGCACCCAAAGTAAACGCGTGCTGAGAATATCTAATTTCCCATTCAGCGTTTACGAAATTGTATTTGCCTGCATTGATGGTTCGAAACGAAACTTGATTCCAGGTAAATAAATCTTTTATGGTATTATAAGAGGCTGAAACCCCTAAAATCCAACGTTCATTTTGAAAATAAGAAGCAAGTTCTGTAGAGGATGCTTTTTCTGGTTTTAAACGCCTGAGTTCCTTTAAGCTTACCGGTTCTATTGGTACTGAGTTTTCCGTTGGCTTGATGTAAGGAGTTTCGTAGTGAGCTTCTGAATAGGGATTACCGTAATCATCAATGGTATTTCTGTTAAATTCATAATTATCAGCACTGCCGTTGTTACCAGAGCTATGATGAATCACACGAAAATTTAATGCCTTGGTTGCCTTGTAAACCAAACCCATTCGTGTATTCAAAGTTCTGGAATGAAGGTCGTACCGGATTCCGAGATCTATTAATATTTTTTTATAATCCAGAACAGATTCTGCGAAAATAGCCTGATTGAAATACGTAACATTATCTACAATGTAATGTTCAGCTTTGTCCTGTTGGGAATTTTGTCCGGAAATATCTTTTCCGAAAAAAAATATTCTGGAATCTAAACCAGCCGCCAAATGAAAATGAGATAGATTAAGTAAATAGGTTCCGGTAAGGTTACAACGTCTTTCGCCGAAAGTTTCAGCGTATTTAAATTCAGGTTGGTTTCCTAAGGAATTGGTAAAATAACTCAATTTTCGAAATACAATTCTATTAGTAACCAGATCAAGTCCGGAGCGGAATTTGAACTGGTGTATGCCAAGAGTAAAATCCCGGGAAGCTTGCAGCGACAGGTTAGTGACCTGATATTGCCTTCGACTGTTCCCCCAAGATTCAGTAGTGCCCCAAAAACCATCACGAGGCGCCAATACACCGTCTACCAATTTGGGCGTTGCCGTGGAGTCCGGCGCACCAGCTATTTCAGGCCAGGGATCCAATACAAACATACCGGTTGCATTGGTTACCTGACGTGTAAAACGAGAGTACAATTTCCAGTCTTTTAATCTTAATTCTCCCGACAAAATAAAATTGCCTGGAGTATCCCAACTGCTGCCCTCTGCAGGCACACCATTGGCCGGCGGTGAAGGATGTCCTTGCGGGTAAGGCCAGGAGGGTCTTCCATACAATCTGGGAACTCCTCTCCCACTGCCCTGCGAAATTCTAAAACCACCGTACAACTGTGCATGTGTATGTTCGTTCACAACGCGTGAAACAAGAATTTTATTACTGGTACCGAAGGTATGAAGAGCCCAGGTTTCCATGGATTGTTCAGCAACGGTTTCCACCTTATTACGGCGCTTGGTTACCAAGTTGATGACTCCTGCTATGGAGCCTGAACCGTAAACAAGCCCGGCGGGCCCTCTCAATACCTCTACCTTTTCCAGGTCAGATAGAAACCCTAAATCCAATTCAGAGTAGGCGCCATCGCGGGATTCATGATTCATCTTATGACCGTTAACCAACACAATGAATTTTGTATTGCGATCTGCCGCAACTCCTCGCATGCCCCAAATGATACCATTCCATTTATTAAACAAATATTGAAATCCAGGCACAAAAATTTCTAGCAACTCTGACAAATGCCTGGCACCAGAATTTTGAATTTGATCCTGCGTGATTACCGTGATGCTAACCGGAGAATTTTGTAAATCTAAATCTAGAAAAGATCCTACAGTGACAGTAGAATCAATTAACTCCTCTACTGAAATGACACGTTGATCTGGAGTCGACTGCGCAAAGAACGTTTGACTGAAAAAGAGCAGTGCAAGTAAAATAGGAATTCTCATTCGTGTTGTAGGGAAAAGCAATTTATATTATCTTCGAAACTAAACCATATTCGATCTGGGAAACCATGAACGGAACCAACCTGATCAATCTCCACCCGTCTTTCCTCATCACTCGAGGAGCGTTCCGGTCATTCATTAAATTTTCAGTTGCTTGTTGCAAGGCAATGGTGGTCTATTTCATTTTAAATACCATGCCATTAGGTTTATTTTAGGTACGCAATTTCGGTAATTTTTAACGGAAACTCATGAGTAAATCAGCAATAATTATTGACGACGAACAACAAAGTGTGTTAGCCCTGATGGACATCGTCAAACATCAATGCCCGAACCTGGAGGTGCTGGCTACTGGTAACAGTGTAGCAGAAGGTGTGAAGCTTATCAAACAACATCAACCCGAATTATTATTCCTGGATGTAGAAATGGGTGATGGTACCGGTTTTGATTTATTGGAATCTATAAAAGATGAATTTCATTGTAAAATCATCTTTGTTACCGCTTTTGACCATTATGCATTAAAAGCATTTCGGTTTTGCGCACTGGATTATTTATTGAAACCTGTGGATCCTGATTTATTGAAAGAAGCTGTAGATAAGTTAAATCAAAGTTCAACTTCGGATTTTTCAAATAAGATAAAAATTCTTCAAAGCAATTTGAATGGAAATAAACGCATCGTTCTCCCTTCTAAAGAAGAATTTTTTGTGGCCGAAATTCAGGAAATTATCCGTTGCGAAGCCAATGGCAACTACACCATTATCTATCTTACCAACCATAAACCTATACTTGTTTCAAAAACATTAAAAGATTTTGATGACTTGCTGAATGAATTTTCCTTCCTTCGAATTCATAAATCTCATTTAATAAACATGGATTATGTAGAAAAATATTTACCCAAAGAAGGTAAAATTGCCATGAAAGATGGTTCTGAAGTTGAATTATCAAGAAGAAAAAAAGAATCATTTCTGCAGCGTCTTTTTAATTCCTAAGCCTACATGACACGCAGGGGATTCTATGTTTGCTTAATTCTTTTTGTCATCTGTTTAGCAAGTCGTGCCCAAAACCAGAGCTTGCTGGATGCCCGAAAAGCCTTGAGTGATAAAGACTATCCACGTTCGCTCAACTTGTTGCTTTCAGCAGCAGAGGAGGCGAATCTTACAGAACAAACCAAACTGAAAATAGAAACCCAATACTTGTTAGGCATTGTATACAAACAATTAAAACGTCCTCAACAAGCCTTGGTGGCCCTGCTTACGGCACAATACTATGCGGCTGCTTTTCCTGAATTTCATATCCCCATTGATTTGGAGCTGGCTACTTTGTATGAAGATATTGGGGCGTATGCGCAATCGTCCCAGTACTATCGCAAACTTTATAAGCGGGCAGGAACGGCTCAGGAAAGAGCTCTTTATTTGGAAAAATCTGGCAATAACAGCTGGCACCTCTCCCGACCTGATTCTTCGCTTTATTATTACCAGAGTGCGTTGGCCTTGATTCCTCAGGACAGCATTGTTAGCCGGTATCGGCTATTAAAAGCCATCAGCGAATGTTATATCGTAAAAGAAGAATATGAACATGCATTGGCGGTGGAAAAAAGCGTACTGCCTCTGGCCGGATTACATAAGTCGACATCCAGCAAGGAAGATGTGTGGAACACAATAGGGTATTTGCATAATCATTTACAACATTATGAAGATGCCTTAATCTCATTTAAAAATGCGAAGTCTTCCGGAAATTACAGCTCTTACATACATGAGCTTAACATCGGATCGATGTATTTGAAATTAAAAAAAGCAGATTCCTCGATTACATATTTTAAGAATGCCCTGGCCCTGGTAACCTCCAAACACGATGAGGAAAATGAAGCACTCATCAACAATTATTTGGCTACTTCCTATGTAAGTGAAAAAGAACTTTCCAAGGCCAGCTTATGCAATGACAAAGCCATTGTGCTTGCTTTAAAGAAAAATAATCCGCATTTACTTTCCGATGGCTATTTGATCAAATCTCGGATCAGCGCGGCAGGAGGAAAAAAAACAGAGTCTCAGCACTATGTTCAGTTATACAGGAAAATCCAGGATAGTTTAACCTTGGCGGAACATATAGCAAAGCTGGAAAAGAAAAAATATGTTCCGGAAGTTCAACAAAAAGAAGAAGAAATTCGCCAACTCATTCTTAATAATGAGATTGAAATTCTAAAAAACCTCAGGAACAATGAAGCACGGCAAAAAGAAATCAATGATCAGGCCATGCAACTCACCTTGTTCGACATTCAACTCAGCAACGAAAAATTAATCCGGGAAAAAGCCATTTCAGAATTAATAAATAAAAAAAGGCAACTTGAAATTCAGCAATTGAATCAAATTCGAAATGAGGAAAAACTAACGGCACAGGTAACCCAGGGAAAATTGGAAATTACAAGGTACAAGCTCGATCAGCTCGAATCAGAGCATGAAAAAAAAACCTTGCAAGTAGAAAAACAATTGCTGATGCTGGAAAAATCGAAACAAACACAAACCTTTCTTTGGATAGCATTGCTTTTGATTTCCTTGCTGATGGGCTTGTTATTTTTGTTTTACAAACTTCGGGCAAAAGCCAAAGCTCATGCCTTGCAATTAGTCAATTTAGATATACAGCAGCGCATGCTGAGATCACAAATGAATCCCCATTTTCTTTTTAATTCCCTTAGCTCAATTCAAGGCTTTATTGCTTCTAATGAAAAGAGGAATGCCGATAAATTTCTGGCTCGTTACGCCAGTTTGATGCGCCTTATCCTGGAACATACTTCCAAAGAAATTATCTCCCTGGACGATGAAATAAAAGCTTTAAAAAATTACCTGGAGTTGGAGCAAATGCGCTACAACAACAGCTTTGATTATTCGATTCAATGTGATTCCGATATTGAAGCCGAGCATACAGGTATTCCACCCATGCTGATTCAACCGTATGTAGAAAATGCCATCGTTCACGGATTACGTCATAAAACAGAGAAAGGGTATCTAACTGTTTTTTTCGAAAGAGAAAAAGAATATATACGATGTAACATAGAAGATAATGGCATCGGCAGGACTGCCGCAGAAGAAATCAACCGCCGTCGAGAAAAAAAACACCGTTCAAGGGCACATGACTTAAGTATGGACCGCATACAATTAATGAATAAAAAATTAAAGTCCTCCATGGAAATTTCATTTCAGGATTTAACCCATGCCGATGGAAGAGCGGCGGGCACGCGTGTGATAATAAAAATAAAATCGGAAGAATTGCTTTAGTTCTAACGCTATTGATCTCCTTCAGAATTACTAATTAGAAGTAAACATCGGTTGGTGGCGCGTAGCGCCGCCATGCGTGAGGGATAGCAGCGAAAAGCCCGCAGTGGCGATGGCGCTGAAGGCGCCACCACGAGGACTTGCAGCGAATAGCCCGACCCTAAGCGGCCGGCAGGCTGCTTAGGGGCACGCCATCCTTGCTGATGGACCAATGATTACAAATTCTCTAATTGAGAAACGACAATTAAAGGGTTTCGGAAAGAATCGGACAATACGTTTTTTTAGAAGCTACCGATTTTCGACGACGATAGTTGCGGCCATAGTTCTGCCATCCATGATCCTTCTCAATCGAATGTACTTATAAAGAGAAAATCCGGTTTAACTGGAATTAGGATATGTGTCAACTATTCAAACTGAGTAAAAAAAAAGGGAAGCTTAGCTTCCCTTTTTCGTATTGAGTACCGGAATGAAAATTAGATTTTAGAAAAATCAAATCCTTCCAAAAACTTCGTTGTAAACTGCCCTTTTCTGAACTGAGGATCATCCATCAGAGCAATATGGAATGGAATGGTGGTTTGAATGCCTTCTATCACAAACTCCTGAAGTGCCCGTTTCATGCGGTCTAGCGCCTCATCGCGGGATGGGGCACTGACGATCAATTTAGCAATCATCGAGTCGTAGTTAGGGGGAATAACATATCCATTGTAACAATGTGAGTCTACGCGCACACCGTACCCGCCTGGAATGTGGAAATTAGTAATCTTTCCTGGAGAAGGACGGAATCCATTTCTAGGATCTTCCGCATTGATGCGGCACTCGATGGAGTGCTTCATTGGGAAGAAACTTTTAGCGGGCACTGCCTGACCGGCAGCAGCCATGATTTGGGCCTTGATAAGATCGACGCCAGTTACCTCTTCGGTGATGGGATGTTCTACCTGAATACGGGTATTCATTTCCATGAAATAAAAATCACCGTTTTTATCTACCAGGAATTCGATGGTACCAACGCCTTCGTACTTAATGGCTTGAGCCCCTTTAATAGCGGCCTCCCCCATTTTATTACGCAAACGCTCCGTCATAATGGGAGAAGGAGTTTCTTCCACCAACTTTTGATGACGACGTTGTATAGAACAATCTCTTTCTGAAAGATGGACTGCACGTCCTTTGCTATCGCCTAATAATTGAATTTCGATGTGGCGTGGCTCCTCAACGAATTTTTCAAGATAGAGACCGTCGTTCCCAAACGCTGCGCCTGCTTCCTGGCGAGCATCGTCCCATGCCTTTTTAAATTCCATATCGCTTTTTACGATACGCATACCTCTACCTCCCCCACCAGCAGTGGCTTTCAGGATGACAGGGTATTTTATTTTATTGGCAATTTTAATACCCTCTTCCATGGAAGACAACAATCCATCGGAACCAGGAATACACGGTACTCCTGCTTTCTTCATGGTATCTTTCGCAGAAGCCTTATCGCCCATGGCATTAATCATCTCGGCAGTAGCACCAATAAATTTGATTCCATAGTCTTTACAGACTTTAGAAAAATTGGCGTTTTCCGAAAGGAAACCATAGCCTGGATGTATGGCATCGGCATTAGTGATTTCGGCAGCTGAAATAATAGAAGGGATATTCAGGTAGGATAACTTGGAAGGGCCGGGGCCAATGCAAACCGCTTCATCGGCAAAGCGCACGTGAAGACTGTCTTTGTCTGCGGTAGAATATACGGCCACCGTTTTAATGCCCATCTCACGGCAAGCACGAATAACACGCATGGCAATTTCGCCCCGGTTAGCAATCAATATTTTCTTAAACACGTCGAAAAATTTTAATGAAACATGGTACCGAAAAAGCCTACCTTATTTTGGCTCAAGCACGAATAAAGGCTGATCAAATTCTACTGGAGTTGCATTCTCCACCAAAATTTTCACGATACGACCTTCGAATTCAGATTCGATTTCGTTGAATAATTTCATGGCTTCTACAATGCAAAGCACTTTGCCTTTATTGATTTCATCTCCAATAGAAACAAATGGAGGGGAATCGGGACCTGATGAACGGTAGAAAGTACCGATCATAGGAGATTTTACAATAATTTCTTTTCCGCTGCCGGAAGAAGATTTTTCTTCTTTTTTATCCGTAGTGGCTTGAGTGGTTGCTGCAGGCGTAGTGGCTACAGGCAATACCTGTGGTAATACCTGTGGCACTGAGGTCTGAATGACCTGCTGGGCAGGTGCTACCGAGTGTCTTTTCACTGCAATTTTGAAACTTTCTGTTTCAATATTCACTTCTGCTAATCCTGAGCTTGCAATGAAATCAAGCAATTCCTGAATTTCTTTCGGTTTCATCTTATCAGATTTGTGTTTACTCTATATTCGTAGGTGTTACCACCTGCTATTTACAAGGATATTAATGGGTATCGTAAGCCCACTTCAAATAGATCGATCCCCAGGTAAATCCGCCACCAAACGCAGCCATTACCATGTTATCTCCCTTTTTAAATTGCTTTTCAAAATCCCACAACAATAATGGAATGGTTCCATTGGTGGTATTACCGTATCGTTCGATATTCATCAACACTTTACCGTCGTCTACGCCCATGCGCTGAGCCGTAGCATCGATAATTCTCTTGTTGGCTTGATGGGGCGCTAACCATTTCACATCGGAAGATGTCAATTGGTTTCGTTCCATGATATCGGCTGCTACCTGGGCCATATTGGCGACTGCGTGTTTAAATACGGTGGCACCTTCCTGGTAAGCGAAATGCTCACCATTGGTCACGGATTCAATGGTGGGAGGACGACGACTTCCACCGGCCTTCTGACCGAGGTATTGGGCTCCGGAACCATCTGTGCGACAAATGGAATCTATAATTCCCAACCCTTCGGTATTAGGTTCCAACATTACTGCTGCGGCACCGTCACCAAAAATAATGCAGGTTGCCCGGTCTTTATAATTTATAATGGAGGACATTTTATCTGCCCCAACTACAATTACCTTTTTATACTTTCCGGTTTCTATATACTGGCAAGCGGTAGCCAAGCCAAAAATGAAACCCGAACAGGCAGCATTCATATCGTAACTGAATGCATTCTTCAATCCTACCATATCGCAGATAAGATTGCCGGTGGCGGGAAAAATAAAATCTGGGGTGGTGGTACAGCAAAGAAGAAAATCAACTTCGAGTGGATCCGTGTTGGTTTTCTGTAGAAGTTCTTTTACAGCTTTCTCAGCCATATGGGAAGTACCCATTCCTTCGCCTTTCAGAATTCTACGTTCCTTAATTCCGGTGCGGGTAATTATCCACTCATCACTGGTTTCAACCAGGGTTTCCAATTCCTGATTTGTGAGGCGGTACTCCGGCACGTGGCCTCCAACACCAGTGATTGCTGCTCTTATTTTACTCATTCAAAAATTGTTGAATTCAAAAGTGGGTGCCAAATTACAAAAAATCCAAAAACTTGCATCCCTGTTATAAAAAAAGTGCTATTTGCACTATTTGTATGCTTCTTTGATTTTTTCCGTTATTCTTGACTCAACCAATTTTCTTGATTGGTCCAACATATTACGAATTGCCAGAGGTGTAGAAACACCATGACCAATCATAACATTTCCGTTTACACCAAGGATCGGACTTCCACCAACTGATTCGTAATTAAACATTTTGAAGAAGTTATCCATATTAGGAACGCGAGGCTCTATTAAATCATAGAAACTTTCGGCCATTTTAAGAATAACATTTCCAGTAAATCCGTCTGTTACGATAACATCTGATTTGGTATTGAATAAATCGCGGCCTTCCACATTACCGATGAACTGAATATTTTTATTCAATTTCAACTGCTGATGGGCTGGTGCGGTGAGCAGGGTTCCTTTGGTTTCCTCTTCGCCAAGGTTCATCAAACCTACTTTAGGGTTTTCTATTCCCATAACATGCTGGCTGTACAGAGAACCCAAGGTGGCAAATTGAGAAAGGACATCGGGCTTGCAATCGGCATTCGCCCCAACATCTACCAATACACCGAACCTTCCATCTTCTTTGGGAATAAGACCGGCAATGCACGGACGGATTACACCTTCTATGGCTTTAATACTAAAGAGAGAGCCTACCAGCATGGCGCCGGTGTTGCCCGCACTGCTGAAAGCATCTACTTTGCCAGCTTTCAGCAAGCCAAAACCAACTGCGATACTGGAATTTTGTTTTTGCTGGATTGCTTTGGTAGGATGTTCCCCCATCTCAATCACTTCTTCGCAGTTTATAATAGTGAAAAGGCCATCCTGGGCACCTGCTTGTGCCAGTTCGGCCTTTACTATTTCCTCTTTCCCCAGAAGTACTATATGTACATCCTTCGGAAAACTTTTGGCGGCAAGAATAGCTCCCTCAATGGTTGCTTTGGGTGCAAAATCTCCACCCATCGCGTCAAGGGCAATTTTCATCACTATTCAGCTGTTTCTTTTTCTAGCAACACTTTTCCGTTGTAATACAATTTATCTTCCACCCAATAGGCACGGTGAGGAAGATGGATTTCACCGGTAGTTTGGCATACAGTAGACTGCGTAACAGTAGCTTTGTAATGCGTTCTTCTTTTTCTCTTTCTTGTTTTCGAAATTCGGTGTTTTGGATGTGCCATTTTACTCGTCGTTTAAATCTTTCTTTATCTTCTTAAGCGCTTCCCAACGAGGATCTATATTGAATTTATCCTCATCTTCCAGCAAGTCTGATTTATATATCAGTTTTGTTTCACCCATTTCATCTTCTTCGTTTCTGAATCTCGGATGCAATTTCTTAATTGGAATCTGCAAACCTATGAACTCGAAAATGTATTGAGCTACATTTAATTTCTGTGTATCATATGGAATCTGGATGATTTCATCCGATAATTCCTTCCACTCCTCGCCGTATTTGAATGCCAGCTTTTCTTTAAATGAAAGCTCTTCTTCAAATTCCTCCAAACTCCTGTCACAAACCAATGTTACGGTGCCTTTGATTAAAAACACACACATTAACAACCGTTCGTTCTTTTCTAACTGAACCTTGGCCTTCAAGGCCCCCCGATCCAATATTGAATTCGGGAATTGGGCAAAAAAAGAATGGCCTAATTCAAAATCATACTCGTAATTTCCATTACTAAGTCTGATGATGTCGATATCGAATTCTTTTAATTCGCTCATGGCCACAATGGGTCCTGCTCCAAAAGAACCGCAAAGTTATACTTTTTTGGCTAAAACAAAAAGACTGATGATTGATTATGCGCCAAATTATCAACAAACTATTGATATTCAGGCTCTCATCAATTGTTAAACGGCTACTTCCGCCTTGATATGTGGATGTGGATCGTAATTTTCGAGGCTAAAATCTTCGAATTTAAAATCAAAAATAGAACTTACCTCCTGGCGTATCTTCATGGTTGGTAAGGCCCTATAATCTCTACTAAGTTGTAGCTTCGCCTGATCCAGGTGGTTTAGGTAAAGGTGAGCATCGCCCAGTGTATGCACAAAATCTCCCGGCTTTAAACCGCATACCTGCGCTACCATCATGGTTAACAAAGCGTAAGAAGCAATATTAAACGGAACACCTAAAAATACATCGGCACTCCGCTGGTATAATTGACAAGACAATTTTCCATCTGCTACATAAAACTGAAACAAGGCATGGCAAGGCGGTAATTTCATTTTAGGAACATCGGCCACGTTCCAGGCACTTACAATAAGTCGACGGGAATCGGGATTTTTTTTAATCATGGCGATTAGATCCGAAATCTGATCGATGGTGCCCCCATCGCGGGCCGGCCAGGAACGCCACTGGTAGCCATACACAGGCCCAAGTTCACCATTGGCATCCGCCCATTCATCCCAAATGCTAACACCATTCTCTTTTAAATATTTAATGTTGGTTTCCCCTTTCAGGAACCAAAGTAATTCATGAATAATGGATTTCACATGCAGCTTTTTGGTTGTAATCAAAGGAAATCCTTCCGACAAATCGAAACGCATCTGATATCCGAAAACGCTGAGTGTGCCGGTTCCCGTCCGGTCTTCCTTTTTGGCTCCTGTCTCCAGGATATGCTGCATTAAATCGTGGTACTGTTTCATGGCTTAATGGCTATTGCTCCACTGAGCAATGTACAATTAAAGGGCTAAATGGCTCTGTCGTGCACACCGACTCATTGGTGTCCAAAGATACAAATAAAAATGCCCTGGTTTTGGGACCAAGGCATCTGTATTTTATCCACAAAGCATTAAGGCTTAGGTTGCTCTTCTTTTTTTGTGTCGCAATTTTTCTTTTCCGCTTCACAACAGCCTTTTTTCTCAGCACTGCATTCTTTCTTCTTCTTCTTTTTCTTATCCTTATCTAATACCTCTATGGCATTCTGATTAGAGGTAAAATAATTGACAATAGAAGCCTGTGAACTTAGGGCAACGAGTATTCCTGCTGCAAAAACAATCTTTTTCATAGATATAATTCAATTTTAAGTTTCCATTCAATATAACTTAATTTTATTAAAAAAAGTTTGCTCCCAATAAAAATATTTAGCGCAGACGCCTTTTCATTATTCACCTAGATCAATAGTTGGAAATAAAAAAATTAGGGCTTGTTAACAAATGTTGGTTTTAAATGCTCTAAGCATTATTAAACCCTAATTTTTCAATAGAAATTCTTCTATTGAAAAACGACTACTAAAATCAAGGGCTTGAGAAAGAATCGACTAAAAGAAATTCTTTTCTAAGCCCATGATTTTCTAAGTCGGGATTACCGTAGTGCGCTTCGCTTCTATGGAGAAAAGCCGGTTAAAAATATATTGAGAGTCTTGCTGGAGAACAGTATAGATTAACCTTATTGGTTTGTTGTGAAAAGGAACAAGGCATTATTGAAGGGCAGAACAATATACCTTGAATTTGAGTAGCAACAAACCATTATTCCCCCAAAAAACAATATTCAAGCTTTTTTTAGAATTACGAGGATTAGAATCTTTCTCCAACTGTATCCGAAAAAAAATAAATAGTCAGAATTGACTATTCCGACAATATATACGAGCTGTTTTTCAAGTTCCAAGGCATGAGGAAGAAACCTGGTAGGTAAATCTTCGTAAGAGACATTGTTTTTCCTATTAAAATACATTTAACTTTAATTAACAACAACATGAATAAATTACTAGCCTTGTTCCTTGCTACAGTTATTACTGGAGCTTTAAGTTCCTGCAACAAAAAAATTAAAGAAGATTTAGAAGATCTGGAAAGCTCAGTAGCGGATCAAAAATCTAAAAACGAATCCTTACAGAATCAAGTAAATGAATTAAATAGTGTTTTAATCAATACTCCGATAACATTTAACTTTTCTACTAATTCTGGGTCTTCTAATGTATCCATCGCAGATTCCTATTCATTATCTGAGGGATCCGCCTATGTAACTTCTTACTTCGCTGATAATGGAAATGGTACCTACTACGTGCACCTGCATCGTATTAATGATTTGGACGGAGATTTTGGTACAAGTATTCGGTTTACTTACCATGTAGCAAAAGATTCCATCATAAGTCCAGTTGCCAACCTTTGGGGATATTTGCCTAATGGAAACATGTATGAATTGCAATTTGGAGGTACCAGCAACATCACTCATACCTTAAAAGTAAATTCCTTCAGTTCAACTACGGGAAGTATTTCCTTCTCATATTCTATTGCCACAACGGCCTTATACGGTGGTAACCTATACAACAATCAACCCATGAATTTTTCTACCTCGTTTTCAGGAACCCTGGTAAAAGGTAATAATAACACCTAATCATTATTGAAAAAATCAATACAATAAACATACGTTTTCTCATTAGTATATCAAATTATGAAAAAGATTCTTACACTGGCCTTAGCCTCCACATTAGCTCTTTCCTTGGGCTCCTGCAATAAAAAGATTAAAGAAGATTTAGAAGAACTGGAAAACTCAGTATCGGATCAAAAATCTAAAAACGAGTCTTTGCAGAATCAAGTAAATGAATTAAATAGTGCATTGTTAAATACTCCAATCTCATTTACTTTTTCCACAAGTTCTGGGTCGTCTAATGTATCTATTGCTGACTCGTATTCTTTATCCGAGGGCTCTGCCTATAACAATTCTTATTTCAGTGATAACGGCAATGGCACATACACCATTAATGTGAACCGGAACAATGACTTAGAAGGGGATTTTGGAGTAGGAATTCAATTTACTTATCATCTGGCAAAAGATTCGATTATATCCCCCTCTGCATTTATTCGGGGCTTTTTGTCCAATGGAAACCGTTATGATTTGGATTTAGATGGTATTACAAATATTACTCATAACTTAAAAGTAAATTCCTTTAATTCAACATCAGGGACTATTGCATTCACGTATTCTATTGCCACAACGGCTTTGTTCAGCGGAAACCTATATAGCAATCAACCGATGAATTTCTCGAGTTCATTCTCAGGAACTTTGGTAAAAAGAAATACCGTATTCTAAAAGACCTTTTTCCATTCCGGAAATGCACCAATAAAAACGTTGCCAGGACTTGTTCCTAGCAACGTTTTTCCTTTCCAGGTGCCCCACAAAGCATTGAATACGATGATGTACTCTGAAGCACAATATAAAAAAAGCGGCCTTGCCTTTTGCTCTCATATTCCCGCAAGACGTAAACAAAATTACCAACAACGATGGACTAAAGAGAACTTGCTTCAGGTTTTAGAATGACCCACCGGATTTGACGAAGCAAGACTTCTTCCTCTCAACGAAAAAAAAATTAGCTTGGAAGAATTTTTCCCATTGATCCGCATACATCCAAACACTTCATTCAAGAAGTGTATTGTATCCGAATCTCCAGTTGAGGCGTTTAAAAAATATTAACTCGAAAAGTATACCATCTCGATAACTAATGGATAGATGATCTTTCTAAAGGAAAGGACATAGATAAGATACTTCGGAAAAAAATTGATCTCTTGTGTCGATCATACTAGTAGAATCATTTACCAAGAAAAGCCTATCTACTTTTCAGGAAAACCAGCGTCTGCCCAACATTGAATTTTATTGAGTTGGTCTTTGGATAATTTTGATCCTCTTGGCATATCTTGTTCTACCAAAACTCGCTTCTTAAATTCTCCATTGCTTAGATACTTCGATATTGCAGCATAATTGGTAAACGTTGGATGGCAAGAAGCACTGGAACAATTGGAGGTAATTATTTCTTTCATGTTAGAATCGTATGTAGACGCCGTTCCATCACATTTTGGCACATACTCCTTTTTACACATTACAAATAGCATAGAAAAAAGCAAAAGGGATGAAAGTGAAGCTAACGTGTAAATCTTTGACATAATTTTATCATTAAAGGTTTGAGTAAAAACGAAAAAAAAAGGCAATTATTCTAATTTATTAATCAAAAAAAACAGACATCCAAAATGCTTCCTATTTTTAATCAATAAGTACTTAAATTAATCTAAACTAAGTCCTGTTAAAAAAAATTGAAGATTCTATTGGGATCTAATGGTAAGTACTTATATTTGCAAACAACATATTTAGAATATATAGTTATGGCCTATTCTCAATCATTTTCAAAATCTATTTTGGTATTGGCCTTTATTTCAGATAAAATCAGAAGGGATGAAACCGAATATATTTCAGCATCGGTCATGTCGGATCTTATGAATATTCCAAAGCCAACCCTGACGGTCATTTTCAGCAGCTTTATACGAGCAGGCATACTAGAATCCAAAGAAGGTATACACGGTGGAGTAAAATTTGCTAAACCCGAAGAAAAAATTTCTCTTTACGAAATTTTAACTGCCATAGAAGGTCCTAAGCCTTTGTTTTATACTCAATTTGAAATGAAGGCAAAGGCAAAAAGACCCGAAAGCCTCCGAAAAAAAGTAGTAGAATCGCTATTGTCTGCGGAGATAAAGCTAAAAAAGGAACTAGAAAAAACTTCTTTAAAAGACATTCTGGATGCCAGTTAATGCTGTAAATATTTTTTTTATTAAAACTAAACATACTCAATATGCAGTATATACTATTATCAACAATAATTATAATTGCCATTGTATTTACCTTGCAAGCACAGCCTTTATCTCCCTTTGAAAAAGCCACAGAAAGTACATGGTATCCCCATTTCTTGAATCCGGTGATGGATACCATCGAGGCTACCGGTGAAGGATTGAAAATTCTAGATTTGGGCACAGGCACTGGAAAACTTCCCGAGCTGTTAATCAACCGAAATCCA
>JALONM010000101.1 GCA_025454925.1 Cytophagaceae bacterium
TTTTTTTAAAGCACCCTTGTTTGTGAATACACAGACAAGGGTGCTTTTATTTTATAGCCTTTTTACCGACCCAGAGCTCATAAGTAGTCAGCATGGGTACAAGCCCTTGAAGCATTACTTCTTAATCAGCCTCTTCATTAATGACCGCTGCGCTGATTGTACCGGAAAACACTACCAAGTCTTAGCGCCTGAAAACCTGTTTTAACACCCCGTTCATCACCTGGCTTTTTATTTGTCGAATGAAACAATTATCAATTTCTTATGAATCCGAATGCCTTCTATATCGGTCGATCAATTTCCTGAATATGAAGGAATAGTTATTTCTTGGATCTCTTTAATCCCACCTATCAAAAATAGCCTGCTTGGGTAGTATTGTCAAATACTGATAATCAGCTATCCTATCGGACAAACGTTAGTTCTGTATTTAACAGAGATCTAAATCATACCCCATCGCATAAAAATGCAAAGGTCTTGGCTAATTTTTAAAGCCAAGACCTTTGCATGGAACTAAAATGCTATTGGATGTCTATCGAATAATAATCTCCTTGGTGATTATTTGATTTCCGATATAGATATGTGCCACATATATACCACGGGGCAAATTAACTTCTACCGAATTTATTCGTTCTGAAAACATAAGCCGACCCATTAAGTCGTGAATTTTTATATCGGCCATTTCAGGAGCAGTAATAGTTACAGCCCCTTCACTGGGATTCGGATATAAAAGCACTTGATAGGAATTGTCCGTTAGCAATATGAAATAAGATGAATACCTGCGACCCTTGGTATCCACCTCTATCACTTTATAGTAGGCATGTGCAGGGCTCTTCTCATCAATGGCTTCATAATGGTTATTCACTCCTTGCTTGGCACTTACCTCTTCAATTTTTTCATAGTTAATCCCGTCAAATGAACGATACAGTTCAAAATGGCTGGTACCATTCTCTCCTGTCGTTGTCCATGTTAAATAGTTGCCTGACTTTTGATATTTTCCATTGAAATCAAGGAAGTCTACAGGAGCCGGGCAATTGTAAATTGCTTGCACGGGCACTCTGGCGCAGTTATTACCCGCTGAGATTACCCAGCGCCACATGCCCGCAATAGAGTTGGGGCGCCAGCCTACTATGGCTGGGTGTGGTCCTTTAAAGGTTACTGCTGAAGCGTACGTTTGAGGATATGTAAATCCATATTCCCACCAGCCCAACTCAGCATTGCTTGGACGTTTAAACTTTAATAAGTAATTGGTGCCCACTGGAACACTTATGTTTACTGGTATTTTCACCCAAATCCAAGTATTCGGAACACATCCCATGGCAGGGGTGATGGAAACAGTGCCAGATGAACCAACCAAACCGCCGCCCGAAGTTTCCACTTCAACTCCTACCGCATCGGGGCAGCTACCACCGATTCGAACATACATGTAAAGAGAATCGATCACAATGGCCTGCAGCGCATCGAACTGAATATTGGTTTCATTTTGTTCCGCTCTATTATTGGGCCCTCCTGTATAAACGCCAGTGTTTGATAGGGGAGGGCCGATGGTGGTTCGGAAGGAGGCAGTATCCTCTACATAAAATGTATAATTGGATGCCCCAGACGCACTAAATGTATAAGTGTTTCCTCCTTTTTGTACCAGGTTACCGGCACCGCTGGCCGACGGATGATTCCACCATTTATATTTACCCAAATTAGTAGGCGATACATTGAGGGTAACATTTTGGGTAGGACAGAAAAAGGCATTGCTCGCCACCGGAGCGGAGGTACTGATGATGGTGGCATCACTTCGCATGCCACACGATGGGTCTGTTACCTCCACACTAAATGTACCCGTGGTATTTACAAAATACGTGGCCGAATTATTGGGAGGTGAAACAGGGGTGCCGTTTTTCTTCCATACATACGTTACCCCGGGTCCGGTGAAACCCGCGTTCAAATTAACACCACCGGTAGTACATAAATTCTGATCTGGCCCCAGATCAATGGAAAAGGTATTGCTAACATTAACCACATCTGTTTTGGTACAAGAACCAGCTTTGGTTACACATACCGAATAAGTACCTGCAGCCGTAACAGTTTTGTTATAGGGGGCCCCCATGCCAACACCACTTGTTCCATCCGACCAGGTAACAGTAAGATCTGCAGCAGGCGTAACGTTGGTTGATAAGATAATGGAACCTCCACTACCACATAGCGTGCGGTCTGCTCCAAGATCTGGCTGCGGACCAGCTGCACCATACTGGCAGCCTGGAATAAATGAAATATCGTCAATCGCAAAATCTACATACTGGTCACAGCCAACCGTGGTGGTATTTTCGATGCTGATAGTAGCTGTGGCTGGAGGCGTTGGACCGCTGAACCAAACATGTTCAAACAAGATCCACCCGGATGCCAGGTTGGTGGGGGCGGTAATGGTAGTGCCTAAATCAACTCCGTTAATGTCAAATCGCAGTGTACCAGGGGGGGTATTGTTATCTTTAAGAGCATGCACCCAAACACTAAAGTAATAGTTGGTATTAGGCTTAATAGGAATGCCTGATTGGCTCCAAAGCTTTATGCCCAAGGCACATACACCATCCACCATTAGCATGTTGTTATCGGCGCTGGCACTATGATCGCTGAAATTGGCAAACGCACTATTAAAAAAACTACCATTAGGCCCCGCTAAAATAAATCCAGGTTGAGAATAATTTTGAGTGGCCGGAGGATTGAAAACAATATAGCCGTCAGGAGGTACTGGATTACCATCAGAGTCTGGGGTGAAAGTCCAGTTGTTATAACCATTACTAAAATCGCCGTTGACTACTAGATTTTGACCTGAAAGTACATCGGTAGGACATTGGGAGTAACATGGCAGGCCTGCTTGGGAGAGCAAAATGCCTAGTGAAGCCATGGTTAGGTACACTTGTTTCATAGGTTTAGGGAGCTAAAAGGTAATAATTTATTATAATTATACTATTTATACGATAAGTGATATGGAAGGTGGACGATCTCTACGCGTTTTTTATCTTTTATAGCTAATAAAATACTTCACTTGCTTCATTAAAGCGGGATCTGGTAACAATGCAGTTAAAAAGTCGAGTCGATTGTTAAATTTTTCGATAAAACAGAACGCCCCAAGTATTATCCCAATCGAAATACACCAGCCTGACTATAAATTTGGCTCCTGGTATTGCATTGCATGCATAAATTCCGGTAATTAGCGGCATAAAACAAAAAAGAATATGGCACTGATTAGCATCGTATTGATAGTGGTAGGCTTCCTGATTACTGTTTACGCTGGCGTAATGTTATCCCTCTCTAAGCCCATGCAGACGGAAACGGGAATGGTCAATCAGAGTAAAGTTTTTTCTTTCAGTGTTTTGATCTCTATAGCTTGTGTAATGGTAATTGCAGGAGTTTTGGGATATTATGCATTAAGCGGAAATCTGCCTTATTTCATTGGTAATGCCCAATAAGGATTAACATTCCGGAAGAAACTTCAAAGTCGCCAGGGCGACTTTTTTTGTGTGGATATATTTCAAGATGGGCTGCTATGGGAGTGAGGAAATATTCGTAACTTTGAACATTAACCTAAACCTCACTGTCAAATGGCCACGACAAATCGGGGAGCCACGGCATCCAAAAGCAAAACAACGAAGGCTAAATCAACCCCTAAAGGAGCCTCGAAGCCAGTAACAAAAAAGGCCGCAAAGTCTGGCCTCAAGGGCAAGCCCACCACTGCTGCGAAAAAAACTTCTCAGTCCGCTGGTAGTAAAAAAAAGCCAGCAATACTCGTTAAAACAGCTAAGAAGGACGAAAAAAATAAACCTGTCGATAAAAAGAAAGGTCAGGTGATCCCTAAAACATCGGAGAAAAAAATAAGCAAAGCGCCGGCAGTGGCCACTAAAACGCCGCTAAAGCCACAAACGGTTCAACCAAAACCGAGTGCTCACGTAAAGGCCAACAAGAATGAAAAAGCGCAGCCTAAGCCTTCGATGGTCAATAATATCGAGCGAGGCAGTGCTTTTGGAACGAAAGTAAGACCGCAGGCAATCCTGCAGAAAAAAAATAATTCCGAAAGTATGGCAGAGGAAAAATTAAAATACTCTGAAGAAGAGTTGAAAGAGTTCGAAGTGATCATCATGGAGAAACTCGAAAAAGCGAAGCACGAGCTCAACTACATGAAGGAAATGCTCAGCAAGAAAAACGACGAAGGTACTGATAATACCGCCGGAACTATGAAACTTCTGGAAGATGGGGCCGATACCCTGGAAAAAGAAAACTTTTCCCAGTTGGCAGCTCGTCAGCAAAAGTTTGTTACCCAACTCGAAAATGCCATGGCCAGAATTAAGAACGGAACCTATGGTATTTGCATTGAAACCGGAAAACTGATTCCTAAAGAACGTCTCCGTGCCGTGCCTCACACCCAACACAGTATTGAAGCTAAACTCAATAGAAAAGACTAAGAATGGACTTCCTGAAGAACCATGTTGAAAGCATTGTCTTTTGTGCTACCGATCCCGTTAGACCAGAGGAAATTAAACAATGCCTGTCTGAAATGTTTGAAGCCGAAATTCCCGACGCCGACATTCAGGATGCACTGGATTCTTTACTCCATAAATACGAATCCGACGAATTCCCTTTTCAGGTATTTCAAGTTGGAGGAGGCTATCAATTCCTTACAAAACCTGCTTATCAGGCTAGCTTAGGAATTTTCCTCAAGCAAAAGTCTAAGCGGCGTCTTTCTACTTCTGCCCTCGAAACCATCGCCATTATTGCGTACAAGCAACCCATTACCAAGCATCAAATCGAACAGATTCGCGGGGTAAATTGCGATTACGCCATTCAAAAACTTCTTGAAAAAGAACTTATTGAAATCAAAGGTAAATCCGATGGAATTGGTAGACCGGTACTTTACGGAACAAGTAATAAGTTCAAAGAATATTTCGGTATCAACGATCTTAAAGATTTACCATCTCCTAAAGATTTTGTAAAAGACGAAAATGTAATAGGAGATGAAAACGACAGTGAATACATACCTGATGCCACCCCGGATCCTATCAACCCGGAACCAGCGCAGGATGCTGACACGCAAAATGATTCAGAATAAGTGCGACAAAAAAAACAGCCCCGTCACCCGTTGACGGATAAAGTAGAAAAGGCATACCGTAATGCTAGTGGAGACTCAAATAAGTCAGGAAAAAAATCACTCCCCGCTGGAAAGGGAAGTAGACCAATTCCTTCTGGATCAAAACATCCGAAATCTGAAAAATCTGATGCTGGAACTCGTAAGACAAAATCAGATTTTAACCGAAAACCAGGATCTTCAAAAAACAGTGCAGACCCTGGTCTATCTTTCAACACTGGAAAAACTCCTCTCCGCAGCAAAAGACCTCGCAGAGAAGGAACAGATCCTGGCTCTGGAAAGTCTACTCGCTATAGCGAAAGACCTGTCCGTGGAGAAGATAAGCCAAAACGAAGAAGTGGAGAAACTGAACAAAAGCCTTTCTCAAAAAGAACCGAAAAAGGAAAAGATTTCAAAACCAAAAAAACAGGTTCCAAAGATCTTTCTGGAAAACCCTACAAACAGCGACAATCAACTTCAACTGGGCTTCTGAAGTCAGACCAGAAGTCAAGCAAAAAGTCACTTAGTTTCGGCAAACCCTTTAAAAGCCGCGAAGAAATAGAAGCCTCCAAGTATTCAAAAGGCAAAACTAAAAATAGACCCGATTACGAATCACCCAAGTTTAAGAGCAAACGCAACCTTCCCGCTCAAGACGGCTCGGTGCGCCTCAACCGGTACATCGCCAATTCCGGCGTATGTTCGCGAAGAGAAGCCGATGAACTCATTACGCAAGGACTTATTTCGGTTAACGGAAAAGTAATTACAGAACTAGGCCACAAAGTAATGCCGGGAGATCTAGTAAAATACGACGGCAAAACGCTCAAAAGAGAAAAGCTCGTTTACATTTTACTCAATAAACCCAAAGACTTTATCACCACCATGGACGATCCTCAGGATCGCAAAACAGTTATGGAACTCATCGCGGGTGCCTGCGACGAGCGTGTGTTTCCGGTAGGGCGACTCGATCGCAATACCACCGGTTTGTTGCTGCTCACCAACGACGGCGAACTGGCCGATATGCTTACGCATCCTTCTTCCCAGATTTCTAAAATCTACGAAGTAGAACTCGATAAGCCTCTCGAAAAATCAGACTACGATACCATTGTAAACGGTCATGTGCACCTGTTCGATGGAGCTGTAAAAGTAGATGAGATAGCCTATTTGCCAAAAGGCAAAAAACACCTGGGCCTCGAAATTCACGAAGGTAGAAATCGAATCGTTCGCCGTATCTTCGAACACCTGGGGTACGAAGTGGTGCGCCTCGATCGTACTACCTATGCCGGTCTCACCAAACGCGACTTGCCGAGAGGCAACTGGCGCATGCTCACCAAACAGGAAATCGCCGAACTAAAAAATTTGCGTTAATTAATTGTCTTCCTAGTATTTACCGATTATCTTTTGACTCTATTGAATGACTATGTTTGAAAAAGCCTTTCATTCGGAAGATATTTCGGATAAAAAATTTTTGGTAACGGGTGGTGCTGGGTTTGTTGGTTCCAACCTGGTAGAATATTTATTGAAACACGGTGCCGGCGAAGTGCGCGTGCTCGATAACCTTTCCAACGGATACCATAAAAATATCCAAGACTTCCTTACTCATCCCAACTTTCGCTTCACACAAGCCGACATGCTCGACGAAGAAGTGTGCAGGCAAGTCTGTCAAGGAGTGCACATCGTCTTTCATCAGGCCGCATTAGGTTCGGTGCCACGCAGCATTCGCTTGCCACTAGCCACCAATGCCGCCAACATCACAGGCTTCCTGAATATGCTGGTAGCCGCCAAAGATGCCGGCGTGGAGCGTTTTGTATACGCCTCTTCCTCATCGGTCTACGGCGATAGCCCCATCTTACCCAAAGTCGAAACACATAAAGGTAATCCCCTTTCCCCATACGCCGTTACCAAGCAGGTCAACGAATTGTATGCGAAAGTATTCGGCGATATTTACGGAATCAAAACCATAGGACTCCGGTATTTTAATATTTTCGGTCCTCGTCAAAATCCCAAAAATCCTTACGCCGCCGTAATCCCCTTGTTTATTTATGCCATCCTCGATGGCAAAGCCCCCAGCATACACGGCGACGGCAGTCAAACACGTGACTTTACCTTTGTGGAAAATGCTGTACAAGCCAATATCTGCGCAGCCTTCACCAAACATCCCGAAGCATTCAATAAAGTGTACAACGTAGCCGTGGGCGATCGCATTTCTCTCCTCGACCTCTACGCACACCTTGCCAACATTGCCGGATCTGACATCCAACCGGCATTCATCGCACCGCGCCCCGGCGATATCCACGATAGCCTCGCCGATATTTCCCAGGCTCAACAACTACTCGGGTATCAGCCACAGGTCAACGTGCGCGACGGATTAAAAATCCTGTTCGATTGGTACAAACAAAATCGCTCCTTTATCGAAGCGGAATAATAAACCTTCGATTACCCACCCTTACACTTCTCAATATTCATCGGGCTTTTCTCCATAGAAGCGAAGTTTAGAGAAAGCTCATGGATCGTAGATCCATGGCTAGTGTCAGGAATTAGAAAATTCATGGGCTTGGTAAAAATTTATTCCTTTGAAAGCCTATGATTTTATGATTTTATGATTTTCTTGGGCGTGTCCCTGCGTGGCGGCGCCTAAGGCGCCAGGCCACTTGGGCCGGGCTATCGCTGCAAGCCCTTGTTGGCGCAGTGGCGCTACAGGCGCCACCGCGCCAACAGGCTTTACGCTCTATCCCTCACGCAACCCAACGTCCTTTAATGTATATTCATTCAACTTTTCAAGTTGAAATAAAAAAAGGGATAACTAAGATCATTGAAAAATCCCAACCTATAAAATAAAGGCACCAGTAAGAAAATCAGATACGTCAATCCTTACTGATGCCCACAGGAACAATGAGCTGATTACCCTTAGAAAAATTTCAAACCAAGAATTACAATTCAAAAATCAGGTCCACCCGTCTTGCTTCCTCGTTGAAGTATTCATTGCACCGTCAAAATATAAAAGCGCTAAACACTTTAATAATGCTCATCCCTGCTAACGATCGGCAAGATCGGCGTCTTGAAAAAAACACCAATCCTCCAACATTGCAGCGGCTAAACACTCATGGTTACACGCTCGCGCAATTTTTGGGCAGCAGTGATCATGTTTTCCAAAGCCAGTTTAGTTTCCGGCCATTTTCTCGTCTTCAATCCACAGTCAGGATTTACCCATAAATTTCTTGGAGGAATTACCTCCAGGGCCTTTTCCAGTAAGCCTTCCATTTCTTGTACACTAGGTACCCTCGGACTATGAATATCATAAACTCCAGGACCAATTTCATTGGGATATTGAAAGGCCGCGAAGGCATCTAATAATTCCATTTGAGATCTCGACGTTTCAATAGTAATTACATCGGCGTCCATGGCGGCAATATGAGGCAGTATGTCGTTAAATTCAGAGTAACACATATGCGTGTGAATTTGTGTTTCGTCTTGAACACCCGAAGCACTTATCCGGAATGCGCGCACCGCCCAATCCAGGTAGTTTTGCCAATCCGCTTTTCGTAAAGGTAAACCTTCCCGGATGGCAGGCTCGTCAATTTGAATGATGCGGATGCCTGCTTTTTCCAAATCCATTACTTCATCACGAATCGCCAGTGCAATTTGCAACGCGGTGCTTTCTCTCGCCTGATCGTTGCGTACAAAAGACCATTGCAATATGGTAACCGGTCCTGTCAGCATCCCCTTCATGGGAAGTTTGGTAGTTGACTGCGCGAAAGTGGTCCAGCGTACCGTCATCGGTTTTTCTCTGCGTATATCACCGTAAATAATTGGAGGTTTCACGCAACGGCTGCCATAGCTCTGCACCCAACCTTGCTGCGAAAAAACAAAACCACTCAGTTGTTCTCCGAAATATTCCACCATATCATTGCGTTCGAATTCGCCATGAACTAGCACATCCATGCCTATTGATTCCTGCCAGCGAATCGATGCTACAATCTCTTGTGCAATTTCGTGCTCGTATTCTTCTGTGGTAATAGTGCCATTTTTATATTTCGCTCTGAGCTGACGAATTTCCTCGGTTTGAGGAAATGACCCAATGGTAGTCGTGGGTAGAAGAGGAAGTTTCAAATATTCCAATTGCTTCGACTGCCTTTCCGGAAAGGAGTGTAAGCGTTGTGTATCCTTTTCGGAAAGGTTTTGTACCCGTTCTTTTACATCTGCCAGGTGAATTAGCGGAGAGGTTTTTCGGCTATCCATCGCTTTAGTATTTTCAAGCAACTCCGAATGAAATAAATGCGCCGTTGATTGATGTGAAAGATTTTTCAATACGTATATTTCCTTCAGTTTTTGCTTGGCAAATGCCAACCAATTTTTAATGTCAGAACGGAGTGTAGTTTCGTCCTTCTCCAGTTCAATGTCGCACGGTACATGCAGCAATGAACACGACGGTGCCAGCATCAGGCGGTCGTACCCTAATTTCTCACTTGCTTGTTGAATAAACGTTAAGGATTTTTTAAAGTCATTCTTCCAGATATTACGCCCGTCTACAATTCCAAGCGAAAGCTTTTTGTCTGATAATACAAACGCAGTGTTTAATAAATCACCCAGTTGAGCCGGACAACGCACCAGATCCAGGTGCAACGCATCTACTGGCAATACCGAAACAAGTCCAAGGTTATCTCCAGTACATTCAAAATATGTACTCAGTAAAAATTTAAGTGAAGGGAATTTTTTACGTAGCACGTCGTACGCTTTATGATATGCTTTTTTTTCCTGCTGCGATAAATCCATGTTTAAATAAGGTTCATCCAGTTGTATCCAGGTAGCTCCCTGATCTTCCAGTTTTTGAAGTAGTTCCACATAAACCGGCAATAAAGCATCAAGCAATTCAATGCGATGAAAACCCGACTCTTTTTCTTTCCCAAGCAATAAGTACGATACCGGACCTATCAATACGGGCTTGGCTTGAATTCCTAATTGCTTGGCCTCATAGAACTCACGAACACATTTGGTGGAGAAAAGAGAAAACGATTGATGGCGCTTAAACTCCGGCACAATGTAATGATAATTGGTATCGAACCATTTGGTCATTTCCATTGCCGTTACATCAAGTCCATCTTTTTGGAAGCCACGAGCCATCGCGAAATACAAATCTATTTCAGTTTTGCTTTTGTCAAGAATTACACTGTGGTAGCGCTCAGGAATGGCATTTACCGTAAGTGACATGTCTAATACATGATCATAAAAAGAAAAATCATTACAGGGAATGAGCTCCATTCCAGCTTGCTGCTGTAGCAACCAATGTTGATTCCGCAAATTCTTGCCAGTCTCCATGAGTTGATGCAACGTTGACCTGCCCGCCCAATACGATTCGCAAGCCTTCTTAAGTTCACGGTGGGCACCGATGCGCGGATATCCCAATGTATGTGTTATCATAAGCGTATAGTGTTATTTTCTATACAAAGCTAATTCGGAAGATTTTAATTCTTTATTTAATCTACTAATTAGGACTCTTTGAGTCTTTTTTGTTTTTTTTGTAAAAATTAATTCTGTTCGCGAATGAATTTTGGCTTTCAAACAGAAAAAAAATCTATGCAAACGCTCGATAAAACAGATGTAGCAATTTTAAAGTTGCTACAAGAAAACGCTCATTACACCACCAAAGAATTATCCGAAAAACTTTTTTTATCCAGCACTCCCGTGCATGAGCGCATCAAACGATTGGAAAAAAAAGGCTACATACGGAAATATGTGGCTTTACTCAATCCAATACCATTGCAAAAAAGTCTGACCGTATTTTGCCATGTATCCCTTCGTCAGCACGAGCGCGAAATAGGAAATAAATTTGTGAAAGATGTGGTGGCCTTAAAGGAAGTCACAGAATGTTACAACGTATCGGGAGATTATGATTTTATGCTGAAAGTAATGGTAAAGGATATGCCCGAATACCAACATTTTATTATGAATAAATTGGGATCCATTCCCAATATTGGCAATACTCATAGCATTTTTGTCATGGGGGAAATTAAACACACTACCTCTTTGCCCATTTAACAAACGCATTCATGAAATGCAGAAATGAAGCAGCACCTGCCAAGCAAATCACAGCCAAAGATTTCGTTGAGCTCCCAATTGGAGATTTGCTAACCTTGGGTTATAGGGCTTAATCTCTAGCCATCTTGTTGCCTTTATTTAGAATTCAACCTCAGCATGCCTTTTTCTTGGGCGTGTCCCTGCGTGGCGGCGCCTAAGGCACCAGGCCACTTGGGCCGGGCTATCGCTGCAAGCCCTTGTTGGCGCAGTGTCGCTACAGGCGCCACCGCGTCAACAGGCTTTACGCTCTATCCCTCACGCATAGAAAACTT
>JALONM010000038.1 GCA_025454925.1 Cytophagaceae bacterium
ATTCTTTTGCCTCTTTATAAAGAAAAAATTTCTCGAGAAAAATTTCGCCCAGTTGATCCTTGTATGTTTTGAGATAAGCCCTTGCTTTTTCGTCCACTACTTCCGGCAAAATGGCCGTAGTTTCTTCCTGAAGTGATTTATTGGATGGAACCTTGAGCTGATCGCCCTTTTCATTATATAAATCGGGTAATTTACCTAAGGCAAGCAATTTCTTCTGTAAGTCAGGAATTCCAGGATCATTGGGATTACTGGCCCGAAGTTGTGAAAGCTGGAAAATGGTAAGGTAAATACGGCGTTCCACATCGGTGAGATGGTGATCAAATACTTCCCTTTTAGCATTAAACAAAACGGTAGTATATGCCTGTTCTTCCGATAGCCCTTTCTTTTTGTGTTGTTGCTCATCCACGGCACTCTGCACCAACCATTTTCCAAAATCTTGTTTGGCTTCTTCCAACAACTCTCCCAGGGCTTGTTCAATCAAATCCGTTTCATGCCCTTGTTTCTTCTGAAAGGCAACCAGCTCCTGTTTTTTCTTTTCCGACATGCCATACAAAGACCTTACCGAACCATCGTACAGACCCATGTAAGAACAAATGGAAGATTTAATGAGTGCTATTTCTTTCTTATCATCGGCTTCCTGTTTTACACGGATGCGATGCTCCATCTCCCAGCGGTCGGCCATATTCAAGGTATCGGGGTATTGGGGCCAATCCTTGTATGGATTTTCCGGACTATAGCGACTTGCAATGGTTAACTGAATAGAAATCGGCTTTTGGAGTTCCCGTTCTTTTTCAATTTTCGATATTTCGCTGCTGTAATAAATCGAATACACATTGGAACTTCCACCGAATTCTTTTATAAACTGAAATAATTCTGTGGGAATCGGGAGATGATATTCTTTGGCTAATGCCTTGGCCTTTTCATATTCTTGCTGCTCATCTGGTTTGGCAATCCGATACTCATACAAACTAAATATCCCTGCCGCCTTTCGTTGCTCAGGAGTGAGCCAAGGAGTTTCCCAAACAAAGGTATTTCCTCCGCCCGCATTCATACCGTAAGCCTTGGCGGTATTCATAGCCAAATCGAAAGTCCAGGCTTGAATATGCAAGAGCTTTTTAGAATCCTTCCAGGTAAGAATGGAGGGCATCCCATCGCCTGGCCTCCACCCATTTATTAATTTTTCTTTGATAAATAGATTCGCGACCATGGAGCCATCCGATTGAAATTCCTTTTTTACGGATTTCCAACTGCTGTGCAACTCCTCTGCTACAATTTGATACGCGGTTAATTCAGTCCATTTTTTAAGCCGATCGGCTTCTCGCTGCTGCTCTTCTTCCAAGCGTTTCTGCTCATCCGGTTGATGGTTTTCGAGCGTGGACATGGAAGTACTCAAAGGTACCTGCTCCGCTATTGCAGACTCTTCCATCACAATGGGATACGAATCCAAGGATGTTGAAGTAGTTGCCGGTGTCGTTACGGGATCTGTTTTTTTCTGGTCATTTTCTTCCAGGTATTGTAACTCTGGAAATTTCAGTACATAGTTACGCCGAAGATCTTCTGGAATGAAATCCCACTTTTGTTTCAAAATATCTAATACAACGGGATCAGAAATGGGGAATGTTGATTTATCCTCTTTGACTTGTCTGGCTACCACAGAGGTTCCTTGGGCTACATGCAAGAGTTCATGGGTTAACAGAGACTTTCCCTCTTCTGTATCCAACTGAAAACTTCCCTTGGAGAAAAATATTTCCTGCTGCAAGGCAAATGCTTTCGCATCCAACAAAGAGCATAAAAAATGAGCCATCGGATCTGTGTGGATCAATACCCCCACATTCGTTTTCATTCCCAATGCTTCCATGTCTGAAACACTAAGAGGAATTCCAGAACCTTTTACCGATTGTATAAAAGCTAATAAGGAGGGATTTTGCAAGGCATTTACTATCACAGGATCGTCGACTAAGACAGATTCTCTGGCAATGGAAGTCTTTTGCTGGCGAATCCTTTCTCTTTGCTTTTGTTGAGGTTCTTTTTTCACGGACTTATCAGCACCCAGTCCAGGTTGGATCACTGGTTCAATATTGGGTTTAATAATGGGTTCAATATTAGAAAGACTCGTCGTAAAAATCTCAGACTCTTCTTCTGTTTTTTTATTTACAACCTCAAAACCGGCGTTCATTTCTTCGGGGCATTTCAGACCTTATGAAGGTACAAAAACGGTTTGAATTTTAAATTAAAACTCGTGACATTCTATCCTATCGCACCTATTGAAGACATTATTTTTGTGACCGGAACGAAACAACATCTATACCAAATTCTGAATGCGAGTGCGTTGAATAGAACCAAGGAATTTATATGAAATAAATACTTGATTTAAAGTAAGTATGTAATCATCTTGTACGCAAGTATTCAAACTCCAAGCTCGATGCTTACCAACGTATTAATTGAATTTGAAAAACATGTCCATCAGGTATTGTCTTCTCGATTTCCGGAGATAGAAAACAATTTGCTTGAACAATCGATTCAACAATCCAGAGCCTTATCCCTGGTGGACCTACCCGACGGGGATACCACTTTGCTGGATCAGTTGAATGAGCATGAGCGATTGATCGCCTTGCTGGCATTGTGCCGCTATGTTTCTCCGGTGCTATTGAACCGTTTTTTTACAGTTACTTGCATATATCCCAATAGCGGATTAATTGGCGGGAGAATTGACAAAGAAGCCCGTTTATTTTACCCTACGGTATTTACTGCTCTGTTCCTAATTGCCAACGGAGATACCTCCAGGCATTACCTCGACGCTGATTATTACTTTAATAAATCATCCGCACTCTTCCAACTCGGCATTTTGAAGCCTTTGGAAAACGAAGCCTTGTTTAAGGACAGCGAACTGGAATGTAGTCCGGAATTCATTTATAGAATAGCTTTAGGCAAGCAATTTTATTATAGTTTCTCTTCTGAATTCCCGGCCTCTCCTATTGTTCCTAAGGAAGACTGGAGTGATTTGATTTTACCCTATAGTGTGCAAAGTAAAGTGGAAGAATTGAAAATGAGTATTCTTTTACACCAGCAAATTACGGAGCATCCTACCATGGGAAAGCGTTTCCGTAAAAATGTGATCGCTCTTTTTTCCGGTGAACCCGGAACAGGAAAAACACTTACCGCCGGCTTGTTAGGAAAATCACTCGGAATGCCTGTTTACCGGATTGATCTGTCTCGCATTGTATCCAAATGGGTGGGCGAAACAACTAAAAATTTACGTAATCTTCTGGATGTTGCTGAAAGTAAAAACTGGCTTTTATTTTTTGACGAAGCAGACTCTATTTTTGGAAAACGTAGCAAAGGAACTGGCGAAGCCAATGACCACTACCACAACCAGGAAATAGCCTATCTTCTGCAACGCATGGAAGAATACAATGGCTTTGTAATCATGGCGACCAACCTGGGCATTAATATCGACGATGCTTTCAGAAGAAGGATTGAAACCGAAATCACTTTCATGCCTCCTGATAAAGATACACGAATACGTTTATGGGAAAAGGCATTTCATGACTCTGGCCTTACCTTCCGTGTGAGAGGGCCAAAGAAATTAGGTCGGTTGGATTTGGCGGCAGGCGACTGGAGTAGCCCGGACGAAGGAATTAGTCTGGAAGAAATTGCGCACTACTGGGACCGGGTGACGGGAGCAAAAATTAATAAGGTAATGAAACGATTGCTCATTGAATCCTTAAAACAAAATACCTCGCACTTACCAAGTGGCGTTATTGTTCAAGCGCTGGTAACGGAGTTGGGACCAAGAAAATTATAGCACCTTAGGTAAACCCGATAAATTTCTACCTCGGGATTATCCGCCATGGAGCTATGATCCACGAGCTTTCTCAATTTTGCGCTTCGCTGCTATTGTGTATAGTCGTATAACGTTTTCCATGGAGAATGCTGTTGGGTATAAATGCTGTTGAAACCGCCATGTTAGTAATTACCTGCGTGAGGGATAGAGCGAAAAGCCCGCAGTGGCGGCGCTGCAAGCGCCATGCCACGAGGACTTGTAGCGAAAGCCCGACCCAAGTAGCGCCTTAGGCGCCGCGCAGGGGCACGCCATACTGGGAGACTTATGTTTGGGTGTTGAGTTTAACCCTAATTTTTCAATAGAAATTCTTCTATTGAAAAACGACTACTAAAATCAAGGGCTTCAGAAGGAATTGAATAGAAGAAATTCTTTTCTAAGCCCGTGATTTTCTAAGTCGGGATTACCGGCCATGGATCTACGATCCATGTCCATAGTGCGCTTCGCTTCTATTGAGAAAAGCCGGTTTAAGAAAAACACTGAGGTGCTTCTTTTATTCGTCTGTATGTATTTTGGGGGAGAGAGGCATTTACTTCCATCGCAAGCAGAATATTGCATTTGGGGAAATCGCTCCTTTACTCACAAGCGAACTTCCGGCAATATCAATGCTACCCAACGCTGGTACATGCTGGCAGAAGGGTGTAAGCGATCGGATGCAAGCAAAGCTGGGTCTGTTTTTGCCTCGCGTGAAATGGGTGTAATATTCACGTAGGCAATGCCCATGCTATCGGTAATTTTTTTATTGACTTGGTTGTATGCATCAATGGCTGCCGAAATCTGAACTTGATTATTGGCACCAAAAGGAGTGTATCCGTAATCGGGAATAGAGACGACGATTACCTGTTCTTTTCTTCCCTGGGCTTTTTGTACGGCGATTTGAAGTAATTTTAAAAATTCGGGCTCGTAGGATGCCACGCTGCGCCCCTGGTATTGATTGTTAACACCAATAAGTAAGGTAACAAGGTTAAATGTATCCGGTAGCTGAGCCTGATCCACGGCATTTTTTAAATTGTCGGTTCTCCAGCCGGTGCGAGCAATAACGTTCGGGCGGGGTACCTTATAGCCTTGCTTGCGCAGCGCTTCTGCGAGTTGCAGTGGAAAACTACCTTCCGCGGGTACTCCTTCGCCGATGGTATAAGAATCACCCAGGGCGAGGTATTTAATTTCCTGTTGCGACACGGTAGATTCCGAAATTATATCCTTTTCTTGTTTATGATAAAAACATGAAAACAAAAGCCAGCTTAGCACCGGAATAAGGAATAATGAACTTTTCTTCGTTCTTCTTTTCATACTATTTGAAACAACGTTGTACACCAATGGTTCCGGCTGTTCCTTGCATGAAAAAGCGAATAGAGAAATTATTCCCACTCAATAGTAGCGGGAGGTTTGGAGCTAATGTCGTACACCACTCTATTTACTCCTTTTACACGGTTGATAATTTCATTGGAAATATCTGCTAGGAATTCATAGGGTAAATGTACCCAATCCGCGGTCATGCCATCCATGCTGGATACAGCGCGCAAGGCTACTACATTTTCATAGGTTCGCTCATCGCCCATCACGCCTACTGATTTTACGGGAAGGAGTATAGCTCCTGCTTGCCAAACACTGTCGTAAAGGTTTGACTTTTTGAGTCCGTTAATAAATATGGCATCTACCTCTTGCAGAATTTGTACCTTCTGAGGGGTGATATCTCCCAAGATCCGTATGGCTAATCCAGGTCCAGGAAAAGGATGACGCTTTAAAATTTTGTCATCAATCCCTAAGGCTTTGCCGACCAAGCGCACTTCGTCTTTGAACAAAGTATTAAGCGGTTCTACCACTTTCAATTTCATTTTGTCGGGCAGTCCACCGACATTGTGATGCGACTTGATGGTTACGGAAGGACCTTTTACCGATACCGATTCGATGACGTCGGGATAAATGGTACCCTGGCCCAACCATTTCACGTCTTGGATTTTATGGGATTCCTGATCGAAAACATCGATGAACGTCTTTCCGATGGCCTTGCGTTTAGCCTCAGGTTCAGAAAGATTATGGAGGGCATCGTAGAATTGTTTTTTAGCATCAACCCCAATTACGTTTAAGCCCATGCCCTGGTAGGAAGCGAGAACTTCTTCGAACTCATTTTTTCTGAGCAAACCGTTATCTACGAAAATGCAGGTTAAGTTGGCACCAATGGCTTTATGAATGAGCACTGCGGCCACAGAGGAATCAACACCTCCTGAAAGTCCGAGCACCACTTTATCCTGTCCGATTTTCTGTTTTAAATCAGCCACTGTGGATTCGATAAATATCGAGGAATTCCAATCCTGACGGCATCCGCAGATGTTTACAACAAAATTTTTGATGAGCGCCTTACCTTCTAAAGAGTGCGTTACTTCGGGATGGAATTGTATACCGTAGGTTTCTTCGCCTTCGATCTGATAGGCGGCACACTGCACCGTTTCGGTGCTGGCAATAATTTGAAAGGGAGCAGACAATTGACTGATGGTATCCCCGTGCGACATCCAAACCTGGGAGCCCTGACTGATTCCTGCCATTAGCTTATTGGAAGCCTGGAAGCTGGTGATGCGTGCACGCCCGTACTCGCGTATGGTGGAAGGGAGTACTTCAAAACCATTTTTGTGAGCCATGAATTGGGCTCCGTAGCAAACTCCTAAGAGTGGCCATTTTTTTCTAAACAAAGACAGATCCACTTCCGGCGCGTCTTTCTCCCTCACCGAACAAGGACTTCCCGAAAGGATAATTCCTTTTACCTGAGCATCCAGTGCAGGAACTTTATTAAAGGGATGAATTTCGCAGTATACATTTAACTCTCTAACCCTGCGCGCAATCAACTGTGTGTACTGAGAGCCAAAATCCAGAATGATAATTTTTTCCATTGAATTTCAAGTTTCATCATCTTCAGATGAGGTATCCTGAGATGATCTTTCCACTTCGATGAAGTGGGTTCATTACTAACCATTATGAAGAAAAACAGCCACAGTGAATCACCGGGCCGATTTTTTCAGTGCGTACAAAAAGTACTGCACGGTTGCAAAAATAACAAAATATTATTCGATCTACATATTGAGGAAGCTTTGAGCTTCCTTCTTGAGGGTTTCTTTATCCACACCATTCTGAATACCCATGGATACTTTGCGCACCAGCACCCCTACCACAGACTTTTTAAACCCAAGGTTCTCAGAGATTTCAATGCAAAAGTCGATTTCATTCTCTTCAATGGCTCCGTCCACCAGCATCATTTCAATAAGTTCGTACAAATGCTCAAATCGCTCGGCATCGTTGGAGGGCACTTTGTACTCGATTTTGGAACTATCTTTAATGGCGGCGTTTACTTCATCCTCCTTCATTCCAAGGCGCTTACCTACCATGTAAAGCATTTTCAGTTCAGAGTCAGCAATAACCCCATCTGCCTTGGCCAGTGCAATCAAATTTTTGAGGTTGCCACGATTTAACTTATCCTTTTTAAGCCCAAATAATGAAAACATAGGTGTGTTCTTTTGATATGGTTTATTCCTGAATTGAACGCAAATGTAAACAAATAACTATACCAGATTGCCAACATTGTGTTTTTTTTAGCGGTTTAGCATTTGAAAGTTTTAAACGGCTGTAAAAATCGGCATATATTCACTTATGAGTCTAATGTATCTAGCAATAATTTAATTTCATCTACTTTATTATTCTCCCCTAATTTCTCGAAAGATACCTGCAAATTACGCAATACGCGCACTACAATATCCTTATACGAGCATGGCTGATAAAATATATCCAGGGGTGACAGATTTAAATGAGTCAAATAATTATCAATATCCTGCTTCGTAAAAATAAGTCCTTTGTTAAATGCATTAATATAGAATTGTGTCTCTTCCGTTTTGTAGGTGAGGATGAATAGGTTTGGCAGGTTGACACCAAATACTGGAAGTTTCAGCTTCTGAGCCACCAATAGATAGATAACGCACAAAGAAATCGGATTTCCCTTTCTGGTTTCCAATACAATATTAATCATGGAATTGGAAGGGGAGTGAAAGTTTTTAGTATTGGCGCTAAACTTTAATTGATTGAACAGGGTGTGATTGATGGTTTTGACCTGTTCGATGGGCAGCATTTCCTCTTTGAGTTGAAGCCAAGATTCATAATAAATCTGCTCCAGATCGCTTTTTAACTTTTTATAATCGAGGTCCGGATATTGATAAGTAGCCACCAGCCACATGCCCTCCAATAGGTCGAGGCAGCCCTCCTGGTGCCAAATGCGGAGCCTGGAGAGTAACAGATCGAAATGAAGATTATGTACTAAATCCTCAATTCGTTTTTGCACGAGGGGATTAAAGTTCTTTTCCCATTCTGATTCGAGGAAAGGAATGATGCTTTCGCCCATGTTCATAATTTCCCTTTCTACATTGGAAACTACTTCCATGTCTTCATCATCGAGGAGTGATATCAGGGCTTTGATTTTATTCTCATCCATGCTCATAACTTTTACGAAAAATTAATCTTCCGGATAAGGAATAAAAACGAAATTAGTAAAAGCTTCATCGACGACGAATAAGCAGCAAAATTCATCGGGGTTTTTATAGGCTGCTATAAAATCTTCTTCATTTTCGACCAACTTGCGTTGTTTAAATTCATCGAGGAAAGAGACAAAATAATTCCAGGAAAGTTGTGGGGCATCTTTAATGCCTATGAGCAGCTGTCCTAGGGGGATTTCAGTTTTAGCGATGGGGAATACGGGAAAAGCAGAAATGCCTCTCACCCTGATCTGGTAAGAGGCTTCTTTTAGCGTGTCGCAAACTTTAATAAAATCAGATGAAATTGAGCCCAGGTATTTCCCGTTAAGCTCAGGATCATTATTCATATCTTATCTTTTGAAGGCAAGCACACTGGAGCAATCTCCGGAAGGCTTGTCGAACTTGAACTTCATGTAGTACATACCTGTAGCTTTACAGTTATAAGCCAAGGCATAATAGTGGCGCTTGTTCGCTTCATCGTAGCTGCTGGCCAACATGTTTTTGTTTGCGTCAAACAAAGAAACACTCGACTCTGAAGGGTTTCCGTCCTTGCTGCAAATGATGATGATGTAGCTATTGTCTTTGCTGAACACATACGAAAACTCAGATTCCTTGGAAGGGTTATCCAGCTTGTATGTTTTGAGAAATGTGAAGCCATTTAGTTTAGCAACACAGTCTGCAGTTTTAAATTGAGAGTTGGAAACACCTGCTAATAAAAGTAGTATCCCAGTAAAAATAAACTTTTTCATATACCCCGTAACTATGATAAAACCAAACGTACAAAAAATATGCCTTATTTCACAATCTTATCCCTCAAATCCTTGGTAATCTTAGCGATTTCAAGCACCTGACTTTCAGAGATATTGACCTTGCTTTCGCTCTTGTCTACAATGGTTGGTATGCCATCCACAATTTCCATTTTAGACTCCTTGTAGGTATAAGTGATTTCGACCTTTTCGAATATCTTCTGCATTTCTTTCATTCCCATACTCAATTCACGAATGTTGGCATCGCTTTCAAAGCTTGAAATAACCAATACAAGCTGGTCAATTACAATCTTTTGTTCGCCAATTTTTTCGTAAAGCTTTGGGTTTTTGCTTTTTATGGCTGTTTCGCACATAATGTTCAAGCCTTCAATCCAACCACCCAAAAGAATCAACACACTTTGGTCTGAGCGATTTTTCTGGAAAAGATAATCGTTAATCTGATTAAAGTTATCGGTGGTGATGTTGAGAAGAGAATCGGCATTTTTACTGCTTCCTGCCATCCGTTTGATGGTTTCAAAGTCAAAAAACTGACCGATATTTAATCCATCCGCCAACTCTTTTACAGACTGCAGGTAATACAGACTTTCTTTATTTTTTTCATAGATATTGATATATCCTAAATCGGCACCATAAACCCCCAGGTTGAGCGCCTTTTTAAAGGACGAACTGTAGTTTTTAGAATTTTCGGTAGGATTGAGAATTGCTTTATTATACTCCCCTCCTGCCTTTTTAATGATTACAGAGGTTTCAATGGGTGAAGGAATGGTTTTCACAATACCTTCTACAGCATCCTGAGGCAGCACCACTGAGTTGGAACTGGCCGTATCCACAGTGGAGGAATCTCCGCCAATCACTGCGTCATTGGATTGATTTCCGGAGCCACAAGACATGGCTGCGAGCAATACAGAAAACAAAATTACCTTTTTCATAAGGGTATACATCAACTTAAATATATCCAACAATCACATTATTACTTTCTACGAAAGCCTTGAAATTTAGTTATTTTTTCAAGAAGTTCAACTTGCCCAGAAAATCTAGAAGCTTGCGAAGCCAGTCGAAATACAACACCAAATACAGTAATAAGGTGCTTATCCAGATGACGCTTACGTTGAAATAATAAGTATTAAAATAAATTCCTGCAAATTGCTTAACGGGGGCGAAAAAGTGAGCCCGGTAATCGTATTTGCCTTCTACCTTAACCGGGGCAAAATACACATAATCCAGCTTTGGAGCTAAATATCCTCCTGCATTTAAAATTCTTTTTTTAGCGGTGGCATTTCTGACCAAATCAGAGAGACTTTCATTGAACGTATTGTCTTTAATTTTATTCAGATTCTGACCTGCCTTTTCAGCCTTCGAAAGTAAATCTTCTTTTCTCTTTTGCGTTTCATTAAAGGTCTTTTGAAAAAACATCTCCAACTTAGCCAAGTGGGTGAGTAAATCATTCCCTTTAAACACAGTAAAGCTGCCGTACTTTAGTAATTTTAACTCATCCGGAAATTTGGTCACGAAGGACAATTTCTGAAGTTCATATTTCACCAATTCCAGGTCGGTTTCGCATTTGCGAACGACAGAGTCTTCCACGGAACCGAAATTTTCTTTAATGTATTCAATGCGTTCCCTGATTTCAGGAAGCACATACACAATGTGGTAATTTGTAATATTTTCCTTTTGCTCAAGTTGAAAAAGATTCTCTTTATTATTTTCCAACTTTAACTGTTGGTAATCGTTATCGCGGTATTGGGCCACCGCAATGGCTTCATAAGCCCATCGAGAAGCCATCAGGTCTGCGACTACCGGCACTTTATCTACACTTCTGATACTATCGTTAATTTTATCAAAGCTGAATATAGCCCCGCTCAAAATCATTTGAGGAATCAACAGCAAGGGAACTAGAATATACACTGTGATGGCTGTATCGAATGCCGATGAAATAATCAAGCCGGTAACGTTCGCGAAACATGCTACGGTGAAGAGCATGAGCCAATACGTAACGAACATACCTTGTATTTCCAGTATATTATTTCCTACGGCTACGAATAAAAAACTTTGAATGGCACTGAACGCAAACAGGATGAGCACTTTGGAAATTAAATAACTATTGCGGCTCAGATTCAGGAAGGTTTCTCGTTTTAAAATCTTTCTGTCTTTTATAATTTCTTCCGCACTAATGCTGAGTCCGATAAAGATGGATATAACAATACTCATCAGAATATACGCAGGTATATTTTCATTGTACCTGAATAAGTAAGCCGAATGGTCGGTATTGTTTTTATATCTTAAAATAAATGCCAAAATAAACCCGAGCAAAGGTGCTTCGAGCATATTGATGATCATGTATTGGCGATTGTAAATTTTAGATTTAATATCCCGCGTAGCGAATATAAGTGCTTGCTTGAATTTGCCTGGTTTGGCAAGCATCTGTACTTTGGCATCTTTAATATCCTCCAGCTTTTTAATCTGAAAGTTGGAGAGAAAGGAATCAAACCATTGCTTGGGGGTGAGTTTTCTATTAGGTGTAAAATTCCCGTATTCATCTACCACCTTTTCTTCAATAATATTGAAGATTTGTTCGGGATTTACATTACCACAAGTCTGGCATTGGCCTTTATCGCTATCGGCCTGCTGCGAAATCCGCTTGAAATAAGTAATAGCATCAACCGGGTTTCCATAATAAATGGGGAATCCGCCAACATCCAGGATAAACATCCGGTCGAATATTTTGTAGATATCGGAGGAAGGCTGGTGTATAACAACGAAAATAAGCGTACCCTTTAAGGTAAGCTCTTTCAATAAGTCCATGACATTTTCGGAATCGCGGGAAGACAAGCCCGAAGTAGGTTCGTCTACGAATAGCACCGAAGGTTCTCGAATGAGTTCGAGGGCAATGTTTACACGTTTTCGTTGACCGCCACTAATGGTTTTATTGAGAGGGTTTCCTACTTGCAGATTCCGGATTTGTGAAAGTCCAAGATCGGCCAGCACGCGTTCAACTAACTCTGTCAGTTCTGCATCTGATTTATCGCGAAAACAGAGCTTGGCGCTGTAGAACAAGTTCTCAAAAACGGTAAGTTCTTCAATTAAAAGATCATCTTGAGGAATATACCCAATGATACCTCTGATTTTATCCTTTTCCTTATGCAGATTAATGCCATTAATCAGCACCTCCCCTTTGTAAGGAGTTTCCAAGCCAGCAAGTACGTTGAGCAAGGTTGTTTTACCCGCCCCACTGGCACCCATGATGCCTACCAATTTGCCTGAACCTTCCGAAATATTGATATCCCTTAATCCGATTGCCAGATTCGGGAAGCGATATTCAAGGTTAGTAACATTAAAGGATAAGCGAATTTGAGCGGACTCGCTGATGAATTGCGATAAAATATCGCTGTAATAAAATACCCCGCCTTTGAGCGAGCGAGCTGTACTTCCCTGAGAAAAGAGTACCACCGTATTCGGAGCAATGATTAAACCATTAAGGTTTATTTCATCGTGTCCGGAATATTTTAAAAACATCATATCGGCACTGGCAACTCGTATAAAAAACAAGTTACCATGCATGTTTTCAGACATGATGTGACGTGACTTCCCTTTAAAATCTTCTGCTGAAGTTCGGTTGATGCTTAGAATTTCTTCCGTCTCAAACAATTCCGAATCGTCTTTCAGTACAAAAGTTTGCAACACGGCATATTCCGCCTTGTCGATGTTGAAGGCGGTTGAAACCGTATCAATAATTTCTTCTTTTTGAGCAGAGGCAGCTCCTTGAGTTTTCAGCAACTCGAGGAGTTCTACCAATACTACAATTTTTTGTTTATGGGTGAGGGTTTTGTTGATTTTACGGCAAATACCTAATGTACGAACGGAGTCTTTAACAGAAGTGAGGCGTTTTTTTCCTTCTTCTTTGTTTTCACCGTCTTTCAGGAATTCTTCGTAAAGCGCAATGTACTGCTCGGCTGTTGTGAGGTTAAGTCGCTTTTTGAAGGAATTGATAACATAATTCCTTTCGCTTTCAGAAACCCCTGTATCCTGTTTGGTAATAATAGCAAACAGTTGGGCAAGCGATTTTAATATTTCCTCACTCATTCAGAGACCAAAAAATCAATATACTTTAAATTCAAATGGAACATCTACCAATTCGGCAAATTCCTGCCCTGCTTCTTGCATATCTTCATCGTCTTCGTAATGATACCAAACCACCGTTGTGTTAGGAATTCCTTCCAGCTTGGACAAGGTATCCAAAATTAATTTGGAAGACGCCGTGTTGAAGTACTCCAGTTTTACAACAAAATCAGTCTTGGGATTGGCTGCTTTGGCATATTCTCCAAGCCAATTCAGAATAGGAGAATAGAACTCAGCAGCATCCTCGGGTAGAGAACGGCCTGAAATTTCGAAAATACCAGTGCCTTTATCAAGCATTACTTTGGGGGTATCTTCGGTTCCTTCAAGATGTATAACTTGCATATGAAATTGCGAATTTAAATTTATTAAAAAAATATCTTAGTCTTCTTTGCTAATTTTTGTTTTAAAAGAGAAAAACGAATATTGATCGTTTATGCGTTCAAAATCAAATTCGAGCTTAGAACCTGACTTACGGGCGATATCTACAAATCCTAATCCCGCTCCTCCTTTGTCCGAAAGTTCGGAATTTTTAATCAATTCTTTGTAGTAAGATTTCAACCCTTCTTTGTCCAGGCTGTTAATGTGCGTAAGTTTCTCTTTCAACTTAGGAACATGATCATTGCCGATGAAGTTCCCGGAGGTTATCACATAATTACCATCTTCACGTCCAATCATGAAAACAGCACCTTTGTCTTCCGTAATATTTTCATTGGAGTCTGCATGCTTACAAATGTTCTGCAGGCATTCCACCATTACGTTAAATACTTTTCTTTTGATGTTATTCTCCTCTCCTACTGATTCGAGATTCCTTTCGGTCATGGATAGTACAGACTTGGTGATTTCCTGCGTGAATTCTCCTTCGTACACCAGCATGAGGTTTTTATTAGACATCAACTGCTGTATATCATAGATATATTTCATAGGATTTTGTTTAAATAAATATTGTATTAAGGCCATTTTCAAAAAGTTTTAAATCAAAAAATCAGAATTTTATACCAATGAGGAGTACATCATCCATCTGTTTTTGACCTTCCTTCCATTTTTCAAATTCACTTACGAGAGTGGAATAAGAAAGTTTCATATCCTGGTGATTAGCGAGTACTAAGTCTTTAATTCTCTGCGGACCGAATTTACGGTTGAGCGGACCACCAAATTGATCTGGCAATCCATCGGAGAAAATGTACAGACTATCCCCCTTCTGGTACTGTACCTGATGGTGGGTGAAGTTGGTTTGATTTCTGTAAACACCGCCGCCTATAGCCCACTTATCGCCCTTGTATTCCTCCAGGTTTCCTTTATTGATGAAGTACAACGGACGGTGAGCTCCGGCATATTCGACTACTTTCGTTTTAAGGTTTATCCGGCACAACGCGATGTCCATGCCGTCTTTAATTTGAGAATCATTCTTCTCTGTATTGAGTGTATTGTTCACTTGTTTGTCAAACTCATCCAAAGCTTTGGCCGGGCTAAGCCCTTTATTATTGGCGATGATGTCGTTGAGAAGGAAATTACCCACCAGCGAAAGCATAGCACCCGGCACACCGTGTCCCGTACAATCTACGGCAGCTACATATACGTCATCGCCTTTTCGCATTATCCATGGAAAATCTCCCGAAACAACATCTCTTGGGTGATAGAAGATGAAGGATTCGGGGAAAATTTCGGAAATAATTCGGTTATCCGGAATAACAGCATTCTGAATTCGCTTCGAGTAATTGATACTTTCGTTGATCTTTTTATTCTTTTCCCGAATCTCCAATTCCGATTCTTTTTGCTCTGTCACATCGTGTGATACCAGCAATACCGATTCCAACAAATCACCTGCAAACTCAGGTATGGCGTTGATTTGCATGTATCGGATCACTTGATCTACTTTGAAGGTAGCTTCCACAATCACCTTTTCCTGCGTTTCAAGCACCGATCCGATGGCATTTCCCCAGGATTGCATAATCTCGCTCTGATCTTTGATATCATGGAGAGACTGTCCAATATACTGTTGTGGGCTTCCCCCTGTGTAGGCAACAATGGATGGGTTAATGTATACAATGTGTCCATCCACTTTTACACGGGTAATGATATCCGGTGAATTTTCTGAGAGGGCTTGCATGTTTTTCCTCATGCGCTCTTCCTGTTCAGCCTTTATTTTAACGGTAATGTCGCGTGCATTGACAACAATTCCTTTCACAGAAGCATCGTCCATCAAATTTTTCCCTGCTGCCTCAAGCCATATCCAGGTGCCGTCCTTCTTCTGAAAACGATATTGAATAACATCCGACTCCCCTTGACCTTTCAAAAGGTTGGTAAACATAATTCGAGACTTTTCTATATCCTCCTCATGCGTGTGCGTGCGACCTTTCGAACCAATAAGTTCCTCCGGACTATAACCGAGTATTCTTTTTACGGACGGGCTAATATAGCGCATGGTGCCGTCCTTCTCATAAATAGTAATAACTTCCGAAGCGTTATATAACAGCTGCTCTGTGCGTTGCTGTGCCAAGTTTACTTGCTCAATCTGAGCTTCCAGCATTTGATTGCTGCGCTCCAGCTCTTCCTGCGTAACCTTCATTTCTTCCGCATTCTGGAGGAGCTCTTCTTGCTTTTCGCGCAAATCCTGACTCATGATCTGCGATTGTTCCAAGAGATAACGAGTATGCTCATTTACCTGAATATTGGAAATCGTGCGGGCAATACTTGGTGCCACATTTTCACAAAATTCGATTTTGTATGCATCGAATAGTGACAATGAAGCAAACTCAATTACGCCATACACCACCTCATCGATGATTAAAGGAATGAACAATAGGCAAGAAGGACGCTGATCACCCAGGATACCTGAAGTAATCGTTACGTAATCATCAGGAATTTCGGTACGAAGAATGGTGGCTTGCTCAATGGCACATTGCCCCACAAAACCTTCCGCAAAACGAAATCTAGACTTTAAACTTTTTTTCCTGTTATAAGCAAAACTAAACTTGAGATCCAGGTACGAATTTTTATAGCTACGTTCATCCCGTTCGGTCACCAGATAAAAGGCCGTTTGCACGGCTCCTATGGTCTTTTGCATAAACACCGTAACTTCCTCACACAATGGCTGTATTTCGTTGTGTTTGCGAAGAATATCACTGACTTCCGCAGAATTATCAAGAATCCAGGATTGTTGCGTTTCGAGTAAATACGAACGCTTCAGATTGTCGCGCATGCCTAGCAAAGCATGACCCAATACATCTTTTTCACTGAGTGGAGAATACTGTGCATCCAGTTCTTTATTACCAATCTTATTGGCAAAGTAAACTGTTTCCCCCAACCCTTTGATTACATTTTTAATGGATTTTTGAACTTCTCCAATCTCATCCTTGCTTTCGATAAAATCCGTTTTAGGAATAACACCTAAACCCAGTTCATTCATTACTTCCTTAATCTGAACAATAGGTTGGGTGATGTTATTAGCCATTACAATAGCAATCAAACCACCCAAAATGATAACGAATAAACCCAATCCGACTACGCTCAACTTAAGTGAATCCGAAGACTCCACCAAATCTACTTCATACGATAATTTTTCTTTCTTTTTTAAATCCACCAGGCGATTCAGTTTGGTAAACAAAGCTGCCGACTGTGGCAACACCTGGGATTCTACGACGTCCTGAGCCATGAAAAGAATACTACCATCTTCGTAGTCTTCAAACTTGGTGAGCAGAGACATGATCTCTTCCTCCGAAGCAATCAATTTCTCAAAATCATTCAAAATGACCTTTATTTCCCTACTTTGGGAAGAATCCCAATTTAGAGAAAGCTCCATTATTTGCTTTTGCAGTTCTGGGAATTCTTTTCTTAACAACTTTTTAAGGGCTTCCTTATCCGCCTCGTTGGCCTTCATGAACACCCAGTTGGTAGAAAACATTTTAGACTTGTTGATGAGCAAGTTGAGCTCATTTATGGCCTCAATGGATGGATCTACAATCGTTGATATTTCATTGGTTAATCGGCGGTTATTATTCAACACATAAATACTCACCACGGCATTCACCACGAACAGAAATATCAGAATAGCAAATCCAGCTCCAATTTTGTATTTTATACTTTGACGTAATTTCATCGAAAAAAATCAAAAAAGTTCGTTACTATCTTCAGGTTTATTACTTAAAAAAGTGAAATGAGGTTGCATAAATCTACTGAAAAATCAATGATTTCCATGCGATTTTTCAGTTTATGCCCATTTAAAATTTTAAATCCCAACATTCCCCCATTTGAATCCTATTGAAAAGGGCGCATTTGCCCGGCTATGGCTAACAGAAGCGGATTAAAAAATGTTTCCCGGTTGTAAACACCCGTAGGACAAAAGAAAAGACCGGTCTCAAAGAACGGTCTCCTCGTTTTATCGGTAAAATAGTTGTTAGTAGGTGAACGAAACGCCTACCATATACAAGGCCATGATACGGTCGGAACCAAAATATTGACGGGCATTGGTATTCAACACATTTCTACCACTTACATATCCGGTAACCATATCGGAGAAGGCATAGGAAATTTTTGCATTCATAATTACGCCACCAGGAATATTGCTGGCTTTCTTCTCTACTAATCTGAAAGGTGATCCTTGCACCTGATTAGAAAGCGTAAACATCTGGGAAGCGGAATAATAATTACCATTAATGTTGATGTTTAATTTTTCAACCGGATTTACATTCAGGTAAAATGAACCAAATAGATCCGGTGAACCTGTATGCTTCTTTTTATAAGTAGAATCTACATTTCCTGTCGGATTCCAGGATTGAGTAAAAAATGCCCCCGTGTAATTACTCAATTGAGTAACCTGATACGTAAGAGAAGGTTTGAAATTTATTTTACCATCTAACAGCACAAAGTTAAAGGCTAAGGTGGTTCCTTGCTGAACGGCTTTTAATTTCAAATCAGAAATTTTATTAACCGCATTTATTACCATTGTGCTCATGTCAAATACGGGGTCCTGCAATACATCTTTAGTGAACTGAGACATCTCCTGACGGTATACCGCAACATCCGCCTGAAATACACTGGAAACCTGCATACGGTAGCCAATTTCGTAGGTATAACAAATCGGTAATTTTCTGTCTTTATTTCCCTGATAAGTAAAGAGCATCGGGAAAGGCCCCATAACTCCTGCTGGAATAGTAGCTGTTACAAAGTTCGCATATGTATCGCCCATATAAGAGCCACTATTGGATTTTCCATATAGCACGCGCAATATGTTTTTGCTGTTGATTTTATAATTACCAATAGCCTGGTATGAAATATAGTAATCATCCGGAAATTTAAATTTATCCGCTCTCAAGGCACCAATAATCCTAAACTTCTTGGTATTGTAATCTGCTTTTACTGATGTACCAACATTATACATGGTAGCACTTTGATTGAACACACCGGTTATGTTTTTCTCTACGGTAAATTCGCGGTCATCAACGAAAGCTTCCTGGTAATTCAAAGCAGGACGGATGGATAATTTTTTACCGATCTTGACATTGTAATCAAGGTACGCATCGAAGTTATTGTACTTATATCCAAAATTTTTGAAAGCTCCTACCAATCCTTGATATCCATTCAGAATAGAAACCTGAGCGGTGGCATTATACACTTCAGCACTTAAGCCAATGTATTTGGATTGATTAGTAAATGTGGAAAGACCCGAGGTAGCCGCCAAAGGAAACAGGGCATAACTGTCGTTGATTCCCGAAGATAAATTTACTTTTACTTTATCACTGGCGGTATAATTCAGGAACAAATTTCCTGAAGTCTTTTTGAAAGCTTGTCCCGGACGAGGAAAGTTATCTAAAATTAACTGCGGTTGAAATAATGTATCTAAGGTAACATAGTCATCGTTCGTTGGTCGGTAATATTCATCTTTAGCAAACCGATCGCGCTGATTAAAATTCATGGAAGCAATTCCACTAAACTTTCCGGCTTTATAACCCAACCCTACCGATCCAATGTAAGTGCTGTGCGAGGCAATGGATTGGTTGGCAGTGGCGTATACTCCATCGTTGCTAACTTTCCGGGTAATAATATTGATTACTCCGTTCACCGCATTAGGTCCGTAGAGCGGAGAGTTGGGACCACACACTACTTCGATTCGTTCGATGTCCACCAAATCAACCGGCAAGTTTTGCCACAACGTACCCCCTGATAGATAATCGAAAACCGGACGATTATCGATCATTACCAAAATGGTTTTTACAATTTGAGAATATTGATGGGTAGGTAAGTTTTCAAATCCTTTTATAGTAATGGAAAAAACTCCATTGGATACCTCTTTGATGGTCACCGCCGGACACAAGCGCAAGGCATCAGGCAAGCTGGTAACTCCCGATTTTTCAATTTCTTGCCGAGTGATTACATACGAAGACAAGGGAGCTTCGAAAGCACTTTCTTCTGCTCTGGAAGCTGACACAATTTTAACATTTAAAAGTTCTTCCAGCGAAAGGTCCTCCAAGGAAGTACTGTCCGTTTGGGCCATCGAAAGATGCATTGAGCCCACCAACATGCCCAGATAAAAAAGTCTACGTTTTAACATGACAGAAAAGTGAAAGTGAAAATTAACAATGAAAACAATTTTATAAACTTATACAGAAAAGTAAGGTTCTATTTTATTGTAATACGAATTATACTATCAGGAATGTTCATTCCATTAAAAAATGAATGAGTGACCACCCCTTTCAACCATGGTTACGTAAAAATGGGATAAGTGTTTCAGAATTATCATGAAAATCACCGACGAAGGAATCGAAGAATCATACCAAAAACCTACTCCACCTGTATGGCAAGTTTTACCAAATCAGTGGAAACTTTGAGACCCTGCCGTTCCAATATTTTTTTATTCATCTCAAACTTCATTTTTTCATCCACCATAATCAGATTGATGCTAGCACCTTGTTTAGCGCCATTAACCATTTCACTTATAATCAGCAGAGGTTTACCCGATGTTTTGCTGGAGATTCCGCTAAGACTGCTATTCTGATCGGATGCCACAAATAATATATGACAAGCCGACACATCATCCCCAGCTTGGATTTTTTTAATTACAATGGGTCTAGTCCCTACTTTCTTGGCAGCAGCGAGTGCGTTTAATTCGGGTTGAATCGGACTATTTCCCAAAACTCCGATCACAAAATCTCCACCGGAAGTTTTGTCCGGCCACTCAATATATTGAGTGAATTTATAGATAAATATTGAGTGTAATTTATAATTGAGCTGTGCGTTTCCGGCCCCACAAAGCAGAAAGCAAGCTATCATTCCTATACACGTCCGAATTACCATAATGGATATTCTGTTTATATATTTATACGAGAAATATTACGAAAGAAGAACGAAAATCATAACCCAAAACTACTTCAATGATAAAATTTCCAATTCTTACAATGTCTATAATTCTATAAATCCAAGCACATGTATAATCTACCAAGGAGGCAATGCATGTTAGAACGTATACGTAAGCCAGAAAAAAAAGTAGCCGCGAATGCGGCTACATGTAATATTTTCGAATAGAAATACGCTATTGTTTTACTCCACCTGAACGGCAAGCTTCACCAGGTCTCCCGAAACTTTAAGACCTTGCTTTTCAACACTTCCTTTATTCATTTCAAATTTCATTTTATCGTCGACAATGATCAGGTTAATACCGGCACCCTTTTTAGCACCATTGGTAACTTCGCTGATAAATAGAATAGGCTTTCCTACGACTTTTCCAGCAATAGAAGACAAATGAGAACTCTGACCTTCTGCAAGAAAAATAATGTGACAAGTGGAGAAATCCGAAGATGGAGTTAATTTTTTTACTACAATGTTTTTGGCACCTACCTTCTTAGTAGCGGCCAACCCTTCCAACTCAGCTTGTATCGGACTGGAACCAACCACTGCAATCACAAATTCACCACCGGAAGCTTTATCCGGCCACTCGATATACTGAGTAAATTTGTAAATGAATATGGAATGTAATTTATAATTTACCTGCGCATAGGTAAACCCTGCGCTGGAAAGAAAGATGACTGCTGCTATTATTTTACCTACCCATTTCATATGCTAACTACATTAAGCTACCAATACTATTCCCAGGGATTCCTGCATTAGCAGGATGTCCTGTTGATCGTATTGCGAAAAGCTTGCCAATTCTGCCAAATACGAGCGATCGTTGGACAAAGGTATGAAAAACAATTGACTAGGCACAGCCTGACCCAAACCGGACCTGATTTTAAAATATTGTTCTGGTACCGGATGGCAAAATTCCGGTTTTCCGGACTTTAATGCCAATGCGCCCAATGATTGATCGACCTGAAGAGATGCTAGTTCGGGGTCAGGTGTAAATCCGAAGCTGGCCAGAACGTCGAGATTCCCCCCTTCTTTAACCTCGTATAAACAAGCCAGACTGCATTTGAAGTAATCGCAAAAAAACCAAAACTTATCCTCGAGGTCTTTTTTCTTAAGCTGATACAAACCAGCCGAAAAACCTTCGGCGGTATAGGTGCGCGTTTGCAGCTGGACGGTTTCTTTTTGTTCCACAATTTGTTCTGAAGAAGCAGACAAAGGCCCCACGGAGGTTTCCTTTGAAGCCGCATTCAGCAGCGAAGGGACTGCCAAGCCTACTCCAACGGCAAGTAGAGATATTACAATGATGGGTATTTCATTTTTATACAGTTCATTCTTTACAGAAGAACTCAACTTTCCTAACTGAAAAAAAAACAGTGCACCAACTCCGATAAATATTACCAAAAGGGCGATGGAAATTTTTTTGTTCATGGTGGTATGGCTAAACAGGTTTATTCAATTTGAGCAGAAAATCAATAATTTCATCCACCCTCAACACCAAATCGATTTGAGTAATGGCCAAAGCAGCTTTAGGCATGGTATCAATGGTACACTCGGAAGGCTCCTGCACAATAGTTACTCCTCCGTTTTCTTTTACCGATTTCATTCCCTTGGCGCCGTCTTTATTGGCTCCTGTTAGTAGTATTCCTACCAACTTGTTTTTATATACGTAAGAAAATGAATCAAAGGTTATATCAATAGCAGGCCTGGAATTATTTACCATTTCCTCGGTTGAAAGAGAAAAATAATTTCCAATTTCAAAACCCAGGTGATAATTGGCCGGAGCTACATACACTTCCCCCTTTTTTATAGGTAATTTATCATCGGGTTCAGAAATCTTCAACTTACTTTTAATCTGCAACGCTTCAATAAATCCGGAACGTACATGCTTAAGCCTGTGACAACAAATCACAATAGGTAATGGAAAATCCTCAGGTAATTTACTAAGGATATTCACCAGCACATTAAAACTACCGGCCGATCCTCCAATCACCACCGCTTTGTAATGCTTTTGAAGTATTTCTTCCTTTTTCGACACGCCGCCTGCAGTGATTTAGTCTTTATACTTTTTATAAATTTTCTCTTCTGTATTCACAGTAAGAAACTTATTAGCCGAATCGCTCCATATAATAGATTCCTTCGTTCCTACAATGAGGTAGCCATACATCTGGAGCATTTCATGGTAGGTTTTCAGTATCTGATTCTGGAGATTCTGATTAAAATAAATCATAACGTTCCGGCACAAAATCATGTCGAATTTGGCGAAGGGCTGAAGGTTTACCAGATTAATTTCTTTGAAAGTAACTTTTGACAACAGTTCTTTACTAAAATAGGCATAGTCGTTATCGTAAAGAAAATATTGCTTAACGTCACCGGTTGGATTATACCGGATATAGTTTTTCTCATTCAATTCCATGTTGCGCAACGAAATTTTTCCTTCTTTCGCTTTCTTCAAAATGGAGGAATCGATATCACTGGCCAGAATTTCAACCATATCAATCATACCCAACTCTTTCAGGACAATAAGCATAGAGTATACTTCCTCTCCGGAAGAGCATCCAGCATGCCAGATCTTAACCTTGGGAGAATTTAAGGTGGTTTTGGGCAATACCGTTTTAAGTACACGCCAAAAAGAAGGATCCCGAAATAACTCGGTAACATTCACCGTAATCTCGTGCAGAAAGTCTTCTTTCGTTAAATTCTTAGTCTCAATAAACTGTATAAACTGATCCAGAGAATTCACCTTTTTTAATTCCATGATCCGGGTTATCCTTCGTTTGAACGAGGACATAGCATACCCAGAAAAATCATATCCAAATTTTTGATGAATTACTTCTGTTAATCGTTTAAGTTCGGTAATCCCGAGTTCTTCCATGTGATCTATGCCTATGGAACCATGGTTCCAGTAAAAAATCAGTAAAAACTAAAGTGGTTGTACGAGAAATCTAACTATTAGTTTAGCCAAATTACCACCACTTAAAAATTCAAACAAAGCCAAAAATTGTAAATTTTCTATGCATTTTTATCCATAATTTAAAATTTTTAAGAGATAATATTGACTTATTTTAATAAAGACTATTGCAAAAATGCGAAACAATTACGTACTTTTACACAACTATAGCATTATTACTATGTATAAAAAATCTATTCTCCTTTTTCTCCAATTAACCCTTTTCTTATCCATCGGTGTCCATGCTCAAGATTTAGAGGAAAAATTGGACATTGCTAATAGTTTATACAAAAACGAACATTACCGAAACGCCTTGCCTTATTACGAAGACGTTTTAAAAGAAAATCCTAATCACGTAGAAGCGTTATTCAAATCCGGCGTTTCGTATTTACATCGATTCAGCAAAGAAAAAGCCTTACAAAATATTCTAAAGTCCTTTGAATTAGACTCTAACTATAACAAACACATCCGCTACTGGATGGGTAGAGCCTATCAAATGAATTATGAGTTCGATAAAGCGTTGACCTGTTACACGATTTACAAAAACTCAATTCGCAAACGCGATCAGCGCAGTGAAGACCTGGTGGTGCATATCCGTCAGACGGAAACAGGTGCCAAACTATTTAAAGATCCCAAAGATTACATCGTTCGTAACCTGGGCCCAAATGTAAACAGTCCATATTCAGACCATAGTCCGGTGATCTCTTCAGACGGTAAATCACTGTACCTTACCTCACGCCGGAAAGACGGAAGTTCCGACAAAGAAGAACTCGACGGAGAACCTTTCGAAGACATTCTAATATGCACCAAACAAGCTGATGGAACCTGGTCTAAACCTGAAACCATTCACTTGAATACTTCCGGACACGATGCCACTAACCAGCTGTACGACAACGATTCAAAACTTCTGATTTATAAATTTCACAAAGGTGGCGACATTTATATGACGGAAAAAAATGGAGACCGCTGGTCGGATCCCAAGCCTTTCCCTGAAATAAACACAAAAAAGTACGAGTCTTCTGCATTTCTTACCCAGGATGGCAAACGCATTTATTTCTCTACCAACAGATACAAAAAGAACGATGACCTGGATATTTATTACCTCGAAAAAATGGAGGATGGATCCTGGTCTCAAATAAAAGAACTAAAAGGAAATATTAATACTCGTTTTGATGAGGACGCCCCCTATCTGAGTCCAGATGGAAAGACTATGTATTTTAGCTCCCGGGGGCATGACAACATGGGTGGCTTTGATATTTTCCGCTCTTCAATGAATGACGAAGGCTATTGGTCGGAACCAGAAAACTTAGGTTTTCCAATCAATACGCCCGACGATGATGTATATTATTACCCAACGTCCAACTTTAAAAAAGGATACATCTCCTCCTATCGCAGCGATGGACTTGGAGAGAAAGATATTTATGAAATTCAACCTATGTATGGGGTGGTGATTGAAGGTTTGGTATTAGAAGATTCCACCAACCGTCAGATGAATGGATACACCGTTACCTATGAATCAAAATACAAAACCACGCGCCCTAATTCAGCAAAAGATATTTCTAAAGACAGCGGAAAATACAGTGCGCGGATCCTCTGTTACAATACCTACAAGATCTCTATCTCAAAAGACGGCCAGTTTGTGCGTGAAGATTCACTCGTAGTACCATTGGCCGACGACGAAGGCACCAGACTGAGTAAAAACGTATATGTACCGATTGACCGAAAAACATTACCTCCTCCGGTAGCAGCCGACACCAAACATCGCTATATTTTCAGAAACACCTATTTTGCAAAGAATAGCGCCACGCTGAGTGAAGAAGCAAAACATGAACTGGATATTGCTGCTGAAATTTTAAAGAAAAATCCAGAATCGAATGTGGTAATCAATGGAAATTATAAAAAACCAGAATCTGCTAAAACGGGTGAAAACAGAGCAAAAGCAGTGCAGGAATACCTGGTTTCTAAAGGAGTGAAACCCGAAAACATTAAAACGGGCAACGCAACGAGCAATGAGCCGCAGGCGAGCCTGGATGTAAAACTAAAAAAACCACTCAACCTGGATCTTGATCCTTCCATCATTGCGCGCACTTCTGTGGGCGGTAGTTTTGTATTGAGACATGTATATTTTAATACAGCCAAAGCCGAATTGAAACCCGAAGGCAAAGCAGAATTAGATACGCTGAGAAATATTATGATGGATTTTCCTGATTTAAAAATTGAATTAGGAGGCCATACAGATGACATTGGCAACGATACCTACAACCAACAATTGTCTGAAAGTCGCGCGAAGGCAGCGATGGAGTATTTGATTAAAAATGGTGTTCCGGCCAATCGCCTAAGCTATAAAGGTTATGGTGAAGTGCAGCCTTACCTGCCCAATGATTCTGACAAAAACCGTCTTTTGAATCGTAGAACAGAAGCCACCATCTTATCGAAATAAACACAAAGGTACTACTCCAAACAAGAGAGGCATTGCTGCAAGGCAATGCCTCTCTTGTTTGGGGTAGGCGCGTAATGAAAAGCCCCCTGGGAAATATAATGCCCCCAATATAAAAGGCTCCTTCGACACCCTTATCAGCTCTTCTTTCTACTAAGACTGCATCCTCTCAACAGAAATTCTTCTATTGATAAAAGCCGGTTAAACATTGGTTATTGGCCCACATTTGTAGTACTTTTGTTACATGGCAGTAGTAGTTCCTTATAAAGACCAGCAAGAAGGTAAAAAGAAACAAATCTCACAGATGTTTAACAGCATCTCTGGCAAGTATGATTTACTTAACCGTGTACTGAGTTTAGGCATCGACAAATCTTGGCGGCGCGCGGCCATACGGGAAGTGTCAAAAGAAAAACCACAACTGATATTGGATGTTGCCACAGGGACCGCTGATCTTGCCATTGCTGCCATGAAAGCCACTCCCAAAAAAGTGATAGGCGTAGACATCTCCGATCAAATGCTGGAAATCGGAAGAAAAAAAATCACGAAACTCGGCCTGGATGAGAAAATCGAGTTATTGAGCGGAGATTCAGAACAACTGCAATTTCCGGATAATAATTTTGATGCAGTCATCGTTTCTTTTGGGGTAAGAAACTTCGAAAACCTTGAGAAGGGATTGAGCGAAATAAACAGGGTTTTAAAACCAGGGGGCAAGTTGGTGGTATTGGAGTTCTCAAAACCAGAGAAATTTCCATTCAAACAAATTTACCAATTCTATTTTCGATTTATACTTCCTATTGTTGGAAGATTGGTTTCCAAAGATGGAGCCGCTTATACTTACCTCCCCGAGTCGGTAAATAGTTTCCCTTACGGAAAAGCATTTACGGACATCATGGTGAAACTAGGGTATCAACGTGTACAATGCAACGAATTAACTTTTGGCGTAAGCTCCCTTTACGTGGGCTACAAATAGCACTTATCGTCTTTCTTACTTCCAGCGATGCCTTTGGGCAGTATACCTGGGATGTAAATCTTCCTCATTACGATGAAAGAAAAATGCACTATGGATTCACCTTAGGGCTTAATTCTACTCGTTATCGGGCAAAGCTTTCTGATGTTTATTTCAGTGATTCCTTGAAACAGGTGAAAACCCTCGGTAACGGTGGATTTTCTTTAGGTTTCATTGGAAACTTCCGTTTAGGCGAATTTTATGATTTACGGACACTTATCACGGTATCCTTTTACCAACGGCAGGTAAACTACGTATTCCAGTCCAATCGCAGCAACTTGCAAGCCGCAGAAGCGGTGTTTATTGAATTTCCTATCCTGTTCAAATACAAAAGTATGCGGCGTAAAAATCATCGCATGTATGTACTAGGAGGCCTGAAGCCAGGTATTGAAGCCGGTGCCAAGAAAAGAGAAAAGAAAAATTCTGAACTACGAACCAACAACTTAGATTTATGCCTGGACTATGGATTAGGAATTGACTTGTATTTTAAATATTTCAAATTCTCCCCGGAACTTCGCTTTTCGCATGGGTTCATAAATCTACTCAACAAAGATCCTAACCTATATAGCGAAAGCCTTCTAAAACTCACCACTCATACGGTTTCACTGTATTTGCACTTCCAATAAAGGATCGTTCTTAAAAGTATTCGGCCCCTATTTCTACACGTAGAATAGGGGCCGAATACTTTTAAAGGTATGAGAAACTCATCTCTGGTAAAATGGCCCTTCGTTCTGGTTTGCTTCCACTCCCCAATAGAACACCGGCATTTCTCCATAGAATGACAAGGCACGATGGAGAATTTCAGGGATCGTAGATCCATGGCCGGTAATACCGAAACAAAAAATCATGGATACCCAAAAAATCTCTTACAATACAATAGACTCTGAAACACTTGATTTTATTAGTCGCTTTCAATAGAATCATTTCCATTAAAAAAACGGGTCTAATAATACATAACCAAGAACGTTAATTCAAGCGATTAACCCGGGCGGTTCCGACCAAAGAATTGGATTATGAATACCTACAACAATTATTAAAATCACTATTGGGTACATTAGAAAAAATTGATACTATTGATTACAAAATCAATAGTATCAATAATGACCCTGCAACAACTGGAATATATCATTGCGCTGGATAACCACCGGAATTTTGTAAAAGCAGCCGAAAGCTGCTACGTTACGCAGCCTACGCTTACCATGCTGGTTCAAAAACTAGAAGAAGAAATCGGCATCAAACTCTTTGACCGGAATACCAAACCTGTACAGCCTACTCCCGCAGGAATTGAAATCATAAAAAGAGCGCGAATAATCCTTAGGGAAGTAAACGAACTAAAAGCCTTTGTGCGAAACGAACAAGAACAATTGGAGGGATCTTTTACTCTGGGTGTTATTCCGACGCTGGCCCCTTATCTCATTCCTTTATTTATCAAGCAGTTTGTTAAAAGCTTTCCGGATACCCATCTGCAAATCAAAGAAATGCAAACGGAACAAATCAACGAAGGCTTGCTAAAAGGAACATTAGACCTGGGGCTGCTGGCAACACCTCTGGATATTCAATACCTGCGCGAAATCCCTTTGTTTCAAGAACCGCTTGTGCTCTACCTTCCCGAAAAGCACGAATTACAATCGCGAAAAGAAATCACTCAATCTCAACTGGATCTTAATGAAATGCTGATGCTGGAGGTTGGACACTGTCTGCGGGAACAAACCCTGTCTATTTGCAGTGCAAAAAAGAAAGCTCGTAACAACGGATTTGAATACGAAGTAGGCTCACTCGAAACAATCAAAGAGCTGGTAAAACAAGGCATTGGATATTCGCTGGTACCAGAACTTTCCATTCTCAAAGAAACCAATGCCAAACATTTAAAACGACTTAAGAGTCCGGAGCCAGCCAGAGAAATAAGTTTGGTGGTACATCAGAATTTTACCAGAGAAGTACTGATTGAAAAACTACATGCCTGTATACTTCAATCTGTACCCAAGCAATTCAAACAATCCATCAAAACCAAAAAAATCCGTTGGCGATAAACGAACAATGAATGGAACATCGTAACCTACTGCGTTGACCACCACCACGACACTAGTACCTGCGCATCATTCTTTTTTCTACTTTTCCGGAAGAAAAGTAGAACAGATACATTTCTCCGTCCTGCCATTCCTCTTCGGAACGCAAGCGCCCAAGCAAGTCATAACAACGATATACTTTATCCTCCGCTTTTTCTTCAGCCATGATATCTTCCGCAAGCATCATTTCTCCCACCGATAACGATTCGTAGCGGGAACGCCCCAACCAAAGTGCTGGAAGAGAAGCATGGTGTGCTATTCCTGCATGCAATGCGTGCAGAGAGGGTAGTAAAAACCACGATTTATCTTCAGACGTTTCTTGTATGGAAAATCTCAAATCGGTGGGAGACTCTGATTGAATTTTCCAGAATCGATCCATCCAAAAATCATGTACATCGGGCATAACCGTCTGTAAATCTTCCACCGAATTTACATTAAGAGGATCTGTAGCAAAAGAATGAAAACCTAGCGTGGCGGTATTATCACCTTGCCACTGCACCTTCAAGGGAGCAAAAGAAGAGGGATCGTTGTAATCACCGAAACGAATTTCATAGGTATGAAGAGGTGCTACAGAACGAAAAAAACGGCATTGATGATCGGTTTGTTCATCCACCAGGTAAGAGTTTCCCCAATACTGCAGAGCGTCTTCCCGTGTATTCATCAGATGTAGGTGTCCGTCTTCCAGTACCAGAGAAGCATAACGGAGTATCGCGGAATGATTGACCTGCAAAACACCCTGCAGGTGGCAGGTTCCTCGACACTCTACATTCCACCAATATTGAGGACGCGACAATACAAGCTTGCTGCTTTCAAAAATCAACGTACGATTGCTGGCCAAGGCCCCGGCTGTATCTACCAGTACCGTTCCATGCAGGAACGCATCCCCTAGCACCATCAATCCTTTCGCCCCTCCTTGTGCATGATTGGCCAGATGCAATGCAGAACCTTCCTCTACCGTGAGATTGCCGGCAATCTCAATGAGCGCCGGAGTTTCTACCCGTATGGTAACACCCGACTGCCCGGCTACTCCAACGTGAAGATTTCCTTTGATGCGTGGAGCCTGGAGAGTCCATCCGGAAAACACGGAAGCAGCCGAATGAGCTACCCATGGCTGCGAACGTGTCGTTCCAAACACCAGATTACCATAATACATACCCGCCGTGGTAAACGCAGGCTGATCGTTACCCGTGCGCAGCAGGTACCAGGTAGAGGTAGAAGGAATGGTAGCAATACCTCCCCAATAATGTTCTTTCCAGGACAACGCGGATGTACTGCGCGTACGCACAATAGTGGCTAAAGGCCCCAAGCGCCACGAACTGCCTTGCTCCCACGAAGCGGCCAAACCGACATGATCTTCAAATCGCCCCTGCACATCCAGGTCTACCCCTGGACCGTTGCGTATGTCCCACCGGATCGGAAGATCCGATGAATACAGCGTTGCACCTTCTTCCACCAATACCTCATCCATGCAACACATTACATCGTACATCACACGTGTACCTCCCGCGATAACAATGTGTTCGGCACGACAATCAGGAGAACTGATTGCTGGCTCCCAGGGTCCATCTTGGGTCTCTGCGCAAACCCAGGAAGAAGGAGCACTCCAAAGACCCGAAACCAGGCTTCGGTAATGCAAACTAGTACACGAAAGGCAATAAAGACACAGGCTTCCTTGCCAGAGAAAGCAAAAAAAACACTTCATACACGTTTACTTAGTAGATGCCCCGTTTTTTCAGGGCTTTGTGCTGCTGCTTGTCGTGCTTCATATCGTGGTGATACTGTTGTTTATTCGCCAACTTCGGACCGCAGGCACTCAGAGAGAAGACTAGAAGTAAAATGAAACGTTTCATACCCAGGGCAAGATTACCGCTGAACAAAATTACAAAAAGAAGAGGAAATTATGTTACAATGATAGTTGCCGGTAGTTACCAAACAAACTAAACCGGCTTTTCTCAATAGAAGTGAAGGGTTGAGAAAGCTCATGAATCGTAGATCCATGGCCGGTAATCCCGACATAGAAAATCATGGGCTTCGAAAAAAAATCTTGGTTTCGATTCTTTTTGAAGCCCTTGATTTTAGTTGACGTTTCTGCATAGAAGAATTTTTATGGAGAAATTCCATTTAAATACATGACTGGTATTGCGTGAGGGATAGAGTGTAAAGCCATGGCGCCATAGGCGGCATGGCTTGCAGCGATAGCCCGGCCCAAGTGGAATGGCGCCTCAGGCGCCACCACGCGGGACACGCCCAACATAAAATATGGAGTTCAAATACTAAATAATGGCAACGTAATGATTGGGAATTTAGCTACATACCCCAATAGCATCCACTTCTTGGATTTTGGGTTAAAACGATACAGAGGGAATAATTAAGACTTACAGAAAAGAATTATTTATCCTCTGCATTGAAAGAGGAAGTCTTGGAAAATTCACCCCATAAACATGCGAGGAAAACAAAACTCAATCCAGTTTTCAGGGCCTTCAGGCAGCTACCTTGTTGCGTTCGATCAAATCAAACATAGCCTCTTCGCTAAGGGCTACTTTAATTTTAAAGCCCGTAAGTAACCCCATTGTTTTGGCCGCAGTGAGGATGAGACGATTCTGGCTGATGATCCAGATATCGCCAATATTAGCTCTATGTTCTACCATGGTTCGCTGCCAGAGTTGGCGCGATGCAGTATCGTAATTTTTCATGTGAGAACAATCGAAAATCAAATTGGCTTTATCTCCAGGCTTAAGACTCTGATTGAAATGTTCTTTCCAGTGCTGCACTGCTTCGATGGCAGAAGCTTCCTCCAACATGGCTGGAAAAACAAACCATAACCATTTCTTTCCATACAAGGTTGCCAAATTGATCGATACCTGATGTTCCATAGATCCCTACGTTTTTATACTGAACCAATTACGTATTAATACTTAATAACCTAATTAACAAATAGTTACATCCTTTTACGAAAAAGAAAGATGGGTGTTACTTAAAAAAGTATCGATTATTACAAAATACAAAAAACTAATATTATTAGTTTAAATCTAATTTAATTAGTAATATTAACTCCACAGCAGCCCTATAAAAGCACCAATAGTATATGGAAGAAAGGGCTATAGTACACCTCGATTTAGACTCATTTTTTGTTTCCGTAGAACGTCTTCGCAACAGTGCCTTGCTGCATAAGCCCATTATTGTAGGGGGAAGCGGAAAGCGTGGCGTTGTGGCCAGTTGTTCGTACGAAGCAAGGCAATTTGGCGTACGCTCTGCCATGCCGATACGTATGGCGTTGAAACTTTGTCCGGATGCCATTGTGATACGCGGAGACATGGAAGCCTATTCACGCTATTCGGAAATGGTTACGGAAATTATACGCGAAGCATCTCCTTTGTACGAAAAGACAAGCATCGACGAATTTTACATAGACATCAGCGGACTGGAAAAATATATTGGCTGTTATAAATGGTCTACCGAATTGCGCGGCAAAATTCGTCGCGAAACAGGTTTGCCTATTTCGTTTGGCTTAGCCGTTAACAAGCTTATCTCCAAGATAAGCACCAACGAAGCCAAGCCCAATGGCCAAATCATGATCCCTCAAGGCACCGAACGCGCCTATATAGGTCCCATGAAAGTATCACGACTGCCTATGGTAGGCGAAAAAACGGCCGCAACCTTGCACATGATGGGCGTACGAACCATAGAAACATTGCGCAACATTCCCATGGTATACCTGCAAAGGGAATTCGGCGAAAACGGAAAACTGTTATGGGAACGAGCCAACGCCATTGATCATTCGCCGGTAGAGCCTTATGAAGAACAAAAATCTCTTTCTACCGAACGTACATTTATGGAAGACACCACCGATGTACATTTTCTGAAATCAAAACTAGTTGAAATGACCGAACGACTAGCATTTGAATTGCGCAGCATGCAACGCCTTACTTCCTGCATCACTGTCAAAATTCGATATGCCGATTTCAACACCTTTACTCGCCAGAGAAAAATAAGTTATACTGCCAACGACAGCACACTCATTCGCATAGCGAAAGAGTTATTCGATCAACTATACGAACGACGACAATTGATACGACTCATAGGAATACGATATAGCCATTTGGTAAACGGAAGTCCGCAGATAAATCTTTTCGAAGACACGGAAGAACTCGTGAATCTGTATCAGGCCATTGATAAAATAAAAAATAAATTCGGAAGCGAATACCTCAAAAGAGCCAAAGGACTAGAGTAATACATTCCAGTCCTATAAAGAAACGACATCAACAGAGATTGTAAAATAGTATTCTCGTATCGGAGCAATGCTTAACATCATTCTCTTTGCTTGTACTTTTTTTTATCTTGCGGCTGTATAACCGTACGATATTTGCCACCGGGAAAATTTACATACCGCCTGCAGTTACAATGGACCAACGCCATTGGGGTTTTATCCTTTGGCATCTTGGTTCCCACCTTCTTTATTCCACTGGATCTTGGTTCCAAAGAACATTTATACTCTATTTTAGTGGCCACGGTAACCAGCTTTATTATTTGGGAAGGAAGTAAATTTATACAAGCACTCATTTTATTTTTATATCCCTGGGAGAAAAGTATCGTCAAACACCTAGCCTACGAAATTTCAGCTATTTTCTTCTTCTCTTCTGCCAGCCTTATCATAGGCATTCTCACGTATGGATGGCTGGTATCTTCCGACTATATTACCCTGGGTGTAGTGCTCCAAAATATTTTTGTCTCGTTCCTTCTTGCCTTGCTTTTTATAGCCATTAACGAAGGTGCTTTTCTTTTTGGAAAATGGAAACTTTCACTCATCGAACAAGAAAAATTACGCCAGGAAAATCTGATTGCAAAAGTTGAAAGCCTAAAAAAACAACTGGATCCTCATTTTCTGTTTAACAGCCTGAGTGTGCTAAGTGGACTCGTTTACAAAAATCCGGAACTTGCGGACAAATTCATCACTCGTCTTTCGCAGGTATACCGATATGTGATTGAGCATAACGATGAGCGTACTGTACCCATGACTATGGAAATGAATTTTGTGGAAGCCTATTGCTTTTTGCTTAATGTTCGATTTTTCAATAAGATTTTATTGGTAGTTGAAACTATTCCGGCAAAGAAATTAATTCTTCCGATGTCGATACAACTGTTGGTAGAAAATGCAGTAAAACACAATCGGATATCCGAAGATCATCCATTGCATTTACGTATTTATTTCGAAGAAGAATTTATTTGGGTAGAAAATGGTATCGCTGAAAAATCAGGACACAGCGAATCAACAGGCATTGGACTTAAAAACCTGGAAACACGGTATTCCATTATGACCGGGAGGTCCATACGGATAGAACAAACAAAATCGCTCTTTCGAGTGGGATTACCGGGTATTAGTGCAGACGAACTCTATGAAAGTAGTACTCATTGAAGATGAACGTTTTTCCGCAGAGCGACTGGTGCATCTGCTCGCTCAGATAGATCCTTCTATCGAAGTAGTAGCCATCTTGCCAAGTTTAGAAAAATGTTTGACATGGTTTCAGGAACATCCTGAACCTGATCTCATTTTTTCTGACATTCAATTAGAAGACGCCCATAGCTTTGAATTATTTTCACAGCTACCGATAAAGGCTCCTATTATTTTCACTACCGCATACGATCAATATGCCTTGCAGGCCTTTAAGCAAAACAGCATCGATTATCTGCTCAAGCCTATAGATCCGGAAGAGCTGAAAGCTGCGTTGAAAAAATATGGAGAACTAGAATACAGAACTCAAAAACGAGGACTCAAAACAGAACAACTTAAATGGAAAGAAGGATACAAAGAACGTTTTCTGGTAAAGAAAGGAAGTCAGTTTGTTGTCGTTAAAATTTCGGAAGTTGCCTATTTTAAATCCGATCAGAAACTTTGTTACCTGATTACACACGATCATCAAAAACTGGTAATCGACCAAACCCTCGACCAACTTACCGAACAAACGGATCCTCGTAAATTCAACCGCATTAGCCGTAACAGACTTATCTCACTGGAATGCATCCGCAAGATTCACAACCACCTGAATGGAAGATTAAAACTTGAATTGCATCCGGCGGAAGATGAAGAAGAGATTTTTGTAAGCCGCGAACGTGTGCAAGCTTTCAAAGAATGGCTGGATTCATGATACTACTTCATTTCGAACGAAAGAACAATTCTCCCTCATTCTATTTCATAGAAAATAGACAAATTGCCGCTATCTAAAATTTTCTAATCCTGTTTTTGTAGATTTTTCTTCTCGTTTTATTTATTTAAAAACATTTCATTATGAACCTATTAACGCTTCAGCTGCTGCAACTTTTTGCCTTCTAATGCGTAAATGCTTACGTTTTGGGTCCCCGCTTTTTCAAAACACTATTTTAGTGTAGTATAAAACTTCATGTCCATGAAATATTTAAGTCTCCTACGATTTCTGGTTTTAAAATCATTGCTTTTCGGAATTATTACTCACGTTCAACTTATGCAGGCACAACCTGGTAAAGACGGTAATCTAACGGTTACTGCCATGAATACGGTGGTGAATGTCTACGGAGTGCTGGGAGCCAATGTAGCAGCGGGCGCGAACTCGGTAACAGTTTCTAATATTGGGGATTTAAATAATGGAACGGCGCTTTCGGCGGGCGATTTGATCATGATCTATCAATCGCAGGGAGCCAGCATACAAACTTCCGACGATAATAATTACGGTACTGTAGTAAACTATAATAGCGCAGGGCGTTACGAATACGCCTATGTGGCTTCAGTCGCTGGCAATACCATTAATATTGGTTGTCCTCTCAGTTTCTCTTACACAACTGCTGGTAAAACGCAAGTTGTCCGAATTCCACAATACAATAATCTTACTATCAACGCCGGAGGATCCATCACCTCCTTTCCTTGGAATGGATCTAAAGGCGGAATTGTCAGCGTGCACGTGCGAAACAACTTGGTAAACAATGGCCTTATTGAATCCAGTGGTAAGGGCTTTAGAGGGGGTAAACGCGACAACCTTACACGAGGTGCGGGTGCTGCTATTTATACACTTTACCGTTCTTTTGATCCTCAGGATGCGGGGGAAAAGGGCGAAAGCATTGTGGGTTATCAATCCGATTATGATGGACTGGGCGGTCGCTATGGACGTGGTGCTCCTGCCAATGGTGGTGGTGGTGGCAATGCCCACAACGCTGCAGGAGGAGGCGGTGCTAATGGAAACAACGGGCTTCCTTATACTGGCGCTGGCGTGATGGACCCGAATCCGGCATATTTTGCCGCTTGGCAACTCGATCCTGATTTTGTTGCCAATGGAAATAGTTTAACCAATTCTTCCGGTGGTGGTAGAGGAGGCTATACGTTTGCTTCTAGCAATCAGGATGCTCTTACCCTTCCTCTTTCCAATTCAACTTGGGGTGGCGACTATAGAGATCCTGTGGGCGGTAGAGGAGGACACCCACTATCTTCCGTTCCTGAAAATAGAATTTTCTTTGGTGGAGGCGGTGGTGCCGGAGATGGAAATAACAACGCATCTGCCGATGGTGGCGATGGCGGTGGTATTGTTTATATCATTGCCCGATCATTCACCGGATCAGGCTCTGTAAAAGCAGAAGGACAAACCGGATTTAGTACTGTTGGGGCAAATAACGATGCTCCTGGTGGAGGTGGCGGAGGTGGATCCATCGTCATTAAAGCATTTACTTTCATCGGACAAATTCTTTCGGCCAATGGAGGTTCTGGAGGGAGCCAATTAGCCATCACCAATGAGTCGGAAGGTTGCGGCGGCGGCGGCGGCGGCGGTTTTATTGCCGTTCCTAAATACGCTACGGGTACTTGTGGAACCAATAATTCGTATTTCTATATTTCAGGCGTAAATGGAATTTCAGCTTCTACTTCCATGACCGAGTTCCCTCCTAACGGAGGAACTTACGGCGCTGTTGGACAAAATGATGTACCCATCACGCCTGAATTCTTACCGTATTCTCTAACGTGTATTATTGATCGCGATAACGATGGAATTCACGATTGGGGCATTGACCTGGACGACGACAACGATGGTATTACCGATATTGAAGAAGGTTTTATTTCTACCGATGGGTCTCTGGATGAAGACGGCGACCTGTCCAGAAACTATGCCGATCCATCGTTTGTTCCTTTTAAAGACGACAATTGCGATGGTATCAATGATTTCTTTGATACCGATTTAGATGGAATTCCCGATTTCCATGATCTTGACTCCGACAACGATGGCGTTAGTGACTGTATAGAAGCTGGAGGAACGGATACCAACAAAGACGGTATCGTGGATGCCTTTACGGATGCTAACTCCAATGGTCTTTCGGACAATGTAGAGAACGGATTGATTCCGGATGATATTGATGGCGATGGAATTAAAAACCAACGCGATCGCGACGCGGACGGCGATGGCATCACTGATTGTACGGAAGCTGGTGGTACGGACGCCAATGGAGATGGAATTATCGATGGCTTCACCGATACGGACGACGATGGATACTCCAGCAACGTGGACCCTACTAATGATAATCTCGCACTGACAGGATCCAACCCTACTGGCATTCCTCCATTACCTATACCCGATTCAGATTCCGACGGAAAATTCAATTTCCTGGATATTGATTCTGAAAACGATGGTATTACCGACAACATCGAAGCCCAGACGACAGCAGGCTACATCGCGCCTTCTTACACAGATACAGACAAAGATGGAATTTATAATTCTTACGATGCAAGCAATGGCGGTACTCCTTTAGTGCCCGTAAATACCGATGGAACCGACAATGTGGACTATCTTGACAATGACTCTGATAACGACAACGTTCCTGATGCCATCGAAGGGCACGACAGCAACTTCGATGGGCTGCCTGTCCCTGCTATTCCGTTGTCAGGAGACAGTGATGGAGACGGTTTGTTAAACGGTTATGACCTGCAATCCTCTGCCAACGCTACCGTTGCCGGGATGGGAGGCTCCGGAGGCTCTGCTCCGTTGCAAGACACCGATTCCGATGGTACCCGCGACTGGCGAGACACCGACGATGATAACGATTGTATTCTCACCGCGGCAACAGGCATTACAGGAGAAAACACCAATTCTAATTCCATTTGGTCGGATGACTTTACTCAAGGTGGATCCCCCAGACCTAATTATTTATTTTCTATTGTCCCCATTGCTGTAACTAATAATGCACGATGCAATACCGGAAGTGTTTCTCTTTCTGCTTCTGGCTTATCGGGATCCTTTTCCTGGTTTGATGTATCCAGCGGAGGCTCCGCATTGCTTACACAAACGGGCGTATCTTCTTCCACTTTTGCAACACCCGTCATTTCTGCTACTACCACCTATTTTGTAGAATATACCAATGGAACCTGTACCGTTCCTCGCATCCCGGTGGTAGCTTCAATTTTATCAGGCAGTTCTGCATTAACTGTTCAAGATCAATCCCGATGTGGAACCGGAACGGTTTCGTTAAATGCGTCGACCTCTACAGCGGGAACTTTCCGTTGGTACGACGCGCCTACCGGAGGTACTTTAATGTATACTCAACTTACCACTGCCAATTCTACTTTTGTTACGCCGTCGATTTCTACCACTACCAGTTATTATGTTGAATTTGATAACGGATCATGCGTTACCTCCAGAGTTCAGGTCGTAGCCATTGTAAATGGAGCCACACCTTCTGTAACATCAGCAACTCGATGTGGAAGTGGTTCGGTTACATTGTCGGCTACGAGTGCGCAGGCCTCTACCATTAACTGGTACGATGCTGCTACAGGAGGAACTTTATTACAATCCGATGCTGGTATTATCAATTCTTCTTATACCACGATATCTTTATCTTCCACTGCAACCTATTATGTGGAGGCCATTGCCTCTGGTTGTCCTTCCGCCAGGGTGCCTGTTTCTGCCACGATCAATAGTTCGCTGGCAAACCCTTCTGTTACCGGAGCTACCTCTTGTGGCGCGGGTAGTCTTGTGTTGAGTGCCAACAGTGGAAGCAACGGTACCTTTAACTGGTACGATGCATCCTCTGGAGGAACTTTACTTCAAAGCACTTCGGGAGTTTCTTCCAGTACCTACACAACGCCTGTACTAAGTGCCACTACCTCTTATTATGTAGAATTTCAAAACGGCTCTTGTACCTCCAATCGCGTGGCTGTTTCAGCAGTGGTTCTTAGCGCTTCTTCCATCCTTACTACCAATGCGAACCGATGTGGCAATGGAACGCTGGTACTCGGCGCTAGTACATCTATTACAGGTACCTTCCGTTGGTTTGATGCCGTTACTGGTGGTACTTTGTTATTAACCAGTCCGGTGGGTGTAAATGGTTCCAATTACACCACTCCTAACCTGACGGCTCCTGCAAGCGCTACCTATTATGTGGAATTCATCACTGCATCGCCGGTATGTACCACCTCCAGAGCGGCAGTTACTGCAACCGCTCAAAATGGAATTACCTTAACTCCAACCCCCGGAATTATTTGTAATCCAGGAACTGCAGCCTTGTCGATTAGCGCCGGAACTTCTGTCACATTCAGATGGTTCGATAAAATTACCGGAGGATTTTTATTGCAAAGTACTTCGGGCACCAACGCAAACTTTACTACGCCGTTCATTAATGGCACCACCGACTTTTATGTAGAAGCTACCGATGGTGTATGTACGACTTCCCCCAGAACGACTGTAAGAGCTAGTGTTATCAGTACTACGCCTCCTAACACTACCGATAATTCAAGATGCGGAACAGGAACCGTAGCACTCATTGCCAATTATTTTTCCGCTGGAGTATTCCGTTGGTACGATGCCCCTACGGGTGGAACTCTTTTAAACACAAGTGGAAGTGGCACTGCCAATACCTACACTACTCCTAGCATTACCACCACCACTACCTATTATGTAGAGTTAAGTACTGCGGCTCCCGCTTGTACCACAGAGCGAATCCCTGTAGTGGCCAACATCCTTTCCACTCCGGCCGCTCCTACTGCTATTGATGGAACCCGCTGTGGTACGGGTACTGTAACTATTGCAGCCCAGGCTGCGGCACCTGGAATTATTTTATGGTATACAGCACCTACCGGCGGAACTTCTTTATTTACAGATCAAGGTACCAGTTTATCTACCTTTGTTACACCCAGTATTGCCGCCACAACCACCTATTATGCCGAAGTTTCCAATGCTTATTGCGCAAGTGCCAGAACTGCAGTCAACGCTACAGTCAACGGTGCAGGAACACCACAATCTCCGGTTGGCATCAATGCAAGCCGCTGTGGAACGGGTATTGTATCGTTGCAAGCTACCGCCCCCGTATCGGGTATTTTCAGGTGGTATTCTGCTGCAAGCGGTGGCACTTTATTGTCAACGACCCTTTCTTCCAATTCCAGCATTTTTAATACTCCTTCCCTATCTTCTTCTGCCACCTATTATGTGGAATTTGATAACGGCTCTTGTGTGTCTTCTTCCCGCACTGCGGTTACAGCTACCATCAACACAATTCCATCCCCTCCAAATGCCTTGGGTAACAGTCGTTGTGGATCCGGCGTTGTTAGTGTTTCGGCCAGCAATCCTGTGAATGGAACATTCCGTTGGTATTCATCTAAAATCGGAGGAACTCTCCTTCAGACGGATGCTGCTGTAAGTTCTTCTTCCTATACTAGTGCTTCTATCTCTGCCAACCAATATTATTATGTAGAATTCTTTGATGGTTCTTGTGCTAGTCTTCGGGATTCAGCACTGGCAGTAATCAATACCATTCCAAGCGCCCCTACCGCCATTCCGGCCTCCCGTTGTGGAACAGGCTCAGCAATCATAGGTGCATCGTCTTCCGTTTCAGGCGATTTTAATTGGTACGATGTAAGCAGCGGTGGAACCCTATTACAGCAAGACTTCAATTCCTTATCGAGTTCTTTTAATTCGCCTTCGGTTAGTTCCAACACTACCTATTATGTCGATTTCACCAAAGGATCTTGTACTTCCAACACTCGAACACCCGTTACAATTACACTGCTATCGGCACCGGATGCCCCTAATACTGTAGGAAATGTTATCTGCGGAATTGGAGGAACAGCCATCTTGCTCGCCAGCACTGTGCCTTCCATCACGCATCGCTGGTACGATGTGCCTTCGGGTGGTACCTTGTTGCAAACGAATGCCTCTACCACCAACAGTTCTTACACTACCCCGGTTATTTCTGGCACCACGATTTACTATGTTGAAGCATTCGATGGTGTTTGTAGCAGTGCCAGAACCAACGCGATTGTCAATGCCATCAATTGCGCTCCTCAAATTGATGACGAAGTAATCTCCACTCCGGAAGACACACCGATCTCCGGCGACCTTACTGACGTGGGAGACAGCGATCCGGAAGGAACTCCTTTAACAGCCAATACCACTCCGGTAAGGAATCCGAATCACGGTTCTATTGTAGTGAATGCTAACGGTACCTATACCTATACCCCGAATGCCAATTACAACGGACCC
>JALONM010000130.1 GCA_025454925.1 Cytophagaceae bacterium
TTTTTTACCATTTTACCTGCATCGGATATTTGCATAATGGCGTTTGTATTTGGCAGGCCGATGTTTTCATGATTCGGGCCGACACGTAGGTCGGCCCCTGCGTTGGATTGGATTTCGATGTTGCAATGAAAATGATCGGCAATACCACCATGGCGTGACATTTAACATGGGGGAATTTTTTTTCCAATTCGTAATACCATTTTTCTGCCTCTCAATTTACAGTCGATTTTACTTGGTGTTCTTATGCATTCTGAGGCACTGACCTTGCGTGAGGGATAGAGCGGAAAGACCCACGCCTTGGCGTGGGCTTGCAGCGATAGCCCGACCCAAGCGTAGCGCAGAGGCACGCCCTACTTGATCTCTTAGCCGTATACATGGGCGTTATTATTTTCTAACCGCATTCCCAGGCTCTACTTGATCGTTGACCGTTTGGGTAAGTCGTTCTCTTTTTGTATGTTTAATATGAATTTTTCAATAGAAATTCTCCTATTGAAAAACGACTACTAAAATCAAGGGCTTCGGAAGGAATCGAATACAAGAAGTTCTTTTCTAAGTTCATGATTTTTATGGTGGATCATCTCGAATAGCAACACATGCACTTTATAAAAATTTGGTATCGGGTAAGAACTTCAGGAACCGCCGTTTTGATCGGATGGTTCATTCTGGAAAAATTCCCAGGGAGTATTGTGGGTGTATTCATTAAGGCGGCAATCCACGTTGGTATCGCATTTAAATCAATATGGTAAGGGCAGGCGCGTTGTTGATGTCGGTCGCCATGGCTACGGTGATTGCCATGTTTTCCGGATTTCTTATTTTGATGGCGTATCATTTTAAGCAGCAGGAATCGTTGTTGCTTTCGCAAAAGAAGCTTGCCGCCAATGCCCGCAGTGGCATTGAGTGGCTGCTGGCCTCAACGTCAGCGGAGGCTTCCTCGCAATACGTCGATTTATTCGGACAAGGTTCCGATTCGGTACTGTTGCAGCAGCGTTATTGGGGTGCGTATTCACTTCTTTCTTCAACGGCCATGAGTGCCGGCGCACAGGTGCATCAAATGGCTTTATGCGGTGCTGCACTTTCGGCAGACGAGTCTACGGCCTTGTATCTGGCCGATTTGGGGCGCCCTTTGCATGTATGTGGAAATACACGCCTGCAAGGCACTTCGTATTTGCCCGAAGCGGGCATTCGCCATGGCTATATACAAGGACGCGGCTATACGGGTTCTTCTTTGTTGTATGGCACTTCCCGTCGCAGTCAAGCGAGCCTGCCGCCATTGCAGGGAAAAGCCCTGGAGGCGCTCCATCAATACCGGTATGCCGCGGCTACAATGTCCGCAGCTGATCTTCCGGATACCTTGCATCATTCTTTTTCCGATTCTACGTTGGTAATTGACGGAGGTAAAAATTTGCGTCTTGGCAATGTGCATTGGACGGGCAATCTGGTCATTCGTGCGGATAGCTTGCTGGTAGTGGGTGCGGGCGCAACGCTGAACCAGGTGTTGCTGATCGCCGGATCTATTGTGTTGGAACCTCAGGTGCGTGGCGCCTTTCAGGCTTTTGCCAGCGATTCACTGGTGGTGAAGAAAGGGGTTGCCTTGTCGTATCCATCCGTGCTTGGCTTGTGCCGGCAGCGATCGTATACGTTTCAACCTTTTGTGCGCGTGGAAGAAGGAGCTTCGGTGAAAGGATTTGTTTTCAGTTGGGTGGCGCCCGCAGTAGTTGCCGACTTGAAAACATGGATTGATTTGCGTCCGAATTCGTTGGTGGAAGGAGAGGTATATGCAGAAGGAAATGCCCAGTTGGCGGGGGAAGTACGGGGATCGGTGTATTGTTTCCGAATTGTTTTGCGCAGCCCGTCGGCATCGTATGAAAATCATTTGCTCGATGCGGTGGTCGATGCAAAGGCGCGCTCGCCGCTATGGGTAAGCCATGCGCTGATGGAGAAGGATGGATATAAAAAATAATTCAATGGATGCATTGAAATTTAGGCTGAAGGCCGCTTCGCTGTTGGAAACGATAATCGCCTTGCTGATTACCCTGACGGTGTTTGGCATTTCGGCGATGGTGTATGTGCAGTTGCTGCGATCGGGCCTAAGAGTACAGACCTTGAAAGCCAGTCAGCGAATGTCTGAATTGGCAGACGAAATGCGGAGCTCGCAGCATTGGGGAACGGAAACATTTAAGGAGGAAGGTTTTATCATTGAAAAAACTACGGCGCATTATGCCCAGCAACCTTCTTTGATGCAACTGGAGTTGATCGCGGCAGACGAGGAGGGAAGGGTATTGGCATCGCATAGGGCTTTGATTTTACCCAGAGATCCCTAATGAATGAAAGGAGCATGGATTTTAGAAGAAAGAAAACGGAATGGAGGATAATCACAAGGCGAAGCGCATCGATGTTTATAAAAATGAATTATTGGAAACGTAGCCTGAAATCATTTACTGTGATTGAAATGCTGGTAGTGATGATGATCAGTGCTATTGGCATAGGCATTGCCTATACCAATAGCAGATTGTGTATGCGCAGTTCTGGTTGTATTACCGCAACTCTTCTGAGCTATCACAATATTATGTACTCGATCGCTTGCTTACCCGCGACATGGCGCAGGCCCGGGAGCTGCGAAAAACACCCCATGGGTTTGAAGCGCTGCATTCGGATAAAGTGGTGCGGTATGAAGCCTTGGATCAATATGTGCTGCGCTACGATGGAGGCTGCGATACCTTCGCCGTTCGCTTGCAATCCATGTCGTGCTTTTTTAATGGACAAGCGCAGCATCTTCCTCAGGGCTTGGTGGATCGCTGTGTGGTGGCCTATCTGCTTAAAGAACAGGAAACCCAATGCCAGTATCGAAAGGAGTATGGAGCTGAGGTGTTTATCAACGAGAAGCCCTAAGGTACTTAAATCATTTTTTTTATCCGGCTTTTCTCCATAGAAGCGAAGCGCACTATGGAGAAAGCTCATGGATCGTAGATCCATGGCCGGTAATCCCGACTTAGAAAATCATGGGCTTAGAACTTTTATTCGATTCCTTCTCAAGCCCTTGATTTTAGTAGTCGTTTTTCAATAGAAGAATTTCTATTGAAAAATTAGGGTTTATTGTTTGTAAGCCTGCATTTTTCAAGCTCCAAGCTTGCTTGTAAATGGGCTATTGTGTAAGGCCGGTTTTATTTTTTTGCTGCGACCCTTACCATTCGATTTTGTAGCTAAGATTGGGTATGAATAATACATTCTGGTTGTAATCGAGCTGGTGCGTAAATCGATTGTATACATATCCTTGAATATCCGGTGTAGCCAGGGCATTAATGACTTGCAGGGACCAGAGCGAGGCATGTTTTTTTCGATTGATTCGGTATTGCAGAGTAGTGTGCAGTAACGTTTGGGCGGGCAAGGATTGCTGGAATGCCTTGCTTTCGTCGTTCACCAATTGGTTGTTTTCCCAATGGGCAGGAGTAATGCGTTCTCCGCCCTGCATGGTCAGGCGAAGGTTGATGCTCCCAAGATGTGATTTCGATTTCCCCATTTTCCATTCCCATCCTCCCAAGGCATTAAGAATCCATTGTCTGTTAAAGCGGGTATCTCTCCATATTCCATCGCCGCCCTGGTAGCGGGATCGGAATACGGAACCCGTAAGTAAATAATAAAATCCTTTGTCTAAAAATCGTTCCACGGTTACATCAAGTCCGATATTTTCGCCTTGTCCGGTATTGATTAATTTTTGTTGAAAGAACCAATCTCCCGTCATGTTTACTGCGGAGAAAGAACTGGAGTCGACCACGGGCAGTTGATATAAGTGCTGCCAATAAGGTTCGGCTTTCATTCTGATTTTTTCAGAAGGAATCCATTCGTAAGCGATTAAATAATGATGGGCCCTCGAAAGTTTGAGTTTGGAATTTACCAGCTGTCCGTTTGGGTTTTGTATGGAATAGAGCGCCAGTCGTTCCATTTGAGAGTGATTGCCATAAGCGGCAGAAAGGGTATGTTTATCATGCAACAGCCAGCTTCCCGAGATTCGCGGCTCCAGAGTCATTTGTTTCGACAAACTCAAGTACGAACTATACACCCCGGCCAGTACTTGCACTTGGTTTGAGATACTCCATTTGCTTTGTGTGTACACTTGCAGGTGTTGCGCCGTTTTATTTGAGTTGGCAATGGTTTGCCAGGAATTACTTTCGAATGTTCGAAGCACATGGTTGGCATATACACGATGGAAGTATATGCCACTGCGTTGCACGAATGTTGGATGCCATTTTTTTTCGAGTACCGTATACGAAGTAATTCTGCCTTGCAAACTTTTTATTTGCTGATGGTCTAAAAGCTGCATAGAGTTGTTGAGCCGCTGGCTGACGTGTTGAATGTCGTTGGTGTTCCAGGATAAGGTGCTGCTTACACTTGATTGTTTGGAAAGTGAAATTTTGTAGTGGAGTCCGGAGGCGATAAAGCCTTGTCTGCT
>JALONM010000102.1 GCA_025454925.1 Cytophagaceae bacterium
AAATACCGACATTGTAAAACCTATTCCTGCAACAATACCAGCTCCGATGATATGACGAAGATTTACTCTGGAAGGATACTGGCATTTAAAGAGCCACATGGCTAACAGCGAAAAGAGCACAATGCCTAATGGTTTGCCTAGCACCAGACCCACCATTACTCCCCAGAAGCCTGTATTCATAACATCACTCATTTCAATGCCATCCAAAGAAATGCAGGTATTGGCCAGCGCAAATACCGGTAAAATAAAAAAGGCTACCGGCAGGTGAAGTTTATGTTGAAGTACATGGGATATGCCGCCGTCTCCTTTTCCAAAAGGAATTGCAAACGCCAACAGTACGCCTGCAATGGTAGCATGTACGCCGGAGTGATGCATGCAATACCACATAGCGATGCCTCCAACAAGATAGGGCCATAACACATACACCTTCCAGCGGCCCATGAGGTACATGACAAAAAACAAACCCAGCGCTGCCATCAAATACCACCAGGCGATTTCTCCGGAATAAAATAGAGCAATAATGACAATAGCTCCTAAATCATCGGCGATGGCCAACGCGGTGAGAAAGACACGCAAACCATGAGGAACTTTGCTCGAAAACAAGGTTAGTATGGTAAGAGAAAACGCGATGTCGGTGGCCATGGGAATACCATATCCACGCTGGTAAATACTTCCTTCATTTATGACTACAAACAATAAAGCAGGAACGATCATGCCACCCGCTGCTGCTGTAACGGGTAGTATGGCATTCTTAACATCGGAAAGTTCTCCAATGAATAATTCTCGCTCCAGTTCCAATCCGACCAACAAAAAGAAAATGGTCATCAGGCCATCGTTAATCCAATGGGCAATGGTCATGCCCCCAAGCTCCTGTTGCCACCATTGTACATAGGATTCTCCCAACCACAAATTGCTGAGCAGTAAAGACACGATCGTACAAGCTATCAATAAATACCCACCGGATCGTTCGCTGTGAATAAAGTCTTTAAATAAAGATGTAATTTTCATAATCCATCGTTTCCTGGATGATCCCCAAGTTACTACAAAGTGCTTAATACATCAACATAAGGTATTCTGCTTCCTGGTTTTAATTGGTTTTTAATCTACTCGGAGCAATTATTATGTACTTTTGAAATTGAATACACACGTTTCATAGCGCCAGGGTGTTTGTATTTCCAGCATCCTGGCATTTTTATGCAGGTACTGCTTATTGAAGACGAAAAAAAACTAGCATCACTTATTGTTCGCGCCCTCGAAGATCAGGGATGGAAGGTTGATGTAGCGGAAGATGGGTTTATTGGTAAATCCTTAGCGCTGGTAAATAAATACGATGTGTTGGTGGTGGATGTGATACTGCCAAAAGTAAATGGGATTCAGATCTGCCAAGAGCTAAGATCAAAACAAATCAAAACCCCCATTCTTATCTTATCTGCCCTGGGAAGCCTCGATGACAAACTGCTCGGCTTTGACCATGGTGCCGATGATTATTTGGTGAAGCCATTTGAAATTAAAGAATTGCTGGCTCGCTTGAAAGCTTTACACAAACGTAGTGAAGTAAAAAAATCCGGTGAAAAATTGCAGGTGGAAAACCTGGTCATGGATCTTGAAAAGAAAATGGTAACCCGGGATGGACAGATTATTATTCTGACAGCCAAAGAATTTAACCTACTTGAATATTTTGTTCGAAATCATGGCCGTGTAATTTCCAGAAAAGAAATTTCAGAGGAAGTGTGGGGCACAAGCATCGATTCCGGAACGAATGTGATCGATGTGTATATGAATTTTTTACGAAAAAAAATTGATAAAAATTTTCATCCTAAGTTATTTCATACAGTAGTAGGTATGGGCTATATATTGCAGGAAAACTATGAAAATCAGAAATAAAATTGCGTTGCTTTTTACCATACTGGTAGCTTCCATTCTGATATTATTTAGTTTTTTGATTTTTAAACTTGCTCAACAGGACCGCCAGAATGAATTTAAATTCAGGTTGGATTATAGAGGAAAAACGCTTACTAATTTACTCATCAATGTTGACGAAATTGATGAGGCCCTGATCAATCTGATTCATGATAATAGTTTTAGCTCTTTATTTGAGGAGCATATTGAACTGTATGATTTAAAGGGAAAAATCGTTTATGTCAGCAAACATCATAGTTCGCATACACCCGAGGAGGTAGTGGACCGTTTTCTTACAGGAGAGATGAGTTACTATCGACAAGGCGATCGCGAAATACATGGAAGTTTTTTTCAAACGAAACGGGGCAAATTACTCATCATTACTTCGGCCATTGACAAGCAAGGGTTGGATAGAATCCATCGTCTGCAACTTATGCTTACGGCAGGGATATTGGGCGCTACGGTGTTTATTGGGTTGGCGGGTTGGTTGTTTGCAAAAAAGATCCTCAGGCCCATTTCAGATATCATCGTGCATGTTTCAGAAATAACCGGACAAGATTTATCAATGAGATTACAAACGGGCAAAAGCGAAGATGAGTTATCTAAGTTAGCCGATACGTTTAATCAATTACTGGAACGACTGGAGATTAGCATCCGGAACCAGCAATCGTTTATCGCCAATGCCTCGCATGAGCTTCGTACGCCCTTGTCCATTATGCTGGCTCGCATTGAAATGGAATTACAAAACAATTCCAACTCTCCGGACGTGTTTCGATTGCTGCACGCGGAACTGAATGAGGTTATTCATCTGGCGAATGGATTGCTTGAAATTTCACAAGTGGATAGTATTAACAATACCACCTCGTTTAAAGGATTGCGAATGGACGAAATGATCTATGAAGCCATTGCAGCATGTAAAAAAAAGTATCCAGGGCAGATCATTGATTTGGTTATAGATGAAGTAGAAGAAGAACAGGAGTTGAATTTGTTAGGCAGTGATACCTTATTGCAAAGATGCTTTATCAATCTCCTTGACAATGCCTGCAAATACTCCAGTCATCAGCGAGTGGCTGTTTCTATCGAACATTTTCCTTTCAGCCTTCAGGTAGTCATTTCTGACTTCGGCATTGGTATCCCGGAAGCCGAACTACAGGCGATTACCGATCCTTTCTATAGGGCGAGCAATGCAGTCAATTTTCCGGGTAATGGACTTGGTTTGTCTCTTGTATACCGGATATTGAGTTTGCATGGGGCCAGCATTTCTTTTCAGAATCGGAAACCGGCCGGAACTGGCACCCGGGTCGTGTTGGTGTTTCCCAAAAACTAATCGGCGCGATTGTGCAGAGTGGGGTAGTGTTGGTCACTTGGTGGTAATCAATCCTGGCACGTGGCATGGTGATTTTCTAGCTTAGACCTTATATATTTAAGGAAAATTAGTCGTTATAACTGCATTGGAGAGGAACAGCTCAAAGATTCTTTTGAAGCTTAGGGTCGAACTGCATTGAATGAAAGTTATTTTGGGCCTACATTTGCTGTATAGAAAATCGGGTAAGATCACAACACTATGAAACATACACGTTTAATTTTCCTGCTAAGCTTCCTGGTGATGCGATTGTACGGCCAGACAGACCTCGCTTCCATCGCATTGAACGGAAAACCTACGGATGTAATTACCTCCCGCGACCAGAAGGGAAATGTGTTTTTCCTGTTTCAATATGGAAAGTCGTATGAAATGGTTTTGTTGGATTCTTCATACAAAGAAACCAAACGAGTAAACATTAAACGGGCGGAGGACGATTCCAAAAAAAACTCCTTAGTGGGTACCATCTTCGACGAGCGTGGCGCAGTGGCCTATTTGATGAATGCCAAAACAAATGAATTTTTTGCCATGAAGATAGACCGGCAAACGGGCTCCATGGAATTCAATTCCCTCGGTAAATTGGCCAATGAAGAGTATTTTTTAAAAGGGATTGAACTGGACGGTAAATTTCATGTGCTGGCGGTTCCTAAACAAGAGAACCAAATTAACCTGTATACTTCCGATTATGGAAATCCTTTTACCATTCAAAAATATCCGATAGATTTTTCGTCCTTGTATCAGAAACTTTCTTTCAAAAATGAAGAGTTAAATCAGCGCAACGAGAGCCCGGTAGGCATCGATTATCTGCGGTACGATCAAGAGCATTCGGTGAAGTCGGCTCATTCCAAGAAAAAGCTCTATACCTTTCAAGGGAATATTTACCTGATTTTCGACGAGGCTACCTGCACGCACGTCATCAGGATACGCCCGGATGCCGGGACTTCCAGCTAAGCTATAAAAAACTTAATTTTAGCCTGGATAAAGATCTGAACACTATACCCCGTCAGGGCAACAGTTTTTTTTACAAAGGCGATTTATTCAGGGCAACCATGAGCAACAAACAATTAAACCTGAGCATCATCTATTTGGATTCGACGATGTTGTTGCGTGGATATAATTTTTATCCGGATAAAACCATTGAAATTGCAAACGGTGTCATTGTACAATCGGCCATGGACGGGCAAGACCGTGTGATCCAAAAGACCTCTCAATTTTTTAATAAAGTGCTTGATGGGGAATTGAGCATTGCCGCCAACAGCTTACCCGACGGCAGGTACGAAGTGCAATTGGGAAGTTATGAATCCATTACCACCTACCGCAATACAGGCCCCTCCCTGGGAGGCTGGGGAATGCCCGGATTATCCATAGGGTTTGGATTCGGGTCGGGAATTGGATTTGGTTACCCATATTACGATCCCTTTTATTATCCAGGTGCCGCGGGAAATACCATTACCACGGTGCAGGTTTGTTACTTCCAAAGCCTTCTGCGGCAAAGTGATTTGGAGCATGTGGAAGGTGCCGTACCTCCGTCTGCCAATAAAAAGATGGAAGATTACATCGATAAAAATTTTAGAAGCAGTAAGCCTGAACTGATGCAGTTCATGGCGTCCGACCAGGGAGTGATAATGGGATTGTATTCTAAAAATAATGGCAAGTACAAACTCCTTATTTTCCGGAGAAACTAGAATAAAAAAGCCGGACTCTCCCTGAGGAAAATCCGGCTAAACCAAAATAAAAGAAAAAAATGATCGTTACGCTGAGCTAAGAATCGGGCATTTAATTTTTTTAATGCAAAACAATAGTGTTTTCGGCCATCAATTTGTTTTCGTAAAAGACCTGAATGGTATTTAAGCCCGGCTTGAACGGTGTACATTTCGGGTATAAAAAGGAAACATGCGTTTCGTTTCCATCAAAGCTGATTCTCTTTTTATTGGTAAGATGTACCTTGTGGTTGTTGTACACCACGAAGTCAAAATCGGGATTAAACTTATATGGTTTACCATCGGGTTCGATGAGCTGTACCGTGAATATTTTTTCTACTTTGGTGGTAAGCGGATTTTTTTCGATGGTAAAATTAACACGGATGTTATTGATCAACTTGGCATCGTACTGATGGTCATTCAGAACCCTGCCTTTCTTGGTAAGAGGCTCCAACACAAGCCGATCAATCTCAATGGCTGGCATGTCCACCACCTCGTGTACCGTTTTACTTTTGTAAATTTGTTTTTTATTCGTGACTATAACCTCTTCCACTACCTGGTTGGTTTTTTCGATGAGCTGCACCTCTTCTTTTTCTTTTACCAGCGTAGTTTTGGCCGTGCTGATCAGCGTATTCAATTTGGAGATGGTCATGTTTTTCACTGAATCTTTGTGTTGAATGGTGGCTATCATTTCATTGAGATTACTCACCATGCGGATGAGCGAATCTTTGGCCAGTCCAAGTTCTTCACGTTCTTTTTCCAGCATTTGATAAGCCAGCTTCAAGGCATTCAGCTCTTTTACTTTGGCGATAATGGTCATGCTATCCAAGGCAATTTTTTTGTCTTTGGCAGCGATGATTTTATTTTTCTCTATGGTAGAAAACATCAGGTAAGCGATAACGCCCACGATCATAAGTAAGCATGCATTGATAAGCAGTCTGCGTACTTTCTTTTTATGTTTTGATTCAGAATACATATCGTTCATAACCAGGTCACATTTTAATTACAGGTATACAATAAATATCCATTATTTGAGTGAAAAATTGGGATAAGCTTCTATTCCGTGTTCGTAGGTATCCAAACCGTTTATTTCTTCTTCTTCGTCTACCCGAATGCCCATAGATTTTTTTAGAATAAAGAAAATAGAAAAGGCAGCTGCGAAAGCGGTAGTATTGCAGGCCACAATGCCAGTGAGTTGTGCACCCAATTGAGGTAATCCCGATAGTGATCCAAACAAACCAACGGCGAGTGTTCCCCAAATTCCATTCACGAGATGCACAGAGATGGCACCCACAGGATCGTCGATGCGCATTTTATCGATAACCAATACAGAAACAACGACCAGCACGCCTCCTACCGTTCCGATCACGATAGAATCCAACGGACTCATTTGATCGGCACCTGCCGTGATGGCAACCAAACCGGACAGTATTCCATTTAGGGTCATGGAGATGTCGTAATTTTTGGAAAGGGTGAAGATGGTTAAAGTTGCAGACATACCTCCCGCCGCGGCAGCCAGGCAGGTAACCAGGATTACTTTAGAAACCAGAGCAGGATCTGCCGAAAGTACCGAACCTCCATTGAATCCGAACCAACCCAACCATAGCAGGAACGTTCCAATTACGGCAGAGGTAACGTTGTGGCCAGGTATGGGATTGATGCGCCCTTTGTAAAACTTGCCTAGTCTTGGGCCCAATAGCAGGGCACCTGCCAGCGCACCACAGCCCCCCACCGAGTGCACCAATGTAGAGCCCGCGAAATCATAGAATCCAAGGGTATGCAACCATCCAAATCCCCACTTCCAACTGCCAATGATGGGATATACCAACATGACGTAAACAAAAGAGAAGACCAGGAAGGCAGTTAATTTCACCCGTTCGGCTACAGCACCCGATACAATGGTGGCGCAGGTGGCAGCGAACATCGCTTGAAAGAGGAAGTCAGTCCAGAACGTAAATTTTCCATTGTAAGCGGCAGTTTCACCATTTTCTGGCAAAGGAATTCCAAACCCGGCAAAGCCAAAAAATTCCATCGAAGTTCCTGCCACAAAGCCTGGAAACATCAGGCCATAACCCATTAAAGCAAACGTGAGTAAGCCGATGCATGGGATAACGGTATTTTTAAAAAGAATGTTGATGGTATTTTTCGCACGACTTAGTCCTGATTCCAAAGTGGCAAATCCCAGGTGCATGATGAAGACCAATGCCGAAGCCACCAGCATCCATAAATTATCAATTTTAAATTGATTATCCTGAGTTCCTTGGCCGGCGCTCAGCTTTAGCGCTTGTAAATCGGCTGCAATCGTTTTGTTGGATGCCATCAGGGAATCCACCATGGTTCTGGTAAGTGTTACCGTTTCTTCTGTCAAATATCCCTGGGCTGCCAGGGAATCTTGAAATACCGCAAGTGTATCCATTCCTAAAAAATTAAACTACTATGTTCACTTAAGAACCAATCCGCACTACACTTGTAATTGGATAGGTATAAATTTTTCCATCTCCGGCAGTTCCAGTGCTCGCCGATTTGCTTATACACGCAATGACATCCGGGGCTTCGATCTCTGGCACCATAATGTCAAGAACTCTTTTTTGTGCCGAGGTGGAGTCAATGATGGAATTTCCGCGGTAAATCCCTTTCTGTTCTGCCTGAAAGGAAACTCCCCGAACATCGTAGTAAGTGAAGTATTCTATACCAATCTCCTTTAAGGCATCTTTGACCTCGTCAAATTTGGTAATCCGTATGACCGCCTTAATTCCTATCATATTTAAAAAGTTATAATGTGGATATGTTCAACTTATAACTTTTATTATAAGTCTAATATACACATTCATTATTTAAAATTCAATTTTATACATTAAAAATTGATTACATAATTCAAAAATAGTTATAAAATTGAAATTGTAACATCAAATTTGAGTTAATTATTTTAAAAATTATCAAATATTTAAAATTAAAGGTTAATTTTGTAAAACTTTAAATACGGTACTATTTTATACTATAATAGTATTTTGTCTTTAAATTAATTTTTGTTTGATGATATTAATGCAATTTTAGGAAACTATGATTCGCAACATAAAACATCATGGTATTATAGTTACCGGCCAAAGTAAACCCTTGATCAAGGAAATCAGACAGAAAGCTATTGAGATTTTCAAAACACATATGGAAGCTGGGTTCGGTTATCGGCTGGTCGGGGAAATCCAGGAAAGCCTCATCAATAATTTTTTCACGTTCATGATTTTTCCGGATGGAAGTAAAGAAGGGCATGAAACCTCGGAAGATGGAGATGTAGTACGTAAAAAAATTGTAGAGTACCTCGATGAAGTAAATAGCAGCAGCCCCGACAAAATTAATTATGTGGAATTGTACTATGGCACCGACGACCACGAATCGGGCATATTGCATTCCGACAGAGGAAAAAGCACTTCCATTGAATAAATACTAATACCTCCATCCGCCTTGTATTGGCATCGTTTTAAAGCCATCTGAATTCTGCTACCTTTGTTGTGCAGGCTGCTGTATCTATCATGTTCAGAGCTGACTTTCCGAGTATGCAATTCAGGATACAACGTTTTTTATGCCACCATCTAAAGGTTTCCAATCAGCAGGCATTCGCTTTGATGAGTGAAAAAAAAATTTTCGTAAACGGAAAATGTGCGATTCCCAATCAACTGGTAAGCCACCGCGATACTGTTATGATGGAAGATCGCTTGCTCCAGCAAGGGACACAATATTATTATTACGCATTTCATAAACCCCGTGGCATCGAATGTACTACCAATCCATTAATTCCCGACTCGATAGTTCCGTTTTTTCCGAAGGAACATTTGTATTTGGTTGGTAGATTGGATAAAGCTTCGGAAGGTTTGATTTTTATGACCGACGATGATGCTTTTTACAAGGCGATTGTTGGAGAGCAGGCAGGTTGCGAAAAGGAGTATTATGTGGAGACTGATTTGCCGCTTAGTGAAGAGGACTTGCAGCAATTGCGACAGGGGGTAAAAATTCTAGGACGGATGACGAATCCATGTGAGGTATATAGGGAAGGGGACTCTGCTTTTCGCATTATTCTTACTCAAGGCTTAAACCGTCAGATCCGGCGCATGTGTCATAAAAGAGAAAGGCAAGTCACGCTGCTCCGACGTATTCGCATTGGATCGTATTACTTGGGCAGCTTGCCGGCCGGTGAAACGAAAGCGTTGAAGGAAGAAGAAATCAGAGCATTTATGAAACCTGGCCATGCGCAATAATGCACATGGCCAGGTGCAAAGCTGTTATTTTATTCGTCTTCGTACTTCGAAGAGAAGTTAATGTTAATGGTAGAGGGGGTGGTGCTGGGAATGAAATCTTCTGCTTTGGAATACACCAGCTCTGAATTTTTATATACTTTATGACTTATTTTCACTGAGGAGCCTAAATCTTTTACGGTACCAACCACCTTTAACATGGAATATGTTTCTTTCGATTGTTCGAAGTAAATGTAGGCAATGCTATCGCTGATAGTTTTTCGTTCATTCCATAAGTTGCTGTATTCAAATATATCAATAGTGCGAGTTCCGGCCGATTCGAATGAATATTCCACTTTGTACACGTCTTTGTCCTTTTTACAAGAGAAAAGAGCTAAGGAAAGTAGGAGCACTGCAAGTAGTTTTTTCATAATTATTGTTGACTAAAAATTTGGTTCATGGTTTGAATGGCCTGCTGAACTTCCTCGAGCGTATTCATGCGGCTAAAAGAAAAGCGCAGGTGTCCGCGGTTTTCCGGCGCTCCGATGGCTTGCAATACATGCGAACCGATATTAGTGCCGCTGGTACAGGCACTTCCTGCCGATACCGATATTTTTTCGATATCCAGGTTGAATAGCAGCAATTCATTGTCTTCGGATGGAGGCATGCCGACACTTAAAATAGTATACAAACTTTTCTCCGGATCTCCGGAGGTTCCGTTGCATAGAATATCGCCCAGAGTTTCCTGCAGGCCCCGGTGCAATGTTTGTTTTAATAAAGTGATATGTGCCCGGTCCCGTTCCAGATTAGTGATGGCTTTTTCCAACGCTATCGCCAACCCAACTATGCCCGCTACATTTTCGGTGCCGCCCCGTACGTTCCTTTCCTGACTTCCTCCGTGTAGGAGCGGCGGAAGCGGATGTTCGGCATTCATGTAAAGAAAACCTACTCCTTTGGGGCCATGAAATTTGTGCGCCGAGGCTACTATAAAATCTACCGGGGTATTTTTTAGGTCGTGTTTTTTATGACCAACGGTTTGCACAGTATCCGAGTGAAAAAGTGCGCCATGGCTCCGGGCAAGAGTGCCTGCAACAGATACATCCAATAGATTGCCTATTTCATTATTGGCTTCCATTAAACTTACGATGGCATTGGGATATTTTTTCAATAAATCCTCCAGCGAATCAAGATCTACGGATCCATCTTCCAATAAGTGCACGTAATGAACGGGTATACCATGTCGTTTTTCTAAATATTGGGCAGTATGCAAAACGGCATGGTGCTCGATCGCAGAAGTAATGATGTGCGACCGGTGTAAGTTAAGACAAGCCGAAAGCAACACCGTATTGTCGGCTTCGGTACCTCCGGAAGTAAAAAAAATTTCAGAGGGCGAAGTCCCCATGAGCTTGGCCACTTGCTTGCGGGCTCGTTCAATAAGCACCCTGGCTTCTCGACCATGGGTGTGTATAGAAGAAGGATTGCCGGAAGATTGACGCAGGCATTCAACCATTGCCTCCAGCACCTCCGGATCTATGGGAGTAGAAGCGGCATTATCAAAGTAGATATTCATCCTTCTCAAGAATCTCCTTTAGTTCTGAGATCATTTTCTTGGCAAGGGTATCTGCAGAGTGCAGGTTTTCTGATTCAGCGTAAATCCGGATAATAGGCTCCGTATTTGATTTGCGCAAGTGCACCCATTCCCGGTCAAAATCAATGCGCACACCGTCTACATCGTTGATGGGTTGATCTTTGTAGCGCACCTTCATTTGGTCTACAAGAGCATCAACATTGATGCCATCGGTAAGCTCCATTTTATTTTTGGAAATTTGATAGTGCGGATAGGAAGCGCGCAACTGAGAAATGCTTCCTCCCTTTTTGGCCAAATGGGATAGGAATAGCGCGATACCCACGAGTGCATCACGGCCATAATGCAACTCAGGATAAATAACACCACCATTGCCTTCTCCACCGATAACGGCCTGGCACTGCTTCATTTTGGCTACCACATTTACCTCTCCCACGGCAGAGGCAAAGTAAGCACCTTTGGCACGTTCGGTGATGTCTTTCAGAGCACGGGTAGAGGAGAGATTGGATACCGTATTGCCAGGCGTATGTTGTAATACGTAATCGGCTACGGCTACTAAAGTATATTCTTCTCCAAACATGGAACCATCCTCGTTGATAAAACACAGGCGGTCTACATCCGGGTCTACGACGATTCCCAGGTCTATGCCCCCTTTTTTGATTTCTCCTGAAATAAAAGTCAGGTTCTCTGCCAATGGTTCTGGATTATGAGGAAAACGTCCATTGGGTTCGCAGAAGTATGGAGTAATCTTTTCTACGCCCAGGGCTTTCAGTAATTTAGGAACGGCAATGCCACCCGTACTGTTCACGGCATCAATAGCGATGCTGAAATTACGTTTGCGTATGGCTTCCGCGTCTACAAGCGGCAATTCTAAAATTTTCTGAATGTGTTTGTCTATGTACGAATCATCGTGGGTATAGCCACCAAGTTCATGCACAGTAGCAAATGAAATGTCTTCTGATTCGGCGAGTTCCAGGATTTTTTTCCCAACTTCATCGGAAATAAATTCTCCGTTTCCGTCTAATAGCTTTAGCGCATTCCATTCAATCGGGTTATGGCTGGCAGTAATAATAATTCCTCCGGCAGCTTTTTCCATGATCACGGCCATTTCTACCGTGGGCGTAGTAGACAAGCCTAAATCCAGCACCTCTATGCCTAAGCCTTGTAAGGAACTGATCACGATGCGTGAAATCATTTCTCCTGAAAGCCTGGCGTCGCGGCCGATTACTACTTTGTTGGAGGGTACTAATTTTTTGATCCAGGCCCCGTAAGCCGAAGCAAAACGAGCTACGTCGATGGGGGTAAGGGAAGTACCGGTTTTTCCACCGATGGTGCCCCGGATGCCCGAAATAGATTTAATAAGAGTCACTACGTTGTTGTGTTAAAAATGCGATGTCAAATTTAAGAAATATGCCCAGGTTTTGTTTTCCTCCGTTTGCATGGCCAACACATCTTTGTTCACTTCCAGAAAGTAGTAGGTATATTTATTATTTTCGATAGTGAAGGTAATGGTAATACCTTCCTTATCTAAATGATATTTGCCCGTTATTACAGAATCTGGCCGGAACGTCATCACAAAGCGATCGTGCTTAGTAAGATCCAGTTTGAAGTGATGAAGCTTAAAATACATTTTATCCAAGGACTGGTCGTCGGAAGGGTATCCTGCACTATTGATGTACCAAACCCTATGTATTTCATGCCAGGCAATTCCATGCTGAGCACGCAAGCCAAGGCTACAAAACAATCCCCAAAGAAAGAACGGCATAATCAACTTCATATCAGGTAGAGTTATTTTATACGTACTCAATACGAAGGAAAAGACGTAAAGGATTTTCCAAAACGGAAAATCTTAGCGCCTGCGCGAAAATACAAAAATAATTTCAGAATTAAATACCCGATGCACTTGAGATTCAAGGCTTTCCTGCTGGAACAGGAACGGGTGTCATTTTGCCACGAAGCCTTCCGCCTTATTTCGTTTATTCTGATAGCTGAGACCAACAACTTAGCGCAATCCTTTACGTATAAGGTTTTAGGGATCCTTTGCCTCACCTGTATTGTAGTGTTTTAATCTCCTGATTATTCAGAAAATTTTTCTGAATGTGTTTGTTTCATTAGGTAATTAGTTTGATAGGATATGACAGAACGATTTTTGTATTTGATTTTGGTATTGGTAGTTTTTCAAGGAATACAACTTAAATCTCAATCGCAAGGCCCTTTGTCTCCAGCATCGGTAGTGAACGGTTCTTCCACCGGACTTTCTACCTGGACTGCGCCCGCTAACGCGGTATCTTCCAACAATGCATATGCCACGGCAACAAATGGAAATACAGAGTATATTTATGCATCCAATTTCGGATTCACCATCCCAGCTACTTCACCTATTGTAGGAATTAGCGCTTCTATTGAGGGCAGAGGTCTTCCGGTGAACGCCGTGGCTGCTAATTCCTGGACAACGTTCAATAATTTTAATTACGCCAGTGGTACCGTTACTTCTAATTATGGGTCTACCAATTACAGTTATAATTTGCCTGTATCTAACGCCACCAACAATCAACGATTGCTGTTGGTGGCTATTGCTACTGAAAATGTAGATAATACAGGGCCTTTGGATCCCTCTGTTACCATCAATTCTGTTACCTACAATGGGGTCGCTTTAACACTTGCATCTTCTGCTACTCGAGCCAGTGCTACCACTTCCAATTCTGTGTCCGTATATTATCTGCTGAATGCGTCCTTACCTGCGGCTACAGGTTCGTACAACCTGCAAATAAACAAAACCATTAATGGAGAAACTTCAGGCACCGTATCAGCGGGCGAATATTTGGAGTTTGTATCTGTGAATACATTTACGTTTGCCAATCAATTCACTCCGGTTACTGCTGTAAGCACCACTACAAATACTTCCAACATTACTTCTCCTGCCGTGCAGTACCTTCGCAACGGAGATTATATGGTCGCAGCGACCTTTAGTAACCAAAATCAGGGAGAATTCTTTACTCCCTCTTCCGGTTATACAGAAAATGTAGAACAAGTTAATTTTAATACTGATGGCCCCACCACAGGAGCTACCTTTCATTTGCAAACCAAAGCCATCACAGGAACCAACGTGCCCGATGAAATTATTACCGCCACAGCAAACGCTGCCTCCCGCCTGGAGATGGTAGCTTTATCGGTAAATGCAGCGCGTGTTTATGACCAGGAAGTATACATTACCAAAACTGGTAGTGTGGTAGGCAGCAATTTGGCTACTTTACCTGCGCAGAGTTTACCGCTGGCCTGGACGGATTATGATACCTTCCGAAGTTACGGAGGCGCTACCAACTTATGGGGCAATACATTTACCAGCACAGAGATCAATAGTTCCAGTTTTGGAATTCTGATCAAAGCCCAAGCCTTTCGGAGTATCGCACACATCGATCATATTCGCATTACCGTTCATTACAGTGCCCCCTTACCCGTTCAGGTTCAGACTTTTTCAGTAGAAAAAAGTGGTTCTCAGGTGCGCCTCAGCACGGTAATGGCCAATCAGGATAACAAATCGTATCTCATTAGTGTGGAACGTTCTTCGGGTTCTGGGTCCTTTGACTTGATTTCAGGAGTGGAATCAATCTCTGGAGGACACAATCACTTGGAGTTCTACGATCAGAACCCATTGCAGGGAGATAATGTATATCGACTAAAAATTGTGGAGAAAGACAACCCGGAATTGATAGAGTATTCTGTGCTGCAAAAAATTTCCTGGAATGATCCGGATCGCCGGCTACTTTCCATTTATCCCAATCCTGCACAGGATTTGGTGTACATACATTGTAACTCGCCCATTGTATCCTGGGAATTAAGAAACATGCTATCTCAAATCATACAGCCCAACCTGATTTCGCAGACCGACCACCAGATAGTGATTTCTGTAAAAGAATTGCCGCCGGGTAATTACAGTTTTGTTGTTTTATCGGGCCAGGAACAAGTAACTGGTCAATTTGTGGTCGGGCGCTAAGCTGAACGTCAACTTCCTGTTTGGTTTATTAAACAGTAAATCCAAGCATTGCGCATGCTTGGTTATTTCGTTCCATCTCAATTATAGCAAGTATTCGGAGTAGTTCTGAATGATGTTGGGCGTGCCCCTTGTGGCCTGGCGGCGCTACAGCGCCACCACCACTGCGGGTCGGGCTATACGCTCTGGCGCCTGCGGCGCCCCGCTGCTATCCCTCACGCAAATACAGGCAAGATGTTAGAGGACAGTTCTCCATTTATTTTTTTTGTACCCAGCGTTTTCTAGGTCCTGATTTTACTGCCATGGAACCACCATCCTTGAGACGCTCTCAGGCGCAATTCCTAACATACCAAAAAAAATCAAAACAAATGCTAACTTGAGTTGTATTTTACTCCGATACTATGAAGAGCCGAGCCGAACAACTGCAAGCATTCGATCGCTTGTTAACCATCATGGATGAACTAAGAGCCCAATGTCCGTGGGATAAAAAACAAACGCTGGAGACCTTGCGCTACCTCACCATCGAAGAAACCTATGAACTGTACCGGAGACTTTGATATCGGCACCGTCATTGACTCGTTATGCGAAAAACTTATTTCCCGTCATCCCCACATTTATGGAGATGTAAAGGCAGAGGACGAGGAGCAGGTAAAACAAAACTGGGAACAATTAAAGTTAAAAGAAAAGGGAAATACCTCGGTGTTGAGTGGTGTACCCCGCTCTCTCCCGGCCCTGGTAAAGGCTACCCGTATTCAGGAGAAAGCCCGCGCCGCAGGCTTTGACTGGGAAGAGAAAACGCAGGTATGGCAAAAGGTAGAAGAAGAACTGCAGGAATTTAAGCAAGAATTTAACATCGAAGGCGATGGCATCGACAAAGAAAAAGCGGAAGCCGAATTCGGAGATGTATTATTTTCGCTGATTAATTATGCGCGATTTCTGGATATCAATCCGGAGGACGCACTTGAACGCACGAATAAAAA
>JALONM010000131.1 GCA_025454925.1 Cytophagaceae bacterium
CACTCAATAACATGACCCCACAAGAATATGCAAAATTATCAGCGTAAGTAATGAAAAAACTCTAATTTTGATTGGCCCGAAAATAAGGGAAGCTTACATTACAATTTATTTGGCTATTATCGTATCTCGGATTTTCTTCTTTATTTTTAGGAACCCTCACAGGTTTTTCCACTATTGATACCTACGATGTATTGTGGAGTAAATTGAGTACGATTGAATTAATGAGGTGGAATTTTTTTTCAATATTGGGAGCCTATTTTTTTATCCAATACTCATTTGTAAAATTCATTCGATTAGATTGGCTTAGGTGGGTAATGGTTCTTTTTTTAATTTTTAATTATTCCATTCAAGGATACATTAAACAAAGAGATCACCAACAGCATAATATTTCAAATTGGCAGAATTATAAAAAGCTACTAAATAATTCAACCTATTATATTCCAATAAACCCGGGATACAATTGGGCGATTTCCAGGAACACGAAATTGATGGACGATACTATATTCGATCCCATCAATTCAAATGCCTCCATATATTCCATAATGATTATTCAACCTCCTCCGGCACTTTTTGCATTAAAATTATGGAATGAGAAAGGGCAGGAAATTTCAGCGGTACGTATGGATGATTCAAAATCGGAAATAGCTTATTTTGTACTCGCATCTAACGAAAAGATTTCTAAAATTGACTTTTATAATGCCAATGCCTCTAAAATAGATTTAGAAAGAAAAAAATTACGATTTGTTGTAGTCGGTAAGGAAAATAATTTAAACGAATGAAAATTTCATTTCTTGGGGCCGGTTGGCTGGGATTTCCGCTTGCTTTAGAATTCCAAAAGGCATTTCCGGAAGCACAAATCGCAGCCAGTACCACCACCGCTGAAAAAGTTCAGGAATTAAATAAAGCAGGATTTAAAGGAATATTGCTTCGTTTCCCCGAACGGGTAATGGAATTACCCTCGGAGATTTTAGAAAGTGATTTGTTGGTCCTCAGCATTCCGCCTATGTCGCGCAGGCAACCACCAAGTTACCACGCCAATCAAATTCAAAGCCTTCTAAATCTGATCCCTAACTCAACCCGTGTAATTTATACCTCCTCCACTTCTGTATATCCGGATTTGAGCCAGACCTTTACTGAGGATTTTTTGATTTCGGAAAATCAAACAGGCCATGCGGGTATTTGGCACGCAGAACAATCGGTACTGCAACATGCTTCCCACAACCTCATTTTCCGTCTCGCGGGTTTATGCGGCTATGACCGCTTCTTAGCAAGACATTTCTCAGGCAAAAAAAATCTGACTAATGGAAACTGGCCCGTAAACCTGGTGCATCGCGACGATGTGATTAGGGCCATAAAACAGGTTTTTTCTCTTCAGCGATCTGGAATATACAACGTGTGCGCACCCGAACATCCAGGCAAGCAAGAATACTATACGCAGCAATGCCTTCAATACGGATTGGAATTGCCCATATATTCCCCGGATCTATCGGCAGGTAAAATTATTTCTTCGGCGAAATTAATGAGCGAACCAGGTTTCTCGTTCCTATTTCCAGACCCCAGGCAATTCACATACACACGCACATCCCTTCAAGTATAATAGTAAGACGGTATAGGAATTTTAAAGGGACCTTTCCTAGCAGAATAAATTGGACGTTGAAACGCCTTGGTGAAAAGAATGGATTCTCTAACTTGGATAAGTACATTTTTGTCTCCCCAGGAACGAAATGATTCAATTTATGTAAAATTCTTACTTAAAATCCACACCCTGGTATAATATCCACTTTAAATTTAATTTTTCTAATTTGATCGATGGAATCCACTCAAAACTTTGAGACAAAAGATTCTTTTTAAAAATTATTTAAAGTAAATTTGTAAAAAACGCCTTTTACGAAAGCATATTGCTTTTGTTTGGTAAATCTAGTTTGCAAAGGATAACAACAGGTTTCCGTGAGAAGCCGGTTAAATTCAAAAAGGTAGATGAAGGAAATAGAAAGTCAAGGCTTGTACGATCCCTCCTTTGAAAAGGATTCCTGCGGGATCGGTTTTGTTGCTCACCTGAAAGGTAAAAAATCACACGACATTGTCGATAAAGCCCTTACCATGCTCGAGCAGATGGAGCATAGGGGTGCCTGTGGCTGTGAGTCCACTACGGGCGATGGTGCGGGTGTATTGATTCAGGTGCCACATGAGTTTTTTGTAAACGAGTGTGTTAAAATTGGCATTAAGCTTCCTGCCTTTGGAAGTTATGGAGTTGGCTTGGCTTTTTGGCCTAAGGATGAAAAACTTCGGGAAGGATGTCGCGAGATTTTCGAGCGCAATATCGAAAAGCTTGGTCTTAAGCTGATTGGATACCGAAAAGTACCAACCTTTCAAGGAGACGTAGGGCCAAGTGCCTTGGCTGTAGAGCCAGAAATGGAACACGTTTTCGTTGGTCGCCCCGACTCCATTACCAATCCGGATGAATTCGAGCGAAAGTTATATGTCCTGCGCAACTATACCACTCGTTTGGTGCGCGAAACGTATCACTTACAGTTCCCAGATATTAATAACCTGTTCTACTTCACAGGTTTATCATACAAAACCTTAGTATACAAAGGTCAGTTTACTACCTGGCAAGTTCGTCAGTATTTTCCTGATCTTCAGCAGAAAACCTTGGTATCAGCTCTAGCTGTGGTACACTCGCGTTTTTCTACCAATACATTCCCATCTTTCCGATTGGCCCAACCGTTCCGGTATATCGCCCACAATGGTGAAATCAACACCTTACGCGGTAACCTGAACTGGATGAATGCCCAGGAGGCAAGCTTCTATTCCGACTACTTTACTCGTGAAGAGTTGGAAATGATCATGCCGATCTG
>JALONM010000103.1 GCA_025454925.1 Cytophagaceae bacterium
AACCGACCTCATTCGGCACTAAATTATCAAACTCCAATGCAGAAAGTCAGTTGAAAATCTCTACTTTTGAACGGCCCGATTTTACGGGGAGCTTACATTTGTTTCTTGGAGTTGAAATAGAAGTATTATTTTCAGTTAATGCCCATTCTATACAATCTTTAGAAGACATTTTTTCTTTTCCGATAGAGCACAAATATTGATTCACTTTTGTTGGAATACCTATACCTAAATCTGCTGTTACTACACTAATTCTGTTCAATGTTGGATAATATTGACAGAATATATATGCTCCTATTTCTGACCCCGAATGATCATATACATTATTAATTAATTCTGAAATACAAATATTTAAAATCGTCAAATCTTTATCCCTACAAAATGTTCCGAAATAACTTTCTGACATTGTGATGTATGAATTCAAGGTTTCTGTTGTAATCCATTTAATCGGCATTGCTGTTTGACTACTAATTTCACTAATAGTATGAGGTTGAACATAATTTGAATTACAAAATTCAATAATTTTTATGTCACGTAAATATTTGTTCGACTTTTTACGTTCATCAATAGTAATTGAACCATTTACTCCGTTTTTAATAATAGACACAAAGAATTGAGTTAACATAATGACCATCGATGTAGATATAAAATCTAACTTTGTAACATTTACATCAATATATTCATACTTCATATTGGACGAAATAATTTTATATAATTGATTAAAATCAGACTCAGATTTAAGAATAATATTTATCGACTCCATTTCTATTGAATTCCCAACTCTAGGTTTAATCAATAATACAAAAAAATATAATATACTTTTAAAAACAATTAAACTCTATCCATAAAAAAATCTTATACCCACCTGATCTTCCGCCGTTGGCGGAAGATCCGTGTCGAAGTAAGCCGGCGGACGTTGGTGTAAAGAGCGATGGTCTCGGACTCTGTGTTCCAAACGAATAAGAAAGTCCGATGGAGGAAAAAGGCTGTTTTCGTTTTATAGACTGACACATCCGCTGGCACCGCATTCTTCCAAATGGCAATCAACCACCTGCATACTGTCGGAATCGGGATTCGTATGATGAAGGGATAAACAGGATTTCTTATTTTCCAAGCTTGTTGCCGCCGGCCTCCGCTGGTGGTGTATTATAGCCGATGACAGGCATCAACAAACGGTTACACGTTTCAAACCAAACATAAAAAAAGGCGGTGAATAGATTGGAAATTTCTATTCACCGCCTTTAGGTATTTATTCTGACTGATATAATTAATCTATCTTAAGCATTTTTGTGATTGTTTGTCCATCTTTGGTCAACTCAATCAAATAAGAGCCTGAATTTAGATCTGCAACATTCAATTGCTTATTGGCCAGTGTAACTTCTTTGATCAAACGACCCGATAAATCAAGTACCCGAACATTTACTACGCCTTCAATGTTCACCATCACCTGGTCTTGGGCTGGATTTGGATACAAGACTAGGGTTGCGTTATCCATTCCTGTAAGGACAGACGTCTCAACCAAATCATTAATTCCTATGGTAAATACTTTCTCAAAATTTAATCCACCATTATCCGTGGTTCGTATTCGGATGCTGTAAGAACTTTTCGTTTCAAAATCCGGGCTGTCTACAATGCGTAAATCACTACCGGAAATCGTAAAGCTAGCATTGTCCGCATCTCCTGTGCCGGAGACCAAAGAATAGGTAAAGGTATCGCCTGCATCTTGATCTGTGGTACTCAAAGCACCTATGGTAGAATTGGCTGCTACATTTTCATTGATCGTGGTTGCACTAAGAGCAATATCCGTGGGGGCTTCATTGAGATTGCTGATGGTGATGGTAAATACTTTCTCAAAATTTAATCCACCCTGGTCCGTGGTTCGGATGCGGATGCTGTAAGAACTTTTCGTTTCAAAATCCGGGCTGCCTGCAATGCGTAAGTCACTGCCGGAAATCGTAAAGCTAGCATTGTCCGCATCTCCTGTGCCGGAGACCAAAGAATAGGTAAAGGTATCGCCTGCATCTTGATCTGTGGTACTCAAGGTACCTATGGTAGAATTGGCTGCTACATTTTCATTGATCGTGGTTGCGCTAAGTGCAATATCCGTGGGGGCCTTGGCAACGCTATAACGTTGAGCATGTACACTGTATCTTGAACCATCCTGTTCCCCACTAGCCCACGTCACCACAAAATCACCATCACTGTCCATGGCGATTGCAGGAGTTATTTGATAACCTATGGAAAATGTATTTATTTTAAATTCTGCGCCTTGTGCTGCACCTGATGCATTGTAACGCCGACCGTATATACCATAATTATACAATTCCTCATAACCTTCCCATGTAACTACAAAATCGCCATCACTATCCATGCTTATGGATGAATTTTTTTGATCAATCGCTGTATAGGTGTTTACTCTAAATTCAAAGTCCAGCGCTGCCCCTGAAGCATTGTAACGTTGTGCGTAGATACCAACTCCACTTCCGTCCTGATCTCTACTCGACCAGGCAATTACAAAATCTCCATCACTGTCCATCGCAATGGATGGAAATTCTTGACTATTCGTTGTATAACCATTGACACGAAATTCTAATCCCTGTGCTTCTCCGGAGGCATTGAACCGTTGTGCATACACACCATTTAAGGAACCATCCTGTCCTTGACTCGACCAGGCAATTACAAAATCACCGTCGCTATCCATCGCAATGGATGGATAAAATTGACCATTGGTAGTGTATGTATTTACGCGGAACTCACTGCCTTGAGCTACCCCAGAAGCATTGTATCGTTGTGCATAGACACCGTATCCGGAACCATCGCCTTGACTCTGCCAGGCAATTACAAAATCGCCATCGAGGTCCATGGCTATTGCTGGGTTACGCTGCTGACCTACAGTGATGGTATTTACTCTAAATTCTGAGCCCTGCGCTATTCCTGAGGCATTGAAACGCTGTCCGTAAATCCCAAAAGTTGATCCATCTTGCAGGTTGCTCATCCATGTAATTACAAAATCTCCATCACTGTCCATGGCTATTGCTGAAGATGATTGGACCGAGGCAGTGTAGGTATTTACTCTAAATTCTGAGCCCTGCGCTATTCCTGAGGCATTAAAACGTTGTCCGTAAATCCCATAACTTGATCCATCTTGATCATCGCTAGACCATGTAACTACAAAATCTCCATCGCTGTCCATCGCTACAGATGCATTTTCTTGAGCACTCGTGGTATAAGTATTTACACGAAACTCTGCACCAGCAGGACTTATTTGGGCTTCTGCCTCACTGGTGCCCAGCACTATCCCTAATGCGACTAAAGAACCTGCTACTTTAAGCTTTGTTTCCAATCGCTGCAATTTAGCCTTCAGTCGTTCCAATCGCTCCATCAAACGAATTTGTTTGGCCCGGGTAAATTGAATAAATCTGCCGGAAACTAAATTTTGCTTGAATCGCTTGTTCAGCTTATTGTAGGTCGATAATAGTTGATGGTAATGATGTTGCAGTAGAGATTTGCCCATAATGTAATACAATTATATAATATTAAAACTATCTATATCTATTTCAAAAACAAAGCGATTTAGTAAATATCTGTTCATTTTGTTCTATTGATGGTAAAAATTCAATCCTCCCTTGACCAAAAGCTTCCCTTTGTGGCTGCAATAGCATGCAATTGTCAATATAAAAAACAACGCCCTCCTCACACCAGCGAAGTAAGCCGGTGAATATTGGTGTAAAGAGCAATGGTCTCGGACTCTGTGTTCCACGCGGATAAGAAAGTCCGCTGGAGGAAAAAGGCTGTGTTCGTTTTGTAGGCTGACACATCCGCTGGCACCGCATTCTTCCAAATGGCAATCAACCACCTGCATACTGTCGGAATCGGGATTCGCATGATGAAGGGATAAACAGGATTTCTTATTTTCCAAGCTTGCTGCCGCCGGCCTTCGCTGGTGGTGTATTATAGCCGATGACAGGCATCAACAAACCGCATGAACTGGTCATTAGCGCTTCGGCCCACCCTTGCGTTAGCTTGAAGAAGTCGAATCCGACTTCATGGCGTTAAGCCAGATGAACCTCCCTGTGGCTCACAATTACAGGAAATTTAATTGCATTTAGAACAGCTAAAAAACTATATTTGATTTATTAAACAATCAATTTAACCAATTTCTAAAATTACAACATGAAAAAACGTTTACTTATTTTATTTTGCTTCTATCTTGGATTGACAGTGTCCTCCACGTTTGGATATAGTGGGGGATCTGGATTCAAGCACGATCCGTATTTGATTGCCACGAAAGCCGATTTGCAGTATTTAAGTGAAAATTTCTCTGAGTGGAACTTTCATTTCCGTCAAACCGCCGACATCGTCTTCACTACGGCTGATTATGAAGTAGGGGGCAATTTTTTTAACAGTGGAGCATTATTCCGTCCGATTGGAAACGCAGCCGTTAAATTTACCGGCTCTTATAAGGGTGGTGGTTTTACCATACAAAATTTAAAAGTAAACCGTACCAGCGATTTTGCCGGATTATTCGGATGGGCCGATGGTGCCACTATAGAAAGATTGAAGTTGACCGGTGTTAACATCACTGGATTTAAATATGTAGGTGCTTTGGTTGGATACACAAACGATGTAAAAATTTACAATTGTTACTCCACTGGAACGGTTAGCGGCACACAATACGCAGGTGGTTTGGTTGGATTTTTAAGTTTAAATACCATCGAAAAATCAGCCAGTGAATGTTCCGTCAATGCCACTAGTTACTTAGGTGGTCTGGTCGGAGAAAATGACGGAGAAATCATCAACAGCTATGCTACTGGTGCGGTTACCGGAACTACGGAGTATATAGGAGGCTTCATTGGCTTTAACAACAAAACCGTTACGAATTGCTATTCAACAGGCCTGGTGACAGGCACCACCAACACTGGTGGCTTCATTGGCTACGATTTAGGTGGAATTATCACAGATTGCTTTTGGGATACGCAGACTTCTGGCAAAGCAAGCAGCGCTGGAGACGAAATCGGAAAAACGACGACTCAAATGAAGACACAAGCCACCTTTACCAACTGGAGCTTTCCGGCTATCTGGAATATAGGAGCGAATGGCTATCCAACCTTAAAATGGATAATTGTAGCATGCACTCCTACGAGCTATACTTTTTCAATTACGACTTATAATGCTTACGATTTAAATAGTGTCACCTACACCGAATCGGGAACGTATGTGCAGATATTGAACAATGCCAATGATTGCGATAGCACCATCACCCTCAATCTCAGCATTGTTCCATATCCATTTTCAGGTGGCTCCGGCACCGCAGGAGATCCGTATAGAATCGCGAATAAATCTGATCTCAAGTATATCAGCGAACACGATAACACCTGGGCTTTTCATTTCCGCCAAACGGCCGATATTGTATTTACCGCTGCCGACTTTCAGGCGGGTGGTGATCACTATGAATTTGGATTTGGTTTCAGGCCTATTGCTATTACCAGTCAACGCTTCACCGGATCTTATGATGGCAATGGTCACACCATCGAAAATCTTTTAATCAATCGCCCTACCTACAACTTGGTTGGTCTGTTTGGTACGATTCACAGCACGTCCACCATTAACAATGTTCACCTGGTCAATGCAACCATCACAGGAGGAGACAAAACTGCAGCACTTGTAGCGGAGAGTTTTGGTACGGTTGTCAACTGTTCTTCTTCAGGAACTGTGAATGGTGCCACGGATACCGGAGGATTAGTAGGTATCAACATGGGTGGATCCATTTCAAAGTCTTACTCTTCTGCTTCCGTCACCGGTTATCATAATGTAGGTGGACTTTTAGGAAATGCCAGCTTTACCGGATCGATCAATAGTACTGTCGATAATTGTTATGCTACCGGAAGTCTTACTGCCACTAATTACGTGGGTGGATTAATAGGCTGGTTATATACTGGCACCGTAGACAATTGCTACGCTACCGGAAGCATTACCGCCCATCCCGCAGCAGACAGAGGCGGCATTACCTCCTATAATAGCTACGCGACCGTTACCAACTGCTTTTGGGATATGGATGCTTCTTCTGAGCCATCAACCTTTACCGGAACCGGCACTGGAAAAACCACTGCTCAAATGCAAACGCAAAGCACATTTACCGGATGGGATTTTACGAACATCTGGGAAATTCAGGCTTCTGCCTATCCTACCCTAAGACCGGCTTCTGTAATTTCTAATGTAACAAGCCGTGCCAATGCAACTTCCTACCATGCCTTCCCTAATCCTGCTAAAGAAAAATTAAATTTTAGCATGAGTGGTTCGTATGAAATATTTAATTCATATGGAATCTCCGTAATCAAAGGCGAAGGCGAAAGTGTAGATGTTTCGTTTCTTACTACCGGTGTATATCACATTCGTATGAATGGGCAGACCCTTGCATTCATAAAAGAATAAAGAAAATTCCGCTGCCTAGCGGTATTCAAAAGTCATTAGGAGGTCTGCATTCTTCGCGCATTCACAGCGAAGCATGCAGACTTCTTCCTTTGTAAGGCATCAGTGTCCATAAGCGCTCGTGCTTTCCTTCCTGAATATCCATTCAACCGGGTTTTCTCTCCATAGAAGCGAAGCGTAGGATGCAAAAAACTCATGGATCGTAGATCCATGGCCGTTTTAACGCTGTAGAAAATCATGGGGTGGGAAAAGAATTTCTTCTGTTCGATTTCTTCTGAAGCCCTTAATTTTAGTTGACCTTACTCCATGGAAGAATTTCTTTGGAGCCATTCCGTTTCAATACATGGCTGGTTTTGCGTGAGGGATAGAGTGGAAAGCCTGGCGCCTTCGGCGCCAAAGGCTTGCAGCGATAGCCCGGCCCAAGTGGCTTATGGCGCCTTTGGCGCCGCCACGCGGGACACGCCCAACATCAACTATAGAGTTTGATTACCAACTAATGGCAACGTAATGGTGCGCGATTTAGCTGCATCACCAACCGTTAGCAACGCTTACATTTAGGGTCAAACAAAATCAAAATTCCATCCAGGCGATTTACCTTTTTCTACCTCCTGAGATCACACCAAAAAAAAACGGCGCCCTTGACTAAGAGCGCCGCACATTCAGGATAACGATTACTAAACAGGAACTATTTGATTTTCTGAATTACTCTGGAATCTGACTTACCGCTGGCATATACCAAACGAAGCGTATAGACACCGTTTTCCATGTTATCGCCAAACTGTACCTGTTCCTGGCTAAGCACAGACTGGCCTTTCCATACCACCTTGCCCAGCATGGAAATCACTTCGAAGTAAGCAATATCGGCGTCGGCTACCAATGTAAATCCGCTTGCACTTGGATTCGGCGAAACGCTAAGCGCCTGGGCTCCTTCCATCCACTCCGATTCATCGCCTGCTCTGGCTCCGCTGCAGCGTGTGATGGTTTTGCAATGTGAAACATAAAACGGAGCTACATTTAAATTGGTTCCTACGCAAACCTGTCCACCGTTGTAGTACTGCCCCGTCTGGATCGTAACTCGAAAAGGCGATCCACTCACCGGAGTCACAGAAGCGGCAGATCCTGTAAACCACCAGGTATAAGAGGTTACGTTGGTTCTTCGGTTGGCATTCAGTTCAAACGAAATAGTAGAAAAAGGAGCGCTGCAATCTGGACCGATAATGGTTGCGGTGGGAGCTGCGGAAACGGTAACGGTTACCGCTGCCGAAGTAGTGGAGGTGCCTGCATCATCGGTTGCACGGGCGGTAAGCACGTAGGTTCCGGCCGCTACACCCGACCAGTTAAAACTGTACGGTGCAGTAGCATCGCTGCCCAGCAAGGTGCTGCCTGAAAAGAATTGCACCTGTTGAATAGTTCCGTCGGCATCTGAGGCGGAAGCCGCAATGGTAAAGGTGGCGGGCGCTGTTGCGGCAGTATTGTTGGCAGGCGCTGTAATAGAAACTACCGGAGCCACATTGACTGTGGATGGATCTACCACCACAGAAACCGGCGATGATACGCCCGATGCTCCCAAATTGTCGATGGCTCTTGCCGTAATGGAATAGGTACCGGCAGCAACCCCTGTCCATGTAAACGAATACGGAGAAGTATTGTCGCTGCCTACTAACGTAGTTCCATGGTAAAATTCTACCCGGCTGATACTACCGTCTGCATCGCTGGCATTAGCACTTATATTCACCACTGCTGGCGCCATAAACGAAGCATTCGCTACCGGTGCTGTTAGTTCCACCGTAGGACCCACATTAGGCACCGATGGATTTCCATATACTTCCAATTCAAAAATAGAATATCCAAACGTAGTTCCGCGCGCCGATCCATACATACGCAAGTATCTTCCGCTTCCGGTTATATCCGTATGATCGTTTACCAAAGCGGTATTTCCGGTAATGGTTTTTATCGTCGACCAGGAGGTAGTGTTGTTTGACGTTTGTATCAGGTAATCTCTTCCAAGCGCCACTTCCCAAGTAATTTTCACACGCGTAAGGTCGTAGGAAGCACCCAAATCCACATACAACCACTGCGGATCGGCATACACCGAAGACCAACGAGTGGAATACATTCCATCCACGGCACGGCTAGCGACGTTTGCACCTGCTTCTGTAGAGGAAACGGTAACGGGCTTATTGGTAGCCAGGTTGGGAGGCACAGGGGTAAACACGGAAATAGACACTGCCGAGGACGTGGTGTTGGCCCCTCCATTATCCGTGGCAATCGCGGTGATGGAGTAAGTCCCTGCGGCAACGCCCGCCCAGGAGATTTGGTAAGGAGCCGTATTATCCGTTCCGATTAATGTAGTGCCATTAAAAAAACGCACCTGGCTGATGGTTCCATCCGCATCGGAAGCATTGGCAGTAATAGAGATGGTAGCAGGCGCCGCAAAACTCGCATTCGCAGAAGGTGCGGTGATGCTTACCACGGGAGGAGCATTGAAAGTACCGTTAAACACGGAAGCTACCGTCGCCGTTTTGGTTCCACCGGCACCATTCACCACCGTGTTTCCCCAGGAGGTAAGGTTGTTGCCAGCCCAATCAAAACTTAAATCGAGGTATTCTACCCCTCCGCCATTTCCTTTCCAAGACCAGGCCAACCACCCGATTCCATTGGCATTGGCGGTATTGATAATTTGTGTTTCATTAATATCGCAGGTTCCACCGCTTTCGCTATGCTGAAATCCGAATTCACCAACAATGATGGGAATACCGGAGTTTCTAATGGCAGGCAATAAGGAAGTAACAGAAGAATTTCCGGTTACACTCCACTCGCAATACATGTGCACAGAGAATAAACAGTTTCTTTCCGGGTCTGCCGCTTGAACATCCCTGGCGTACCAAAGCATGGCCTGTCCGCGATTGTCCTGCCCATAGGCCGGTGCGTCTACTACCAGCGTCGTTCTGATGCCGGCGTTGCGCACGGTTCGTACAGCAGTTATCCAGGCGTTTTTCCAAGTATCGCGCGACAAGGTGCCCGTGGCATTGGCGCCCATGTTCCAATCACTCCACTCATTGGCAATGTTGATGAGAATGTAGCGAGCAATTTCAGGACGGGTTAAATACGAAGCCTTCGAAGCCCAAAACTGAGCCATGCGATTCAATTCAGAAGGCGAGTTGTTGCCTGTTACATCGTGCAATTCCACCATCGGAATAATGTCATTGTCGATGCAACGCTGCACACAGGTTTGCCAGGCATTATCAGGCGTATTGGTGGTAACAACGATGCGCAAACAGTTCGAGCCGGTTCTGGTTTTGATGGCAGCAATGTTGTTGTTCACATCGTTGATATACCAGGCCAAAGGCACGTTAATACCTTTCATCACAAAATTGTTTCCATTGGCATCCAATAAACGGTTGCCCGAAACCCGAAATCCTTGCGACCAGGATAGCCCCCATGCCGTTAGGAATGCGCTTAACATTAAAAGTTTTCTCGTCATACTAGTGTTAGTTAATAGGTTTGGGAATGTGAAAACCCTCCCTTCAGGAGGTTTTAGGCAGATGACAACTCAATTAAAAAAAAGTAACATTCCAATATTTAATTAAATTAAATATAGAAATACCATTCCTATAATTGCTTAATTATCAAAGCAAAGACACTAATCTTATATTTTTTTATAGAATTTTTTTAAACCGGCCTTTCTCCAAAGAAGCCACGCGCACCATTTAGAACGTTCATGGATCGCAGAGCCATGAACGGTAATCCAGCATAGAAAATCAGGGGCTTCGAAAAGCATTTCTTCTGAAGCCCTTGATTTTAGTATTCATTTTCAATTGCAGAATTTCTATGCAGAAATTAAGGTTAAAAGATATTGGATACCCGTTGGTAAGTCAGCAACATCGCTTACCACTGCGTTGCCGTTGTTTACTATGCAAACGCCAACACTGTGTTGGGCGTGTCCCGCTACGCGGGCCGGGCTATCGCTGCAAGGCCATGGCGCCTATGGCGCCATGGCGCTTTTCGCTCTATCCCTCACGCAGGACAAATTCCAGCGGGTGGCCTATGCTGGCCGATGACTAGCCTCGACAAATTATATACTTCTTATTTTTAACCGGCTTTTCTCCATAGAAGCGAAGCACACTATGGAGAAAGCTCATGGATCGTAGATCCAGGACCGGTAATCCCGACTTAAAAATTTATGTGCTTAGAAAAGAATTTCTTTTATTCGATTCCTTCTGAAGCCCTTGATTTTAGTAGTCGTTTTTAAATAGAAGAATTTCTATTTAAAAAGTAGGGG
>JALONM010000039.1 GCA_025454925.1 Cytophagaceae bacterium
GGTACAACCTACCTGTGCGGTTCCAACAGGAACAATCACTCTAACTACAGTAGTAGGAGAAGAATATAGTATTGATGGTGGAGCGACCTGGCAGACGACCGCCAGCTTTGCGGGTCTGGCAGCAGGTACTTACACGATAGATGCGCGATTAACAGCCGACAATAGCTGCGTGGTAACATCCGGAGCTACGGCTACGATCAACGCTGCACCGACAGCACCAACTACTCCGGTAGTTGCTTCGACAGTACAACCTACCTGCGCGGTTCCAACGGGAACCGTCACTATAACCGCAGTAGTCGGAGAAGAATACAGCATCGACGGAGGAGCGACCTGGCAGACGACGGCCAGCTTTGCGGGTCTGGCAGCAAGTACTTACACGATAGATGCGCGATTAACAGCCGACAATAGCTGCGTGGCAACACCCGACAGCACCGGCCACCCCAGTGATCGCCACAATTATACATCCGAGTTGTTTGGTCTCTACTGGAGACTTTACCCTAACCACAATAGTCGGGGAAGAATATAGCATCGACGGCGGAACAACCTGGCAGACGACTGGAGCTTACACACTGTTGACTCCTGGTACTTACACGGTGGAGGCAAGATTAACGGCAGACAATACCTGTGTGGCTATACCTGCAGCTTCTGTAACCATCAATCCGGTTCCGACAAGCGGTCCAAGTCTTTTGTTGACAGCGAACAATGCTTGTGGAACGAATTCGAATGGATCAATATCATTCCCCGCTTCTACAGGAATGGTTTATGGCTATTCAATAGGATCCACCTTTACAGGAACAGCAGCAACACCTGCCACCAATGGAATCAATACGATCAATGCGTTGGATGCCAATACTTATACCGTTCGTCTTATTGATGCATTGAGTTGTATTACCGATGAAACCATTACGATAGGGTCTGATTTGATTCCTTCGGATTATACCGTAACAGGAAGCCGCACAGTTTGCGCAGGCACGCAAGTTGCCATTAACGTAAGCGGAAGCGAAGCGGGTGTGACTTATCAGTTATGGTTGAACGGCTTCCCTACCACTTACACAATCCCTGGTTCAACAGAAGATATCGATTTCTTGGTGACCCCTATTGTTGGAGCAAATGTGTACAGAGTGAGAGCTATTCCCAATAATCCAAGTTGTGAAATAGAGTTAAGTGGAGTGGCTATTGTAAATGTACAACCACGTCCAACCGTGTTAACTCCTGCTGTAGATTGTTCTCCCGGTGCTGGTAATGCAACAGTAACCATTAATGCTACAATAAGCACAGGAACGCTTCAGTATTCTGTTGATGGAGGAACTTTGTTCCAAACTTCCAGCATATTTACAGGTATGCCCAATGGGATCTATAAAATAGTAGTTAGAGAAATTACCACTTCATGTATTGATTCATTACGCGATACTATTACGTGTAACGACCCTCCAATTGGTGTAGAGGATTTTGCATGTTCTAAAATAAATGGAACTATAGGGTTAAATGTTATTGCCAACGATTACGATAATGAATCAGATCCGATTAACGCACAAGTTGTAGCTTCAGGAGCTACGATTAGAGGTGGTAGTTTTACCTTGGATGCAGCAGGTAATTTAGTATATACGGCTCCGGCGCTTTACACCGGCATGGATACCTTGTATTATCAGGTATGTGATCAGCCCTTCAAATGCTCACAGGGAAGAGTGCTCATTAAAGTTTCCAACGATAGTGCTTATGCCAACCCGGATACGGCTTCTGTGAATAAAAATAAAGTGTTGGAATCGAATTACAGTGTATTGTTCAACGACTCGACTTCAGATGGAGATATATTCACTCTTACACCAGTAAGCAATGGAGTGACACAAAAAGGTGGATCGTATACACTCAATGCAACGGGTAGATTTACGTATACTCCACCAGTAGATTTTGTAGGTACGGATGTATTTGAGTATATAATTTGTGATCGATGCGGAAGGTGTGATACCGCAGAAGTTCGAATTTCTGTTGAGGAAATATTTATTCCAGAAGGATTCTCACCCAATGATGATGGTGTGCACGATCAGTTTGTTATCGAAGGGGGAGAGGGTTATAAAATTGATATCAAAGTGTTCAATCGTTGGGGAAGCTTGGTGTTTGAACAAGAGGATTATAAAGGACCGGATTGGTGGGATGGAAGTGCCAACCGAGGAATCGCCCTTGGAGAAAGACTTCCAGACGGTACATATTATTATGTAATTGATCTCAACGATGGCAAAAAACCACGCGTGCGTCATATAACCATCAAACGATAATAGAAGCGGATATGAAAAAATTAGCGATACTAGCCGTGTTGGTACTTTTCTTTCAAAACATACAATTGAAAGCACAGCAAGATATGGCCTTTTCTCAGTATATGTTTAATATGCTGATGGTAAATCCCGCTTACGCTGGCAGCAGGGATGTGATAAGTATGACTTCTTTATACAGGAAACAATGGGTAAACTTGCCAGGAACTCCCAGTATTTTGACTTTCTCAGCCGATGCCCCAATCGCTGCTGAAAAGATGGGTCTCGGTCTCCAGGTATTTAATGATAGGGTAGGACAATTTACTACAACAGGTATATTCACTTCTGGTGCGTACCGTTTACGCTTGAAAAAAGGAACTATGGCCATGGGCTTGCAGGCTGGAATTTATCAGTTTCAGGCAGACTTATCGGGAGTGCAATTATCAAGAGATGCCACATACGACCAGGCATTTGCTGCCAATGTTCGTAAAACACTTCCAAATTTTGGTACCGGAATATATTATAATACAGATAAGTTTTACATCGGTGCCTCCTTGCCACACTTGGTAAATAATTCTCTCTTTAAGAAAACGGATACCATTGTTTCAAAAGCCCGTCTAAGCAGACACATTTTTTTAATCGGTGGATATGTAATTCCGTTATCATTGGATGTTAAACTAAAAACATCAACCCTCATAAAGTTCGTTCAAGGAGCTCCACTACAAGTGGATTTGAATACGAATCTTTGGTTTTTTGATAAACTAGCATTAGGAACATCCTACAGAACTTCCGGAGCTTTAGTCGGAATGATCGAAATTCAAGCTACTCCTCAAATTAGAATCGGGTATGCCTACGATGGAAATTTAGGAAAATCCAGAACTCATTTACGCGGCTCTCATGAGTTCATGCTTCGTTATGAATTCGGATATATCAAAACGAAAATGCTCAGTCCACGTTACTTCTAATTCAAATCATACCATCCACTCCAAAAGGCATCTTTCAAAGATGTCTTTTTTATTTTAACTGAACTACATTACAATCAGTTATGGCTGCGATCACTTCTTTGATTTGATTATTACCGATAGTCGATTCGTTACATTGGTAAATAGGCACTCTGGGCGTGTCCCACGCGGCCTGTCGGCCTCTTCGGGCCGGGCTATTCGCGTGTACTCCTCGTTCTTGGCATGGCATGGCGCTCGCGGCGCCATGCCATGCCACTCCCTGTGGGGTACACGCTGCTATCCCTTACGCCTGCCGGCGCGGAGCGCCGGCACCCATCTAGGTATACTTGATGAGTTCTTGTAATCTTAGTGAAATTTTTATCCTTGGAGGTTTAACAACCAAACTGAGAACTGGAGCCAATTAATTTATCCTGCTTTTCTCCATAGAAGCGAAGCGCAATATTGAGAAAGTTCCTGGATCGTAGATCCATGGCCGGTAATCCCGACTTAGAAAATCATGGGCTTAGAAACGAATTTCTTTTATTCGATTCCATCTGAAGCCTTGATTGTATTAGTCGTTTTTCAATAGAGGAATTTCTATTGAAAAATTAGGGTTTAATGAACCACAAAAGACTGAGTAGTTTGATACATTTGTTTTCTGCTTTTTAGTTTTATAAAATATATCCCGTGTTCATATTGTTCACATGGAATTTCAACTTCATTCAATCCAGGTTGCAGCATAATTTCTTCTCGAAACATGGCTTGTCCCATCGCATTTAATATTTCCAGTTCAATACGTTCTTCAGAGTCCGCCGATAGTCGCAGAATAGCTCTTTCCGGGGCGGGGTTAGGGGATAAGGATAGGATAGAAAAGGACGGTTTGTTTTTTAAATGAATAGTATTCGAGTAATAATATCTGCCGTCCAAATCAATTTGTGCCAGGCGATAGAAATAACTTTTTTTCAGAGGATTTGCATCCAGGTGTTGATAATGAATGGTTTGGTCGGAATGTTGGGCCGCTTTCATGGAATGGATGGTTGAAAAAAGAATTCCATCTTCCGATCGCTGTACCTGAAACGTTTCGCTGTTAATTTCGAAAGTGGTAGACCATCTCAGCATATTTCCTTCGTGTTGAATTTCACCCACCAGTCCCGATAAATCAACTGGTAAAGGCGTACAGTCCAGGCTGGCACCATTGGAAAGATTCCAGTTAAAATTAAAGGCAGTGGAAGAGATGCTGTAATTATTGATGTACAGAATGAATAATTCTCCCGCATTGGCATTCAATTCTTCTACCCATTTGTCTCCCGAGGCCGGTTCGCTGGCATCGGTAGCCCCATTACCCAGTCCAGTCAATCCAAATAATTCTGAGTATGAACACCGCACCGGGGTATGAAAGGTATTCGCAGGACATTGCATGGAACTATACGGTCCCCAAATAGCAAAATCATAATCAACACTGGCGCCCGGATCTATCGTAAAACCGATAGTGCCGGAAGTATTTAATCGGAAGTAAAACCAATTGGCCTGATCCTCTCCTGTAACAGCGCAGGGGATCCATTCACTAAACAATTCATGAATTCCTTCTCCTGTGTTGTTGCCTGTAAAGGCATTGTCCGAACAAATAAGTGTGGAATTATAACAATTCCGATTATCGGTAAATACTGGCGGTGTCGCTGCAGCGCCGCAAGAAATTTGTCCAATCCATCCTGCATTGTTATCATTGTTCCAATCAGAAACAAATTTAAGCGTCAGGCAACCGCTAGGATTATTTGAAGTAGCGGTAATGGTGGCTGGAATAGAATTTCCATTGTAGCCTGCCAGCAACGAAGCATTGGTAGAGGTTCCATCGTAAATAAAAAGGAAATCCCTTCTTCCTTCTAAATTAAATGAGGAAAAACTGATGGATACATAACTTCCGGGAGTAGATGGTTGAATGGTCAGCACAGAAGTTAAATTGTCGGAATAATTATTGGTTATGCCAGGATCATAAAAACTAGAATTGCAGGTACTCACCGTCGAACTTCCGGAAGAAGGCATTATAATAGTTGGGGAATAAGAGAGTAGCACATTATCAATTGCCGCAGGCGGTGCAGATCCGGTATTGTTATCGTTTTGCCAAGAAAATACAAGTCGTGCTGAACTGCCAGCCAAATTCGAATTAAGATAAAAGGATGTATTTGCCCACCCTGTTGATCCTGAATATTCGGTCGCACCAATTTGTCCTGATGTTAATGCTACTCCGGCTGCAGGAGTGGTAGTCGTAGGGATTAAAAACACTTTCAGATTATCGTAACCGGGTTCACCATTGCTGATCCAGTCGAAACTTAATTGAAAAATATGCTGCCCTGCCGGAAACGTAACATCACGCCAAAGGTGGGTTACTGAGGCAACATTCGTATTGTAGCTATGGGCAGTTGATCCCGTATTTAATCGAATGTAGGCTGAGTGGGTTGTGTTGCCACTGGCTAGCGTATTGCACGTCCAACGGTTTGTAGTGGGCAGGGCAGAGCTCCAACCATTAGCGGCTAACGAATTGGTTCCTGAAAACTCAAAATCACCTCCGTTTGCAGTTCCAATTAGAAATGTTTGAGCACTTGCTTGCAGATTCATGACCACAAGCGAAACAACAAGAAATAACTTTCTCATAAGCAATTCCATTGAGTTAGAAATGTTTAGTTGACTTCGTTTGGGGAGATAATACAATAGTGAAGGCTTTACATCATGCGTAAATGCCTATAGCCTAATTCTACTAATCAATAAGGTTTTAGCGGTAATCGTAATCTTGCTGTAATCAGAGATGAATATACTGAATTGTAATTAAAACAATAAATTATTTAAATAAAATAATTTATAACCTAAAAAAGTCGTACGAGCACTACATTTTTGACGTAGTTAACGAAATAAAAATTAGTATTTAAATTTACTTATTTATTGTTAAAGTACAGTTTTGATGCTTTGCAATGGCCTAGTTATTCTTTTTATATGGATTTTCAGTAACTAATTTTATTACCAGGGCGGTTTGCTTTGAGGCTTTGGTAACCGTAATCACATAATCGTCCGTAGTGGCTGCGTCGGTTGTGTCTGGAATTTTACCAAACAACATGTTTATGTAGCCTGCTACTGTTTCATATTCGTCTGCTTCTGGCAGAGGATGTGGCAGGTATTCGTTTACATCGGTGATGGATGATAAGGCGTTCACTAAAAATTCACGATCGCTCAAAGCCTCCACGATAGGCGCCTCATCATCGTGTTCGTCTTGAATTTCTCCGATTAGCTCTTCCATAATATCCTCTATCGTTACGATACCACTAACACTACCATATTCATTCGTAACAATAGCCATATGCAGTCTTCTTCGTTGAAGCTCGCGCAATAGATCATGAACTTTTTTAGTCTCAGGAACAAAGAAAACAGGTCGTATGGCACCTTTAAGGTCAACCTTTTCTTTTTTGTGGATCATCCTTAGTAAATCTTTGGTGTACAGGATGCCTTCTATATTGTCAATATCTTCCCGGTAAACAGGCAGGCGGGAATAACCCTCATCAATAACAATATTTATAATTTCATCGACGGACTTCTCTAAATCAAGGGCATGAATCTTTGGTCGCGGAAGCATCACTTGGCGGGCAATCAATTGATCAAAACCGAATGCGTTTTTAATAATTTCATGTTCGCCTTCTTCGATTACTCCGGTTTCTTTACCCTGATCAATCAAAAGTTCCAGTTCTTCGGCAGAATGCTGTTCATGGCCATGGCTGCTGTAAAGGCCGAGAGCCTTTAAGATCAGATTACTAAAGTAATTCAGAATCCAAATGGCTGGTTTGCAAATAAAATAGAAAATCTTTACAGGGTAAGAAACAAACAAGGTTGTGGTTTCCGAACGTTGAATAGCTAACATTTTAGGCGCCTGCTCTCCGAAAACGATATGAAGGAACGTAAGGGTAGAAAATGCTAGAGCAACCGCCGTATATTCCACTACTTTATCGTGCACATTCAGCCCCATTAATTCAAATAACTTATGCATCAGTGCTTCAATCATAGGTTCGCCTATCCAACCCAGGGCAAGAGAGGCCAAGGTGATACCCAACTGGCAGGCAGAAAGGTACGCATCCAGGTTTTTAAGTATTTTTAGAGAGAGTATGGCTCTGGAATCACCATTAGCGGCCATAATTTCTAATTGTGAGCTGCGAATCTTTACCAACGCAAATTCTGCGGCCACAAAAAAACCATTTAAAAATACGAGGGCCAAAGTGACAATAATGTCGAGAATCATGAAGTGGTCAAATCAAGGTATGTTTCTTTGAAAAGACACTATCGCAAATATAAAGTGAGAACTGAGAATAAAAAATCGTAAGTCTTTAACTTTTGTTATTATTAAATCAGTATATTGAAGGGGATAAAAAATTTATCCAAAAATTTGTTTTAGTTATATTTTACCTAATTTTGACCCTCGTCGTATGGCTGGAAAAGTGGTATTTGACATTTATTTCAAATGGGTGACTCAATGGTATTCGATTACCATTTATAAAAATCCGTTCAGTATCAACTTTTCTAAGCAACGTTTGCGATACCGAACTGTAGATTCAAAACGATGAACGAAGTTTTTATTTCCTATTTGCCCATTGGAATCCAGTTTATGGTGGCACTTGGGTTTGTGCTACTTACCATTACCAGTAGCTGGATTTTAGGTCCGAAAGTTAAAACGGCAGAGAAGCTGGATACATTTGAATCAGGATTAGATGCTGTGGGCAATGCCCGTATGCAATTTTCCATAAAGTATTTTTTAGTAGCTACCTTATTTGTATTGTTCGATGTAGAAGTAATTTTCTTCTACCCCTGGGCGGTAAATTTCAAAACATTTATTCAGAGCGGATTCGAAGGTTTCGGTAAAATGTTGCTTTTTATGGCTCCGGTTCTGATAGGATTCTTTTATGTGATCAAAAAAGGTGCCCTGGATTGGGAATAATCTACGTAAAGTTAGGGTACATTGAACATTGATTTTTTTCAATTGTTTCAATCTGAAAAATGAGAATGGTATGGTAAAAATTTCGGAAGCACCTCCAGGCGTTGAAGGCCCAGGTTTTTTTGCAACGACTTTAGATAAAGCAGTAGGATTGGCCCGGAGTAACTCTTTGTGGCCTCTTCCATTTGCTACTTCCTGTTGTGGTATTGAGTTCATGGCAACCATGGCATCTAACTACGATTTGGCTCGTTTTGGTTCAGAGCGCATTGGATTTTCTCCAAGGCAATCCGACATGCTGATGGTGATGGGGACCATCGCAAAAAAAATGGGTCCGGTGCTGCGGCAGGTCTACGAGCAAATGGCAGAACCCAAGTGGGTAATCGCCGTAGGCGCATGCGCTTCCAGTGGTGGGGTGTTCGACACATACAGTGTGTTGCAGGGGATCGACCGTATTATTCCGGTAGATGTTTATGTGCCAGGTTGTCCTCCTCGTCCGGAGCAAATCATTCAAGGGGTGATGCGTGTTCAGGAACTTGCCGCCACAGAATCTTTGAATAGAAGAAATTCAGAAGCATATAGAGAGTTGTTAGCTAAATACGATATCAAATAATGGCGCTGAGCAACGAACGAATCATCGAACGACTGCAAGAAAAATTCAACACAGAATTGATTTCTTCAGAAATCTCCTACGATCTTCTATCCATTGAGGTGAAGAGAGACGCAGTGCTGGATATCATCCGCTATTTAAAAGAAGACAAAGAGTTAAACTTTATTTTTCTTACGGATTTAACTGGTGTGCACTATCCTGATTTTCCAGATGGAGAGAAACTTGGGGTGATTTATCATTTACATAATCTGGTAGATAATGTTCGCCTCCGAGTGAAAGCTTTGTTTCCTAAAGAATCTCCCTTTATCGAATCGCTTACTCCTGTGTATTCTGGAGCTAATTGGATGGAGCGGGAAACATATGATTTCTTCGGTATAGAATTTAAACATCATCCGGGGTTAAAGCGCATCTTAAACGTGGATGATTTGGGTTACTTTCCACTTCGCAAAGAGTTTGCGTTGGAGGATCCAACACGAGATGATAAAGACGACCGCTTTTTCGGTAGAGGACAATTGTAATACACTTCAAGCATCATTAACATGCTAACGCATAAAGAGCCAAAAGAACTTACTGAGCTAGAAGAACAGCACCTGACTACGCTGAACCTGGGGCCTACACACCCTGCTACGCACGGCGTATTTCAGAATATCGTGCAAATGGATGGCGAACGCATCGTTTCCGCTGAACCTACTGTTGGATATATCCATCGTGCCTTCGAAAAAATTGCTGAACGCAGACCTTTCTACCAAATAACCCCATTGACCGACCGGTTGAACTATTGTTCTTCCCCACTCAACAATATGGGATGGCACATGACCGTAGAAAAGCTAATTGGTGCTGAAATTCCTAAGCGTGTGCAATACATGCGCATTGTTGTAATGGAACTCGCCAGGATTGCAGACCATCTTGTGTGCAACAGTATTTTGGGAGTAGACGCAGGTGCCTTTACTGGATTTACTTACGTATTTCAGGATAGAGAAAAAATTTACGATATATACGAAGAGATTTGCGGAGCCAGACTTACCACGAATATTGGACGCATTGGCGGCTTTGAGCGTGATTTTAGTCCCAGGGCTTTTGAACTTATTGAAGCGTTTCTGAAAGAATTTCCTAAGCACATGAAGGAGTTTCAGGCCCTGTTTGATTCCAATAGAATTTTTATTGATAGAATTAAAGGTGCCGGTCCTATTTCAGCCGAAAGAGCTTTGAACTATAGTTTTACAGGCCCTAATCTTCGCGCCGCAGGCGTAGATTACGATGTGCGTGTGGCAAAGCCTTACTCCGGATATGAGGATTTTCAATTTGAAATTCCTGTTGGAACCAATGGCGATACGTACGACCGTTATGTGGTGCGTAACGAGGAAATTTGGCAAAGCTTAAGTATTATTCAGCAAGCCATGGATAAGCTTAAGAAAATGCCTGCCGGTGAATATCACGCCAACATCCCCGATTTTTATCTACCACCGAAACAAGAGGTGTACAGAAATATGGAAGCTCTTATCTATCACTTTAAAATTGTGATGGGAGAGACAGAAATTCCAAAAGGTGAAGTGTATCATGGAATCGAAGCCGCGAATGGTGAGCTAGGATTCTATTTGGTGAGTGATGGAGGACGTGCTCCTTTCCGTTTGCACTTCCGCCGACCTTGTTTTATTTATTACCAGGCATATCCGGAAATGATTAAAGGAGCATATTTGTCAGATGCTGTGGTTACCATGAGCAGCCTGAATTTGATTGCCGGAGAAATGGATGCCTAAAATCTTTTATTGTAATACCCATGAGTACCACCGAGAAAGAGATTAAATTTTCAGAAGCCACCATGGCTCGTGTACACGAGTTGATCAGTCATTATCCGGAAGGGCGTCAGAAGTCGGCCTTGTTGCCAGTGCTCCATCTTGCCCAGAATGAATTTGGCGGATGGTTAAGCGTTCCTGTAATGGATTACGTGGCTTCTGTATTGCAGTTGGAACCTATTGAGGTTTACGAAGTGGCTACTTTTTATACGATGTATAACCAGGAGCCTGTCGGCCAATGCATGATTGAATTTTGCCAGACTGGCCCTTGTTTGTGCGGTGGAGTGGAACCACTCATCGAATACACCGAAAATAAGCTCGGAATAAAATTAGGCGAAACTACTCCGGATGGTAAATTTACGCTGAAAGGTGTAGAATGTCTCGGAGCTTGTGGTTACGCTCCTATGGCGCAGATTGGCAAATACTACTACGAGCATTTGACCCCTGCCAAAATCGATAGGATCATCGAAGAGTTTGGAAAGCCAGGTTGGGATCCGCATAAGAAACATGAAATTTGATATTCCTACTAAACGATCATGGGAAGAAAGTTACTGTTAGAACACGAACATGTGCCAGGCATCGATGGATACGAAGTATATCGTAGCAAAGGTGGTTATCAGGCAGTGGAGAAAGCATTAAAGTCTATGGGGCCTGAAGCCGTTGTGGAGGAAGTGAAAACTTCCGGACTGCGCGGTAGAGGAGGGGCCGGATTTCCTACAGGAATGAAGTGGAGTTTTATTGCAAAGCCTGAAGGGAAGCCTCGTTACCTTGTTTGCAATGCCGATGAGAGTGAGCCAGGAACGTTTAAAGACAGATACCTGATGGAGAAAATCCCTCACTTGCTGGTGGAGGGCTTAATTCTGTCTAGTTTTGCCTTAGGAGCTAATACGGCATACATTTACATTCGCGGGGAGTATAAGTGGTTGGTCGATGTTATGGAGAAAGCCATAGGTGAGGCCAAGCACAACGGTTGGATAGGTAAAAACATCTTGAACTCCGGGTTTAATCTGGAGATTTATGTCAATAACGGAGCCGGGGCTTATATCTGCGGAGAAGAAACTGCTTTAATAGAATCCCTGGAGGGTAAGCGTGGTAATCCACGAATCAAACCACCTTTCCCTGCGGTATCTGGTTTATACAATTGTCCTACGGTGGTTAATAACGTAGAGTCAATAGCTGCAGTAGTTCCCATTATCAATTTGGGTGGTGCGGAATATGCAAAAATCGGACTTGGGAAATCTACCGGGACTAAATTAATTTCTGCTTGCGGACATTTGAAAAAGCCCGGTGTTTACGAAATTGAATTGGGCGTTTCCGTAGAAGAGTTCATCAATTCAGAAGAATATTGTGGAGGTATTCGCGACGGACATCGCTTGAAGGCCTTGATACCAGGAGGTTCTTCGGTGCCGGTGCTTCCTTACCATCTAATTTATAAAACAGCCAATGGCGATCAACGTCTTATGACCTATGAATCCTTGGCCGATGGAGGATTTGCAACCGGATCAATGTTAGGTTCCGGAGGATTTATAGCCATGGATGAAACTACTTGTATTGTTCGCAATACCTGGAGCTTTGCCCGCTTTTACCATCATGAATCTTGTGGGCAATGTTCTCCTTGTCGCGAAGGTACCGGATGGATGGAGAAAGTATTGCATCGCATCGAGCATGGACATGGTAATATGCACGACATCGACCTACTGGTAGATGTGGCAAAAAAAATCGAAGGGAACACCATCTGTCCGCTTGGAGATGCTGCGGCTTGGCCTGTAGCAGCTGCGATCAGACATTTCAGAGAAGAATTTGAATATCATATCAAATATCCTGAAAAGGTAAAAGGAATTTACGCACATTTGCCAGACTATTCGGCTGTGCCTGTGTAGTAAAGTGCTTTCAAGTAGTGAGAAAAGGAAATTAGAACAAATAGCCCTATGAAGGTTACGATAGACGGACATACTATTGAAGTAGAACCTGGGACAACCATTCTTCAGGCTGCCCGCATGATTGGTGGTGATGTAGTGCCTCCAGCCATGTGCTACTATTCCAAATTGAAAGATTCGGGTGGGAAATGCCGTACCTGTATTGTGGAGGTCAGCAAAGGATCCGAAAAGGATCCGCGTCCAATGCCGAAGTTGGTAGCCTCTTGCCGCACCACAGTAATGGATGGCATGGAGGTGAAAAACTTCACTTCAGAGCGTGTATTGGAAGCCCGCCGGGGAGTTGTGGAATTTCTACTGATCAATCACCCGCTCGATTGCCCGGTATGTGACCAGGCAGGGGAGTGCCATCTGCAAGACCTTGCCTACGAGCATGGCTCTGCCAAAACCCGCTACGAAGAGGAACGCAGGAAATACGACATGGTCGACATTGGCGATAAAATTAAATTGCACATGACGCGATGCATACTGTGCTACCGCTGCGTGTTTACGGCCGACCAAATCACAGACAAACGTGTGCACGGAGTGCTTCATCGTGGTGATTCCGCCGAAATTGGAACCTATATTGAAAAAGCTATTGAAAACGATTTCTCCGGAAACGTAATCGATGTCTGCCCTGTTGGAGCTTTAACAGATAAGACCTTCCGCTTTAAAAGCCGCGTATGGTTTGTGAAACCCATGCTGGCTTCACGCTCTTGCGATAAATGTTGTGGCAAAGTAGTGCTGTGGACTTCCGGTAAAGATGTACACCGCGTTACTGCCCGCAAAGATCAATTTGGTGAAGTGGAAGAATTCATTTGCAACACCTGTCGTTTCGATAAAAAACATCTGAACGATTGGACCATCGAAGGTCCGGCACCTATTGAAAAGCAATCGGTAATTTCTGCCAATAAATACAAACAAGGTTTAAAAGTAACAGCCCCTCAGAAGATAGAATATGGAAACCGCCCTCTTCTTGGATAAATTAATTCTGGTGGTGAGCGTATTTGGCGCCTCTTTGGGAATTGCCATGTACTCAACACTCGCAGAAAGAAAATTTGCCGCTTTTTTTCAAGATCGTTTAGGACCCAACAGAGCTGGTCTCTTTGGAATTTTGCAGCCTGTTGCCGATGGTGTGAAACTCTTCATGAAAGAAGAAATCATTCCTGCACAGGCCAATAAGTTTCTGTTCATTTTAGGTCCTTCTTTATTCATGATCACAGCACTGATGACTAGTGCCGTAATTCCCTGGAGTACTCCTTTGGATTTAGGTGACAGAACAATGGAACTTCAGGTGACTGATATTAACATCGGCCTATTGTATGTGTTCGGAGTAGTATCCATAGGTGTTTATGGAATAATGATCGGTGGTTGGGCTTCCAACAACAAGTACTCCCTAATGGGCGCCCTTAGAGCTTCATCTCAGATGATTTCCTATGAATTAGCCATGGGCTTTAGTATTATTGCCATCATCATGATCACTGGTTCGATGGGCTTGAAAGATGTGGTGAATGCGCAAAGTACAGAGCTTTTCGGTATCAGCGGACTCAACTGGAATATTTTTTATCAGCCTTTAGGGTTTTTAATTTTCATCATCTGCGCATTTGCAGAATGTAACAGAACACCTTTCGACTTACCAGAGTGCGAGGCTGAATTGGTCGGAGGATACCATACCGAATACAGCAGTATGAAACTTGGATTGTTCCTGTTTGCTGAATATGTAAACATGTTTATTTCGTCCGCTATGATGGCTGGATTGTATTTTGGTGGTTACAATTTTCCATTTATGTATGAATTAGGCCTATCTCAGAACGCGCTTTCCATACTTGGACTGGTAGCGTTTATGACTAAGATTTTAGCCTTTATATTTTTCTTCATGTGGATACGCTGGACTATTCCGCGTTTCCGATATGACCAGCTTATGCACTTAGGCTGGAAAGTGTTGATCCCTTTGGCTATTATGAATTTAATCGCCACGGGTGGAGTAATGACGTTTATGGCAAGTAAATAAAAGAGAGCGGTATGTCAGGAATTACACTTACCAATAGAAAAAAAGTTTTAGAAAAGAAAAAGTTAAGCTTTTCGGAAAGTCTGTATTTGCCTGCCATTTTTGGCGGCATGCTGATTACCTTGAAGCACTTTTTCATGAAAAAAGCTACCATCAGTTATCCGGATGTAAAACGACCTTTCAGTAAAGTATACCGAGGTAAGCATGTGCTGAAGCGTGATGATCAAGGACGTGAGAATTGTACAGCCTGTGGACTTTGCGCTGTGTCATGTCCGGCGGAAGCAATCACCATCGTTGCCGATGAACGGAAAAAAGGAGAAGAACATCTCTATCGTGAAGAGAAGTATGCCTCTGTATACGAAATCAATATGTTGCGTTGTATTTTCTGCGGACTTTGTGAGGAAGCTTGTCCAAAGGATGCAATATACCTAACAGAAGACCTGACTCCTGCCAATTTTACCAGACAGGATTTTATTTATGGCAAAGATAAATTAGTACAACCACTCAATGAGAGTTGCCATCCGAAAACCAATCAGCCATATATAAAAGATGGCAAACCTTACGAATACAAAAACCCAGTTTATACCAAATAATAATGGAACAGATCATTTTTATAATACTTTCTGTTTTAGCGGTAGTTGGCGCGTTGGCAGTAATTTTCTCCAGCAATGCCGTATATAGTGTACTCTTTCTGGTACTTACATTTTTCGCTATAGCAGGTCATTTTATATTACTCAATGCCCAGTTTCTGGCTATTGTAAACATCATCGTTTACGCCGGAGCCATTATGGTGTTGTTTTTATTCGTCATCATGTTACTTAATCTGAATAAAGATTCAGAAGCGCCAACTCCCGCGTTGGCCCGCATTGCCGGTGCCATAGCAGCAGGTTTGCTAATGGTGACGATAGTAGGTGCGTTTAAAGGCTTAAGTCAGGGTTCTGATGTAGCATTGCGCGGGGGGGAAATTGGAACAGTGAGTCGTTTAGGACAAGTGCTTTTTTCCGATTTTTTGCTTCCTTTTGAAATTTCATCAGTACTCTTCTTGTCGGCAATGATTGGCGCTGTAATGCTGGGTAAAAAGAATCTTAAAGATAGTTAATACATTTTCATGGAAAATCTTTTTAGTAATACACTGGATGGATATTTATTTCTGGCTTCTTTGCTTTTTGCCATTGGAGTGCTGGGTATTTTAATCCGGAGAAACATCATCATCATTTTTATGTGCGTGGAGTTGATGTTAAGTGCGGTAAATCTTTTGTTGACGGCATTTTCCGTGCATCACAACGATCCGAACGGACAAGTATTTGTGTTTTTTATTATGGCAGTGGCTGCTGCTGAAATCACAATTGGCTTAGCCATTCTGGTAATGATTTACAGAAATACGGGATCGGTAAGCATCGATTCTCTCAAAAAACTTAAGTGGTAAAATTAAACGCATTGATTGCGATGTTAAATCTAGTTTTTCTAATTCCCTTACTTCCCTTGATTGGCTTCGTGCTGCTGGGGGTATTCGGATCCAAGCTTCCTAAATTTGTTTCAGGGGCCATTGCCTGTACCACTGTTTTGGTATCGTTCCTCATTACATTAACCTTGCTCGGCGGCGTGTTGAGCGGAAGTATTGTGTCGGAAACCATTACCTATTTTGATTGGATCAACACCGATGGCATTTATTTGCCGATGTCTTTTCTGATTGATCCTTTATCTGTTTGGATGATGACCATCATTACCGGAGTAGGCTTTTTGATTCATTTGTACTCTGCCGGATACATGTCTCATGACGAAGGATTCGCCAGGTATTTCACCTTTCTGAATTTATTCGTTTTTAGTATGCTCATGTTGGTCATGGGGTCTAATTTTGTGGTCATGTTTGCAGGCTGGGAAGGTGTAGGTTTTTGTTCGTACATGCTCATCGGTTTCTGGTTTAAAAACACCAACTACAACAATGCTGCTAAAAAAGCATTCATCATGAACAGGGTAGGTGACCTTGGTTTTTTGATTGGTATGCTTTTAATTTTTGTAAAAGTAGGTAGTCTGGAATATGCTACGGTATTTGGACAGGCGCCACTTGTTTTTGAATCAGGTACCACCGACATTGTAGTTATTACCTTATGCTTATTTGTAGGTGCTATGGGTAAATCAGCGCAAATTCCGTTGTATACCTGGCTACCCGATGCGATGGCAGGTCCAACACCTGTTTCAGCGCTTATCCATGCGGCAACCATGGTTACAGCTGGTATTTACATGATCGTTCGATCCAATGTGCTTTATACCTTGGCTCCGTTTACGCAGGATTTCATAATGATCATAGGTTTGTGTACTGCTCTTTTTGCGGCTACTATTGGCTTGGTTCAAAATGATATTAAAAAAGTATTGGCTTACTCTACCGTGAGTCAGCTTGGATATATGTTTTTTGCATTGGGATTGGGTGCTTACACTACTGGCTTGTTTCACGTCACGACCCATGCTTTCTTCAAGGCCTTGCTATTCCTTGGTTCCGGAAGCGTTATCCATGCCATGAGTGGAGAACAAGATATCCGTTCCATGGGAGGTCTTCGTAAAAAATTACCCATCACGTTTTTAACGTTTCTTATTGGAACTATAGCCATTGCCGGAATTCCGCCGTTTGCCGGATTCTTTTCCAAAGATGAAATCCTAGCTTACGCTTATCAGCGAAGTCCAATTTTGTGGGCTCTCGGTATCTTAGGAGCTTTGATGACGACCTTCTACATGTTCCGCATGTTTTTCCTCACCTTTTTTGGAGAGTTCCGTGGTACGGAGCATCAACGCAGCCACCTGCATGAATCTCCATTGATTATGACCCTGCCACTTATGATTTTGTCTATATTATCAATTGCCGGTGGATTTTTAGGTGTGCCACATGTATTGGGTGGTCACAACTGGTTTGGGCACTATTTATCGGGCGTTGCTCCTGTAAAAGAATTAGCACTCGATCATTCTACGGAAATCTTGTTGATGTCGATATCGGTCGCGTTGGTGCTGGTTGTAATCATTATTGCCTACGTCATTTATGTTAGTAAAAAACAGGTTCCTGTTTCGGAAGGAAGCACTTTAACCACCCCGCACCGCGTGTTGTATAACAAATACTACATTGATGAATTGTACGACGCTTTGTTTTCCAAAACCCTTCGTTGGAAATCGGAATGGTTCTACAAATTGTTGGAGAAGGGCGGCATTGATTCCCTGGTGAATGGAATTGGCAAAGGTGTTCAATGGAGTGGTAAAACCCTGCGCATGGCTCAAACTGGAAACATCAGTACCTATTTGTTCCTGATGGTGTTGGGTATCATCCTGCTTCTTATAATTACTGGATTGTTAGTATAAAACGAAATAAAAATGAATCTTCTTTTACTTACCATACTGATTCCTTTTGTAGGCGGCCTGGTATTGCTGTTATTGAAGGGAGAAGCCGCCAAATGGATTTCATTGGCTTTTTCACTTCTTACGCTCGGCGCTGCCGTGGGTATGTATCAGTTTTTTGAATTAAACGAACAAGTGCAGTTTGTGTCCAATACCGTCTGGATGGAGGCATTGGGTTTGAACTTCTATTTTGGCGCGGATGGGATTAGTTTAGTGCTGGTATTACTTACCACATTACTTACCCCATTGATTGTGCTTTCGGCCTTTGGTAGAAATTATTCCGGTGTATTTTTAGGTTTGATTCTTCTCATGGAATCAGCTCTTGTTGGAGTTTTTACAGCACGTGATGCGTTTCTGTTTTATGTGTTCTGGGAATTGGCATTAATCCCCATTTATTTTATATGTCTGTATTGGGGAGGAGAAAATCGCGGACGTATTACCTTCAAGTTTTTTCTATATACCTTGGTAGGAAGTCTTATTATGCTGATGGGAGTTATCTATTTGTATCTTCAAACGGAAGCTCAGTTTGGCATGGCCTCATTCGCCTGGGAAGACATCAGTCGATTGAAGCTTTCAACCCTCGAACAAAGCTGGTTGTTTTGGTCGTTTTTTGCTGCTTTTGCGATTAAAATGCCTGTGTTCCCTTTGCATACCTGGCAGCCTGATACCTATACCAATGCTCCGGCGCAAGGTACTATGTTATTGTCTGGTATCATGTTGAAAATGGGGATCTACGGTGTGATTCGCTGGATGATACCGGTTTTGCCGGAAGCCATGGTAGAGTGGGCGATGCTGGCGGTGGTGCTTTCCGTTGTTGGAATTGTATATGCCAGCGTGATTGCTATTCAACAAAAAGAATATAAACGATTGATTGCGTACTCTTCTATTGCACACGTAGGGCTCATAGCCGCTGGAATTTTTACCCATTCCGTACACGGCATCCAAGGGGCCATGATTCAAATGCTTTCCCATGGGGTATGTGCCGTAGGGATGTTTTTTGTCATCGACATCATCATGCAACGCACTAATACCCAACAATTGGAATCATTGGGTGGTATTCGGAATCAAGCGCCTGTACTCACTATTTTCGCGGTTATTGTGATGTTGGGCAGTGTCTCCCTTCCTTTAACCAGTGGTTTTGTGGGTGAGTTTATCTTATTCGTTTCTGTATTTGAGTTCAATCCATACCTCGCCGCTGTTGCAGGACTGACTATTATTTTAGGAGCTGTTTACATGTTGAATTCGTTTCAAAAGTCCATGTTAGGTGAACCTAGACCTGAATTCGCCTCTTTCAAAGATTTGAATTGGTCTGAATTTGCCGTCTTGGCAGTTGTGTCGCTCCTAATTTTATACATTGGTGTTTATCCTAAAACATTTATGGAACTTTCCGAGCCATCTGTAAAATTGATGCTTGGAAAGTATTCCGGTTTTACCCTTAATTGATGGCTTTGAAAAAGCCTGAAAAACATGGCTGCTAGTGCTGAAGACGTATTAAAAGATTTACGGGCCAACAAATTTGCGCCCGTTTATTTTTTGCAAGGTGATGAGCCTTATTACATCGATGCCATTTCTGAATACATAGAAAAAAAATGTTTACAGGAACACGAGCGTAGCTTTAATCAAACAGTGGTATATGGCAAAGACACAAACGTGTCGACCGTGATGCAATACGCCAAGAAATTTCCCATGATGGCAGAACGCCAGGTGGTCATTGTAAAAGAAGCCCAAGATCTCCCAGATCTTGCTAAAGAAGCCGGAGAAAAACTGCTTACTTCGTATATCCAAAATCCCTTACCTTCTACTGTATTGGTATTTTGTCATAAATACAAAACATTGGATGGTAGAAAAGCTTTGGGTAAATTGTTTGACAAGCATGCAGTGCTTGTTACCACCAAAAAGCTATACGATAATCAGCTCCCTGATTGGATTCAGAAATTTTTTCAAGAAAAGGGCATAAAAATAACACCAAGAGCAGCAGGAATGGTCGCTGATTACATTGGAAATGATTTAAGTCGTATTGCCAATGAAAGCGAAAAATTACTGATCAACCTCAAAGATAAAAGGGAAGTAGACGAGAGTCATATTGAGAAATTTGTTGGAATCAGTAAGGAATATAATGTATTTGAGTTGCAAAAGGCCTTGGTGGCGCGCGATCCGCTGAAGGCTCATCGCATCGTCGATTATTTCGAAGCCAATCCCAAGAATAATCCTTTAATACCGACTCTGGCTTCCCTGTTCGGCTTCTTTACAAAAATTTTATTGGTGCATGGCTCCGATGATAAGTCGGATACCAATCTGGCTAAAGTTCTGCAGGTGCATCCTTTTTTTGTAAAAGACTATACACAGGCAGCACGCAGTTATCCTTTGCCCAAAGCCATGAGTGCCATACATCATATTCACCTGGCGGATTTGCAAAGTAAGGGTATTCAGGTGGGTGCTGTTTCTGAGGGACAAATATTGAAAGAGTTGGTATATAAAATAATGCACTAAGCTTTGTTTTCGAAACACCATGGTGTTTCCTCCTGGCTTAGTTCCTTCCTATAATCATGAAAAAAATATTAATAGTAGACGATATGCATCCTTGTGTACAGGAAGAGTTGCAGCGTGCTGGCTTTGAGGTACACTATCGGCCCGATATCGGGAAAGAGGAAACATTGGCCATCGTTTCAACTTATCAAGGCTTGCTGGTTCGTAGTAAGTTTTTTATTGATGCGGCATTTCTTTCGCATGCGCCTGCCTTGGAGTTTATAGGGCGCGCAGGAGCAGGAGTAGATAATGTTGACGAAGCTGCATTGCAACAACAAGGAGTGGCCTTGCTGAATGCACCGGAAGGTAATCGTGATGCAGTAGCGGAACATGTGCCGGCCATGCTGTTGGCATTGATGAATAATTTCAGAAAAGCAGACCGTCAGGTACGCGAAGGAATTTGGGACAGGGAAGGCAACAGAGGCTATGAACTCATGGATAAAAAGGTAGGCATCATAGGATTTGGTTATATGGGGCGTGCTGTAGCCAAGAGATTAAGTGGATTTCAATGTACTGTATTGGCCTACGATAAGTATAAAAAAGATTTCAGTTCCGAATGGGTGCACGAGTGCAGTCTGGATCGGGTGTTGGATGAAGCAGATGTTATAAGTTTGCACATACCGTTAAACAAAGATACACGGTTCATGGTGGACGATACTTTTTTTAAGAAAATAAAAAAGCCTGTCTGGTTTATCAATTCCTCGCGTGGTGAAATTGTACGGTTAGCATCTGTCTTGCGTGCATTAGAGCAGGGAATACTCCGTGGCGCTGCATTAGATGTGCTTGAAAATGAAAAATTAAACACACTTAGTCCGGAGCAAAGGGAGGTAATGCAACAACTTGCTATGCGCGACGATGTGCTCTTTACACCGCATGTGGCTGGCTGGACCTTTGAGTCGTATCAAAAAATCAGCATGGTTTTGGTAGATAAAATTCGTAACTTCTATTCCAACATGAAAAAATAAATATTGCATATGAAACGTCTTGGTTTGCTATTCTTTCTTTGTTGGAATCTATCTGTATTTGCTCAATTCAATCTCACAGATATTTGTAAATCTTGGAAAATCACTGCTTATGAATCGTTCGGTGTGATTGATTCACCTTCCGCTAGTCAGGTTAATGATTCTTTGATTTTTTTATCAAGTAAAAAATTTTTAATTATCGAAAATGGAATCCGGTACGAGTGTGCTTTTTTGTTTAATGGCTCGGTGATTACCTGCATGAATGCTGATAAAACGTTTAGCCGTCAATATAAAATTTTAAAATTGCAGAAGGATTCTGCGCTTCTGGAATATCAGGATTCTGATTTAATTAAATTTAAGTATTATTTATTAGCCGAATAGTTCAAGATTAAATATAGTATAAAATTTCAGAGTCCTTGTGGTTGGAAAAGAACCAGGCCATTGTCTTATAATACTAGAATAAAATGATTTTTGTATTCTAATGGCATGGTGATAAATACTAAATTTGCTTTCCATACGTTTTTCTTCTTTTGTGAGTAAAAGAGCTCTTGTTGGGGCTACTCTAGTACTATGAATTTGAACTTTAGGTTTTTTATCCCTCTAATTTTATTTGCACTAAATAATTATTCCTTTGTTTTGCATGCCCAGGTGATAGATGGAATTGAATTTGGGTGGAAAGTACAAAGTGAACGGTTTAGTCCCAGAGAATACACTGATTATTACCAAAAATTTTATTATCCTAATGAATTAATGGACCCCAACTCGTTAGATGAAACAGGTGCTCGCATAGGCCGTACCTCAATTCAACTGGTTACGGTATCGTTTGTATTTGATAGCCTATTATACAAACCCGACAGTGCATCACATTCCTTGCATAGACTAAAACTAGGTATAGGAGCAGGTAGAGGAAAGATGCACTACTATAATCTGAAGATTCCGAATACTCAAAAATCAGACTCTATGGCACGTTATAAAATCTTTGAAGATGTTTTCAGGATTCAGGCCGAGTATCAATACGTATTTGGAACGCATAAAAGAATACAGGGATTTATCGGTACTTCAATATATACTGATCTGAAAATCGCTAGTTTATTGGCGAAAGATGGAATTCGAAATTTTGTGTATGATGCAGACCAAAAAGTGATCGTTAAAAAATACGCCGATCTTGGATTGGCGTTTTCATTTGGTGTACGAATAAAAGTAAACAGACAAACCTATTGGAATCTGGAATGGACTCCTGGTTTTAAAACCGGGAAAGATCATTTGGGCGATTCCCGACAAACATTTACCAATGGCTTTCAAACCAGCATATCCGTGAATTTACCCAGATGATACGAGCTTTTTTTTTCATACTTATTACAGGGCTTCTTCAGATCAGTGCGGCACAAACCATAACCATTAGCGGTTCTGTAAGCAATGAATTGCATGAACTATCGATTGGTGTTGTAGTCCGCGAAATTAAGACAGGCAAAACGGTTAAAACTAACGATTATGGTTTTTATTCGCTCAGCTTTATTCCTGCGGATACCATCGAGTTGGTTTTTGCACAATTCGGCTATCAAAAAGTGAAAAAGATTTTTGTTCCTCCTTTTCCTGCAGAAATAAAGCTGGATATTCAGTTAGAAGAGTCGGCTAAATTGCTGAAGGAAGTGGTGGTAAAGGGCAAGCGTCCGGTGGATGTAAAAGAAGAAGTGAACAGTACGCAAATGAGCGCTGTTACTATCCAGGCAAAGGAAATTAAAAATATTCCAGTGTTAGGTGGTGAAAGTGACTTGATAAAGGTAGCACAGCTGATGCCAGGCATAGCAAGAGGTTCAGAAGGCTCTACAGGTATGTATGTGCGGGGAGGAACTGATGATCAGAATTTAATACTGATGGACGAAGCTACTGTATATAACGTTGGACATTTATTTGGCTTTTTTTCCCTGTTTAATACCGATGCAGTAAAAAACGTTAAAATCATTAAAGGTGGTTTTCCTGCGAATTACGGAGGTCGCCTTTCTTCAATTGTCGACGTTCATACCAACGATGGAAGTGATAGTAAATATGCTGTTACGGGTGGAGTAGGTTTGCTTTCTTCCAGGCTTACGGTGGAGGGACCCATTAAAAAGGAAAAACTTTCGTTTTTAATTGCCGGAAGACGCACTTATATCGATAAGGTAGCGGGGTTGGTCAATATTCCTTTGCCATATTATTTTTATGATGTGAATTTTAAATTGAAATTCTCTCCCAACGAACGGAATAAATTTTATTTCAGTAATTACTTCGGGAATGATGTCATGGAGTTTTCTGATGAACGCCGGTCGGCTGCAATTGGCTTTGGATTTCGGTTGGGGAACATTACCAATACGTTGAGATGGAATCATATCTACAATAGTAAATTATTTTCGAATATTTCTTTTATCAGCACTCGGTTTTCATACGATATTAATGCTGAATATTCCGGAAGATCGTTTGTTGATACTTCATTGAATGAGCTCTCTAAAACCAGTTTATTCGTTCGTTCGAAAATAAATGACTTAGGTATAAAAGCAGATTGGGATTATAATCTTAACAAAAAGCATCAAATGAAATTTGGTTGGGATTTTATTCATCATAATTTCAGACCCAACCTGGTAAGCACCGCTGGCGATATTTCGGAGTTTATTAATTCTAAAGACGCACTTAGATTGAGCACTCAGGAAGCATCTTTGTACATCAACGATGTATATGAACCTAAAAAAATTATTGCTTTTGATTATGGTTTGCGATGGTCAAATGCGTTTGTTAAAGGAGCCTATTATTCGGGATTAGAACCACGCTTTTCCATTCGGTATTCTCTTACTCCATCCAGTTCCTTTAAAGCTTCTTATACTCGTATGCGTCAATATATGCACCGGGTAACATCTTCCAGTATTTCCTTACCAACGGATTTGTGGTATCCTATTTCAGCAAATTTAAAACCTCAAACCGCCAACCAAGTTGCTTTGGGTTATTACCTTGGCTGGGATAAATTTTTTACCAACTTCTCCGTAGAACTGTATTATAAAGAAATGACAAGGCTTATTGAGTACAGAGAAGGAGCCAGGCTGTTTTTAAATGAATCGTTTGAACAAGAATTGGTTATTGGAAATGGTCGTTCGTATGGTGCCGAATTTTTACTCCGAAAAAAAGAAGGAAAATTTACCGGATGGATAGGTTATACACTCTCCTGGGCGAAAAGGCAGTTTGATGACTTAAACAAATCTATGGAATATTTCGCTAAGTACGATCGACGTCATGATATATCGCTGGTAGCAATGTACGATATCAGTAAAAAAGTTTCTGTCTCCGGAGTATGGATCATTTCATCCGGTTCGCGCATTACTCCGATTAAAGGAAGTTACTTTATGCCCAATACTACTTTTTCAGGCATTGAAATTATTCCTTTGTATGGCAACCGGAATGCCTTGGTATTACAACCAGTGCATAGATTGGATGTGAACTTTATCATCAAATCAATTAAAGTAAGAAAGTTTCAAGGCGAATGGCATATAGGAGCCTATAACTTTTATAATCGTGCCGCTCCTTACCGTACCAATATTGTGTCTACGGCTAGTGGTTATACCTATCAGCAACAAGGTTTGTTTGGGTTTATCCCTTCCATTGCATATAACTTTAAATTTTAACCGGATGAATGGAATACGTTTTTTTATCGGTGTTTTGGTGCTCTGTGTGGCAGCAGTGATGCCGTCCTGTAATCCAGCTCCTTTGGAAGTTAATCTTCAGGAGGAAGCTCCCAAACTGGTTGTTTCCTCTCAAATTATTCCGGGCGATTTTATGCTGGTAACCCTAAGTCGTACTTTCTCACCTTTAAAAGGAGAAGAACAAAAGGACGACACCTCTAATGCGTTTTTGCAATCGGTGCTGGTGAATCGGGCTCGCGTAACTATTGAATATAACGGTACTTCAGATACCTTATTTCGCGTTACGTCAGGCGTATATATGAGCACCCAGGTATTGCTCAATCCTTATACAGAGATACGGCTCAATGTTTACGATTCACTCAATGGAGATCAGGTGCAAGCGGTTTCATTCATTAAACCCAGGGTAAGTCTTTCTTCGGTCAATATTGATATAGAAGTTCGGGCTTCAGACACCTTGTATTATCTGGCTTATTCTTTTGATGATCCTTCGGAAGACAACTGGTATCTCACTAGTGTGCTGCATATCGATTCATCCAGAACGTTGGCCCAAAACAATGCGGATATTTTTTCTGGAGAAAGTAATTACATTTTTGAAAAAACAGAGTCCGATCGCTCTTTTGAACAAGTCTCTTCACGCGTGGAAAAGCGCGAACGTCTTCTCGGGGTAAAAAGAGGGGATACATTAGCCCTGGTATTTTCTAATATCTCGTTTGAATATTTCGATTTTCTGGAAGCTAGAAATCGAAGTGAAGGACTCATTCCTATCATCACCGGGGAGCCCATTAACTACCCTACCAACGTGCAGGGTGGATATGGCTTTTTCAATACCCATAATCCGGATATTCGTTTTTTTCTTGTTCCCTGATTTTCTTTAACGCGTCATTTTAGAATATAAATGTTTCTATTCTAAAATGATGAATACAATAAGAGGCGGTAGAAACCATTGTCTCTATTTTTTTTTTCGGGATTACAGTCCATGGATCTGCCATACATGAATGTTTTCCATAGTGCACGGTACTTCCATGGTGGAATACTGTTCAAAGATTTTTTTTTTTGGTGCAATAGGAATTAGGCAACTTCTGTATTTGATTTTTTCCAGAGACTAAATTTGCGTAATCCATAATAGCTGAGCCCTATGGCCAGCCAAATTCCAAATCGCATCCAATTGGTAGCATTGAGTTGGGCAATTAGAAATAAATTGATAAATAAACCAAGGCTTGGTATCAGAGAATAGCGATGCCATAAACTTAGCAGCGAAATGATGAAGTAGATAGCCCAGGTGATGAGCCAAGGCCAATCGTTGTTCAACTGAAATGCATGGAGAAAGCCAGTGGCATAAGTGATGTAAATGTACATTACCAGCAGTGGTAAAAGCAGGTATTGAGCATTCATGTAAGGAACCTGAAATCCTCCTTTTCTTTTTTTAGGTTTCATACATCCAGCGCACACCAAGGCAAATGCAAACAAGGTTCCTATGGAACATAAATCGGTTACGATGGTATGGTTTAAAAATAATACAGGAATGCCCACCATAAGGCCGGTAATAAGTGTAGCATTCGTTGGCGTTTTAAAAGTGGGATGCACTTTTGCCAAAGCAGAGGGTAGTAATCCATCGCGGCTCATGCTCATCAGAATACGGGGTTGGCCTAATTGGAATACCAATAATACAGAAGTCATGGCTACAATAGCGCTGGCCGACACCAATATAACCATGCCTGGCATATGAATGTAGTCAAATAACAGGGCAAGCGGATCTGCTACGTGGAGCTGATGAAATGGTACAACGCCGGTGAGAACCAATGCCAGCGCGATGTATAAAAGGGTACAGATTGCCAGCGAAATGAGCATGGCACGTGGTAAGTCCCGCGAAGGATGCAAGGCTTCTTCTGAAGTCGTGGAGATGGCATCAAAACCTATATAGGCAAAAAAGACAGCCGAAGTTCCTTTAAAAACTCCTGTCCAACCATTGGGGAGAAAAGGGCTATACTGTTCCCATTGTATGTACGAAATGCTAACCAGTACAATCAATATCAACACTAATAGTTTGATATACACCAATAGATTGCCAGTGCTTTTCGATTCTTGAATGCCAATCCATACCAAAAGCGTAATCACAATATTGATGAGGGAGGCAGGTAAATCCATGATAATCCGCAATGAACCAAGTTGCGGAGCCATGGCGTAAGCTTGGTAGGCTTCACTTCCTCTTTGACCCGCGGCAAATGCGGCTTGAGCTGAAAAGTAATCGGTGCAAAGCCAGGGAGGAATGTGTAATTGAAATTGATGCAGGAAACGGGTAAAATAATCCGACCAGGAAATGGCAACTGCAATATTTCCAATGGCATACTCCATTAGTAAATCCCATCCAATAATCCAGGCAATGCCTTCTCCAAAACTCAAGTAGGCATAGGTATAAGCACTTCCTGCAAGTGGCACTGCAGAGGCAAATTCAGCATAACATAAAGCCGATAGCAAGCATGCGAAGGCAGCAAATAAGAATAGCCAGATGACACCGGGACCTCCTTCGTAAGCAGCACTTCCGATGGTGCTGAAAATTCCCGCACCCACTACAGCAGCAATACCCATGAACACCAAATCGCGCAAGCTGAGCGTTCGGTGCAACGGAGTCTGTACCGGTAAGTCTGGTTTTTTCTTGGTAAAGAAAGACATACGCCGGTATCAGGATTTTAACTTTTCGTTGAAAAAATCGCGTACCATTGCATAGCAGGTATGCGCCAGGGAAGGATTGTAGCGTTCGCCCTCGTCCCTCATAAACGCGTGCACTGCATTGAACTCATGCCAGGTAAAGGCTATATTCCGCTGCACCAATTCCTGGTAAATTTTCCATCTGCCTTCCTGCGGCACATGCGGATCTTGTCTACCCCATACCATCATAAGGTCGCCATGTATGGATGGTATTTTTTGAAACGTGTCGCACTGTCCAGGAATTCCTAATGTATTGCTGTGTATATCGGTGGCATAAAAACAAGCGGTAGCTGTCACCGCAGGATGCATTGCTGCACGAAACGCAAGGTGTCCTCCCAAACAAAAGCCAATGCTGCCCATGCTGCCTGAACAGATTGCTGTTGATTTAGCATATTGTACCATCGCTTCAACTCCTACATCGTAATTTTCGAGAGGTGTTTCTAATTTTAATTGGTTGCCTGCGTTTTTCCCTTCCTCATCGTAAGCGAGCACAGTACCTGCGGGTAGGTGCTGATAATAAACTTCCGGCATCAGCACCACAAATCCTTGCCCTGCCAACATAGATGCGGAGCGCCGAATGGGCCCCGTTAACTGGAAGATTTCAGAATATAAAATAATACAAGGAAATGGACCACCCATCGCTGGGGCTAATTGCACTACACGCATAGGGCCTTTAGGGGTACTCAATAGTACATCGGTTTCATTTAGTATCATATGAAGGTAAGGTTCTGCAAGGTTTGTTTTTTTGAATGGTAATCAATGCAAACAAGTATAAATTACCGGTCCGGATTTTTTTGATGTTGACGTGCGAAAAGGAAAGCGATTACAACGCCTACCAGGCAACCAATCAGGTGCCCTTCCCAGGAAATGCCTTGGGTGCCCGGCAGAATTCCCAAGAGGCTACTTCCGTAAAACAGCAGCACGATGAGCGCAATAAATATGTAGCGTATTTTATTACTAAAAATTCCTGTGGCGATAAAATAGCCGATGCAGCCATAGATGAGTATACTGGCGCCAATATGGTAATAAGGGCGTGCCAGTAACCAAATAAAAATATCTGAAATTAAATAAATCAAAATAAATACCACCCAGGATACCTGACGGTAGAAATTGAATAAAAGAATCAGCAAGGTAAGTAAGGGGACGGTATTGTAAAAAAGATGTCCCATGTTTTCATGCAGGAGCGGAGCCAGGAAAATACCCCAGAGACCTTCTGAACTGCGCGGCAGAATGCCATACGTGGAGAATGAAATGCCCAATACCTGTTCCGTTAATTTAATTCCCCACAAGAGCAGGGTAAATAAAAACGGGAACCATAAGTTGTTTTTTCGATCTGGTATGGCCATTTGGAAGCTACTGAATTATGAGGTAAATTAAGCAAAATTATAGAGTGTCCGGTAAAACTTTCATGGCAAATTTTCAAATGAAAAATCTCCTGTTGGTATTTCTGTTATTCTGCTTAGCAGGCAACGTCTATGCCTCGGCTCCCCCCCGCGATAAAACAGCCAAGCGCATCAAAAAACAAAATAAAAAGAAAAAGAAGAAAGGCGATACAACTTGTCCGAGAATTGATTGTTGGATATCTTGCCAACCTGATCGTGGTTGATCGAATGTACTATTATCATGTCCAAAGAAATTACTTATACGCTTGTTTCGGTTCGTCAAGAAACAGCAGATGCCCTAAGCCTGGTGTTGCAGCCCAGCGAAGCAATACAGTACCAGGCCGGTCAATACCTTACCTTGTTTGCCAATATTCAAGGGGAGGAGATCCGACGTTGTTATTCTTTTTCAACGGCTCCTTCAGAGCAACAATTACCAACGGTAACTTTAAAAAAGGTTCCTGGTGGAAAAATGACCACCTGGTTATTTGAACACGCAAAGCCAGGCTTGACTCTCCAAGGATATACTCCTATGGGTAATTTTGTACTTCCTTCCCAAGCCCCCGAACACTTGGTTTATCTAGGAGGAGGAAGTGGCATTACTCCTTTATTTTCTATGATACGCGAGACTCGCTTATCCAACCCTAGAAAACAATATTTATTTTATACCAACCTGAATGAATCATCCACAATTTTCAGAGGTTCATTGCAGGAAGAAGTGGTGCGTGGAGCGAATGTGCAAGTGCATCATCACTATACCGATGTGCAGGGATTACCAACTGCAACTGCAGTTTCTAACTGGATTCAAGCGCAGGCTATCGCAGTGCAGGCCTCGGAATTTTTTATTTGTGGACCCCAAGGTCTAATGGCGGTATACGAAGAGGCCTTAAAGGCCTTGCAGGTTCCGGCGGATCGTATTCACAAAGAAGTATTTCAGTCTGCTCCGGCCCCGCTAGCCAGTAGTTTGGCAGAAGAAAAGGAGTACTCCGTTACCATTCAGTTTCAGAAGAAAACCTATTCGGTGCTCGTGCCAGTGGGTAAATCCATATTACAATCGGCTCTGGATAATAAAATACGCTTGCCTCATTCGTGTCAGAGCGGTTTGTGCACTGCCTGCATGGGACAATGTTTGTCTGGCCAAGTTACTATGACTGATCCGGAAGGCTTATCGGATAATGAGATAAAAAAAGGTTGCGTACTCACTTGTGTAGGACGCCCAGCTTCGGAAGGAGTGGTAATACGAATAGAATAATGTAACATACCATAAAGGAAATTCTTGACACCTTTATGGTATGTATTTTTTGTGTTAAAGAAATACCGTTTATCCAGTAAAAAGTACCGTTCACAAAATCGTTTTATTTTTTGTAAACAAGTGGTTACTTTTTTTTGTCATTTTTAGTAGGATAGGTTATATTTAACTACCCCAAAACAAATCTGTGAAGCTATGACTGAACAAGAGCTGAATCATATTTTAGCGCAGTTACAGGAAGGGAAGACCCTGCGTCAATTCTTTCCAGGGGAACATCGATATTATTTTTACGATACACACAGCGCTCAATATTACTGCAGAAAATTAGATGCCGTAATTAACAGTTACAACTTACTTTTCAGAATAAGCCGCAGTGAGTTGAAATTTAATCTTCAGCAATTTTCCAGAGAACAATTTCAAAGTCAAGGCTTCGAAGTGGTGCCTGCAATTTCTGCCTAATCTATCGCAGTCAGCTGTATTAGGATTAACGTTTATTGGTTTTGTGATTAGGAGTTTTGGGTGTGCTAAGTTCACCGTTCTTGTAGTATTCTTTTTTCTCTAATTTTCCTGATTCGGAATACCATTTCCACCATCCGGTTTTTTTGTTGCCACTATAATTACCTTCTGTTCTTATTTTTCCATTGGCATACAATTCTTTGCATGGACCGTGCAACAAACCTGATTTATACAAGCATTCGCTCTCCACCAATCCGTTTTCGAAATAATTCATCCACTTACCAATTTTGATTCCGAAACTATACATCTGAAAGGATTTTAAATTGCCTTGCTGGAAGTATTCTTTGCGTTCCCCATGAAGTTTTCCATCTTGGTAAAATTCTATCAATTGTATTTTCTTTTTGTCATCAAAATAGTAGGTCCATTGTCCTTCCGGGGTTTGGGCCTCATCCGGAGCCTCTTTGTTAAAGCGGTAACTACAGGTTTGCTTGATATTCCCGGATTCATAAAATCGTTCTTTCTCTATTCGTTCCGGGTCGTAAGAGATTTTTTCAATCTCCATCAATCCTCCGTTTTCATAGTATTGTTTATTCGTTCCTATGCGCTTTCCTAGTTTGAATTGAAAATCAAATTTTTGTTTTCCGTTTTCATAATATCCAAACGAATTTCCATGCGGCACTCCATTACTTATTTCAGTTGATAAGGAGATTGCGCCATTGGGATGATATTCTTTGTATGAACCTTCTTTTTTTCCATTTTGAATGGACGCTTCACTTTTGGTTTTGCCATTTTCGTAGAAGGTTTTAAAATACCCATTCAATTGCCCATCTCGGTAGTATTCTTCAGTAACTTTGTATCCCTTTTCGCTGAAGCGATGTGTGAGTCCGTGCAGTTGATTGTTTTTATATTCTGAAATGGTTTTGGGTTTTCCTGAATTATAAAACTCCTGAAGTTTGCCATTTAGTTGCCCTTGTTTGTATTGCGCAATGGTTTTTGGAATGTTTTTAGGATAGTAATTGGTAATCTCTCCTTGCAAGGAATCGTTCGCATACTGGCCTTTTTGAAGAGTATCGCCGTATTCATTTAAAATATAAAACGAGCCTTGTAACTGTCCTTTTTTAAAATGTCGTAACGATTGAATTTTTTTATTGGTGCCGTATTCCAGGTATACAGAGTCGAGTAGTTGGTTGGTCATCCAAGATTCTGCCTTGAGCATTCCATTGGCTTGGTACTGCAGATAATGAGTATGCAAAAGCCCATTTTTCGAAGTGTTTTGGTAGAGTTCCTTAAATCGGATATCACCTGCAAAACTGAAATAATAGGCGTTGCCCTCTTTATAATCGTCTTTGTATCGACAGGCATATTTTATATGATTATCGCTGTAATACTCAATAGCGGCTCCGTTTTTTTTCCCATTCAGGTAACGGATGCTGGAAATAGTGTCTCCTTCCGGAGAATATTTAATGTAGTGTCCATGTCGCACGGTACTATCTTCAGCCTTTACTTCCCATTGTTCCATCAGCGGAATTTTCATTCCTGCCGAATCATATGCGGGGTAGTAGGTATATCTCCAAATACTTTGGGCATCCAGATGCATCCATGCGGATGATGCCAGGCAAAATACCATGAAACGAAAACACATCTTCATACAATTCACCACCTGTTTAAGATATAACTGGATAGTTAGAAAATTATTTCTGAGGCTTGAACCATTTAGCCATGTTGGCCTGGTCGGGTTTACTCCATTTGGCTTTTACAATACCATTTTGTACATACATAATTAACGGAAACTCTGGCCCGGTTACTTGGAGTAGTTTTTTACTTGTATAAACATGATGGGGAAATTTGGAATGGCTTTCTTTCTGAAAAGCATCTACCAGTTCCTGGCTGCCAATGTACACTGCATAAATTGGTGGGAGTGCATATTCTTCCTGAAACAGGCGAAGCTTTCGGGCTGCCTGGATGCAATGGTCGCAACGCAAGCTTAGAAACGCAAGGATATATTCCCCCTGCTGAAGATTGGGCAGAGTAGAATCTGAAAAGCGCATGGGCCCCAGTGTGGTCACATCCAAGGGATAATCGGTTTGATGCAATGCTGTATTTTCTCGTTCTTCGAGATAAGGGGAATTCATATAAAATGGCAAGCCAAGGCAGCTTATTAAAAGTATACCGGTAATTATACCAGGAAAAATTTCCCATTCTTCTTTGGAATAAAAGTGCCAGGCCAGAATGAGTGCGATGATGGGGATGTTTTTGGCCAAAGAAAACGCTGGGCTTAATTCGATAAAGTCTCCGAAGCATCCGCAATCTCCGGTGTTTCCGTGCATTAGTAATTTGAATAGTAAAAAGATGGAGAAAATTACCATCATGCACACGGAAGTGTAAAAAGTAAATTTTCTAACTATGTTAAATAAAAACGTAACGCTGATCAGTAGTTCCAAACCTACTACTATTCGAGAAAGCAAGGAAGCAATAGGCCAGGAAAAGAGACGGGTCTCTACCAAGGAAATCTCAACAGGTTCGAGGTAATAAATTTTGGTAGCAAAAGAGAAAAAGAAGAAAACTGACAACGCTATTCGCAAGGCTGCTGAATACCAGTTGCTAGGGAGGGCAAAAGAATTATCGTTCATTACAGAGATTGTTGTGCGCAAAAATACAAATTCAGAATAGGAAAGCGAGTGAATCCGAATATAATGAATTAAGCGGGCAGATTCTGCATGTTTAATTTCTACAGAGAATTAAAGTAGGGGGCCGGGAGCAGAGTCTGCATGAGAATCTATACCCGGCCTCTACTACCGGTTTATTTTTGCCATTCGCAAACGTCCGCTTTGGCTGCGGCATTCGGATTGTCTACACCGTCTGTTTTGGATTCGTACTTTTTACCCTGACAATTGGCTTTCTGCAATTTAGCCCCATAGGTAGTAAGGTCTTCGTATACCGTTACCGTTTCTTTGTTGTCTTCGTCTTTACACACACATTTACCATCTTTTTTACAAGCAGAAAATAGTAATGCAGCAGCAATGGTGGCGAAAGCAATCGTCTTTTTCATGATTTATGCAGTTTAAAGTTAATGTTTGAAGGATTGATCAGTAAAAAAATGAAGTGCAAACTACAAAAGCAAGTTCAATTAATAATACAACTACCCAAAAGAATGAAAAAACTCTAGGTCGAGGGCATTAGTTATTAACTATTTAATAATTAGTAAATTATATTAGGTTGATCCTAAATGGAAGAGGCTAGGAGGCCATACGTGCAGAATAAAATGATTGCTGTTGAACCCGGAGTTATAAATCAAAAAAAGCCTTCCTGCAATTAAATTGTTTGGTTTTGGTTGAATTTTACTACATTTGAAGGTTGTAAGTGGAGCATAACGTGAAGAAAAGGCTTCACACATCAGATTTATAATTAATTAACCTATAAACTTTTAATACGTTGGATCTTTTTGAAAAACTTCTTTCGAATAGGGGCCCATTAGGGAAACATTCGAGTATGGCGCATGGATATTTTGCATTCCCCAAGCTGGAAGGAGAAATAGGGCCAAGAATGAAATTCAGAGGAAAAGAGCTTCTCAACTGGAGTTTGAACAACTACATCGGCCTGGCCAATCATCCGGAGGTGCGCAAGGCTGATGCCGATGCAGCGCAATCCTATGGTTTAGCGTATCCTATGGGGGCTCGCATGATGTCTGGTAATTCAAACCTGATTGAGCAATTTGAAAAGCAACTTTCTGAGTTTGTAGGAAAAGAAGATACCATGGTGCTGAACTACGGTTACCAGGGTATTATGTCTGTTATTGATGCGCTTTGCGATCGTCATGACGTAATTGTGTATGATTCTGAATCGCACGCATGTATTGTTGACGGTGTTCGTTTGCATCAGGGAAAACGTTTTGTATTTCCACACAACGATGTAGACAACCTTCGCAAACAATTGGAGCGAGCTACTAAACTGGTAGAAGAAAACAAGCAAGGCTCTATTCTGGTAATCACCGAAGGGGTGTTTGGAATGGCTGGCGATATGGGTCGTTTGAAAGACATCGCTGCATTGAAAAAAGATTTCCAATTCCGTTTGCTGATAGATGATGCTCATGGTTTTGGTACCATGGGACCCACCGGAGCGGGCGCTGCAGAAGCTCAAGGCGTAATGGATCAAGTGGATTTATATTTCTCTACCTTCGCCAAATCGATGGCTTCAGTAGGTGGTTTTATTTCATCCAACGAGCAAGTAATCGAGTATCTACGTTATAATACTCGTTCTCAGATTTTCGCCAAAACCTTGCCTATGCCGATTGTTATCGGAAATATGAAGCGTTTGGAATTACTGAGAACTAAGCCTGAACTGCGCGAAAGACTATGGAAAGTAGTAGAAGCGTTGCAATCCGGTTTGAAGGCCAAAGGGTTTGATATCGGTAAAACTGAATCTCCGGTGACTCCTGTGTTTTTGAAGGGTGGAGAGTACGAAGCTGCACAATTAACAATGGACCTGAGAGAGAATTACGGGTCATACCATGGAAGACGTAGAGATGACTATAAAAGCTTTCACAGAGATAGCTGATAAGTTAAATAAAGGACTATATGCTGGCAAATTGACCAATATTCCTGTTTAAACTTTGAAAATAAAAATTTATAATTGTACTTTGAAGCACTAAAAACGATAAACCTGAATATTAAAACGATGAAACGTTACGAAGAGCTCAAAAATCTGGTGGCCAATCTGGAAGCCGATTTTGTAAAGTTTTATGAAAAAGAAAACAGTGCTGCAGGGACCCGTGTACGGAAAGGAATGCAGGAGTTGAAAAACCTTGCTCAGCAAATCCGGGAAGAAGTGCAGAGTCTAAAGAATGAAAAAGAAGATTAAATAAAAGAAGCGCCTCTGGCGCTTTTTTTAGCTCCGTAACATTAGCATTCCTATTCTATGCACGATCACGAAGATTCTACTCCTCGCAGTCAGTATAATCATTCACCTGTTCATTCATCCCGCAACGACGAGAGTCTGAGAGATTGGTGGCTCACCTTGAATGATTCCTGGAAACAGGCTTTGTTGAGTGCTGCCGACATACCCTCAAACGATCCAAGTGATTCGGAATTAGATCAAATCGCACGCATCGAGAACTTGTACCTCTACGTGGATCAGAATCAAGTAAGCGGTATTACCGATTTAAAGCCGGTGGCTTTGTTGTTGAATTTGAAAACACTCGACGCTACTTCCACCAAAATTTCGGACATAGAACCGGTGCGTCACCTGAGTCAACTTCAGCAATTTTACTTTAGTGGAACCAATGTGTCGGATTTATCGCCTCTGAAATCGCTAACTGCTTTGCAGTATTTGAATTTTGGTAGTACCAAGGTGAAATCACTGGAACCATTAAGGCAACTTTTCGGTTTAAAAAATCTTTTTATGTCGGGTTGCAAAGCGCGCGACTTGCAAGCGTTGAGTGATTTAAAATCGCTGGAACAACTCGACATCGGAAATATGAAGGTGAGTTCTCTTGATTTCCTGAAGAACATGAGTCGCTTGCATTACCTTAATGCCAGCAATACCAATGTCGAGGATATATCGGGTTTGACGGGTTGTATACGTCTGAAGAATCTTTATTTGAGTTCAACTAAAGTATCCGACCTTAGTGCCTTGCAGGCCTGTCTTCAAATGCAAAATCTTGACATTACCTATACTAGAGTAAAAGACGTAAGTCCACTTTCACGTTTGAAAAATCTTGAACATCTGAATATAGGAAAGACAGATGTAGTAGATCTTTCTCCCTTGAAAGACTTGATGTTTTTGAACAATCTTTATCTATACGATACCATGATAGCGGATATTTCGGTTTGTGCCAACATGCCGAAATTAGAAACACTCGATTGTTCCAGATCGGATGTACAGGATTTATCGCCGTTAAAGGAATGTGTGAACCTGCGCTACCTGTATGCATCCGGGATTGAAATTACCAGCCTGGAGGGAATGGGCCAGTTGTTGAACCTGGATTACCTGTCGGTAAGTCAGACAGAGGTTTCTGATTTGCGTCCACTAAAGGATTGTGATTTGCTGCGCTCCCTTGATTTGGGTTATACCATGGTGAAAGACCTTAGTCCCTTATCTGAATTGTCGAATTTGGAATACCTGAACATAGGGTCTACTTCTGTAACGACGTTAAAACCTATTTTCGGATTAAGTAAGCTCAATACCCTTTCGGCTTACTATTGCGCTTTACCGGCCGAGGAAGTTGAGTCCTTTCGCAGTGCTCATTCCACTTGCTATGTAGATTTCAATTAAGCACATAACAAAGTCGAAGCTGCGATTTTAGCATGCCAAAGGGTTCTTTATTCTGTAAGGAATATCAGAAGGAAGAGTAAATGCCGAGCATTAAATATCCCAAATGCTACTTCGTTCTTTTCTAAGATGTTTGTGAATATTTAGCAAAAACGCCAAAATCAAATAAAGGATGACCGGCGAGCCGAAGGTTAGGCAAGAGGTGTAAATGAAAAAGAGCCGGATACTTGCCGAAGAAATACGTAATCTCTCGCCCAGGAAAGTACATACCCCAAAGGCCTGCTTTTCCAGAAAAGTTCGAAAAACGCTGAATAGCTTCATATACCGTTAAAAGCTGATTAATACAAATTTATACTTTTTTAAGTAAAATAATACTCTGGATTAAAAAAAAGAAGATTTCCTGTTGTTTAAGTTACTTAATAACAATAATTTCGCCACTGAAGTTCTAATAACTAACTTTTACTATCACTATGAGCCTTTTACACAAAAGTTTAATTCCTTCGATGCTCGTGGGTGCGGTGTTACTTTCCTGTAACAAAGCGTATACCCCTCAGGTTTCTGTGAGTCCTAACCCCCTGGAAGTACACGGAGACAGCGTAGCATTTGATGTTACCGGTACCTTGCCTTTAAAGAAGCTAAAGAAAAGCCGCGTTTACACGATCTCAGGTGCTTATGAATACGGAGATCAGTCTATAAAGATTCAGGATATCGATTACAAAGGAACTGAATTTCCAAACTCCAAAACTCAGGCTCCTGTTGTTACCAGACATTTTTCTTTCGCTTACAAACCAGAAATTGGTAATGGCGACTTGAATGCTTTTGGAACAAATTACAATACCGCTAAAACTAAAGGGAAAGCAGCTCCTAAAATGTCTATTGCGAAAGGTTTAATTACTACTTCTCGCATGGTGACCAACTACTACCATGTAGTATATGCTTTCCATGGATATAATGACAAAGAAGAATTGGTAGCTACGAATGTACCTTTCTACTTTGAACAAGGAAAATCAAAACTTAGAAAATCAGAGTCTTCAGGAGAAAATGGTAAATTCCTGGACGCTTTCATCGCTAAGAAAAACGTAACTCGTACTGTTTCTATCGTAGGTACTCACTCCCCAGAAGGTTCTGAGACTAAAAACTCAAACTTGGCAAACGACCGTGCCGCAGTAATTCAGAAGTACTACAAAGAAAGAATGAAGCATTTCAACCAAACAGGTTGGGTGGATTCAATCAAATTCGTAACCAAAAGTATTATTTTGGATTGGGAACCCCTTAAAGCTGAATTAGAAGCTAACACTGAAATATCTGCCGATGAGAAAGCTTCCGTATTGGCTATTGTAAACGGACCTGGTTCTTTCGAAAGCAAGCAAGCTCAATTGGCTAAATTGCCTTCTTACAAGAAATTGTTCAGCAAAGTATATCCAAAACTCCGTAACGCTAAAACTGAAATCCTTACGGTTAAGCCTAAGAAGTCTAGAGCTGAAATTTCTTTGCTTGCCAAAGCTATCACCGAAGGAAAATTGAAAGCTGATACCTTAACAGAGGAAGAACTTCTTTACGCGGCTACTCTTACTCCAATCTTAAAAGAGAAAGAAGCAATTTACCAGGCTGCTATCAAGAAAAACGATAGCTGGGTAGCTCAAAACAACCTAGCTGCTGTTTACCTTGAAATGGCAAAACGCGAAATGGATAAAAACCAAGCTGCTAAATTGGTAGATATGGCTGTAAACGCGCTTAATATCTCCGTTAATCGTAAAGATAGCCCAGAAGCCCATTGCAACCTGGCTGCTGCTCAATTAATGAAGAATGTTCGTGTAGATGCTTCTAATGAGGTTAACAAATCTCTTGCTATGAATCCTTCAGAAGACATTAAAAAAGGTCTTTATGGAATGCAAGGTGTGGTTAGTATCAAAGAAGGCAAATACGATGTAGCGATCCAGAATTTAGGGAAATCAAACGATTCTACCCTGGTGCTTTACAACCTGGCATTAGCGAACTTACTGAAGAAAGATTTCAACGCTGCAAAAGCTGGTTTTGCTTCTGTAATTTCTAAAGATGCATCTTTCGCTCCTGCTTACTATTGTGCTGCTGTAACGGCTGCTCGTCTGCAAGATGAAGGTGGTGTTACTTCTAACTTGAAAAAAGCTGTAGCAATTCAAAAGAGCTACACAGACAAAGCTCTTTCTGATTTGGAATTTGCTGCTTACTGGAATTCTGAAAACTTCAAGAATGCAGTGAAGTAATTGTATTGAAACATAGAACTTAAAAAGTCCCGTGAAAGCGGGACTTTTTTTTTGACTTTGACCGAAGTAAGTGTTCTTTTATCAACCTCCAAGGTTCAGCATTTTGAATACAATTCAAAATGCTGAACCTTGGAGGTTGTCAATTTTACAAGGCTATAACTTCTACTGGGAAATTAACGGAATTAGCAATAAAGCATCGCTGGTGTGCCTTATGATGAATAGAAGGCAGGAGGGAACGCTGATTTTCATCGGTGATTAAGAGGGAAGGATGCAGTTGCACCAAGGTAAATTTGCCACCGCCATCTTCAGTTTCGATCATTATTCCGGTGGGTTTATCGGAGTATGCCAATACCTGTATGCCAGCTTCCGCACATAAATGCAAGGTCCATAACATGTGACAACTGGATAAAGAAGCTAATAGCAATTCTTCGGGATTATACCGTGTTTCATCGCCTCGGAAAGCCTTGTCTGAAGAGCCTTCTATGACAGTCATCTTTTGAATACCTGATATTTGGTGATCTCTAGAATAGGAGGTATAGGAGGAAGTGCCTTCTCCTTCATTTCCAGTCCACAAAATGCTGAGTTCGTATTGATGTTGTTTCATAGCAATGCATATAAAAAATGAAAAGTCAATTAGAGTTTAATCAGTAATATATTACTCTAACAAACAAAAATAGGAACAATATTTTTTACAACGAATGACTAAGATATTACGCAACAGAGTTCCAAGCGTATCGTTCCATCTGATAGAGTAACGACCAACTTAGATTTCCAACTTAAATCTTCAAAATGCATTCATTTTTCTGTGATTTCTTT
>JALONM010000104.1 GCA_025454925.1 Cytophagaceae bacterium
CTAATAACTTTTCTTGAATAAACAAAGATAAATGGTCTTGCCTGATTTAAATTTTGACCTCGAGAGGTAGTTCTAAGGTTTCGTATTTTTCGTTTTGAGAGTAAATGTTTTCGATTCTTCCATCTAACTTCAAGCATTTTTGCTACAAAAACTCATCGAGTTTGAGCTCTAATGAATGATCTATTTCAATTGGAGCAGTCTACTCCATGATTGTGATCCCGTTGTACTTTTTCCCCTCTATAAAAGGCTAAATCTGCACGCAAATTCTTAATTAATCAACAATTACGAGGATCCAACATCGTCGAGGCAAGGCTGATAGTAGGTTGAGTGAACTTCCTAGATTTCTTTGAAATCATGAGAGTTCTTTATATACCACTTGCACTTGATCTCATCGAGAGGTTCTCCAGCTGAATGATAGATTATTTACTTTATTTGATTTAGGTTTGTATTTTTATGAGATCAGTGTTGATTCCTTTGCTAATTAGTTTGCAAACAAAGGCGCTTTCATCGAAGTATGCTGGCTTTTGCTCTTATTTCTTTGCTTCTTTTCTCAAAAACAGGCCTGAAAGTTTTTTGTTTATCATCAATTATATTTATTAATTAGCTCTATGCTGCAGTTAATTAAAATACCAAAAAAGCAAAAGGAAAAAAATTATACAGCTGTTTGATGATTTGATTTATAAAAATTTTGTTGGATTTATAAGGTAATCCAAGCAATAATGGAAAGCATCATCAGCTAAAAGAAAAGGCTCTACTAAACTTTACTTTCTTTCCCTCCCTTCTATACGTAAAACCTTTTTCAAACAGCCTACAGTAGCATGAAGAATCCCGGCGCAAACAAATCGGATATTGGGGCTAGCTCATTCATACTCATTGCAGAGAGTAATTCTCTTACGATTCAGAAACAATATTATAAACACTTCTTTCTCAGAAATATGGAATCTTCCTCTGCTTTAAGACAAAAGTACTCCCATCCCCAGTAATTGTTGTATAATTCAGAAAGACTATCAAAGGAAGATACAATGGTTGTCTTGAAAGATCTCGAAAAAATAGGCTGCGTTTAATTCGTGATCGGAAGCTAGAAGATTCTGGTGTCTCACTTTAGCCCCTACGAAATGGCTGATGACATGTATCGCTGGGCGAAACAAAACTATCTCTTAGGTGATGTCTAAACTCTTCAATTCATCACTTAAGGTGAGCAAACAACTCCTAAAGAGAGTAATAATTCACTAACGTAGAGTTTTACAGACAGCCTAAGTAAATTATCTTAAAGGTCATTGACATTTTGGAGAAGCAAAACAAAGCAGCAAAAATTGAAATCGGCAGCGATATTGGTGTTAAATTTCTACAATGATTTTACATATATCATAATTCTGCTAATAATGTCGTAAGATGAGAGGATTCAAAAGAGGGAGGACTTTAAAAAAACGGGATAGTTGATATTTCAGCAGATAAAAGACAACAAAAGATAACTATAGTCCTTTGAAAAGGGTATAGAAAGTGCAACTATTCTAAAAAAATAAGAGCCTGAGAATTCCGAGAAAAGCTTATCCAAGCATATTACTTTAGAAAATGATAACCAAAGTGCATAGAATGATTTGTCGAATAAGATCCATACCACCTCTTTCTGATTCGTCGCATAAGAGCCTACATGCATCAATATAAAACTTAACTGTGCTAAGCAGGCTAATAGGATCAAACCATAAAATATATATTCTTTGGTTTTTCCTTTTGATAAATGCCAAATAAATAGAATTGTTACAGGTGGTAAAAGAATAATAAAAGTTGCTTTCGATAATATCCCACATAACACGGCGAAAAGCAAAAGAAACCACGATCTATAAGAGAGGATGCTTTTATCGATAGCCACCATAAGCATCGTTGGGATAATAGCGAAATAGGAAAAATTTATAAATGTAAACAATTCGTAGGCTGGCAATGCAGCTATAGAAATTGAGAGTAGCAATCGAAGCAAATCATTGGGAAATAGAATCCGAAGTTTACTCCAGGTAAGTATGGAAGCGAAACCAGCCACAAAGCAAAGTGAAATTAGTTGAACAGTAATAGGAAAATACTCTCTAATTCCAAAAAGTTGAACAACTAGTATGGACACTATTCTGGGCAATAAGGGCAGGTACCCTGCGTCTGCTTGCATTAAACATTCTAGCAAAGGAAGTTGGTCTGCATAAACAAAAAAATTAGATCCCGTTTCTGCCCAAACCTCTGCCTTGTAGCTCAAACTGGGATATTTAAAAAATAGTAAAAGAAAAATGGATACAAATGATATTGCAAACAATTGCTTATCAGTAAACTTTAATTGAGTTAATTTAATTCCGATGGAATCTATGTATGATCTCTTATTCAAAGGCTCTATTTAAAAAGTCATTCAGTGGTTTTGCCTCTTTCAATGCTTTGGCTACATAGGCAGGAAAATTTTTTTCCAAGATCATACTTTCTTCAAAGGGATGTATGACAATAAAATGTTTTAGCTTGAGCAAGGGCGCATTCGGATGCTCGGGGTCATAACCTTTGGGAACTCTGGTGAGTGATTCTTCCCTCCAAATATCCTCGTAATACTTTTGAAATGATTTTTTCGATAAAATAGAGGTCAACTCCTGACCATTATAGTCTATTTCCTGACGGATTTTTTTAAGTGTTTCTGGTTCGGGCATGTAAATGCCTCCACCTAAAAAACATTCTCCTGGTTCTATATGCAAGTAATAACCGGCTTTACCAGTTTTTTTTCCGCCCGCGGTCATGCTAGCCCCCATATTTACTTTATAAGGTAGTTTATCTTTTGAAAATCGTACATCCTTATAAATTCTAAATAAACACTTTTTAGGATCCAGGCTGGCAAGATCTTCGTCAAAGCCATACGCCAAAACTTTCGACACACAATCTTCCATTTCAGATTTTGCCAGTAAGTATTGGTCTTTATGTTTATCAAACCATTCCTTGTTGTTGTTTTTGCGGAGCTTTTTTAAAAATGGCAGAATATTTTCCATAAAAATAAAATATATAAAAAGGCATCTGTTTGCGCTTAGTTAAGGAATAAACCAAAAAAACGCAAGCAGATGCCCAAGTACCTGTAGTACTATTTATTATTTCAGCAATTCTGCTGTGGATTGATTAATTCCGGCTTCCCATCCCGAAGGTAGTTTACTCGCAGACCAACGCACTTCCCAGCTCAGTGAAGCGCCTGGCTGCAGCAAAGTATACTCGCCTTGTTGCTCAATTTCTATATAGGTCTTATCTGGATTGGCGTACATCTCAATTTCAGCTTCTCCTTTGGCAAAGGCAGCAGGACTTATGTCTTTAAATTTCTTCTTAAAAATATAGCCCTTTTGAATTTGTGCCAACCAGCCTTTTCCATCGCTCATAAGTTTTGGAACCTCCGATGGCTTAAAGTTAAAAGTAGCAGCATCGTATTGCCACCAGCTCAAGCCAAGTGTATCCTTAAAAAAGGGAGCCAATAGTTGTTCTTTCTTTCCCTCTCCCATGGCATATACCGTAATGCCTCCCGGAAATACTCTTGAAATTTCCCATGGAGCAACCGACTGCTCTTTTTCAGAACCATTCATGACAGAATAAGTAACCACAAAAGAGGAGTCGAGAGGATCGAATGAATATTTTTTAGTGACTACAAATCCCAACAAGGAATCTTTGAGGCTGGTATAAGAAAGCGATATGGAATCTGCTGATGGGGAGTATGGCAATACATCAATTTGTTTGGAAGGTGGCCAGCCCCATGCACTCTGCGGACTTGTCCAGAATGAGGTACCCCAATTGCCAGCATTGACAGAAGGCCCCGTCAACATTTCTACCCCATCTACCTGGAAGCTTAGAATTCTGGCGGCTTGAGAAGGATCTATGGAAACGCGGTAATTCGCAAAAGAAAGCGTGTGAATAGATGAATCTTTGTTCACCACTATCGGACTACTGTTGATTTTCTGCTCGTTCGTTTCTTTTGAGTTATTGCATGACAACAGCGTGGCCATCAAAGCAGCCAAGGTAATTCGTAAGGTTGTTTTAATCATGTTCCTAAGGTTTGGGGGATGAGGGAAAAATTATTTTACTTCTTCAAAATCTATGTATTCGCCATCATTTCCTGAAGAGCCCTTTTTAGTTCTATCTTTTGTATGATCAATACTGATGGTACCTTCCGGCTTTGATTTAAATTGGCGTTCCTGCTCTCTGCGCATTTCATCCGTCATCTTATTAACGGTAGAAATAACCGTAAATTTAATGAAGGGTTTCAGCAACAGTCGAAGCAGAAACAAAATTAAAAGTATGGTCAGAATGGTTTTCATAGATAAAATGTGCCCGGCGAATCAAAATCGCCGGGCCTTTTGATATCCTTATTTGCTGAGATAAAGATTTCTTTCAGAATATATCTTCTGGAAGAATTCGTCTTGCAAGTCGTCAATAAAATAGATTGCCTCCCCAGTACTTTTCATCTCAGGACCAAGTTCCTTATTTACGTTCGGGAATTTATTAAAGCTAAATACAGGAATTTTTATGGCATAACCCTTTTTAACCGGATTGAAAGTAAAGTCTTTTACTTTTTTAGCTCCCAACATTACTTTGGTAGCATAATTTACATACGGTTCCTGGTAGGCCTTGCAAATAAACGGCACGGTGCGGGAAGCGCGTGGATTGGCCTCGATGATGTATACGACCTCGTCTTTGATGGCAAACTGAATGTTGATCAAACCGACAGTATGTAATGCCTTGGCAATTTTTATGGTGTGCGCTTCAATTTGTGCAATTACCTTATCACTTAAATCGAAAGGAGGTAACACAGCATTAGAGTCGCCGGAGTGAATCCCTGCAGGCTCAATATGCTCCATGATGCCAATGATGTGCACATCTTCTCCGTCGCAGATGGCATCCGCTTCTGCTTCAATGGCTCCTTCCAGGAAGTGGTCTAGCAATACTTTTCCATCGGGAAAATCTTTCACAATATTAACAACGTGCGATTCCAGTTCTTTTTCGTTGATTACGATTTTCATGCTCTGGCCACCCAACACATACGATGGGCGCACCAGAAGTGGGAAACCAAGGTCTTTGCAAAGATCGAGAGCTTCTTCAGCCGTTTGAATGGTTCCAAATTTTGGATACGGTATTCCATTTTCTTTAAGTAAAGAAGAGAACAAGCCGCGGTCCTCAGCCAAATCGAGTGCTTTAAAGCTGGTACCAATAATTTTGATACCATAGCGATCCATTTTTTCTGCGAGCTTCAATGCGGTTTGTCCACCAAGCTGCACAATAACACCTTCAGGTTTTTCATGCAGGATGATGTCATAGATATGTTCCCAGAATACCGGTTCAAAATACAACTTATCGGCCACGTCAAAGTCAGTAGAAACCGTTTCAGGATTACAGTTAATCATGATGGTTTCGTATCCGCATTCTTTTGCTGCCAACACTCCGTGCACGCAAGAATAATCGAATTCAATTCCTTGTCCGATTCGATTCGGACCGGATCCTAGCACCACAATTTTCTTGCGATCAGATACCGTCGATTCGTTTTCCCCTTCGAAGGTTGAATAATAGTATGGGGTTTTGGCTTCAAACTCAGCCGCACAAGTATCAACCAGCTTGTACACGCGCTTGATGCCAAGGTCGTGTCGTTTCTGGAATACCTCACTTTCCAGGCAGCGCATCAAGTGAGCAATCTGACGATCGGCATACCCTTTTTGCTTGGCACTTTTTAGTAATGAAGCAGGAATGCTTTGAATGGTATGTTTTTCAATCTCCTTGTCCATCAAATACAATTCTTCTATTTGATGCAAGAACCAAGGATCAATTTTGGTTAGTTTGTGTATGGTTTTAAAAGAAATTCCCATGTGGAAGGCATCCTTGATATGGAAAAGGCGATTCCAGCTTGGATGTTCCAGGCTATAAAGGAGCTCGTCTTGTTTGGTCAGTTCTTTTCCATCTGCACCTAACCCATTTCGTTTGATTTCCAGCGATTGACAAGCCTTTTGGAGGGCTTCTTGAAAATTCCTTCCGATACCCATGGCTTCTCCCACCGACTTCATTTGCAAGCCTAACGAACGATCAGCGCCTTTAAATTTATCAAAGTTCCAGCGTGGTACTTTTACAATTACATAATCGAGGGCTGGCTCGAAATACGCCGACGTTGTTTTGGTAATCTGATTTTTCAACTCGTCCAGGTTGTAGCCTATGGCCAGTTTCGCAGCAATTTTAGCGATTGGATAGCCCGTTGCTTTGGAAGCCAAGGCCGAAGAGCGCGACACCCTTGGATTAATTTCTATTCCGATGATATCTTTATTATCAGGACTTAAGGCAAATTGCACGTTGCATCCACCCGCAAATTTGCCGATAGCATTCATCATTTTAATGGCCATATCCCGCATTTCCTGATACTTAGTGTCGGGAAGTGTCATGGCAGGAGCCACTGTAATGGAGTCTCCGGTATGGACCCCCATCGGATCGAAGTTTTCGATGGAGCAGATGATGATCACATTTCCAAGACCATCGCGCAATAATTCCAGCTCGTATTCTTTCCAACCCATAATACTCTGCTCTACCAATACTTCATGAATAGGCGAAGCGTGAAGACCAGCGGTAAGGGCGGCATCAAATTTTTCAGGATCGTTCACGAAACCACCACCAGTTCCTCCTAAGGTAAAAGAGGGCCTGATAACCAGGGGAAAACCAATTTCCTGGGCAATTTCCTTACCTTGGAGGAAGGAAGTTGCTGTTTCTCCTTTACAAACGCCCACACCAATTTCGAGCATTTTCAATCGGAACTTCTCCCGGTCTTCGGTAGTTTCGATAGCTCCAATGTCCACGCCAATCATGCGAACACCGTACTTCTTCCAGATACCTGCTTTCTCACATTCAATCGCCAGGTTCAATGCCGTTTGGCCTCCCATGGTAGGAAGCACCGCATCTATTTTATGTTTTTCAAGGATTTGAATGATGGATTTTTTCTCCAATGGCAACAAATAAACATTATCTGCTGTCACTTTATCGGTCATAATCGTTGCTGGATTGGAGTTGATAAGTGTTACCTCTATTCCCTCCTCTCTCAATGACCGGGAAGCCTGGGACCCGGAATAATCAAATTCACATGCTTGTCCGATGATGATCGGCCCACTTCCGATAATTAGTACCGATTTAATGCTGTTGTCTCTTGGCATTTTTGTATATGTTAGACATTCTTTTTCAGAATGTTGTAGAAAACATTTTATGCGGTATTCTTTGAACCGGGAATATGAAGTTGATTTTTCCCTTTACCCGACATACTTCAGTTGGGTTCAAATTGCGCAAAGGTAGATCAAAAAATTGTACTAGAAAAAGTGATAGGGATTAATTGTTGATAATTATGCAATAAAACTAAAGCATTCGCTACCAAACGGACAGAATTGTACTTGATGCTGAAAAACTAGGAGGAAGACAAGCGGAATTTTCTTGTTGTTTATCCGAAAATCAAGCAAATATTTCCTATAGGTTAATTTTTAGATTTAAATCTTCAAAGGAATATCAATTTCTGCTTAAAGAAATTTACAAATTGAATATTTCCTCCGAAGCCTATTCAAAAAATATGAATTTTATGTACAACATGAAATTAAACACTTAAAGCACAAAATGATTTCAAGTACAATTCTATTTTGGAATTTTACCAAATCTAATATGGACATGAAAAGTGGTTTCAAACTGATTCTTTTCTTTTTGCCTCAGTTGATTTTTAGCCAGCTGCTGCTCAATGAAGCATCCAATAAAAATATATCTCAATTGGGAGATTCTGATGGTGACTATCCTGACTGGATAGAATTATACAATCAAGGTCCTCTTCAGTCATATGAAGGTTATTTTTTAAGTGATACCAAATTATATCTTCAGAAATGGGAAATCCCTAGCTTGAATTGGTCTTCTTCTGAAAAGAAAATTGTTTTCGCCTCAGGCAAATCAACCGTTCCTGTATACTGGAGCAGTTTGGTAAGAGAAGACATGGAATGGCTATGGTTACCAGCCAGCGATACCATCTCTCCCAAATGGAAAGATCCAGATTACAATGCCGAAAACTGGCTGCTGGATATCGGAGGTTTTGGATTCGGGGACGACGACGACAGAACTGTACTTCCAACATCTGTAAGCAGCGTTTACACCCGAATAAATTTTGAGTTATATGATTTGGCATCAATAAAAGAAGCTATCCTTCATGTAGATTTTGATGATGGCTTTGTAGCCTACCTTAATGGAGTAGAAATTTTTAGAAGAAATGTTAATGGAGACGTTAATTGGAGTTCCCTGGCTACTGAATTACATGAAGCAAGACTTTATCAGAATCAATTGCCAGAAGAATTTAAACTGAAGACAGAAACTATAAGAGATTTGCTTTGGGAAGGCACAAACGTACTGGCCATTCAAGGGATTAACTTTTCTGCTACTTCCGGAGATCTGAGCCTCCGATCATTCCTTAGCTTCCGTAGAAATAAAAATATTGATCCCGATTTTCCAACCCCAAGCTGGTTCCCCTATTCCAGTAATATCATCAACCTGCATAGTAACTTTAAAATAGATCCTAACGGCGAAACCATATATCTGAGTAAAAATGGAATTATTTTGGACAGTTTGAAAATTCCTGCGAACGTACCCTTTAACGGCAGTTACGGAAAAAACAAGGATGGTAAATTACCTCTGGCCCTTTTTGAAACAGGCAGTCCTGGTGATCCGAACGAAACGAATACCGCTTATACCCAAGGCATTGAAAATACACCAAGAATTTTAACTCCGGGAAGTCTTTTTAACGATTCTATAGTAGTAACCATTTTACCTGGTTCTGCCAGCTGCCAAATCCATTATACCACTAACGGACAAACTCCAAGCGAGGAGGATGCGCTATACCAAAGACCATTGGTCCTGAAGAAGACCAGCGTTGTGAAAGCGAGTTGCTTTAGTACCAATCCAGGAAAAATGAAAAGTGAAGCGGTAAGCAGCTCCTATATTCAGCACGAGATAAACACAGAAGCTGCCATTATTTCCATCAGCACTGATTATTCCAACTTGTATGGTGAAACTGGAATTTACGATAACTATTCTACCGATTGGAAGAGACCTTGTTTTATGGAATATTTCGATAGGTCAAATCATAGCAAACAATTCGGAAAACGCGCTGCCATTAAAATAGAAGGCGGTGCAGGCGGGAGTAGGTATCAACCTCAACGATCTTTCCGATTAGAACCCGGCAATGGAACCATGGGGGATGGAGCTATTGATTATCCGCTATTTGAGTATAGACCTCACCGAACTTCGTTCGAAAAAATATACCTCCGAAACGGGTCTAATCAATACATGCGGTATCCGTGTAAAGACGCCATCCAAACAAGAGCGATGGCACGTAACAGCAATGTGCCTTACAGCGAATTTACTCCGGTGCAGGTATATTTGAACGGAGAATATTGGGGAATGTATGAATTGAGAGAAAAATTGGATGCCGACTTCTTTGACCAACATTATGGAATAGACAAAGATTCCCTTGAATTACTGTCGGTTTCCTATTTCTATAATTTGATTTTACGTGAGGTGGAAGGTGAGCAGGCCATAGAGCATTTTAACAATGATCAAGCTCAATTAGTAAGCCTGAATACGGACGATCAGAACTACATTTCCAAAGCTGACAAAATTTTCGATATGAAGGCTTATACCGATTATATCTGTATGCATTCTTGGTCGGGAAATAAGGATTGGCCTTATAACAACATAAAAATTTTTCGTGGACCTTCGCACCCTTGGAAGTTTTGTCTCATTGATTTGGAGCTAAGCCTCGACCCTCATGGTTGGGAAAATAGTTCCTTTGATCATATACAATTCATGAAGGATTATGATCCTGCTAATCCGTACTTGGCCATATGGAAACATAGCATGAATAATGAATCGTATCGGCATTATTTTATCAACCGGTTTGCCGATTTAATGAATAGTGATTGGCTGGTAGATTCTATACAAGCTGTTGCCAACGATCGTTACAATAAAACAAAACCGGAACTGGTGCATAGCTGGGAAAAGTGGGAAGGTGCTCACACATTAAGTTATTACAGGGATGAATTTGAAAAAAACCACTCGGCAATGCTTTTTGAGTTTTCTGTACGAAGCTCCATTGTTCGCAATCATCTCGCTCATCACTACGAATTACCCAATCAGGTAGAAATCACCTTGGATGTTTATCCGGAAGGGGCTGGGAAAATAAAAATCAGTACTCTTAAACCTTCACACTATCCTTGGACTGGTATCTATTTCAACGGGGTGCCGATTCAAATAGAAGCAGTTGCCAATCCGGGTTACGAGTTTTCCTATTGGAACGACATTGCTTTGATTACAAATATTCAAAACCGCATTTTCCAAGGAATTGTTTCAGAGGATACCCGTTTTGAAGCTTACTTTATTCCAACCAACCGGGAAACAAAACTTTGCATCTCTGAAATTAACTATCACTCGGCTGAAGCGCTGAATACTGGCGACTGGTTAGAACTGTGGAATTATTCTGATCTGGATGATTTGAATATTTCAGGCTATTATCTTCAAAACTCAAAAGGGGAAAAATTAATTTTTCCTTCCGGAACAGAAATTCCAAAACAACAACGCTTGCTTTTGGCCAACGATACCCTTGCTTTTTCTTCTGTAAATGCCATCCCGTATTTTTCTGCGGAGTTGTTTAAAATGAAAAATTCGGGAGATCGTATTTCTTTATTTGATTATAATGATAATCTCTTAGGAGCCGTTCCGTACGACGATGTAAGTCCATGGCCCTTTCAAGCAGATGGATATGGCAAAACGCTGGAATTAAAAGATCCGGAGTTGAATTGGAATGATCCAAGCAATTGGTATGCAGGTTGTGTAGGGGGATCTCCGGGAACAAAGCATCGGGAGCCTTGCCAACTTATAAACTCTAGCGTCGAATTGGTTGATATTAAAAGAAGTATTTTCTTATATCCGAATCCTGGCGATGGACATTTTACAATAGAAGGAATAAATCCTGGATCCAACCTTAGTATATACAATTCGATAGGAACGTTGCTAGACGAGAAAATCAAGGTAGA
>JALONM010000040.1 GCA_025454925.1 Cytophagaceae bacterium
TAGGAAAAAAACAACGCAAGAGGTAATTTTATGTACCTTCTACGTATAAACCCAAACGGATGAATACGAAATAGAATGATGGAAAATTTTGACACGTATGAAAACACTCGCCTCTTGTCAGAACAAGAGTTCAATTACCTTCGCCAACATTATTCAGAATATCAGACACTGCTTGTAGAAAAAATAAACGAGGTGAAGCAACACACTTCGAATCCATTTTCATTTTCCATTCGGGGAACGACGATCCTGGCGGCGGCTTTCGCAGCCTGCGTAGGAGCAGAAAGAGCCTCCAGGGAATATTATCCGCTTATATCAACCTTGGCGATGTGGATGGGAATTATAATTTTTATTTACACATTGATCCTAAAACCCATGCTATGGATTTTATACCGGAATCCTGCCAGCAAGCGTAAATTAAAGGCTTTGGAACAGGAAGTCACATTCATAGAATCAGAAAAACGAATACTGCAACAATGTAAGCAGTATCAGGAATACCTGGAAAGAAAAAAACTTCAATGAGTTGCGGCCGTTTAACGTGCCGCTTGTTTTACATCTTCCAGGTAGGCTCTCAGTACCTCCGCCACTCCCCAGGCTTGTGCTACACAGCCTTTCGGGTAATGAGGAGATTCCCCATCAAAAATTTCAGATACGGTTCCTAAGCCCGCATCCAACAGATGCGATTGAAAGCTATTGAGCAAGCGCTCTACAATAGTGCGTCCTGCATCCCCTTCCAGTCTGACTTTAGCCGTAATGTAGGGCCCTAACAGCCACGACCATACAGTGCCCTGGTGATAGGCTCCATCGCGCGACCATTGATTGCCGGAATAATGCGATTCATAACGATAATGCTCCGGTGATAGTGAACGCAAACCGAATGGAGTTAATAAATGTTCTTCTACGGTGCGCAATACCGACATGGCACTTGTCTTATCCAACAGCTCATAGGGCAAGCTCAGAGCCATGATTTGATTAGGACGAATATCATCGTTCTGCTCATATAAATTCACATAGTCATACAGATATCCTTTGTCAGCGATCCAGAACGTTTCTTTAAAAGCTTTCTTAACCTTGTCTGCTTTTTTAAGGTAGGAATCTCGTAAACTTTCATCTCCCTTCAGTGCTGCAAATTCAGCCATGATCATGAGTACATTATACCACAGGGCATTGATCTCAACAGGCTTGCCCATGCGAGGTGTCACCACCCAATTGCCGATTTTGGCATCCATCCAGGTAAGTTGCACGCCAAATTCACCGGCATACAAAAGTCCGTCTTCCTCCACATGGATGGAATAATGAGTCCCTTTCTCATGCCAGTCCACACTATCTTTCAGGGAAGTATACAACTCATCCAGAATAAACGTTTTATCTCCGGTATAGTCCAGGTATTTTTTTGCGGCCACAAAAAACCACAAAGTAGCATCTACGGTATTGTATTCAGGAACCTCCCCTTGATCTGGAAAACGATTAGGAATGAGACCCTGATTCATATAGCGTGCGAATGCTTTTAAAATATTGCGCGCTTCATTGTATTTTTTGGTAACCAAACAAATTCCGGGCAGAGAAATCATGGTGTCGCGACCCCAATCGCTAAACCAGTGGTAGCCCGCTATGATGGTGCTAAGTTCTCCTCGCTTGACCACAAATTGATCGGCTGCCAATACCAATGATTTGGTAAGGTTCGTTTGCACGGATACTTGTTGAAGGAGGGCTTCTCTGCGCTGCTTTTCAGCCTGCAACAAAGCATCGCCTTGTTCTTGTTCACAAGTCGCAGTAGACAGCATCACGTAAAACGTCTGCCCTTCTTTCAGTGTTACCACCAATTGTCCGTAAGTAAATAGATCTTCAGCAAAAGCGAGTCCACGGGCTTGCTCTTCTTTGTATTCAAAATTCAGATACCAATCGGGTTTGTATTTGAAAGAAGAATTGGCGGCGTGAATGTAAATAGGAGGGAGGTCGCTATACGGTTGAAGGCAAAGCGAGCCATTACCAAACGTTACTTCTTGATTGATAAATCCATTGGCTTTACTCAAACTATGATAATCTCGCGCAGCAATAAGTGGCTTTAAGTCCATGATAAACGCCTGCGGAGCTTTTTTCACTTGATACTTTACCACTACCAAATCTTTTCCATGGATGGCGGCAATCGTTTTTTCTAATTCAATTTCACCGATTTTATATTGAAAGGTTGGAAAAGGAGCTTGTTGATAGTGCACCAGGTATTGCAAGGCCTGGTCTTTTACCATACCTGGAAATTGGTTGCATTGCAATTCAACAATGCCTTCCGGAGTATGAATAAATTCTTCCAACTTCGATACCATTACCATTCTTCCCAACGGAGGTTTGGTGGCCACCACCAGCATTCCATGGTAGTTGCGGGTGTTGCATCCGCTGATGGTGCTGCTCGCCCATCCTCCAAGGCCATTCGTTTCGAGCCATTCGCGGGTACTGGCTTTTGAAAAATGTTGCGTGATGTCTTTGTTGAATGTAATGTCCATGAATGATAAAAATAAATTTTGCTACATGCACCCGGAGCCAGATAGCACCGTGAAGGCTTGAATTGAATAGGAAAAAATCTTTTCCTGATGATTCAGCAGTGAAAATTACGAATTGCAGGCAATTAAAAAATACCACCCAGCATTAATTTGAAAATTTAAAATCAGAAAGCTTCCATTGACAACTTAAGTGCATATAACATTCTACCGCATACATCAATAGTCTTACTATTATACTCCTCAGTTCAATTCCTAAAAAAATAAATAGAATAAGTATGAAAAATGTAAGTAAGCCAGAACTTAAAATCGCACAGGTAACCAGTAGGAGTACAATTTCGTAGCGACTTCTTAATAGTATGACTATTGTGTTTGGGAGGCTCCAGCCTAGTTTCGATGCTTGGAATGTACAGCTTTACAATTAAGATTTCAAATTCCAAGTGGCTTATAATGAAGCATTAAAAAATAATTCTCAATTTAAAATTATTCTAAATTAGTAGTGTTAAAAAGTTCTAAAATCGCTTTAAGTACTTGTTTGTCAGAAAAATATTGAGGTAAATCGGTGATTTTCCCGGCTTGGCCGTATTCCGGAACAAAAATTTGGTTTGATAAATTCAATTCCGATACTACATTTGTGCGTCTTTGAAAAAAGACGTGGCCAAATTAACGGATAAAACCAATTTTTGATATGTCCTTTAGAGCATTGAAGATTTTCTCGGGTTGTTTTCTTCTTGTCTTTCTGCTCAATTCCATTTCTGTTTTTGCACAGGCTGATCTTGCCAATGGAAAAGAATTGTTCGAAGGTAACTGTACGGCGTGTCACGCCATACATAAAGATAAAGTGGGTCCTGCGCTGAAGGACATTAAAAAGAGACGCGATCTCACCTGGATTAAAAAGTTCATCCGCAATTCACAGAATGTGATTAAAGTGGAGAAAGATCCTTATGCTGTTGCTTTGTATGCCAAGTACAACAACACAGAAATGACGGCATTTCCATCCTTCAAGGACAATGAAATCGAAAACATTGTCGCTTACATCATGGACGAAAGTGTCAAAACTCCTGCTGGACCTGTCCCAACCACTCCAAGCCCAGAAGGACAACCTCAAGTTAACACTAGCGGAGGCAACGATACCTTAATTCTCATTCTCACTGTAATTACACTGGTGTTAGTTGCGGTAACACTTATCGTGTTCCTGACTGTTATTCGTCGTTACCTGAAGGATAGAGAAGACAAACTGGCCGATGAAGATAAAGAAATCGTTAATCAAGGTTTCGACGTCATGGCTGTGCTTCGTCACAAAGCGTTTATCATCGTTGTTTCATTATTGTTGGTAGGTGCGGGCGTACGTTCCCTTTGGGTAGGTGCTCTAAGCATTGGTGTTGAGCAGAATTATGCTCCAAAGCAACCCATTCCATTCTCCCATAAATTGCATGCAGGCAATCTTAAAATTGATTGCGGATATTGCCATACCGGTGTATATCGCGGCAAACAAGCTAACATCCCGGGTGTTAACATTTGTATGAACTGTCACTCGGCGGTGAAAGAAGGGCCTAGCGGTAAAGAAAACATCGCAGCATTAGTAGAGGCTTACAACAATAAAAAGCCAATACAATGGGTTCGTGTGCACAACCTTCCTGATCTTTCTTATTTTAACCACTCGCAACATACAGTGGCGGGAGGAATCGAATGTGTGAAGTGTCACGGAGAAATCGACACTATGTCGGTAGTTCGTCAGGCTTCCAACCTGACCATGGGCTGGTGTATCAATTGCCACAGAGAAACTTCTGTAAACGGCAAAGACAACGCTTACTACGATCGTCTGCTTAAATTCCACGAGGAAGAAGTGAAGAAAGGTAAGCGCAAAGGCGAAATGAAAGCCGTTCATATTGGTGGTACTGAATGTTCTAAGTGTCACTATTAATTAGTAAGAGAATTTAGTTTGAGAATCATAGCCTTTTTGGAGATAGATTTTTATGGAAAACAAAAAGACGTACTGGAGAGGTGTTGAGGAACTCACCAAAGACCCCGAGTTCCTGAAGCATGCGTACAGTGAATTTCCTGAGTTTGTGCCTGTCAAAGAACAGAGCGGCAGCGAGGGAGAGGGTACTAACCGCCGCGATTTTCTAAAGCTTCTGGGCTTTGGAATCGGGGCCGTTTCATTGGCGGCTTGTGAAGCTCCGGTGAAAAAAGCCATACCTTATTTGGATAAGCCAGAAGAGGTAGAGCCAGGTATTGCGAACTACTATGCTTCTACTTTTGTGGACGGTGGTGATTATTGCAGCATATTGGTAAAAACGCGCGAAGGTCGTCCTATAAAAATCGAAGGCAATAAGCTTTCTCCTGTTTCAGCAGGCGGAACAAGTGCTAGGGTTCAGGCTTCGGTGCTTTCTTTATACGACAGTGGCCGTACTCAATCATTTTTGAAAGCGGGTGCTACCATTACGAAAGAAAAGGCTGACGCTGAAATCATCGCTGCTTTAGCTGGCGCCAGCCAGATCAGAATTGTTTCTCAAACCATTCTGAGTCCTTCTACCAAAGCAGTGATTGCCCAATTCAAAGAAAAATATCCAAGTACCGTTCATATTCAGTACGATCCATCCTCTGCCTCTGGCATCCTGGATGCAAACAAGCAAAGCTTTGGGAAAAGGGTATTGCCTTCTTACGATTTCTCAAAAGCAAAAACCATAGTATCCATTGGAGCTGATTTCCTAGGTACTTGGATTTCTCCCGTTGAGTTCTCAAAGCAATTTGCGGCAGGCCGTAAGTTGAACAAGTCTAAAAAAGAAATGAGTCGTTTGTACGCATTCGAGTCTAATCTTTCCTTGACTGGTTCTAATGCAGATTACAGAGAGCCGGTGCTACCATCTCAGGAAGGCTTGGTTGCGTTGTCTTTGTTAAAGTTAGTAAGCGGAGGAACGTCATCTATTAAGTCTGCTAAGTTGAAAAAAGCATCTGACGACCTGTTGGCCAACAAGGGAGCATCTCTGGTGGTAGCCGGATCGAACGATGTGAATGTTCAGATTATAGTAAATGAAATCAACAAGGTTCTTGGTAATTACGGAACCACGGTTGACATCAATACACCTTCATATTATCGTCAAGGGGACGATGCTGAAATGAACAAATTTGTAGATGAGCTAAAAGCAAAATCGATAGATGCTGTTCTTTTCTTGAATGCCAACCCTGTTTACGATCATCCAAGAGGTGCTGAAATCAAACAGGCACTTGGTGGTTTGAAACTTTCTGTTTCATTCAACGACCGCAAGGATGAAACTTCAGAACTTTGCACTTACCTTACTCCAGATAATCATTACCTGGAATCATGGGGTGATGCAATGCCTAAGAAGGGTCAGTGGAGTTTAATTCAGCCTACCATCAATGCTGTATACGGCACTCGCCAAGCGCAAGAGTCTTTGTTGATTTGGGCTGGTGCAAGCAATACCAATTTCGGTGATTTTGTTGCTTCGTATTGGAACGCAAACGTATTGTCTGGAGCATCTTTTAACAAAGCGCTTCACGATGGTGTATTCTCAAGCGCTTCATCTTCTGAAGAAACATCTGAATCATCGACTGCAGACATTTCCGCAGCCGAAGCTGCGGTGTTGGCAGTAAAGGCAGGTGGCCTGGAAGCTAAACTGTATGAAAAAGTAGGAATGGGATGGGGATCTCAAGCAGGAAACCCATGGTTACAAGAGTTCCCGGATCCTATCTCAAAAGCAACTTGGGATAATTACGTAGCAGTGCCTGCCTCTTATGCTTCTGCCAATGGATTGAAGCAAGGTTCGGTAGTTACTGTGAAAGCAAACGGAAAAGAAATTTCCTTACCTGTTTTAATTCAACCAGGACAAGCTGCAAATTCAGTATCCATTGCCCTGGGATATGGAAGAAAAATTTCAGGAAGACCCAAAGAAGTAATTGGAGTGAATGCTTTCGCATTGGCTTCTGCTACAGGTTCAGTTTCCTACAATCTTACCAATGTAACCATTACTCCAACAGGAGAATTTAGAGAGATTGCTCAAACACAAACGCACGACACCATCATGGATCGTCCGGTAGTTCAGGAGACAACGCTCGCTCAATTCCTGAAGGATCCAATGAAGCACCGCTTCCAGCCCATGATCACCACTCCGGACGGCAAGAAAAAACCGCACGAAGTGTCGCTATGGGTAAAAGAGCATGAGAAGCCAAATCATTTATGGCAAATGGCCATTGATTTGAATTCCTGTATTGGTTGCGGAGCCTGTGTGATTTCTTGTCAGGCGGAAAATAACGTTCCTGTGGTGGGTCGCGACGAGGTAATTCGTCGTCGTGAAATGCACTGGATACGTATCGACCGCTATTATAGTTCCGATGCGGAAACGAAGGAAGAAGGAAAATATTTTGGCAGCAATTACGATGCGCTTGAAGTAGCTTCCGATAATCCTCAAGTGGTTTTCATGCCGATGTTATGTCAGCATTGTAACCATGCACCTTGCGAGACTGTTTGCCCGGTAGCAGCAACTACGCACAGTTCCGAAGGTTTGAATCAAATGGCATATAACCGTTGCTTTGGTACTCGTTATTGTGCCAACAACTGTCCATATAAAGTACGTCGTTTCAACTGGTTTAAGTATTTCGATAACGAAGAGCGTTTCCCTGAAAACATTTCGATGAATACCGAAATGGGTAGAATGGTTCTTAACCCAGACGTTACCGTTCGTTCTCGCGGGGTAATGGAGAAGTGCTCTATGTGCGTACAACGTATCCAGGAAGGAAAACTGGCTGCGAAGAAAGCAAAAACAGCAGTAAAAGATGGAGCAATCAACGTGGCATGTGCCACGGCTTGTCCTACGGATGCCATCGTATTTGGAGATGTAAACGATCAGGAAAGCCGCGTTTACAAAGAGAAAATGGTGGAGAACAAAGAACGTGCTTATGCAGTGTTGGAAGAGCTTAATGTTCAGCCAAACATACACTACTTAAGTAAAATCAGAAACAACGAAGCCTAGAATAGAACACGGATTATTTTTGCAGTATAGTTAGTTATGCAAGTTACTTCTTCAGTTAGAGCTCCACTGGTTACCGGTGGTAAAAAGGCCAAGGATGTTACGCAAGACATCTGCCGGCAGGTGGAAGGCGCGCCAACAAGAGCCTGGGTTGTAGGGATGATTATATCCCTCATCACGCTTGGGTTCGGAGCCTTTTGTTTAGGATCCCTTTGGTGGGAAGGTCTCGGTCTATGGGGCTTGAACAAAACCATCGGTTGGTCCTGGGACATTACCAACTTCGTTTGGTGGGTGGGTATTGGTCACGCAGGAACACTTATTTCGGCCATCCTTTTATTATTCCGCCAGAAATGGAGAACTTCCATCAACCGTGCAGCAGAAGCGATGACTATCTTTGCGGTATTGTGTGCCGCAACCTTTATTCTCGCGCACATGGGTCGTCCTTGGTTGGCGCATTGGGCATTGCCTTTGCCAAACACCTACGGTTCTTTATGGGTTAACTTTAACTCTGCACTTGTTTGGGACGTATTCGCAATCTCCACTTACCTTACTGTTTCTTTGGTATTCTGGTATGTAGGTTTAATTCCAGACTTTGCAACCATCCGTGAACGTGCGAAAGGAACCCGTAGATTTGTTTATGGAATGTTGAGTTTTGGTTGGACCGGTTCTGCCAAAGATTGGTCAAGATACGAGGCTGTTTCATTAGTATTGGCAGGTTTATCTACGCCTCTTGTACTTTCAGTACACACTATTGTATCCATGGACTTTGCTACCTCTATTATACCAGGTTGGCATACCACAATTTTTCCTCCCTATTTCGTAGCTGGTGCAATTTTCTCAGGTTTCGCAATGGTATTGACCTTAATGTTGATTACCAGAGTAGTGTTTAAGTTAGAAGATTATATAACAATTGCACACATCGAGTCGATGAACAAAATCATCGTGTTAACGGGATCTATTGTAGGTGTCGCTTATATCACTGAGTTTTTTATCGCTGCGTACTCAGGTGTACCGTACGAACAATATGCGTTTATCAACCGTGCATTCGGTCCATATTGGTGGGCTTATGCAAGTATGATGACTTGTAACGTAATTTCTCCACAGTTATTCTGGATTAAAAAAGTTAGAACCAGTATTGTTTGGACTTTCATCTTATCCATCATTGTTAACATAGGTATGTGGTTCGAGCGTTTTGTGATCATTTGTACTTCGCTGCATAGAGATTTTATTCCTTCCAGCTGGGCAATGTTCTACCCAACGATGTATGATGTGGGAGTTTATCTGTTCACATTTGGATTCTTCTTCACATGCTTCCTGTTGTTTGCCAAATATTTCCCGGTGATCAACATGGCGGAAGTGAAAGCTATCATAAAATCATCTTCAGAAAACAAGAAGTCGCATTAATAATACGTGATAACAATGAAAGAACATCAGGATTATATACTGGGAGTTTACGACGATGAAGACGTGCTGGTTGAAGCCGTTGGAAAAGTACGCGAAGCCGGTGTTAAAATTAAGGAAGTGTTTACTCCGTTTCCTGTTCACGGATTAGATACTGCGTTAGGGTATAAATATTCAAACCTGCCTGTAGCATCCTTTATTTATGGTGCTACGGGAACTATCACAGCCCTATCCACCATGATTTGGATGTTGGGTTTTGATTGGCCTCAGGATATTGGTGGTAAGGGACACATTGCCCTCCCAGACTTTATTCCCATCACATTCGAATTTACAGTATTGCTTGCTGCACATGGAATGGTTCTGACCTTTTTGATTGTAAGCAATCTATTCCCTTGGAATTATGCTCCTAAAATGTTCGATGCTCGCAGCACAGATGATAAGTTTGTGATGGCGATCGAACTAGACAGTAATTCTAAAATGACTGCAGACGCCATTCGATCTGTTTTAAGAGAGAGTGGAGCTACAGAGGTAAATGATTTCAAAGACGAAGCGCATAAATAAAAACCCATGAGGAAAGTATTTTTAACCATATCGGGTTTGGTATCAGGGCTGGCAATGCTTAGTTCTTGTAACCATAATTTCGACCATATTCCGGTTCACGAAAAACCACGTTGGGAGTTTTCTCCTCAAATGTATCACTCGGAAGCGTACGAACCTGTTACCCAGATCGTCGACAAGGAGCGTTACAAAGAGCATTACAACACCATGCCTGGTAACAATGGTATGAATTTACGTCTTCCTGTAAAAGGCACAGTAAAACGCCAATACAGCGAAGGGGCAGAATACAAGTTCATGGAGCCATACAAAATAGTAAAAGATTGTTTACAATATGCTGCGGCTACTGTTACCAGCCCACTAGAAGTGAATGACAAAATGCTGGAAGAAGGTAAGGTGTTGTATACACGTTATTGTCAGCATTGTCATGGAGCTGAAGGAAAAGGGGATGGCCCGGTAAGTGAGAAATTTATGGGTATCGCTAATTTGGCTGGTGGTCAATTGGTGAATGTTACACCTGCTCATATTTTCCACGTAATTACACACGGAAAAGGTCGTATGCTTTCTCATGGTTCTCAGGTATTGCCTGAGGAGCGTTGGAAAATCGCCCACTACGTGAAAGAAAAACTACAAAAGCAACAATAATTTATCTTTAAGAATAGACAATGGCTGCGGTACATCAACAGTTAGTGCTTGACGAAAAATATACCTTCCAAAGCAAAACAAAAACGTCCCTCATCATACTGATTGTGGTAGGGCTAGTGTTGGCTGGTTTAGGTGTTGTATTAGCACAAAGTATGTCTCATGGACATGAGGCTGCTCACGGTACAGAGGAAGTGGCAAAAGCTGCTGAGCATGCACATCATGGATCTCCTGTGATTGTTAAAAGAATTTTGAAAGACCTTTGGCAGAACAACATATTTTTTGGCGGGATTGCATTGATTGGTGTTTTCTTCCTGGCCTTTAATTATGTAGCCCATGCAGGTTGGAGTGCAGCTATCAAAAGAGTTCCTGAAGCTTTCGGAAATTATCTTTTTGTATACGCAGGCTTAACAGTAGTATTGTTGATCGTTGGTGGACATGACTTGTTCCACTGGATGGATCACGATCTTTTTGATCCGGCTAGTCCTAAATTTGATGAAATTATCAATTCAAAATCCTGGTACCTGAATGTAGGTTTCTTCTGGGGAAGAACCATCGGTTACTTTGTTCTTTGGATTTTGTTCTGGTGGATGCTGCGTCAAAAATCAAAACAAGAAGATATGATCGGTGGTGTAAACAACTACGATAGAAGCATTGTTATATCAGCAGGATTCCTGATCGTATTCGGGGTTACTTCCTCGACTTCCGCTTGGGATTGGGTAATGTCAATGGACCCCCACTTCTTTTCTACTATGTTTGGTTGGTATGTGTTTGCTTCGACGTTTGTTTCTGGTTTGGCCATGATAACTCTCTTTGTGTTGAGATTGAAGAAGGCGGGTTATCTGTCACTCGTAAATGAAAACCATCTTCACGATTTAGGTAAGTTCATGTTTGCCTTCTCGATCTTCTGGACATACATTTGGTTCGAGCAATTCTTGTTGATCTATTATGCAAACATTCCTGAGGAGTCGTACTATTTCGTTGAGCGTTTATTGAATAGTACTTATGCTCCATTCTTCTTTGCTGCGTTCTTCATTAACTTCCTTTTCCCGTTCTTGGCGCTTATGACCAGAGAGGCAAAACGTCAAATGGTATTCTTGGAAATTGTTGCCGTTGCGATATTGATTGGTCATTGGTTGGATTTCTACAACATGATGACACCTCCTGTATTGCATAACGATGGAGCCTTGGATATATCCTTCTTCTTTTTGGAAGTAGGTATCACGATGGTGTTCTTAGGTGTGTTTTTGTTCATCGTAAATACTGGTCTGACGAAAGCTGGTTTGATTGCAAAGAACCACCCGATGTTGGAAGAAAGTATTCATCACCACGTTTATTAATTGTAAGTAATAGAAAGTTTTAAATAGCTACCACAATGAATGGATTAATGTTAACCGCGGTAGGTGCTCTTATTCTGATTATACTGGTTTTGGTATACCGTATTCACACACTGGTTGTGGTGATGCGCGGCGCCAAGTCTGGTGACATAGGCATGGCCAACAAGGTGAATGCTTTTATTTTCCCAGTTTTCTTTTTTGTTGGTTTGGCTCTATTTTATTGGTCCTATCAATCTGCAAAGCCATACTTTTTACCTGAAGCCGCTTCGGAGCACGGTAAAATAACAGATGGTATATTCTGGGAAGTAATGTTGATTTTGTTGATCGCTTTCCTTGTAACCAATGTGTTGTTGTATGTGTTCCCTTTCCTTTATCAATACAAAGAAGGAAAGAAAGCTTATTTCTATCCGGACAACCACAAACTAGAAATGGTTTGGACGGTGATCCCTGCCTTGGTAATGGCTTTCTTTGTAGTGTTTGGTCTTATTGAGTGGAACAAAATTTTCACATTCCCTGAAGAAAGTAAATGCGAAGTCATTGAAATCATGGGTAAGCAGTTTGCATGGCAAGTTCGTTACCCAGGTCAGGATAATACGCTTGGTAAATACAAGTTCAAGGAGATTGACGCTACCAATGAGTTTGGAATTGATTTAACGGACAAAGCAAGTTTTGACGATTTCATTCCTCGCGAACTTCATATTCCTAAGGGTAAACCTGTATTGCTTCGTATCAGAGCTCGTGATGTATTGCACTCTGTTTTCTTGCCACATTTCCGGGTGAAGATGGATGCAGTTCCTGGTATGCCTACTAAGTTCTGGTTTGTTCCAACCAAGACTACTGCGGAGATGCGCGCAGAAACGGGCAATCCCAAATTTAATTACGAGTTGGCATGTACTGAAATCTGTGGTCGTGGGCACTTTGCTATGAGATTCTTGGTTGTTGTTGACGATTCCGCAGACTATGAAGTATGGAAAAAGAAACAAAATCCTTGGGTAAATGAAAATGCTGACTACGTTCGCACAAAAGTCCCTGGGTTTGTAGCTCCTGGAGAAGAGGTTAAAACGACAACGCCTGTTGCTCCCGTAATCGTAGACACGGTGAATGTAGTGGAAGAACTTACTAAAAAAGGTGAGGTATCTCTGCATATTAATTTTGCTTCTGGATCATCTGATTTGACAGATGCTTCGATGCCATCGGTAAAGTCAATCTTCGAGTTTCTGACTTCTGACAAGAAAGCTAAAATCGAAATTTCTGGTCATACGGATAATTCAGGTGACGCCAAGAAAAATAAAGACTTGTCAAAGCAAAGAGCTCAAGCAATTGTAGATGCTTTAGTAAAATTAGGCATTGCCAAAAAGCGCTTGGAGGCGAAAGGGTTTGGGGCTGAAAAGCCTGTAGCAGACAATGCTACCGAAGAAGGCAAAGCTCAAAATAGAAGAGTAGAAATTAAAAAGATTTAACAATAACCATTAGAAGATATGTCGGCTGTTGGCACTATTGAACAAGCACACGCTCATGCCCATGACGATCATGGACATGACCACCACGAACTGCACTGGATTCAGAAATATGTATTCAGTGAAGACCACAAGGTAATTGCTAAACAATACTTGTTCAGTGGTATTTTCTGGGCAATTATTGGAGGAGTACTTTCTTTATTGTTCCGTTTGCAACTTGGTTTCCCGGATGCCAACATGGATTGGCTTCAACCTTTGCTAGGTGGTTGGATCAAGGACGGTAAATTGGATCCTGAGTTTTATTTGGCCCTGGTTACCATGCACGGAACTATTATGGTGTTCTTTGTATTAACCGCTGGTCTGAGTGGTACATTCTCTAATTTCCTTATTCCGCTTCAGATTGGAGCACGTGACATGGCTTCAGGATTCCTGAACATGCTTTCGTTCTGGTTCTTCTTCCTTTCCGGAGTATTGATGTTTATCTCATTGTTTACATCGACAGGTCCTGCCGCTGGTGGTTGGACGGTGTATCCTCCTCTTTCTGCTTTGCCTCAGGCAATACAAGGATCGCAGAGTGGTATGACTCTTTGGTTGTTATCCATGGCGTTATTCATCGTTTCAGCGCTCTTGGGTGGTCTTAACTACATTACTACTGTAATCAACCTTCGCACGAAAGGTATGACATTTGATAGAATGCCACTTACTATTTGGGCATTCTTTATTACAGCCATCATCGGTTTGTTGTCATTCCCAGTTCTTTTCTCGGGTGCTTTACTTTTAATTTTCGACAGAAGTTTTGGAACAAGTTTCTTCCTTTCTGAAATATACATTGGTGGTGAGCACTTGACGCAAATGGGTGGTAGTCCTGTGTTATTCCAGCACTTATTCTGGTTCTTAGGACACCCTGAAGTTTACATTGTATTGATTCCTGCTTTGGGTATTACTTCGGAAATTATCGCTACTTGTTCACGCAAGCCTATCTTCGGATATAAAGCAATGATCTTCTCGATTGTTGGTATCGCGTTCTTATCTTTCATTGTATGGGCTCACCATATGTTCGTGACGGGTATGAATCCGTTCCTGGGAAGTATTTTCATGTTGTTGACCTTGATTATTGCAGTACCGTCTGCAGTGAAAGCATTCAACTACATTGCTACCATTTGGAGAGGTAACATTGTATTTACACCAGCCATGTTGTTCTCTATCGGATTGGTTTCCTTCTTTATATCGGGTGGTTTAACAGGTATTATTTTAGGTAATGCGGCGGCTGACATTCAATTACACGACACTTATTTTGTGGTAGCTCACTTCCACATTGTAATGGGTACTGCTTCCTTCTTCGGAATGGTGGCCGGTGTATATCACTGGTTCCCTAAAATGTTTGGTCGTATGATGGACGAAACTTTGGGCTATGTTCACTTCTGGCTGACATTTATCGGAGCGTATTGTGTATTCTTCCCGATGCACTACATCGGTATCGCTGGTTTCCCACGTCGTTACTACAGCTTTACAGGTTTCGATGCGTTCTCAAGCTTTGTTGATTTGAACATGTTTATCAGTATCTCTGCGATATTCACGGTGACTGTTCAGTTTATCTTCTTGTTTAACTTCTTCTACAGCATTTTCAGAGGTCGTCGTTCTCCGTTGAATCCTTGGAAATCAAATACCTTAGAATGGACAACACCAATAAATCCTGGTCACGGAAACTGGCCTGGTGAAATTCCTCACGTTTACCGTTGGTCGTATGATTACAGTAAGCCTGGTGCTGCAGATGATTTCATACCTCAACACATACCATTCTCCCAAACGAAGGAATCCAATCTTCCGGGAGAAGTAGACAAAGAGTAGTAGTTTTTTACATACAATACTATACCATCAGGGCCAATGTGGATGACGCATTGGTCCTGATTGCTGAATATAGAGATCGTTTGGTGACTGTGGTGCCATATAAGGGTTATAAGCGTTTTGCCGTATTGACGGTTGTATCTGTCTTTTTGGTAATACTTGCGGGTGGAGTCGTGCGTACTACGGGTTCAGGCATGGGGTGCCCCGATTGGCCTAAATGTTTCGGTTTAATTATTCCTCCGACAGAAGAATCACAACTGCCTTCCGATTATAAAACGCGTTATATGGTGAAAGGGCATCTGGCGGAGTTTAACGTTCAGAAAACCTGGATCGAATACATCAATCGCTTGATTGGGGCTCTATCGGGAGTATTTATCTTGGTGGCATTCGCTCTTTCTTTGCGCTTCAAGGAGGATAGACAAGTAGCCGTTTATTCAGGATTGGGATTGGTGTTGGTTTTGTTTGAAGGAATTCTTGGGAAGCTCACCGTAGACGAACACTTAAAACCGGTGGTAGTTTCCTTACATTTCTGGGGGGCAGTAGCCGTGATTGTTTGTATTTTGTATGCAGTTACCAGATTATTCAAGAAGGATTACATCGATCCTTCCTGGAAACCTTTAAAAAGCACCGCCTTCTGGATCATCGGATTATTGGTACTTACTGCAGTTCATATGTTCATCGGTTCACAAGTCCGACAGTGGGTGGATCATTACACTTTCAGTAATTTTTCAAGAGCTGAAATCATAGAGTTACTCAAGGACAAACATGTGGTTTTTACGGTACATCGTTTAATGTCTTATGTATTGATGGGTGCTGCGTTTTATATTTTCTGGAAGCTATTAGCGCATGCCCCTCGTCCGGTGCACAACATAAAAGTATTCTTGACTTCTCTGTTACTCATTGAGTTCATCGGTGGCTTGATCATGGCGGAGTTCAACCTGCCTTCCTGGGTGCAGCCACTGCATATGTTGGCATCAACAGTTTTCATAAGCTTCTTGTTTCAATTGTATTGGGTAGTGAATTTTAATATCAATCATCGTGAAAACCAATAAATCACTAAGTACTCCCGTTCCTACATCCTTAAAATGGAAGGGGCTTCTTCAGTTAATGAAATTGAGGCTATCCTTGCTGGTGGTATTCTCTGCGGTTATAGGATATTTATTAGCATCCAAAGGTCCTGTGAACTTAGGCATGTTATTATTGTTTTCCTTGGCGGGCTTACTAATAACGGCAGCATCTAATACCATCAATCAACTATTGGAAAAAGATACGGATGCTTTAATGAAAAGAACGAGCAACAGACCATTGCCTACTGGTGTTTTCACAGTTCAGGAAACCATGATGATTGCAGCTACCATGGCGGTTCTCAGCCTTGTAATCTTTATCGGTTTCTTTAATTTCAGAACCGCATTACTGGCATTTTCTTCGTTGATTTTATATGCCTTTGCTTATACCCCCATGAAAACCAGGCATCCCGTGGCGGTCTTTATTGGTGCGATCCCTGGTGCTTTACCACCGATGATCGGATACATCGCGGTGAGCAATTCTTTTGGTTGGGAACCTGGAATTTTATTCGCCATTCAATTCGTTTGGCAATTCCCTCACTTTTGGGCCATCGCTTGGGTATTGGATGAAGACTATAAAAAAGCCGGCATACGTTTGCTTCCGGGTTCTGGTCAGGATATTCGTACCGCATTCCAAATTATGATGTATACCTTGTTTTTAATTCCACTTGGTTTTGTTCCGTATTGGATGGGCATGACTGGTCTTACTTCAGCGATCATCACCATGATTTGTGGGGTTTTGTTTTTAGCTCAAACATTTTATTTAATGAAGGAGTGCTCGCACAAAGCGGCACGTGCCATTATGTTTGGATCCTTTTTGTATTTGCCAGTAGTTCAGATTGCCTTGGTGTTGGATAAAGTGTAAAATAGAGATATATGAGTTTGATTACTGATAAAGCTAAGCGCCCTATGTCTATGAATCCCAAAAAGTTTGCTTTTTGGTTGTTCATGGTAACTGTGGCCATGTTATTTGCCGCACTGACCAGTGCCTATCTTGTTCGCAGAGAAGCCGGCGATTGGAAAATATTCGAATTACCAACCTGGTTTATATGGAGTACCGTTGTCATTGTATTGAGCAGTATTACGCATCAGCTTGGCTTTTGGGCAGCACGCAAAGATGAATTATCAACGTTGAAGACTATGCTGGTGGCCACTCTTGTGCTGGGGTTAGCATTCGTCTATTTTCAGATTATTGCCTGGAAAGAATTAACCGAACGCAATATTTTCTTCGCAGCCAATGCAACCAAAGGAATCTCCGCTCAGTATTACTCGGATCTAAAATTCGAAAGTCGGACCGAAAAAAGAATAGATTCTACCATCAACTTTCAATGGGCTCTGAAACCTACCGAGTTTACCCGCCCGGATAGCTTCTCAGTTCTATGGAACGGCCTGATAGAAGCTCCTGAAACCGGTGAATACACATTCTACCTCAGCTCCGATAACGTTCGACGATTATGGGTAGATGAAAACTATATTGCATTCAATACCGTAAATCACCAAACAGGGACAGCAGAAGGTAAGATAAGCCTTACGAAAGGTGAAAAGTATGCACTTAAAGTGGAATATATGGAAGATACAGGAGCAGCACAGGTTCGGTTGGACTGGGCAGGGCCTGGCTTCTCCAGACAATTGCTTCCCACTAAATACCTGTGGACAGTATCACCTGCCAACCCCTCCGAATCATTTCTTTATGCAATTACTTGGCTTCATGCCTTGCATATTGTTTCTGCAATCGTATTTTTGCTGGTGGTATTGTATTTTGCAATCCGCAATGACATACATTCAAAAAACTTATTGCGATTGGAGCTGTGCACAACTTATTGGCATTTCCTCGGTTTGCTTTGGGTCTATTTATATGTATTTTTGTCCTTTAATCATTAAACAATAAAGTAAATTTTTATGGCTTCAGCGTCTGCTAATGTCGACAAAAAAACTCTGTGGGGCGGAGGATACGAACCACTGAAAGCAAGTTATGGAAAACTCATGATGTGGTTTTTCTTACTCTCCGATGCGCTTTCTTTTTCTGGTCTTTTGGTTACATATGGCTTCAGCCGTTTTAGCCACCCTACCTTTGATTTCGCCGCTGGCAAAGAGTTTTTCTTTTCCGTAGGACATTGGCCAGTTCCTGAACTTGTATTCACGCACATCCCTTTCTTCCATGTAAACGCACCTCTCGTGTTCGTGGGAATCATGACGTTCATTCTTATCTTAAGTTCTGTAACCATGGTATTGGCTGTGGAAGCAGGGCATCGCAACGATAAAAACGACGTAGTTAAATGGATGCTTTGGACCATCTTGGGTGGAATCGCTTTCCTTAGCTGTCAGGCTTGGGAATGGACGATCTTCATTACCGGTACCCCTGAAGGCCTTACTCTGGCCGATGGCACTGTACTTAAAGGAGCCAGCCTGGCTGCCAATGAATATGGTCCGGTTCTGTTTGCCGATTTATTCTTCTTCATCACCGGATTCCACGGAACCCACGTATTATCCGGGGTAATCATCAACATTATCGTTACATACAACGCCGCCATCGGCACGTACCATCGTGTGGGGCACTACGAAATGGTAGAGAAAGTCGGTCTGTACTGGCACTTCGTTGACTTGGTATGGGTATTCGTATTTACCTTCTTCTATCTGGTTTAATTCTGAACAACAATAGTTTATAATAGAATATTATGGGACACGCACATCACGGAGAAGACATTGCATTGCAAGTGCTTCCAAAAGATACCGCTAAAATCCGCACCATCTGGATTACTACTGCCATCCTGGCTGGTCTTACAGCAGTTGAGTTCATTCTGGCATTCGCAATGAGTGCAGGAACTATGAAAACTCTATGGTTTGTGCTTTTGACTTTCGCTAAAACGTTTTATATCGTGGGCGAATTCATGCACTTAAAATACGAAGTAAAAACCTTAATCTGGTGTATCGTATTGCCAACCATGTTCATCATGTGGTTTATTCTTGCCATGTTAATGGAAGGCGACTCTATTCACTTATTGCGTGAATGGGTGCTCACCTGGGCTCGCTAGTAAAAAATTAAAACCCCGATTTATTCGGGGTTTTTTATGGTATATCTCCTTTTTCGCCATGACTTCTGATTCCAATACTCAATCTATTAGCTCTAAGCTAAAACCCTTTCTGATGGCCATTATCGTGGCCATTCCGCTGGGGGTAATTGCGTTCTTATACCTCTTTGGTCAAAACAGACTCACGCTTCCTGTATATTTTGCGGAAGACTCCAGTCTTACTGTGCAAGGGAAATTTGTAGTCACCAGCGCGCATTCCGTGCCCGACTTCCAATTCATCAATCAAAATGGAAATGTATTTTCCTCTGAAGCGCTCAAAGGAAAAATCTGGATCGCCAACTTTGTATTTACCCGTTGTCCGACAATTTGCCCTAAAATGACAACGCAGCTCACTCGAGTACAAGAAACCTTTGAAAAGGATACCAGTTTAAAAATCGTATCCTTCACCGTTGACCCTTCTTATGACACCGCAGCGGTGCTTAAGACCTATGCCAATTCCTACAAAGCCGATGAAAACCGCTGGACTTTTTTGACTGGTGATAAAGAAAAAATTTACAACCTCGGTCAAAAGGGATTCTTCATTACCACCATGGAAGACACCGTCCGGCCGCTTGAATTCCTGCACAGCGAAAAGTTGGTGCTCGTGGACAAAAAAGGTTGGATTCGCGGTTACTACAACGGTACCGACCGTGAAGAAGTTGACAAGCTTATTACAGAAGTAAAAGTATTGCAGGAAATGTATCAAAATCCGGAATGATCTTTTTAAGGATATAATTGTTGTATCATTACGAGTAAAAATTTCTTTAAAGACAAAGTATACCATACCATTGCAGATGAACACCACCGAAATAGCTCCTAGTTTTCAGGCTTCCAAACGATACGACACACTCATTCGCATTTTGTCCATTGCCATACCTATCGTAGTGGCGCTCCTGTTCGGTATCCGTCAGAAAATCGACCTGGGATCCTGGACAAAGTTATTGCCACATATCAACGGAGCCTTTAACTCACTCACCGCGTTGGCTCTTGTGATGGGCTATGCTTCCATACGCATGAAAAACATCGTTTGGCATAGGCGTTTTATGACGATTGCCTTTCTTTTGGGCTCGTTATTCCTGGTTTCCTACGTGCTGTATCATTTCACCAACGCCAGCACGGCCTACGGGGGAGAGGGAATCACAAAAATCATTTATTATATCTTGCTCCTCTCGCACATCGTGCTGGCTGGTGTAGTAGTGCCATTCGTTTTGTACGCCTTGTATTATGCCTGGACGGCCCAATTCGACAAACATGTTAAAGTTGTCAAGTGGACATTCCCCATCTGGCTCTACGTGTCGGTTTCCGGAGTATTGGTATACGTCATGATTTCGCCTTACTACAAGTAAGCAATATCGATTTTAAAATAGGTAGTGAATTTAATTTATACGCACATGAAGAGGATATCAAAAGTAATATTGGTTTTTGCTTTATTGACAGTATTGTTCATGCTGCTTCCAACAGAGGCCTGGGCTTGTCCGAATTGCAAAAGCGCTACCGACAGCGGCCAATGGAGTAATAGAGGTCTCAACACCGGAATCTTATACCTCATGGCCGTTCCCTACCTTGCGGTATCTTTAGTGGCATATTTTTGGTGGAGACATAGTCGCAAAAACAAGCAAGAGCAGGAACGCATCGCCAGTATTCTGAAAGATAAATTATAACTCCAATACTTTATTCCATTTCTTGAAAGGATAAATGAGTGGGCGGCTCTTCCGGCTATCGCTTCAATGCCATGGCGCTGCAGGCGCCATGGGCTTTCCGCTCTATCCGGGCCGCAAGGTGCTCTCAATTGCAGATAGAATGAGCCACACAGCTTGCCGCTTCCTTACCTCTCAATACGGATTTTTTTGTTTTTCTTCGCTGTATCTCTGCCCCAGTTGGCCAAGGCTGTCAGCACAGGAATAAGTGACTTGCCAAACGCCGTCAATTCGTATTCCACTTTCAGGGGCGGCTTACTGGTATATACCGTTCGTTTTACCAAACCATCTTCTTCCAATTCTTTCAATTGCAAACTAATAGTTCGTTCGGTTACCATTGGTAACTCTTTCCTCAATTCACTATAACGTTTTTTTTCAATTAAATGAATTAGAATTACCGCTTTCCATTTCCCCCCAATATAGTGCATGGTAAGGCTGGTGCTGCAGGGAAATTGCTTGTCGTCTATACAATACATCGGATACTATCAATATTGACCGTTATTGCAAAGATATGGAACTATACTTAGTATTGTAGAATAAAAAAGTATAGTACTAAACTCATTATTCCGATGGATTTTTTAACCCTGTCCCAAAATCGATATACTACCAAAAAGTATGACTCCAATAAAAAATTGGCAAAAGATACGTTGACCCAATTAAAAGAAATTCTGCGTTTAGCGCCATCATCCATCAACAGCCAACCCTGGAATTTCATTTTCGTTTCCGATGAAAAAACAAAAACTGGAATTGGCCAAGGTATCCTATTTCAACGAGCAAAAAATAAACGATGCCAGTCATTTGGTGGTATTTAATGCGATAACCAGTATCGAAAAGTTTGAAGAACAAATTAAAAAAAATTTACCCGAGGGTTCCGTGAATTATTATATGAATTTTATAAAACCCTTACCTGAATCGGAAATTAAAGCTTGGCTAAAACATCAGGTATATCTTTCGCTCGGTTTTTTTCTGGCCGCTTGCGCGAGTATGGAAATAGACAGTACTCCCATGGAAGGAATTAAGTCGGAAGAATATTCGAGAATTCTGGGCTTGCATGACTACCAGGCAGTGTTTGCTGTGGCCATCGGATACCGCCATCCGGAAGACAGCAATCAACCTGCCATGAAGCCCAAAGCACGTTTGAATGTAGAGAGTATCATTCAAGAGTTATAAAGAAGGGCAGTGACCTATACACTCAAAAAAATTGGGCACTATTCCCTTATTGGGCCTTTAAACCTTCAAGGATTAGAAATTCGTAAGAGGGTATGCGGGTTTTAACTCTCGAACCCTTGTAGGTTTGAAGTAGAACAATTATCTGGAAAATAGAACCATTATTTTTCATCCATCATAAACAACTACAATGCTTCATACAGAAAAAAATATTCTGTAAGAAGCATTGGAAAAAAAAGTAATTCGGATGGGAATTGTTACTGTTGATAAAGGATGCGTTTGTTTAACAGATGGCCTTCATTGGTTTCTGCAACAATAACGTACATGCCCGTAGGAGCTTTCAGCGATGCCGGATACTGATCACCGTCCTGGTGAAATACGGGAACACCAGTACTACTATAAACGGTGTATTGAATAATTTTTTCACCTGAATTTTTTACTACTAATTGCGACTTGTCAATTTCCAGGAAGGACTCCAGGGAAAGAGTTGCTGGTACGCCTTTCAAATGAATGTTCCCAAAATAGTCAGAAGTTTTATAGTTATCATCGTTGTGTCCGGCGGGCATTACTTCACTGCCTATAAAACTTTCGCGCACATTGCTTCCATCATCATCGCAGTATGCTAAGCTAAAACCACAGGTCTTCCCGTTAAACAAACTTACAGGCGTATTGGGACCTGCGTTGGTATACCCATTTCCATAAATCGTCATGGCCAATTCCCAGGTATGCAGGTTTCCTGCGCTCTTAATATCAGATTGTACATGCGAATTGTACAAATGCGGCTGGCAGTCGGTACCAAGGTCTACCACATCTCCGTTAATAGCCACATGGTAAGCAAATGCCTGGTAATTGCATTGATGGTTACCATTCGAATTATCTTCGTCAATAAAAATTTCCACACAGTCGTCATTGTACCATTGATCAAGAGGGTTGGTATGTCCATCATAAAGGGCATTATCGGTTAGTTCTGCCAATATGTAAATCTTATTACCATACCAGCAAAGCTTAAATCTTCCTTGGAAATCCGATGCAGTAGGAGTGGCACCCAACCAAACCTGATCCATGGTTTTCCAGGCGGCGTAGGACCAGATAGGTTCCAGCGCCTCACCATCTATGGTCGGAGCCGCATCGGCTTGGTAAACATCATAATTGGATTGTGACAATGCAGGCTGGGAAGCAAAAAAAATAAACAGGCTTGCCAGGATGCACCATGTGTGTGCTTGGAATGGAGATAGCGTTAAAACGTACTTCATGCGTCAAAAAGTTTGGGTTATAAGGAACTAGAAATCCATTTCCTTCGAAAAAGAAAATAGTACATGAAAGTAAATGCAATTGAGATTGAAATTTTAATATACTATAGTTGGGTTTTTTTGTCGCTTGGGTAGCAAGTCAAGTGGCCAATACAATTTAAAAACCTGGTTATTTTGGTATTTACTTATTTTCATTCTTAGTATTGACTGAAGGCTTGGATGGGTGTTAGGTAAAGTTATCCCATAAAGGTATATTAGATAGTAAGTTTATTTAAAATTCCATTTTATGTAGTGATTATGAAAGCTTTTTTAACCCAAACACTATTTATTATTTTCTTTTCACAGGTTGTATGGGGGGCTGCCCCTATCAATGATGTTTGCGCCAATGCCACCGTATTGACCAGTAGTCCCTCGTGCTCGTATATTTCAGGCACAGTGGCGGAAGCCACGGGCAGCGGCAGTGGATGTTCCGGAAATCCCAACGACGATGTTTGGTATACATTTACCGCCACCTCTACCCAGCATACCATTTCAGTAATAAGTTCCACTGAATTTGATGCTGTGATAGAAATGCTGAGCGCATGTAATGGTACACTCCAGTATTGCATCAACAATACCTATGAAGGAGCCGAAGAACTATTATTTGCCAGAAATTTAACCATTGGCAGCACGTATATATTTCGAGTGTACCACGTGTCAGCACAAGTACCCGCCACAACTACTTTTCAGGTTTGCCTGACAGCCACTCCAGTTCCGGCTAACGACAATTGCGCCAATGCCACCAATATTACAGTAAGCAATTCCTGCAACGCCATCAACGGAATGGTGATGGGGGCCAGTCAATCGCTGGCGGCCTGCAGCGGAGCTGCCGACGACGATGTGTGGTATTCCTTCAGTGCAGCATCCGCCAATACCACGATCCGTGTGAATGGAGCTTCTGGCTTTGATCCTGTGGTAGAATTATTTTCAGATTGCTCGGGTACTTCCATAACCTGCATGGATGCCCGTGCCGATCGTACCGAAGAAATTTTGGCAACGGGATTAACCGTTGGTCAAGTTTATTACGTTCGTGTATATCATTTCAATTTAGATTTTCCTCCCATACCAGAGTTTACCATCTGCATTTTTAATACACCTCAGGTACCTGTCAATGATAACTGCTCCAATGCCATATCGCTGGTGCCATCTGCCACCTGCAATCTTATTAGTGGAACTACCCTGGGTGCAACTGAATCGCTTTCGGGCTGTTCAGGCAATGCCAACGACGATGTATGGTATTCTTTTACTCCCACCGTTGCTTCTGTAGATATTCAGGTGATAGCATCCCCAACGTTCGACCCGGTTATTGAACTATTTTCTGGTTGCGGTACCGGTTCCATTACCTGCGAAGACAACAGCGGAGCAGGAAGTGATGAATTGATCAGCATAAATGGATTGACTGTTGGGGCTACCTATTATTTCAGGGTATACCACTATTCCATCAACCAGATTGATGAGCCAGATTTTGAAGTTTGTGTAAGAAATAGAGCGGTGGCACCACCTCCTGCAAATGATGATTGCGCCAATGCTCTATTGCTTAGCCAAGGTAGTGAATGTGTTCCGGTAGAAGGTTCTACCTATGGAGCCACTCAATCATTTACCGGATGCACCGGCAATGCCAACGACGATGTTTGGTTCCGATTTCAACCTACTTCCACCAACCCTATACTAGAGGTTACGGGTTTATCAGGATTTGATGCGGTATTGCATGTGCTCGATGCCTGCAATGGGAATACGCTGGCGTGCTTAAACAACAAAGGTTCCGGAAATTCAGAAGTATATAAATCGTCGGGGCTTACGATTGGCGCAACATATTATGCTCGCGTATATCATGCCACTGCCAGTAAGCCCGATACTTCCAGTTTTCGCATTTGTTTGAAAGACGCCCCTCCGGTGCCTTCCAACGATGAGTGTCCCAATGCCACCGCTCTTGTTGTTAACGCTACCTGCGTAGCCGTGAACGGAACAACCTTAGGTGCCTCACAATCCCTATCAGGCTGTCAGGGATTGGCCGACGATGATGTGTGGTATTCGTTTACGGCTACCGACGATTCTATCACCATCCGGGCGGAGGGCAGTATTGGTTTTGATGCCGTTATTGAATTGTTTGATGCCTGTGGAGGCATGAGCCTGGGATGTACCGATCAAACGGGTAGTGGAGGAGTAGAGCGTTTGTATGCTACTTCACTCACCATTGGATCTGTTTATAAATTCCGCATCTACCATTATTCTGATGAAGCAATTGCGCCGGCTCAATTTTCAGTATGTGTCACCGAGACTCCTCCGGCACCAGCCAACGACCAGTGCAACATGGCCATTGCACTTACACCGGCAACTACTTGCACGCCGGTAACAGGAACTTCCGAAAGCGCCACACAATCTTTGCCAGGTTGCATAGGCAATGCCAACGACGATGTATGGTATTCCTTCAACGCTACCCAAACCCGCATGTTGATCGAAGCACAAGGTGGAAATGAATATAATCCGGTGTTGGAAATATTCGACGGATGTGCGGGGGCTTCTATCCTTTGTGCCGACAATACCTTCAGCGGCGACAAAGAATCTCTGTACGCTTCTACACTCACCATAGGCAATACGTATTACCTACGTATTTATCATGCCTATCAGCTTACTCCCGAAAATGCTATGTTCAATATTTGTGTTTCAGAAGTCGCAGCCCCAGCCAACGACGCCTGTTCTGGCGCTCAAGCCATTACTGTCAACGACTATTGCGCGTATACCGATGGAACACTCACCGGAGCAACTTCTACTAGTCCAGCTTGCCTGGGGACGATCGGTGCCGACGTATGGTATTCGTTTACAGCACCGTCCCAGCAAGTACAAATATCAGCCTTAGGATCCTTATTTTTTGATGCAGTGACCGAAGTGTTAGATGCTTGTTCCGGTGCATCCCTGGCTTGCACCAACGAGGTCGGCAATGGAATGGAAGAAATAACAAGCCTCACCGGTCTTACCACAGGAAATACGTATTACCTGCGAATTTATCACAACGGTAGTCAAGCCCCCTCTTCCACTACATTTTCGGTGTGTGCCGTTGATTTAATTGCCTCTACCGAAACTACAAGGTTAGAAACGAACCTGGCTCAAGTATACCCGAATCCCACACAGGAAAAGGTGATGGTGAAATTTCCCCAAGGCTCGGTCTTGCAAGGTTACCGTTTGCTAAGCGCTTTGGGTACGCCAGTATTGACGAAAGAACAAACCTATTCGTCGGAAGCTATGATTCCATTGAATGGAATACCCGATGGAGTGTACATGCTGGAGTTAAAGTTCAACGGAGAAGTGCAATACCTGCGATTATGTGTCAGTGCAGCACCTTGAGGTAGTACTTTTTCTACATTTACTAAGATGTAAAATTTAGGCCAATGGGATTTTTTCTCATTGGCCTAATTCGTATTGCCACACTTGTAAAATATTTACTACCTTGATACAACTAGATAGATAGTAAGAGTCTATGTACAGGCAATATTTTTGGATACCTCTTATTTACTTTTTCTGTTACTATAATGCCTTGGGAAAAGAATTACCTAAAGCCTATGCTTTATTGGTCGGGGTATCGCATTACGATACGGTTGCATATCGTGAAAAAAAACAATCTACATTAAGCCCCTTATTTGCCAACGGAGTACAAACAGACATTCGCCATGTAAAAGAAATGTTACTCCTTGCCGGATACAAGGAAAAAAATATTTTTGTTCTCGAAAATTCCAACGCTACTATCACTAACGTAAAATTCTATTTTCATGAGATCATGGGAAAAGTGGAAATGGACGATGTGTTTACTTTTTATTTTAGCGGACATGGACGACGGATTGAGACTGACAAAGCCATGAAATCGAAGGTACCAAAGGAATGGGATAAAACCGACGAAGCACTTCTACTGTTCGATGGGTATTTAAAAGACAATGATTTGAAAAACCTCTGGACCCAATATTCAAAATCAAACAGGGGAACTTCATCTGTCAAATTAAAAATTCCGCATTTGATTTTTGTTGTCGATGCTTGTTATGGAAAAGGAATGTTTGATTTTTTGGATTACAAAGATTCAGTAAGCCTGGAAAAACTCCAAATGGTTGCTGACATTCTGAACAACCCTGCTACCTCCGACAGTGTTTCGGAAAGGTATAAGAACTACCTGCCGTATTTTCAAAAAGTATACTCGTCTGAATCCTCGGACAGCACTTGGCTTCCAGTACTAAAGGATGAATACGATTTACTTTACATCAATGCTTCCAATGCTTCGGGGACTGCCATCATAACCCCCTCTGGCAGCGCTTTTACGGAAGCCTTGTACGAATGTTTTTTGAAGGACTATCATAAACCCTACTTCACATTCGATTATTGGCTGCAGCAAACGACCATACACCTTTCTTCTCGATTGAACATCTATACCTTTGCGTTTGACCATGCTAAAAAAGTAGAGGATAGGCATATACAACAATTGTTTCAACGATACCCTTTTCAACCATTTATCCCTGAATGACCATGAAAATCACATCCTCATTTTTAATTATTTTTTGCATACTAATCGGATGTCAGCGTCCAGCTTTTGTAAATGTACCTGAAGCCAGTACAAGTAAAGCACCCTATTATATCTTACCCAAAAATATTATCGGCATAGACCTGGTATTTAGTAAATCGAGTAAAACTGAGTGCGCTTGTTTCAAAGAGTTAAAAGAACACAAGATGAAGTTAGACTTAGAAATGAGAAAGAGATTGGAAGAAAAAGATTTCGGTATAACCTGGAAAGTAGATACGGTGCTCTTATCCAACCATGCCGTTCCGGATAAAGAAAAGATTTTTCAATTATCAACCTCCAAGGTATCGCAGTTTTATGCGTATCAATTTTCTTATGGAAACAACGCCATCATCAATACCGGAAAAACAGAGTACATAGGTTTCGATACGGAAGTATTGCCATATGCACTCTCTGCAGCTTCAACCATTTTTAAAGGGGATGCCAATGGAATTGCCAGCGAAGTAAAGTGGAATTTTAAAAACGATACTGTTCCATGTCAGGCTATGTATGATCAGTATCGATTGGTAAGTGCTGATTTATATGATTTATTAAAATCAAAATTTACCGCGGGACAAGATGCCAGCTACCAGACTCAACTAAGAGAGCTAAGCAAAATTAAAAATGAACTTCTGGAAGCATTAACATATAAAGAAACCAAACAAACCTACGTTCAACGAATTTACATCGATCCGGGGGCCTCCAGCAAAGAGAATTCTAGAACCATAGCGTTTATACATTCGAAGTTTGGTGCATACATTCCGGAAGATTTTTTTAAAAACCAATTTCCAACATTGTCAACAATTAAAAAACCGGTGGTTCAAACAAATGTATCCTTGGTAGAAAATTCTAACAAGGATTCTATAACAAAGATAATCCTCGCCTGGGACAAAATTGAATTACATCCATTTGTGAAATTTAAATCGCCGGATTCTCAGAAATCCTATAAGGGCGTGGTGTACAACTTACCTGCGTATTATGTTTTTTCAGCAAAAAGCAGCACCAGCAAAGGGACGTCAATATTGGCGGCTGCACAGTTTGCAGTAGCGCAAGCTGGCGCCATAGGATATATAGAACACAATTTGAATAAAACTGATTTTGAATTAAATCCTCTGGATGGGTCTCTTGTAAAAATTTCAGGAGAACGCAGGTTATTTTCTACTACCGCCGTGAAGGAATCGGGAGCGGCCATAGAAAAATGGAATGGGAGAAAATTACAACAAACCAACCAGGAATTAGAATTGCTTAAAGCGCAGCACCAGTTGATGTTGTTGCGAGACTCCTTAGGCGCCCCACTAAAGCGACCGCGATAGTCGAAAAATGTAGTTGATGTTACATACGCTAACCGTATTGACAGGGTGATTCTATTTATAAGGTTTGCATGTGCTTTTGGGTGTAACAAAGACGGGCACATGACTTTGTCTTTTGCTGCTGATGAGCATCTTTTAATTAAAAATATATCAAAACGTATCCTGATTCATATACTTCATTCACCGCCAATTGCCATCAGTCTGTATCCTTGAAATGGCTCAAAATACTACGGCATTGTGTAAGCCTCGGTTTAACATTATTGTAGTTTAATTCCAACTTCTCTTTTCATTTCGCAACCGTATCCTTTTGACTTGGGGCAGGGGAGAAGGAAATGGAAAACGCTGTAAACTATGAATTTTAGTTAGAGTTCTAAGCTCGTATTACACTATTAGTGCTAGGAGTAAGAGGATTTGATGCTCCATTAGAAACATGATTAGTATGATCCTTAATAAGCGCATCCAAGTGAAAGTGTGATCATAGTCATCTTGGTACTTTCCGGCTTCAACATTGCCAATAATTGCTTGACCCTGATGAAAGCACCATCTCTCTAACAGCATTGAAAAGAACTTTAAGTTTAATTGAGCATCTCTTCATTCTCGGCACAACTGGCGGCAGCGGAGGGGCTCTTTGACAGATACCAATCCGTTGATATTACACTTTTTGCGGTTTTAGTAGGTCTTTAATATTCTTGAAACAACTCATAGGTTGAACTATTTATAGAAATAGTATCTGTAAACTTTAATGGATTTTTTACGTATTCAACTCCATTGTACTTCAAGATAAAATATCCAGAAGAGTCATAATAAATATCATTCCAATTACTAGATTTTCTCTCATTAGATACTTTGACTTTACCGCTGGAAACATTAAAGGTAGACATAAGTTCCATATTACTGCTAAATAACCAAACATTGCAATAACCATTGTTGCAATATGGCGTAAGCGCAAATCTAGGTTTTAAAAAATATTCGTATTTCAAATCAGAATCTAAATCATACCTATCGATTATTAATGTGCCCAAATCAAAATCTACATTCTTTGATTGCATGTTTTTTTTTAATTTATTCAACAGTGCACTATCAACCACATTGAATTTAGAGTTTTTACTTATGAAGGAATAAGAACAAATTGTCTTCCAACGTTGGAAATATAAAATATTAGACAATAATTTTATGTCGCATTCTCCAACATTTTTTACTATTTCCTTCTCGTAATATTTTTTCCACAAAGTCTGATTTTCTTGAAAGCACTTCAATAGAAAATTAAAACTACTAATATTTGAAGTATAGCGATCTATTTCGCGGTTCAACATAGTTTCAAAATCAGTAGTTACAATATTAAATTTTGACTTGCTTGAAAAATCATTTAATCCGAATGGGTAGTCAACTAAAAATGAATCTAATATTGATTTTCTTAAATCAGGAGCTACGCTTTGATACCTTCGTAAATCATAAAATAGCATTGATGTCTCCAGATTTTTGGCATATACCCAATATGATAAATTGGTCATATTCATATCTGATAATTGGATCATTAATGAATCAATAAAAATACTCTCATGATTATTATAATCCTGCCAGGATGAATCAATTTGCGCAAAAACTCCCTGATTTTTCAAAGATAAAGAAGCTGTAAGTGCAGGAATTGTATCCAATAGATCTAAAACGCAAAAATACATATCCCCAACACCGCACGAACTACAAATATTTCCTAAGCAAACATTACTGAGTGTGTAGCCTGAAATTGGCAAACCGCCTTTCAAGTAAATTGCGCCATTTACCGTTTCCACTGATCCTGCTTTATTACAGCCAATGAAGAGCAGGAAAGTAATTAGATAGGCGAAAAAAAGTTTCTTGATCATAATTCTAAACTAAAATATTTAAGATTTAGTAAGTGGTAATCATTGTTATGTTCACCTAAACCATTTAGCTAGAAAATAATTTCTTTAATTTGTAACAATTGAAATTTCATTGATTACCCATGTATCCTTTTCCTTTATCAATTTTACAAGTAAAACTTCTACCGCCCTTACTCTAACGTGAATTTCATCAGATACTACTTCTGATGATAATATTTTAATTTCAGCAATTTTTTCTCCTTGCCCACCTACCCATGGATAGTAATTCATAAAACTACAATCGGTAGACTGAATAGCTAAAAATCCAGCTTCTTTAAATTGGCTCTGGCTCTCTGGCTTTACTAAAACTGCATTGCAATTTTCTATTTGATTTTTTTGAACGTTTACAAAATTAGAGGATACGAATCCAGAATTTTCTAGTAAACTAAGAAAACGAACGCCATTAAGTTCGAAAACAGAGTCACTCCTTTGCACAACGGTAGGACCGTATATACTTGAGTTTTCATATAAGCTATCCAAGTACCACCTATAAAAATTTCCTACAACTAAGTTCGCCTGCTTAACCTTTTCTGTCATACCGATTTCTTTAGAAGTGTTAGTTGTACTACAACTTGCGAACAAAACGAGAATTAAAATAAACAAAAAATTTTTATTTCTCACAAAATCATCTTTTAATATTCGGCCTAACTAACGAAACTGTATAGGTAACACTGGGCCATTGTTCAGATTTACCAACTAGTTGACCAGTTTTAACGTCCAAATATAATTTATTTGTTTTACTTGTTGCGCTCTTGGTATCATTTTTAATTACATCCCAAAAATGATAAAATATCCTACCATCCTGTTCTACCCCTCTACCCGTAATTATTATAAAGTGGTCAGTTGTATGATCCGTATTATATGTGGTTCCAAATTTATAATCCACTCCTACTGTTATTGGGTTGTTTGATTCTAGATATTCATTAATAACCTCCACGCCCTTTTTAGTTTCATGGGTAAGCTCATTTACACCATTTTTTTCCTTTAGTGTACCAATGTCTGTGCGCTTGGGATCTAAACTTGGATCTATGCCAGCTTTTTTCAATATGGCATCACATGCCCGTTTACAACCTTGATAATCTGATTCATTTCTAAAGAAATTTTTTGAGTCAATGACATCTAAGATTTCGGTGGAATGGGATTTATCATTTGAATTTGTATTTTCATCAGACAATTTACCTTGGGCGTGATCAATTCTTAAGATTTGAGCCTTTTCATCCTTACCAACATAACCATCACTCAAATGTTTTGCAAAAGTATCTAACAAGGAAGGATTATACTTGGCCAGCTCAGAATCCGAAACGTTTCCAATAATCTCCATAACCAAATCATCTCGATTGTGATCGCTTACAAAATTCAGCATGGCAATAACTAAATTTGGATTATAAGGAGCATAAAGACGCATTTTCATTCCCAATTCTTCATAATCACCATCTGTCTCATCATATATTGTTTGCAAGGTTTCATTATCGTCCTTTAAGTTTTTATATTTATTTTGTTCATTTTTATCAAGTTTTGTTTCATTGATAATTACATTTGTGTGAATGAAATTAATTTTTGAATCAACATAAGTTGCATCTCTTTTAGCTATGCTTAAATTTTTAACATCAATTTTAGAAGATGGTTTATCTGGGTTTAGGTCATCAAACTCCTTTAAATTCAAAGAGTTTAATTTTAAAACTGTTTCTTTATTGGGAATAATTTTCCCATAGGACTTCCCATTAAATATAACTTTTTGAAACTTATTAATCCCTTCAATTATTTTCCCCAATTTACTTTCAGAGACTTTCACATCTCCATTATCAGGAATTAAATCTGCTTCAGAAATTAATCTAAAATAAAGTAGTTTATTTTGAACAGCTATAACGTCGTGCAGATTATTGTCGCAACCAATGCCAACACTTCCGCTTAAAATCAACGTTTTATTCTTAGCTAAAAAATTACTAGTGCCCGACAAATCCGTTCTACTTTTAACGTTTTCTGTTTGCTCTGATTTCTGATTACCTTCCGTTTCCGATGATTGACCAGATTCAGTCTTACCCTCCTTTGATAACAAATTTATATATTCACTCACTTCTCCCGGATAAATTGAGATTTCATTATTGTACTTAAGATTAATACATTTTTCAATTACCTTTTCGCGTCCTCCCTCTTTTTCAATCTTCTCAGTATCCTCAACCCTTTTTCCCTTCGGCCCAGTTTTATAATAAAGATTAAAATAATAAGTATACAAATAATATTTCTTTATTGCGGGCTTCATAAACTCTGGCTTTATAAAATCTACGGTCGGATTTTCACTTCCCGCTTCTCGAGCCAACTCCATGGCATACTTTACTGTAAATTCCCCTGCATTGTATGACACAACAGCTATTGTTGCAAAATTTGGATTTTCAGGAGAGACGTTAACAATCCTCATTTTTTCTTTAAAAGTTGCTGTCCCAACAAGAATATTAGCTCTAGGATCAAATTTATACGACTCAAAATCAAAGCTTTTCAACTCGGGGAATTTTGTATCATTAATAATACCATTCCAAGTTACCTTAGTTATCTGCATAAGCCCAAAAGCAGCTCCACTTGAGACTTCAGGAAAACCTTCGGATTCAACTCCTATAATAGATTTTATTTTATCAACTGCTACTCCATACTTTAAACTTGCTTCTTGTATATAAATATCGTATGCCTCAATTCTTTTTAATGCATCAGTATAAGCCTGGTCATTTTTCTTTTTCCTCATCACCCCACTACCCATGCCACTTACCTTCACTTCTTTCCCTTCACTAGCAAGCTTCCCAGCGTCGTCGGCTTCTTTTTCCAAAGCAGGATCTTGGTTTACCATTTTTTTGCCATGCACTTCGCTGCCGTGTACCTTGCATTCTTTCTGCTGCACCACGTGGGTAAGTTCATGGCCTATCAATTCCTGTCCTTCCTTGCTATCGGGCTGGAACTCGCCTGGTGCGAAGTGTACGTCTTTGCCTTGTGTAAAAGCTTTGGCACCCAGGTCTTCGGCTTTTGTGGAGTTGTCGTGAATTTGTACATCGGAAAAATCTTCTCCGAAACTATGCTCCATGTTGGCTTGTACCTCTTCCGGCATCTTGGATGCCGTTTTAAACTGTATAGGTTTCAGCAGCGGCACCAGCTTGGGTTGCAGCAATGGCTTTAATTTTGGCTGCAACAGCGATTGAGAATAGTTTATTCCTTCTGATTCTGCTTTTTTATTGTCGTATTGATGGCTCATGGCAAGTATTGTGTTCGCTGGTTACATGGCACTTTTTGGTTCGATCCTGAAGCACATACTATAGTGCTGCGGGCAACAATGATTTTAGCTTTCTTGACGCATTTACCTTTGCAGGCAAGACTGGTATTTTCTTGAAATGACTAAGATAATCAAATTTCTCTAAAAATCTTTCCTGCGCTGGAATGGGAGGCAGAATCCTTCCAATCAAATTTCTCTAAAAATCTTTCCTGCGCTGGAATGGGAGGCAGAATCCTTCCAGCATACTATTCCTGGTTTTTAGTTCATAAGTGAGAAAAAAACTTCCGTCTTTATACGTATTAAAATTACTTGTTTGGTTGCAAAAAAGAAACATAAGGCTCCATTCCCTTATTTTTTTGTCCGACAACTTCCAAACGTGGGCATATTTGATTAAATTTGGTTTACCTTTTGCTAGGAAATTGCATATAGCTGGGTGTGTCAGATTTTCTGTAACTCGGTTTTTATTTTTCCTGTGAAAGCTAACACGTACTTTAACAAACACTACACTATGAAAAAGCACTTATTTTTTTCTTCCCTGGTATTCTTGGCCCTTTCCTTCAGCGCTTGCAAAAAAGATAAAACACAGGGAGGTGCCGACAATCCTAATCCTACTACCAATCAAAAGCCAGTGGTGACTTTTACTGGTCCTGTTAGTCCATTAGAAGCAGATCCAATTGTAGGGGGAGTTGATACCAAATTAACGGTGAGTGCGTCTGATCCAGATGGCAGTATTGTTAAGGTTAAGTTTTATAGCGGTACTTCAAAAATATACGAAGATGTCACAGCTCCATACGAAACGAACACATTTAACGCAGGTATTGGAACCGTTACTTGTTATGCGGACGCATTTGATAATAGTGGTGATTCAACTCGGGCATCATTAATTTTAACTGTTAATAGTATCAACAAATAGAGTATCCGTAATTCAAGATTTCTTATTTTAAATCTTCTTTATCTTATTCATTTATGAAGAATGTGATTAATTATTTAATATCACTGTTAGTAATATTGGGTTTTTTTAATTTAAGAGGTCAAGGTTACATAGAAGCAATTGATGACACTTGTGTTATCAGTCCTGCGAACAATAGAGCAGATCTGATATTTACTATCCAAGTTAGGAACTTGACTAATGCTGCAAAAGACGATGTTTGGTCAGTTACAGCCTCTAACACCGTTGATGGTGATAATGTTCCCTTAAGTATTTCTGTCCTTGATATCCAAAATAATTTGACTCAAGCTCAGTTCCGATATTACAATGTAAGATGGGGAACTACTATAACAGTGAGAGTAGATTATTATGGTGATTCGGATAATGATGGACAAAATGATGATTTATTATTTTGGAGAACTGAAACTTTTAAAGTACAAGTTAAACCTCCTTCTTTTTCACCCAATCAGACAGGTGTATTACAATTATTAAGTACACAAAGTGCAATTGATCTGGATCAATATTTTCAAACTCCTGATGGTGCAGAAGCAAACTATTCAATTAATACTCCAAATTCGGACCCTAATCCTCTTAGTGGTGATCGGAACAAAATGCTTGATCCAAGTAAAATTCTTATTTTAGACCAAGAGTTTACTGTCACAAGTGAGGCAAATTATGGTAGTGATACTTGGTGCACTAGTTCCTCATCACTAAGAGTTAAAGTAGTGGATGGCAGTTTGACGTTGCCAACTTTCTTACGACCGGTTGATCCTCTTCCTATTTGTAGTAAAGCCAATTCTTTTAATCTCTACGCAGTCTCTGGTACTTCTACAAGAATGAGAATTTTTCTGGACTATAGTGGAGACGGAGTTTTTCAGCCATCGGAAGCCTTGCAAACACTGCAAACAAGTTCCAATTATGATCCATTTACAGGGTCATACTTGTACGCATTTGCCATACAACCTCGCTTGTCTACAAAAAATGCCTTAAAAGTCAGACTAGAAAAGTTTATTGAAGTTAATAGCAGCATAATAGAACTAGGTAATATTACGGGTTTTATTCCGATTACTCCGCAACCTATTTTAAATGTCGTCGGATTCCCTGGCAAGAGCGCTATTTCAGAAGGTGATGACGTTTATATTTGTTCTGCAAGTTTGAGCGATATTACTATGCAAGGTTTTCCTTCTGGTGGTTATTTTGTAATTTATACCAAAAATAGTACAACACCAGTGTCATCAGCCTTTAAACTACCAATACCTGTATCAACAGCAGGGGATGTGAAAGAGGATCGATTTACATTTTCGCCAAATGAAATATTTTCAGCATTACACTTAGGCAATAATAGATTGGATAGCTCTTTTCGAGTGGTCTATCAGTATCCAACCAATACTGTTGGTGCTTGCCCGGACCTGCTATCCTTTAACTTGCATTTCAGGGAAAAAATTCCCACTTCCTTCGAAATCTCTTCAGCATCTCCTTACTGCGATCAAACAGAGTTACAATTGAGGGCAATCGATACAATTCCTGGAAGTCTGTACCGTTGGGAGTTTTGGGATAAGGATGATAAAATTATCAATCAATCGGGTACCAGCAATGCCAATAAATTGTATGCATATCAGTTTAGTAAACCTGGCAATTACAAAATAAGGTTATTAACTTTTGCAAATCCTACTTTTTTGTCAAATAATAAAAAATGCGACAATGATGTTTTACTTTCTGTTCCTTATGGAGCTAAACCGATTGCTAGCATAAAAGTATTAGGTTTGGAAGAAGGAAAGTTATCAACGTTTGTAGGTGGAAATAATTTAGTCCAGAACAATATTGAATCCAATAATGGAGACGATGTGATTGAATGGTTCTGGAAATTTGATACACCAGAAGGTCCTATACCTCCTGTAAATGCTATTAACTATCGACGTGAAACTGGTAGAGTGGTTCAACATCCATTCAACACTGTTCGGCGCAATACCTACCGGGTAACCCTGGTCACCCGCGCTGGCTGGGGCTGCGCCGATACCGCCATCATCCGGGTGCCTGTATTTCCCAAGTATCCCATCACCAAGCCCAATGAACAGTCTTTGAATAAAGAATTTGAAGAGGATTTTGAAAATCCACTCGAAGCCAACGGATACTACCACAGCGGACAATATTCGGATACCTCTGTTTCCAGTTGGGTCAATCAAATTCCAGATGCCTCGGGTTTGAAAAAACTCAAAGGCTCCAGCCGGGTCTGGGGTACATTTAAAAATTATACAACTTCACTTTCGGATGCGTACAACGACACCTCCGGCTATTACCGCAATGAAAAGTCATGGGTGGAAACGCCTTACTTCGATCTGGATTCTATCAATAAGCCGAGTATTAGTCTTGATTTGTTGAGTTATACCGATAACTTCTTCGATGGTGCCAACGTGCAGTATGCCATCATCAATCCTGTGGATACCTTCGGGCAGGAGGTATGGAAGAATGTGGGAGATCCAGGCAATGGAGTAAATTGGTACAACTCCACGGCGATTGTTTCCAAGCCGGGTGGAGATTTTGAAGGATGGTCGGGTACTTTGGATACCAATTGGCGTCGGGCTTCCTATGCCTTGGAATCTATCATTGGTGACCAGAAGTACAATAAAGTCACTTCTCGTGTAAGGTTTCGCGTTGCCTTCGGTTCCAACGACGATAACCTGCCTTTTAATTACGATGGCTTTGCCTTCGATAATCTGCGCATCGGTACACGCAATCGTTATACTGTAATTGAAGAATTTTTAAATTCTACCGCACGTGATAATAATTCGGTTATGGCTATGCAGTTGGAAGACACTGCCGTCAACCAAGCGCTTCCCATCCGCTATTTCGTTGGTCATTTAGGGCAAGATCCTATTAACGATGTCAACAAAGCAGATCCTAGCGCGAGGGCACTCTATTATGGGATCGACCGGATAGAGCGTGCGGTTATTGATGGGGTCGTTTATAAAGAAGATGTTTTCAGTGCCTGGGGACCCAAAGAGTTCAATAAACGTATTCTAAACGTTTCTCCATTCGATATTAAATTTTCTGTTCAGGAGCAAAATGGCGCCTTAATGGTCGGTGCGACGATTAAGCGAAAGGATCCTGGGGTACTCAACAACAGAGCCTTTGTGGTGCACCGGGCCATTCTGGAAGACGTAGGAATCGAATCCAATGTGCTCCGCAAATTGTTACCCCATGCGGGCGGCCAGTACTATTCCAGTTATAACTGGAATAGCAATTTGGTAGTGCCTCCGATAGCTTTCAGGCCGTTTGCAGCGGTTCCTTCCCAGTACAAAATAGTGGTCTTTATTCAAGATGTAGAGACCAAGGAAATATACCAGGCGGGTATGGTTGAGCACAAAAATATAGCCTTGCAATCGGCAGCAGATCCTTCCATCACCCAGACCGGTCGTCAGGGGAGTACCCTCATTCCGGATGCTACGTTATATCCTCTGCCTGCAGAGGCCTTGACTACCCTGGAGTTCAGCAGTCCATTGCAAGCAGGTTCTTTATACTCCATCCGCAACGCAATAGGAGTGGAGTTGGCTGCGGGTCAACTGAAGGAAGGAACGCTGGTTTCTGAATTGCCTACGTCCATGCTGGCCTCAGGGGTATACACCCTTGAAATAAAATCCGATGAGGATACACGTGTACTTCGTTTTATCAAGAAATAATCCGGCTGCCATGAAATTGAAATCAACGTATCTGTTACTTGTAGTTTTGATCCTCAGCGGATTATCGTCTTGTAATAAAAATGAAAAAGTAAAACCCGCAGTGACCGGAAAATTCTTGAAGTTTTTTGGCAATGGAGGAATGAATGAAGCCGAATCGTTGGTGGAAACTTCCGATGGTTTTATTCTGGTAGGGTACAGCACCATGCTGGATCCGCAAAAGGAGCGCAACAAAGATATTTTCATCGTAAAAACCGATAAGAATGGTAACCGCCAATGGGAGCGTCGCTTGGCTTCGGATTACGATGAACAGGCGCGCCATGTGCTATTGCTTGATGATCGCTTTCTTGTAACTGGCTATCGAAAAGATTCTACCGGAGATTCACAAGCGATAGTAGCACAATACGATCTGGCTGGAAACTTGATAGGTGAAGTTCTATCCTTTGGAAGTAAAAATGTAAAGGAAGATGCCTATCATATTACCGCCTTGCCAGGGAATGAATTTTTATTGTCGGGGGTACGCGATTCATCCGGACAGGTGAATATGTACCTCACCCGCATCAACCTGAGTGAAGATGTCATCTGGCAGCGCAATGTAGGAGTGCTCACTCAAAAAGATTCATTGAGCAAAGTGCTAACTACTTCCGATGGAAATTTATTGTGGTGTGGTACCGCCTGGCGTGCAGGAAACGTACAGGATGTGCGTTGCATCTTATCTACTCCGGAAGCTGGCTTGATATGGGCCTATGAATACGGATCACCGAATGTGAATGAATCGGGCCGCGATATTATCATTTCTCCCGATGGAGGTTTTGTGGTTACGGGTACCCAGGGTGCCGGGGCAAACCGGAAAATTATGGTAATGAAATTTGGTCAGAACGGATCCTTGCAGTGGACAAAAACTCCTGCCTCCGGGGCAGGCGATGGCTATTCCATTCGCAATGTTTCCAACGGTGGATTTATCCTTACCGGACGCAAAGATATTGGTAATGAGAATACCGACTTATTATTACTACGCCTGAACGCAGACGGGGAGCCTCTATGGGAGAAGCGTTTCGGCGGTACTCGTAACGATGCTGGTAAATCCGTGTTGGAAGCCAGTGATGGATTTTTTGCAGCGGCAGGCTATGCCGATATCTACGATAATGAAAATCATGTATTCTATTTTATCAAAGTAGATACGGACGGTAATTTGAACGATTAATCACTTACTTTTTGAATAGGTACGTCTCTCTGAATGCACTTTCGGAGAGACGTCTTTTTTTGATTATCATCAAGATTATTCAATTGCTTTTCTGAAAAATTTATTGACAACAATCGCATTCGACTCTAATATCTTCTTCAAACATTCTGGAATCGAAGTTGCTTTTGAAGGGTGGTAGTGGTTTGGCAAAACGATTTCCCTGGCACCGGAGTTTTTGGAGGTAGTCAAGTTTTTCGAT
>JALONM010000132.1 GCA_025454925.1 Cytophagaceae bacterium
AGGATTACCAACTTGACCGTCTTAAACAAACTAACGTCCTTAGACCAAATGAAACGTTATGGGAAATCACATAAGAGATGAGGATAATCCGGAGTTTTTGTTCTCACTTACCTCAAATTTCTTACTTTCTAAAATCCTAAAAAGACAAATCGATTGTTTCGAATTTGCCTCAATTGAAATGGCAAAAAGAGGATGCAATTTAAATGGAAACTGGATCGGTTTTGATCAAGCACTTCAAGAACATAAAAGCCGAATTCGTAATACTAGTAAAGAGGTTACTGAAATCGGTTCTGTGGCAGTCTTGTCAGTAAAGGATGTTTTCAACTGGCTTAATTTAAAATCCTTTCGTAGATTCTACACCTTAGTAGATCAGCAATTCGAGGTAATTGAAATCGCTTTAAGGAAAGAACTAAAAGATTACTTAGAGCAGAAGCCTGTTGAGATTGTAAAAATCGAATTTGAAGAAGTTGATGGAGAAAGCCTTGAAGGGATAATTACCTTCATCATTACACTTAAAGGTACAGTTGAAAATCTCAAGCTAGTTGCTGGGTTAGATCATTTCTTTATTTACGATTGGGATGAGGAATTTTAAAGTTATGGAATTCCTGGCAACTTGCCTTGAATATTAATTTTATAAAAAGAGTTCTCCTGATAAATAGTCAGAAGGAGAACTCTTTTTTGTTATCGGCTGTAGTTGCGATCCCTGCTTATGATAAGAAATTCAGTAATCATTTCCGCTGCCTCTTCCAGATGATAACGAGCAAGTGAATTGGGAATTCGTAAAGTTGCAAATCCTTTCTTATATGAATACAATGTTCTTTGAAGATCACTCATGGCTTGTTTGTGACTGAAATTATGATGTCCACCATCTACTTCGATATTCACCTTGGCTTCAGGTACTGCTATGTCAATAGTTTTATATCCATCATTTTTCTCAAGAACGGCGGGAACTCCCCGTCTTCTCAGTGCGAAATACAAGTCAATGGATTCATTGGTGGCACTAGAATAATTTAAAATATCACGAAACCATCCTTGGCACGGAATACATAACGGAACTCCCAAGTTTTGATTTGAGTAAGCAGAAACCCTCTGATCAATTTTATCAAAACAATTATGGCAGTCAAAATCAAAACCTTTCATAACTACAAAAATAGTATTTCTAAAGTAAAATCCAGCCCAGGTTGCATATAGATAAACGTCTTCAAAGTCAAGTTACCATAGCACTATTTATTTTCTAAAAATCAACGAAGACAAGTTGATGTTCAACACCTTATTGTCGTGTTTAGATCATACCAAAAGGGTACAATATGAAAACACTGTTTAGATCATACCAAAAGGGTACAATATGAAAACACAAAGCATTCTTACTTCGCAATCCTGCCGTTGGCAGGAATTGCTCAACCGCCCCGTATTACGGACAGGCGACATGGGATTTGCTCCCTCCACCATGCTTACTTGGGAAGGCAAAAACCTGATCAATAGTCAGCGCAATCAAAGCAAAGACGACTGGCGCAAATACTCTGCGCTCGATTACTTCTGGATGCAGATCATGGATCACTTCAGGCAAATGGGATCTCCGCTTGCATTGATTACCGGATTAAAAGCCGGATTGTTTGAAGCACATTCTTCAGAGCCGGAATTATCCGTACTTGAAAAGTTGCTGGTCGATCAACTGGAAAATCCCAAACGTCTGTTCATCTATTTGTTCCGTGATGGTTTCTGGCAAGCCTACGCGGAGGAACATCCGGCTTTTCATTTTGATACGATTCGCGCCAGAATGAATCAGCCTTTCACGGTGATAAGTGTTACGGCTATTGTGGATGAGTTTTTCTCGGGAAGTAAAGCACTTCCATTCCTTAATAAGATTACTTCATTAACCGTAGACCAGCAGCAGGTGCTTCATGTAATACGACACGAGCAGTACCAGATGGTAAAATTTCATCCGCGCGATGGGAAAACCAGAAAGGTACAAAAAGCCTCTGAAGTCACGCGCTGTATAATAGATCTGCTGCTTGGCAAAGATTACGATTTTGCCGAGGTATTTCACTTCAATGGAAAAATATTAACGTTAAGAAAGGAGGTTCAAGAATAGAATTAATGGTCGGGAAGTTTGCACCCGTTGTTGCAACGTGATAGTAAGTAGTTAATGTTACAATAAATGAAAAACTCAAACTTTTCCGGCCATGAAAAACAAGAAGCAATCAAACGAATCGAAAGTCGAACCGATGACCATCGATCGACTAAAAAAGCTAAAAGGATTTACCAATATACCGGACCAGGATCTGGAAAAAATACTGGATTTTACACGTGTATTGGCAGGTATTCTAAAGGAAATAACACTTGAGTTGTACCAGCAGGAATATGAAAGTAATCCCGATAATATTTTAGACCAAAAATAAATTCAATATGACAGCGAAATCCGAAAATCAAATCCAGATCAACAACTTGCTTAAAAAGTTTGCCAAAGAGGATGCAAGCAAGAACAAAACTAAAACAAACAATTGCGTTATCTATACTCGTGTATCCACCAAGGAACAAGCCGATAATAACTTGAGTTTACAGACCCAGCGAAAGGCTTGCGAGTTGTTCGCAGAAAAAAATAATCTCAAGGTGGTATCTTATTTCGGGGGAACGTATGAAAGTGCCAAGTCCGATGAGCGTGACGAATTTAAGCGTATGATCAGCTTTGTAAAGAAAAGCAGCGAGCAGGTTTCATACATTATCGTCTACAGTGTAGACCGCTTTTCACGTTCTGGAGCGAATGCCATTTATATCGCTTCCAATTTAAAAAAGGAAGGGGTATCGGTGATGGCTGTAACACAACCAACGGACTCCAATACGGCCTCCGGTACTTTGCAGCAAAACATACAATTTATATTCAGCGAATACGACAATCAAATGCGCCGGGAAAAATGTATGGCCGGAACCAAGGAGAAGCTACTCACGGGTGAATGGTGTGGACGCCAGCCTTTCGGTTACGATAGCATTAACATTAACGGGGTACGTAAAATTGTTGTAAATGAAAAAGGGAAATTGGTGCGCAAGGCTTTTGAATGGAAAGCCAATGAGGGAATTCCAAATACTGAAATTCAAGCTCGCTTGAAATCGATGGGCTTGAAAATTCATAAACAACTTCTCACGAGAATTTTCAATAACCCATTTTACTGCGGACTGATTTCTCACAACTTTTTAGATGGAGAATTAATCGAAGGTTCGCACGATCCCCTTGTATCTAAGGAATTGTTTCTCAAGGCTAATAACATGAGTATGTCAAGTCACAACGGCTGGAAAGTGACCCCGGAAAACGACAACCTCCCGTTGAAGAGGTTTTTGAAATGTGAAAAGTGCGGTTCCTCGTTTCGTGGGTATCTGGTGAAACGAAAAAATATTCACTATTATAAGTGCGGGAAAACGGGCTGTTGCGTAAACGAAAATGCCGGACGGCTTCATGAAATGTTCGAAGGTTTGCTCGCAAAATTTGAGTTAAACGTAACCTATATAGGCGTTGTAAGGGCTGTGCTAAAAGAAGCCCTAGACGCTTACTATGAAGCCAATAGAGGGGCTGTAAATGGCCTAAAAGCAAGGGTTACTGAACTAGGGAATAACCTTTCATCCCTGAAGGAACGGTATGCCTTGGGTAAGGTAGACGATGAAATTTTTCAGGAATTTTCAACCAAGTATAAAGAGCAACTGAAGGAAGCCGAGAAGGAATTAAGCCAACTGCTTTTGACCCCGTCGAACCTTGATTCTACGGTCGATAAAGCTTTGGAAATTGCAATCAATTTGCGCAGTCTCTGGCGAAAATCAAGCTATTGTGCAAAACAGAAACTTCAGTATTTGTTGTTCCCCCAAGGAGTACGATTTAGTAAGGATTTACAGGGGTGTCGAACCGTAAAAGTCCACAAAGTATTTGAGCTGATTCAGTACGCTGTGGCGCTTTTCGAGGAAAGAAAATGGGGACCGTCCAATTTTGATATTGAACGGTCCCCTTATGTACAGAA
>JALONM010000105.1 GCA_025454925.1 Cytophagaceae bacterium
ATCCGTTTGGTTAGTTTTTACCTGGATGGAGATCGTTCCAACTACCTTATTGACGGTAAACATGAAAACAGGCCTCCAACTAAATTAGGAGGATATTTTATCGGTATCGAACTAGGGTTTCGTTTCTGGACAGAGTAATTGTTTTTTGCCATCTAAAACCCACTGGCAGGAATCAGGAAGTAGCCAGGTGATTAGGCAATCACAATGTAAACAGTCGCCTGCAATTTTCTGAAGTTTGAATGGACAGCTCTTCCAAGCTGCATGATTTTATTTGCGCTACTTGTGCGGCAATGAGAGGTATGTAGACGGGTTCATTGCGCTTTCCCCGATAGGGCACTGGCGCTAAGTATGGACTATCGGTTTCCAATACAATATGTTCCAATCCAATATGTGGCAACACCTGGTCGAGTCCTGCTTTTTTGAAAGTAGCAACTCCACCGATCCCTAACGTAAATCCGATTTCTAGCACCTCCTGGGCTTCTTCCAGGGTTCCTCCAAAACAATGGAAAATCCCTTTCAATGTGCCATCCAGCAAGGGTTTTAGAGCATCCATAGTTTCTCTGAAAGAATTTCTGCAATGGATAATGATGGGGCGATTGTATTTTTTTGCCCACTCTACCTGAATTCGGAATGCTTCAACCTGATGCGAATAAAAACTGGTATCCCAGTATAAGTCTATGCCAATTTCACCAATCGCTGCGAAGGGGCGCCTGGCTAGCCAAGATTCAACCTGATACAATTCTTGTTCAAATCCTTTTTTTACATAGCAAGGATGAAGCCCCATCGTTGCTATGCAGAAGGGATAGCGCAGTTCAACTTCCATCATCGCATCGATGGAGGCACTGTCTACATTCGGCATGTAAATGGTCTCTACACCCTTATCCAAAGCTTTTTGAAAACAATCGTGCCGGTCGGCATCGAATTCACTGGCATACACATGCGCATGACTATCTACCCAATTCATGGTCGCAATATCCAAAAAAGCACTGCATATTCCAATCTTGAGCGCTTTGGGGGCGAGTTTATTGTGTTGAATGCTAGAGTTTTAGTGGTTATATTCCGTATAAAAACGTAAATCCTGAATATTTTTTCTTCCGGCTCCGTATACTATCCCTGGATCCAATTTTTTCGTGCATGAGGATGCGTATTGCATTTTTTATTTTTTTAAGTATTTCTTTCCTGGGTTTCAGCCAAAAGTGGAAGCCGGAATACGATACGTGCCGCGCCAAATTCAATAGAGGCGATATAGAAGCAGCGACTATATGGTTAGAAAACTTTTTACCTACCTACAAAAAGCAAATTGATAAAGATACCTTGTTGTATTTTGAAATGGTACACTTGCTGGGTCGATGCTTTATGAAACAAGGATTTGAAGCGGACGCAGAGACTCAATTCAAAGAAGAAATAGATTTTTTTGTAACCAATCCGAAAGATGTTCAGAAATCTACCTATGCAAGCTCATTGCTTTATATGGGGTATCTATATTTCAACAAGCGGGAATATTTAAAAGCGGAACCCTACTTTAGAGAAGTGTTGCAATTGCGTGCCACCAATGGCACCCTCCGAAAATCGCAAGAGATAGCCATTTTACATAATTTGGCTACCATCGCTAACAGCGATCGTAACTACCCTCGAGCCGATTCCATATACAATCAAGTACTATTGCTTAAGAAGAAGTATTATGGAGAAAAAAGTATAGAAACAGCCAAGACGCACCAAACCATTGGCGTATTATATACCAAAATGGGTTTATATCCTCAGGCAGAAGAATCGCTCTGGGTAAACTGTATGGCTTGCAGGCCCGCTATGCGGAACTCGAGCAAGTGAATAAAGATATTTGTACTTATAGTCGCTCGTATTATGGAACTCGTTCCCTCCAATACAGCCGGGCGTTAATCAAACTGGCTGATCTATATCGCACACAGGCACGATACAAAGAAGCAGAGCCGATTAACCTGCAAGTAATCCAAACCATTGAAGATACGGTAGGTACAAACAATCTGGAATATACGAATGCAGCCATTTCTTTAGCCAATCTATACAAGGAGATGAATCGATTTGGACAGGCTGAGTTGTACTTTCTTCAAGCCATCGATATTTATGAGGTTATTGTTGGGCGTAATCATGAAAGTTATGTGAGGGCGCTTACGGGCTATGCATCCGTGCTTCGCGCAGTAGGCCGCGTGCAAGAGGCGGAGCCGTTGTATGCCAAGGCCCTGGGGATTTATAAAAATACCTTGGGAACAGGTTCGGATGGTTATGCGGATCTGCTCAACGATTACGGCTTGTACCTGGAAGAAATGGGCCATTACGAAAAAGCCTTGGAATATTTTCAAGAATCACTGGAAATCACAGAAAAAAACCAAGGAAAAAGAAGTCCGAATTATGCCAGCACCTTAGATAACTTGGGAGTAATATTGGTTGCTACCGGACACTATGAACAAGCGGAACCCATTTATGTAGAATCCGCTAAAATTAAAAAAGATATTTTAGGGCCCAAACATCCAATGTATGCCACTTCCTTAAATAACGTGGCCAACTTGTATGAAAAGGCGGGAAGAAATTCGGATGCTAAAAAGCTATATTCAGAAGCGCTTGAAATTGTAAGAGAGATTTATGGTATAGAAAATTCTTATTATGCTAACGCACTCGACAACATGGCAACGGTTTTTGAGAATGAGCAAAACTACGAACAAGCTGAAAAGTTTTTGAAAGAATCGGTGGCCATCAATAAGCGATTGTTCGGAGAACATCATATTTACTATACTACGGCCTTGAACAACCTGGCCCGGGTGCGCATGTTTCAGAACAATACTTCCGACGCGGAGTTATTATTTAAAAATAACATTGAAAATACCAAGCTCGCTTTCGGTGATCAACATCCTGATTACGCCACTGCCATTGCCAACCTGGCTGATTTATATGAATATACAGAACGCTACGAGGAAGCAGAAAAGTATTATCGTGAATCTCTGAAAATCAGGAAAGATAAACTCGGGGTAGAGCACCCCGATTACACCACCAATTTGAGTCGCCTGGCTGGGTTGCTATCTGCTACGGGTAAATATGAAGAGGCTGATTTGGTTTGGGATGAAGCATTGCTGAATTATCTGAAAGAAATAAAGCTTTATTTCCCTTCTATGTCTGAAAAGGAAAAGCAACAGTTTTATGCCAAAATCGGACAAGAGTTTGAAGAGTATAACAGTTATGCTATACTACGTTCTCAATCCAATCCAATGGTGTTGAATAAAATGTATAACAACCAATTGGCAACGAAAGCATTGTTGTTGAATGCCTCCTCCAAGGTGCGCCAGCGGATTTTGGCCTCCAAGAATGAAAAGCTGATTAAAACGTATAAACTTTGGCAACAGCAAAAAGAATATCTTTCAAAAATTTATTCCTTGTCTAAAGAAGAGCTGGCAATACAAAAGATAAATGTAGACAGCATTGTTGCTTTGGCGAATCAGTACGAAAAAGAACTGTCCAAGTCTTCGGAGGATTTTAAACATACCAGCGATACCTTGACGTATACCTGGAAAATGGTTCAGAAGAAGCTGAAGGACGGGGAAGCTGCTATTGAAATTATTCGCTTTCGTAAACATGATTTTAAAAAATCTGGGGTAAAATCAGATACTGTCATATACGCAGCCCTTATTGTTACACGCGATACTAAAAAACATCCTGAACTTGTCGTTATGAGTAATGGGAAGGAAATGGAATCCAAGTACATCGCATACTACCGCAATGTCGTTAAATTTAAGGTGCAGGATGAGTATACCTACGATATCTATTGGAAAGGAATTTCGCATATGTTAAAAGGAATTTCGAAAGTGTATTTTTCTCCCGATGGTGTATACAATCAGATCAATTTAAATACCATTAAAAATAAAGAGTCTGGAAAATTTGTACTGGATGAGATCGAAGTTCATATGCTTACGAATACCAAAGACATGGTAAAGAAATATGCCGTTCGAAACTCCAATAAATTGTTTGTAGGATTTGCCAATCCTGATTATCTGACCGACGGACAAATTCCTTCTGCAGAAGAAGATAAAACAAAGTATAAAGGCATCATGGCGCCCTTGCCTGGCACCAAAAATGAAATGAATTTAATATCGGGTATGATGGCCCAGAGCAATTGGCGCACACAAGTTTATATGAGTGCAGAGGCAAATGAGAAACAAGTAAAGCAAGTAAACAATCCCAAAGTGCTACATATCGCAACGCACGGATTTTTTGAACGCGATTATACCAAGAATACCAAGAAGGCCATTTCGGCCGCTAATCCGGAAAAAACTACCGTGGTAAATCCATTGCTGAAGTCGGGCCTTATGATGGCAGGAGCTTCAGTTACCGTCTATAACAAAAAGAACCCTTCCATATCAAGGGTAAATACCGACGATTTGTTTGAGGATGGTGTTCTTACCTCGTACGAGGTAATGAATTTAAGTTTAGATAGTACCGACCTGGTTATTCTTTCTGCCTGTGAAACTGGTTTGGGGGAAGTGGCAAATGGGGAAGGAGTGTACGGACTTCAACGTGCCTTTATTATCGCAGGAGCTGAATCCATTATACTTAGTCTTTGGAAAGTGGACGATAAAACCACACAGGAATTGATGACTACCTTTTACAACGAATGGATCAATCGCTTACAAAAGTCAGGCAAACATCAGGAAAATATAGTACGCCGTCAGGCCTTCCGGGCTGCACAAACACAGATTAAGCAAAAGTATCCCGATCCATACTTCTGGGGCGCATTTGTGATCATTGGCGATTAATACCCTTGTATCGCCTTCCTCTTTCTATGGAAATCATTTACAGGCTTGCTATTATTTGACGCTTGTAAAATTTTTTACTCTTGTTATCGTTTTCGTTTGTAATACCTGTGTAACTTAGTTCCCTGGTATTTTTAATGGAGAAATGAATACACTTCGCTGGCTTCTTTTTCTGTAAGAAATGCTAATCCAAAATCTGATTTCAAGAAATTATAATTAGAATGAATCGATACTCTATACTTTGGGCAGACGATGAAATTGATCTTCTAAAGCCGTATATACTTTTTTTAACCAGCAAAGGCTACGATGTTACGCCAGTAGTGAGTGGGCCCGATGCCATTGAGAAATGTCAACAATCTAATTTTGATTTACTGTTTTTGGATGAGAATATGCCAGGTATGTCCGGATTGACTACCCTGTCTAAAATTAAGGTGATTCGGCCCGCATTGCCGGTGGTCATGATTACCAAATCTGAGGAGGAGCATATTATGGAGGAGGCCATTGGTTCGCGCATTACAGATTATCTGATCAAGCCAATTAATCCGAACCAGGTATTGTTAACAGTGAAAAAAATTCTCGATAACAAACGTCTCATCGAAGAAAAAACCAACTCAGGGTATCAACAAGATTTCAGGGAACTCAGCATGTCCTTCAGCGATAAACTGGATTGGCAGGAGTGGATCGACATATATCGTAAATTAGTATTTTGGGAATTGGAGATTGACCGTACAGAAAATAAAAGCATGGGCGAGTTAATCGATCAGCAGAAACAAGAGGCGAATTCTTATTTCTCCCGCTTTATTCAAAAAAATTACGATGATTGGATGAATATTCCAACCGCCAACCGGCCATTGATGTCGCATCAATTGATGCGTAAAAAAGTGTTCCCTCATCTTGAAAAGGAAGAAATGCTCTTTGTGATCGTAATGGATAATTTGCGTTACGATCAATGGAAGATTTTGCAACCTGCCATAGAAGAATATTATTATGTGCAGGAAGAAGATTTATATTTTTCGATTCTCCCCACCACTACTTCTTATGCACGAAATTCAATTTTCTCTGGATTGCTTCCGGATGATATGAGCAAACGACATCCGGAATGGTGGGCGGGCGAAGGCGAAGAGGAAGGAAAGAATGAACACGAACAGGATTTTCTGGGTGCACAACTCACCAGGCATCGTGTAGAGGCCAAATTTTCATACCATAAAATCATTACCCAGGACCAGGGCAGGCAAGTGTTGGCGCAATTGAATAATTTGTACAAGAATAAATTGAATGTATTGGTGTATAATTTTGTAGACATGCTTTCGCATGCCCGCACCGATATGGCCATGATACGTGAATTGGCTCCCGATGAATCTGCTTACCGCTCCCTCACGCAAAGTTGGTTTCAGCATTCTTCCTTATTGGAAGTATTGAAAAAACTTTCAGAAAAAAAATGCAAGGTGATTATCACTACTGACCATGGCACCATCCGGGTAAAGAAACCCTTTAAGATCATCGGAGATCGAGAGGTCACTACCAACTTAAGATACAAAGAGGGAAAGAATTTAAATTACGAAGACAAAGATGTACTTTCTTGTCGCAAGCCAGAGCGTTTCCATCTGCCCAAGCGCCATTTGAGTTCTAGCTTTGTTTTTGCACAGGAAGACTATTTTTTTGCATATCCGAATAATTTTAATTATTATGTAAATTATTACAGGGACACTTTTCAGCATGGGGGCATTTCATTGGAAGAAATGATCATTCCGGTGATCGAGCTTCTGCCCCGGAATTCCCGGTAATGTTTTTAAAACCTTACGTCTGATGATGACAATACGACTCTTGAGCTGTCTGTGTGCCCTTTGGGTACTGATTTTTAGCTCATGTTCCGGGACTAAAAATTCCGAAAAGCCCGATACCGTTCGGGTGGATTCCATTCAGGGCAATCAACCAACGGATAGTATTGAAATCATTAACAGCCCGGAGGAAACCGATGAAGAAGGTTCTGAAGGAGATCAAGAAGAAGAAGAAAACAATCAACTTATTCCGCAGGAATCTTAAGCATGTTTATTCGGGAAGAAACAGCTTCCGTAGTATTGGAAGAGGTGACGCTGCAAGCCATGTCAGAAGCGGCTGAAGCATTGGTAGAGATAGGGAAAGAGTACGCGGTGTGGTTGTTTTTTGGGGAAATGGGAGCCGGCAAAACCACGTTAATTCGGCACATTTGCAAGCATCTGGGTGTTAAAGATGAGGTAAGCAGTCCAACGTTTGGTTTGGTAAAAGAATATCGGATACATTCCGACGAATCCCTTTTTCATTTTGATTTTTATCGAATCAAATCAGAAGAGGAAGCCTCCGATATGGGGGTAGATGAATATTTTTTTTCGGACCAATATTGTCTGGTGGAATGGCCTGAAAAGGTTCCTTCATTTTGGCCGGAAGAACATTTGCGCATAGAACTAATAATACAAAACGAACATACAAGACTCATACGTGTAACTCGCTATGATGGATAAAATACAAAGCCTTGCAAAAGAGGCAGCCCTGTATCCTCAGGAACAATTGCAAAAAGTTAAAGAGAACGATCATAAGTTGTATATCGGTTTGCCCCGTGAAATGGAGGGAATCGAAAATCGAATTTGTTTGACTCCGGAAGCGGTAAGCATATTGGTGAATAATGGTCATGAGGTTTGGATTGAAACAGGTGCCGGTTCTTCCGTAAAATATACTGACCGCGATTACAGCGAAGCTGGCGGAAAAATTGTCTATTCTACCGAAGAGGTTTTTGCTGCCGATATTGTCCTAAAAGTAGATCCTCCCACCAATCAGCAGGTGGAATATATGAAGCCAGGCAAAACGCTAATTTCAGCTTTGCAATTAGGGAAGTTAAAACCTGAATTTTTAGAAGCCATCAACAAACGCAAAATTACATGTTTGGCATATGAGTTTATTGAAGATAAAGTGGGAGGAAAGCCCATCGTGAAATCAATGAGCGAAATTGCCGGAAGCACAGTCATACTTATTGCTTCGGAATATTTAAACAGCCATAACGGAAAAGGCGTAATTCTGGGTGGAATTACAGGCGTTCCCCCTACCAAGGTCGTAATTCTGGGAGCCGGTACGGTGGCTGAATACGCAGCACGCACAGCACTCGGCTTGGGTGCGGAGGTGAAAGTGTTCGACAATCATTTGTATAAATTACATCGTCTGAAAACTACTTTAAACAATCAACTTTATACCAGTACTATTGACTCGTTAACCTTGCGCAATGAAATGCGCCGAGCCGACGTGGTTATTGGATCCTTGCGCTCGGATGAAGGAGGCAGCCCTTGCGTGGTAACAGAAGAAATGGTGATGGGTATGCAGCCGAATTCCATCATCATTGATGTAAGCATAGACCAGGGCGGATGCTTTGAAACTTCACAAATCACCAGTCACAAAAGCCCGGTATTCAGGAAGCATGATATCATTCATTATTGTGTACCCAACATTCCTTCCCGAGTTGCCCGTACGGCTTCCATTGCCTTGAGTAATATTTTTACACCCATGCTGTTGCAGATATGCAGGCGTGGCGGGGTAGAAGGGATGTTATATTCGAAAGAATGGTTTATGAGAGGCGTTTATGCCTACAAAGGCAATCTAACCAATGCGTACCTGGCCAGAAAGTTTAACATGCGTTTCAACGACCTGGAACTTCTTATAGCTACGCGACTATAATCGTTTTTTGCCTTAGGTTCTGTTTTCGTGAAAGCACACCATGTTTCTGTATTCGAAAAGCTCCATAACAAAAAATCCCGCAAAAGCGGGATTTTTTTATACTTCGAAAATTTGAAAGCTTATTTTAGTTTCGCTTTTAAATTAGTATCCAAGGCATTCAGGAACTCCTCCGTGTACAAATAATGTTCACCATGATTTACCTTGTTTCCATGAATACAAACAGCCAGGTCTTTGGTCATTTTACCAGATTCTACCGTTTCTACACAAACTTTTTCTAGCGTTTGGCAGAAATTGATGAGTTCCTGGTTGCCATCCAACTTGCCACGGAATTCTAAACCACGGGTCCAGGCGAAAATAGAAGCGATAGGATTGGTAGAAGTGGGCTTGCCAGCCTGGTGATCGCGGAAGTGACGGGTAACCGTGCCGTGGGCAGCTTCTGCTTCTAAGGTTTTACCGTCTGGAGTTACCAGTACAGAAGTCATCAAACCAAGAGAACCAAATCCTTGAGCTACGGAATCAGACTGTACATCACCGTCGTAATTTTTACAGGCCCATACAAAACTTCCATTCCACTTCAGTGCCGAAGCCACCATGTCATCGATCAGACGGTGCTCATATACAATTCCGGCAGCTTTATATTTCTCAACGAATTCAGCTTTGTAAATTTCTTCAAAGATATCCTTAAAGCGTCCGTCGTATTTTTTCAAGATGGTATTCTTCGTAGAAAGATACAAAGGCCATTTTTTGTTCAACGCTACGTTAAAGCAGGATCTCGCAAATCCACGAATGGATTCATCGGTATTATACATCGATAACGCTACGCCATCTCCTTTGAAGTTGTACACCTCATACGACTGAGGAGCGCTGCCATCTTCAGGAGTAAAGGTCATGGTAAGTTTTCCTTTTCCTTTAATAACTACATCGGTAGCTCTGTACTGGTCACCAAATGCGTGACGACCCACAATGATAGGAGAGGTCCAGTTTGGAACCAGGCGAGGTACGTTTTTGCAAACGATAGGTTCACGAAAAACAGTTCCGTCCAGAATGTTTCGGATAGTACCGTTTGGTGATTTCCACATTTGCTTCAGATTGAATTCTTTTACACGAGCTTCATCCGGAGTAATGGTAGCGCATTTTATTCCTACGCTGTATTTCTTGATAGCCTCTGCCGCGTCAATGGTTACCTGGTCATTCGTGGCATCACGATGTTCCATACCCAAGTCATAATACTTAATATCAACATCCAGGTAAGGAAGGATCAGTTTATCTTTAATAAACTTCCAGATAATTCTGGTCATTTCATCGCCGTCAAGTTCTACAACCGGATTGGCTACTTTAATTTTATTCATTTCTTGAAAAAAAGTTTAAAGAACACAAACAATACAAGATTTCAATATTACCGTAAGAATGAGTAAATTCCAAATGAAGGGGCACTGAAATTCCCTAATTTCCCTACAAAACAGCCGTATTCTATTGCTAATTGTATGATTTAGGTCAGTCATTGTATTTTGAAGCCTGATTTTTCACAGAACTACGAATAAGCACAACCGAATACTAAAATCAAGGACTTCATACATCCGTAATATCTTATTCTCAGATTTTATAACCGTGGTTTATGCAACGAAATCTCTATTCACAGCGTTGCGTTTATTTTGGGCGTGTCCCTTGCGGCGTGGCGCTATGAGCGCCCCTGCCACTGCGGGCCGGGCTATCCGTTTCTACTCCTCGTGGTGGCGCCTTCAGCGTGACCCCAATGAGCGCCACCACTGCGGGGTATACACTTCTATCCCTCACGCAAACACCAGCCGTATAGTCCGTTGGACTATCTCCATAGAAATGCTCCTATGGAGATAGTCTAGCTAAAGGATAACTATGGTTTTTCTATTAAAAATCCAACATCACTAAAGCTCTAAACAAATGGGACGCGATTGAAAGTAAAAAGATTTTTCCATATCTTTGAGCGAGCTATGAAAATTCTACTTTACATTCTATTCATTTTACCTATTTATTTGAGTGGACAATTTTCGGTAAACACCCCTACCGTAGTAAATAGTAATCCTTCAATTGCAAATCAAACTGCAAGTGCTGATTTGGAGAAGGATGGTGATGTTGATATTGTAGAATCGGGAGTTGGCGGTTCCATTAAAATTTTCCGAAACAATGGTGGTACGTTTACCATGGAACAATTAGGGGTCGGTATTAACTTCAAGGGAATTGAGATTGGCGATTTAAACAACGACCTATTTCCTGATATAGTTAGCTGGTCAGACAATGCGATCTATGTGTATTATTATCAAACCCCTACTTCCTATTCCCCAAGCACCTTAATTGCATACTCAAAAACTGGGTATTTTGGTGCATTAGTGGACCTAAATAACGATGGTTTTCCGGATTTGATTTTAACCGGGGTTGGGAATACTCAAATTAATAAGCCCATTCATATTTACAAAAACAACAATGGTATTTTGCAATTTGAAAATGAAATTCAACTTGATCCTGGAGATACTGAAACAACATTTGAAGTCCAATCAGGATATTTTAATGCAGATTCATATATTGACCTGGTTGTTTCTTCAACAGAAGAATTTTACTCTCTGAGAAATAATGGAGATTTGACCTTTAGTATTACTAAAATAATAACAACGGGATATTCATGTTTCGGTTTCAAAACCATTGATTATAACCACGATGGAAATTTGGATATCATCGGTAGTACATTATTGAGTTTAAGCTATCAAGGAGTTATTGTATTATTCGGAGATGGGGATAATAATCTATCGGCTCCGACAACCATTTACAACGACTGTAATTCAGTATTTGTCTTTCCGAAAATACTCGACATCAATAAGGATAACTTAGTGGATATTGTAGCTGGCTCGTATGGTCCTTGCAATACAATCAACGATTTTATAAGTGTTTCTTTCCAAAAGCTGGATGGAAGTTTTTATCCCCCCACCCAATTCGAATTAAGTTTGCCGACGACGGGAATATATGACCTGGAATTATTTGACAATAACAACGATGGATTGCTTGATGTATATCTAAGCAACGGAGTTTTATATTTAAATTCAACCTTGTCTACCGACTTAAATCTGCGCATTTTAAGTAATCCTACTTCCTTATGTTCCGGACAAACGTTTAATATTAATTTCGAAGCCAGCGGCTTGCCGCTGTCCAGCAATGTATACTCTGTGCAACTCTCCAATGCTGCGGGTTCTTTTGCTTCTCCAGTCAATATTGGTTCCAGCACCACCAGGTCTGTCTCGGGTTCCATTTCCTGCACTATTCCTCCCGGAACTCCCAATGGCTCCGGGTATAAAATGAGGGTCGTGTCTAGCTCAGCGTATTCGATAACGTATGCCAATCCTACGGGATTTAGCATCAACACTACGCCATTGGCCAATGTACCAACCGGCAGCTGGAAATTCTTATGCATGGACCTTGCCTTCTGGTGCATCGGTCGATGGAATCAGTAATTCTAATTCGATTACGCTTGATTTTTCGGGCTTTTCAGGCGGTAATTTAGTCTTAACCGAAACCAGCCCCAATGGATGTAGCAGAATTAATACACGCTCCCTTACAAGCCTTCCGGTGCCTGCTCCCAATGCCATTAATGGTCTCACCAATGTAATCATCAACAGTACCAATGTAAACTATACAGTAAATGCAAATGCAGGAAATACGTATGCATGGACTTTGCCTGGCAATGCCTCTTTGGTTTCAGGAGCAGGCACTACCTCAATTTTACTGAATTTTAATGCGGTTATTTCAAGCAACACCTTAACACTGGTAGAAACCAATCCTCAAGGTTGTTCCAATTCACAAAGCATAACCATTTTGCTAGACAAGGCTACACAATCTATTTCTGGATTAGTTAATAATTTAATTAAAACGTATGGAGATGCAAACCAAACGCTCCCGCTTACCGCTAGCAGCGGTCTGGCGGTAAGCTTAGTCAGCGACAATCCTTCAGTAGTTTCAGTAAATAACTTCACGCTTGCATTTCTCGATGTAGGCACTGTTACTCTCACGGCCTCCCAAGCCGGCGATTCTTACTATAAAGCAGCTCCAGACCTTACGGCCACCGTAACGGTGAACAAAGCAGGATTAACGATTACTATTGATAATCAAAGCAAAGTATATGGAGATCCAGACCCTGTATTTACCCATAGTTATTACGGGTTTGTAAATGGAGAAAATACATCCGTACTAGATGTGCTTCCTACCATTGCTCCCTTGAGTTTGGATGCCGGGAACCAGGCGATTACTGGCTCCGGTGCTACGGACAACCATTATAGCTTTATATTTGTGGATGGAATCTATTCCATTTCCAAAGCTCCGTTAAGTATTTCTGCTAACAATTTATCTCGCGGTTTTGGTGCTTCCAACCCTAGCTTTACTTTTTCTTATGTTGGTTTTAAAAACAATGAGAATGCTTCTGTTTTGGATGTTTTGCCTATAGCTACGAGTACCGCTGTACCTACTAGTATCCCTGGAACCTACCCTATTTCGGTTTCCGGAGGAAGCGACAATAATTATTCATTTACCTTAAGCGACGGAATTTTAACAGTTGTTTCAGCTATTGGACCCAGCCTTTCTGTGTTACCTGAAGACACGGGTATGTGCTACGGAGCCACAGTACAATTAGACGCACAACTCGACAATATGCAGTATCGCTGGTTTTTAAGGGGCAACCAAATAAGCATTCTGAAACAACCTAGCTTGGATGAGAGCGGCATCTATGTGCTGGAAGTTGAAGACCCTCTCGGTAATATTGGCCGGGACACCTGTCGAGTACAAGAAAACACCGAACCCTTGGGAGGATCATTCCTTATTACGTATCAGGCTGGTTCTGACGATATAGTCATTGTATATGATGTAAGTAATCCAAAACCGGATTCTCTGCAATGGAATTGGGGTGGAGGCTTCGCTGAAAAAGTCGGAACTCAGTACCGGGTGCAATTTACAGCCGCAGGAACTTATACCATACAACAAACCAACTTCCTCGGATATTGCTCTCAAAGCATTAGCGACAACATTACTGTGATACCGGGAAAAATATTTCCGGATGCAGGCAGCATGTATTCCCTGATGAATGTAAACGCAGCTCCCAATCCAACCTCCGGCGAAATTAATATCACAACTAATTTGGAAATAGAAGATCAAATTCAGATTTCTGTTTTTGATATTTATGGGAATGAACAATATTCCATTACGAGCACAGAACCCGCAAAAATTCATACTACCACGATAGACATGAGCAATTGGGCGGTTGGCAACTACAATGTTCGTATTATTAGTGGGACGGATTTGAGAGTGGTAAAAATTGAGAAATTGTAGGGGAGTTGTTAGTGGTTAGTTGTTAGTGGTTAGTGGTTAGTTGTTAGTGGTTAGTTGTTAGTGGTTAGTAGTTAGTTTTTAGTGGTTAGTAGTTAGTTTTTAGTGGTTAGTGGGGGCTGTGAAATTGATTTTAATAATCCATTAATTATTTTAATCACTTCGCTCGTTTGATTTAATAATTGATCAAAATCTACTTCAGTCAAATAATTTAATCGAAAAGCCAAATACAACATGGACTTTACCTCGTTACCTGAAGCTTTAGAGATAAAAAGAAATCGTTTAAATTCTGCTTTAGAGCCTCTATCAAAGCCTTCCGCAATATTATTAGAAATAGAAACAGAAGCTCTGCATAGTTGACTTTTAAAATCTAAATCTTTAATGTTTCTAAAAGTTGAGTATATGTTAACAGATAAATCCTGAGCTTTTTCCCATGCAATCAGATCTTCGAACTTTTGAATACTCATTTTAGTTGTTAGTTATTAGTTGTTAGTTGTTAGTTGGGGGACTTTGATAAAAAGACTAATGTTTTCTACTATCGTTTCAAAAAAAGCAAAAAAAAAAATTCGTAACTTGGAAGCTCGTTTTTACTAACCACTAACCACTAACCACTAATAACTAACCACTAACCCCCTTGCCATTCCTTTTCCGTATACAATTCATTCTAATCTTCTTAGGAAGCTACTGTATGTGTGCTCAAGACCTGGAAGCCTTAGTCAAAGCAAAGCCGCTAAAAATTTCAGGTGGCTTGGGTACCGATCATGTATTTTATCAAGCCGATGGTATTTCACAACGACGCAACGCACCTTACCAATATTTTTTAAATGGCAACATCAACTTTCAGCTATTTGGACAACTTTCTCTACCTGTTAGTTTTTCATACAGCAACCAAAAATTCAACTACACTCAACCGCTCAATCAACAACGATTTAATCAGTTTGGAATAAGTCCGAAATACAAGTGGATAACTGCTCATATAGGTTGGCGAAACATGACTTTTTCTCCCTACTCTCTTAGTGGACATACTTTTGCAGGAGGTGGAGTAGAGCTTACTCCTGGCAAATGGAAAATTGCTGCTCTAGCCGGACGATTTCTGAAAGCCGTCAACTATGATTCGACTGAAACATCGAACAAACCATCGTATCAACGAATAGGCATGGGGGTAAATATTTCTTATGAAGATAAGGGAAACCAATATGGAGTATCGCTTTTTCGCGCCAGCGATGATAAGTCATCATTAAAAACACAACTCGACAGCATCGGAATTACACCAGAAGACAATATGGTATTGAACCTGAAAGCTAAACAACAATTGATTAAAAAACTGTCCCTGGAAGGTGAAATCGCCAATAGCAGCATCACTAAAGATACGCGATATGTCGATGATTCCAAAAATAGTTACCTGGGTCTTATTTCAGAAAACACAACAACAGTAAACTATCAGGCTTATAAATTCGGATTAAATTATCAGATGAAAAAAGCCAAAGTGGGAATGACGTTTGAACACATTGATCCGGGATACCGCACACATGGAGCTTATTTTTTTAACAACGACCTGGAAAACCTAACCGTGAACTACGCTCGCCCTCTTTTTAAAAATAAAGTTCAGTTTGCTTTTAATATCGGGAAACAACGCAACAATTTAGATAATTCCAAACTCAGCACGATGACTCGATGGGTAGGGTCTAGCACACTAGGTTGGCAGGTTTCCAAAAAAATAAATATAGGATTTGGGTATTCTAATTTCAGGTCATATACCAATATGCGATCTCCTTTCACTGTTTTGAATTCTTCGAATCCATATCAAAATATCGACACTTTGAATTTCATTCAAATAACGCAATCTATTAATGGCAATCTGAATTACGCCATTGCGGCCACTAAAAAAAGAGTTCAAAATCTGATGCTTAACGTCAGCACTCAAGACGCCGCCGATCAGCAAGGTGGGAAAGACCTTAATACCGGTTCTACTTTTTACAATGGAAGCCTAGCCTATCA
>JALONM010000041.1 GCA_025454925.1 Cytophagaceae bacterium
CTAATCCCATGATTTTCTAAGTCGGGATTACCGGCCATGGATCTACGATCCATGAGCTTTCTCCATAGTGCGCTTCGCTTCTATGGAGAAAAGCCGGTTCAAAATACAAGGAACCAATAACGAAAGTTTGTTATTGGTTCCTTGTAGTATACAATAACTATTCAATGCACACCTTTTGTATGGAGATTCCCTGAATATCGCTGAATTCAACAAAATACATTCCCTTCGGCAAGGACATTTCATAGGCAGCTCCCGCTGACTCTCCTGCAAATTCCCGGACGCATTGACCCGATATCGTAAGTACTCGAATAGCCAACAATTCAGAAAACGTTTCAATGGTAATGACACCCGCACTGGGATTGGGATATACTATTCCGAGCAGCGAATTCGAATGCAATGCTTTGACCGCAGGAGAATACGATGTTTGGTTGGACAAATCAACCTCTTTGATTCGATAATAAAATTCCCCAGAAGGAAGCGTAGTTGGAAACTGATAACTGAATTTACCCGATTCAAATGGCACGCGAGCCAGCGTGGCGAATTTTTTCGCATCGTTAGATACTTCTACCTCGAAGAAATCTATATTCGAAGGATTGGCAATCTTCCAGCTTACTTCCCTGTGCTGAGAAAAATCCGTAACACGTACGTCAATAAATTCTACTGGCAATGGGCATGCAATAGGAACCGTTTCTGTAATGGTAACATTACTTCTTGGAGCAAAGGTAACGTCGTCAATGGCAAAGTCACGACCGCCGCCGCCGCCGACATTGTGGTTTTTAAATGCAATGGTAATATTTTTCGTGGCAGAAGCTACATACGTAGATCTGAATTCGTGCCATAGATTATCGTAAGGAGCGGTAAATACTTCTACTTGTCCGTCAATTACAATTTCCATGTAAGCCCGAGGTGATTGACAGGTATCCACATTTACTGAGTTTACAGAGGAGGGCCCTGTTCCGTTTGGACAATTGCAACATAATACTTTGGCCGTCTCGAGGGCTGGCGTGGCTTTGGAATATCCGATGTTCAAATGCGCAAACCACAACGAGAAATCATAGGTTTGTCCGGCCTGCACGCTGATGTTGGTCTGGTACCACATGCGATCGGCTGCAGGTGTTGACCGGTCTACCACCAGCATATTTCCGGAGCCGGTAGTATGATCTCCAATGTTAGCAAAATATGTATTCAATCCATTCGGATTATTCGATACGGTATATTGACCAGGCATAACATTTCCCGCCACCAGATTGTAATCTGAATTAAAACCAGATACTCCATCGGAGAAAGCACTATTGGTAATGATATTACTAAGCTTTACAAAAGCAGAGGCCGTGTAACTCAATTCTCCATTGACAATTTTTACGGTGGTAGTGTCTAATTTCGGCGTGTATATAGTGGAATTTTGGGTGGCAGAGGTATTCGCCCATTCTCCAAATGAACCACCCTCCACCTGTGCTATAAACTTTACTAAATCTCCTCCCAAGCAAACGGAGGACGTAGTGAGTTTTAAACAATTGGAGGATTTAATGATCAACGTATCTTCTTGCTTGGAAGGAACACCAAAGGTGATATCATCTATTCCAAAATCTGCTCCATTGTAAATATTGGAACTGGTGCTCGCAATTTTAACGGTCACATTTCCAGCATAGGAACCCGAATTCCAGGCTCTCTTTAATTGTTGCCAGGCGCAAGCATTACCCGCTAAGGTTTGAGTAGCCGGAAACATAGGAATATCGCCAGCTCCCGCATTGATGTAATACTGTATGGAAGCTTGCGGATAGGAAGTATTGGTATTGATGTTGGCAAGCCAGGCAGAAAACTCATACGGAGTATTGGCATTAACGGTAAACGTTTGCGCCCACACAAATTTCAAATTCGCAGCATCCGTGGAACCGGAAGCATTTACTGCCAAATAATTTCCATTGCCGGTGGTATGATCGGCACAACGTGCAATTTCTGGCGAACTGCTTAACGCCGTACTGCTGTTCATCACAAAATATCTTCCCGCCTGCGATAAATCATTGCTGGAGTTATAATAGGTACTAACCGTTGCAGGTGCAACAGTTCCTGTTGTGAAGCTGCCATTCACTACCCGATTTCCAATAGAAATATCGGCACTCACTTTTACCGTGTACGTTTGAATATTGGTAGGAAAAAACTGTGGATTACTGGATGCTGGATTGTTAAATAATCCAGAAGGTGTCCATTGAATATTTCCCACGGCACCTGTCACCTGAACATTCATTCCTTTTCCAAAACAAATTGTATCCTGCGGTTTGGTAGCATTGAGAATGCGGCTTTGCACCCAAATGGTATCGTACACCACACAATTGATATCGTTGATAAATTGAGCCGTGGTAGCGGCTTTCACAGTATAATACCCTTCGCTGTTTACCCCCGTCAAAACTTCTTGTCCGGCACCTCCTGCTGCCACCAATTCAACACCATCTTTGTACCATTGGAAAAAAGAGGTATCCGAAATCAATGAGGCGGTTAATGATTGTGAGAAAGGAGCATCAAAAATGATGGTACGCATTCCTCCATTATTAATAAAAGTATAACCCGCACTGTTTACCAGATTCGGAGTAACTGGCTTTTTATTTCCATAACAACATTTCGAAACATCAAATTCAAATTCAGCATGAGCAAATTGTGTAGGACACACAAACGTAACATCAACATCAAAAATACCTGGTTTTTTCAAGCCGCTGATGTTTTGAACGCTGGTGCCATAATTGGTTGTAAAGGAGTTTCCTCCGGCACTCAATACGGTAGTATTAGGTAAAAAAGGACTGGCCTGATCAAACCATGAATATTGAAGATCGGATCCACCCGTAGCCGAAAGAGAAAAATTTAAGGTATGAGAAATTCCGCCAGCGAGTGAAAGACCGATGTTGCCCGATGAACGCACCGGAACACGCACCAAATAGTGATTGGTAGTCCCGATTCTTCCAGCCAACGCATCATCCGAGGTAAAGGTGATGGGATCTGCATTTACCGGACCAGGCGCAACACTTAGCTGGAGGGTGTAGGTCTTGCCTGGGTTTACGTAAAACGACTGAAAAGCCAGGGTCAGGTAATTGATTTTGTAGGCAGAAGTACTTGTAATGTCCAAATCAAAGGCGGTAGTACTCATGGCAGAAGCGGCCGAGGTAATCGTAGCATTCGCCGGCCGCACCGGCCCCGGGGCTGGAGTAATTTCCTTTACATAGGGAACATCGACCAACATGCTGATGGAATCGTTTACGTAGTTACCCGTATTGATGAATGGATAGGTACTTGGTGATATGTACTGATTCGTATATACACCCAGGCCGGGCCAGAAATAGCGCTCATTGGCTGCCGGTGTAACCTGAAAATTAATATATTGATTATTACAATAGCGATCTTTGGCGGGTTGGCCAGCGGCACATTGTCCAAACGATTGAGAGAGTTTAGCTACAATCAAAATAGCACATAATAGAGCCACTTGAATAATTCTATTCATAATATTGTGTTTTGGGGCAAACAATACCTGTCTAGGCTCTAATAATTACAATTGTAACCCTGTTTAGTTACTTTTTTATTATTTAGTTATGAAGATAAAACTGCAGGCAACACCAATGGCTTGTCTTAGAAAATAAAATAAGAAGTTCTGTGGATGAGACTTATAATGCAGCTTCTTTCAATGCCTGCGCCCAGGTATAATGAGAGAACGCTTTGAGTTGTGCATGGTGCTTGTCGCAAAGCCAATGCAAGCCGCGAGGATGCCCTGTAAAACCAGGCTCTTCAAATCGTTTATTAAATTCTTTATCGTCTTCCGATAAAGCAAACTGAAGCAATCCCCCTTCATCGGTATCGAGTCGCTTATGACAAATATCACAGATGGGTGGACGCATGGATGGTTACATTTTCAGGAATGAAAAAACAGATTGGGCCGCTTTCCCGGAAGCTCCAGGCTTACCAAGTCGTTCCTGAATAAGTGAATATCCATTCAGCACCTGAATACGACCCGATTCGCTTGCTAAATACCGCAACTGTTGCTCGACCTTGTCTGGGGTATATTCTCCCTGAAGCAACTCGGCCACCACTTGTTTATCAGCAATCAAATTCGGTAAGGAAACAAAGGGAATCGTTACAAGCCTTTTAGCAATCTGATAGGTAAGCCAGTTGGTTTTATACACTACAACCTGAGGAACCTTGAATAAGGCCGTTTCGAGAGACGCTGTGCCACTGGTAACTACAGCAAGCGAAGCATGACTGAGCACATTATACGTGTCGTCGGTAATTACCCGGATGCCTTGCTGCCTGCATGCATCGTAGTACGCATCGGGAAGATTTCCCACCGCCGCAACAATGGATTGATATTCCGGGAAGCGCTGGGCAACCACCAGCATGGTATGCAGCATTACCTGCACTTCTTGCTTCCTGCTTCCTGCCAGGACCGCCAGAATCGGACGATTATCCAAGTCATACCGTGAACGAAATTCCGGATCTGCCACGTGCTGATGCACGGCATCGTTTACTGGATTTCCTACATACGTAACCTCCATTTCAAACTTTTTATAAAAGTCCGGCTCAAACGGCATCACCACGAGCATGAGATCTACGTATTTTTTGATTTTGTAAGCCCGCTTCTGGTTCCAGGCCCAAATCTTGGGCGAAATATAATAGATGACTTTAATGTTTTTCTCTTTCAGAAATTTGGCCATCTTCATGTTAAATCCGCCAAAATCTACCAGAATAACCGCCTCAGGCTGATAATGAAGAATATCTTCCTGCACGGCACGCATTACCGCTAGTATTTTGCGGATGTTTAAAAACACCTCCACAAAACCCATCCAGGAAATTTCAGAATATGATTTGTAAAGCTCTACTCCAGCCTCCTGGCTATAGTTACCGCCTATGCCCCGAAGCTGAAGGCCTGGGGCTGTACGTTTTAATTCTTTAACCAGATTAGAGGCATGCAAATCTCCGGAACGTTCGCCAGAGATTATGTACAATTTAGTAGCAGTGGGTAGCACCAAAATTATTCCCCAAGATATTCAACAAAATTTCTGGGAGTCTCATACAAGGTAATTTTGTACAAGCGCGCATACGACGATAGCAAGGGAATTTCAGGAGCCAAAATTTTCCATATCTCCATCGCCAACAACTCCGTACTGGCCATTTTTCCACTCATAAAATCCACGTCGAGATTGAGATTCTTATGATCCAGTTTTGAAATTACTTTAGAACGAATGAGGGTACTCAATTTTTTTAAGTCCACTACAAAACCCGTATCAGGATCCGGCTCCCCTTTAACAGTTACAATCAATTCAAAATTGTGACCGTGCCAGTTGGCATTGGCGCAAGGCCCAAACATCTCCACATTCTTCTGCTCCGACCAATTGGGGTTATACAGTTTGTGTGCCGCATTAAAATGCTCTTTTCTGGACAAATAAATGGCCATTTCTTCCTTTCATTGATAGGCTGCAAATATACAAAACGATCTTAATCGTAAAGCTAATTTATATCAGTCTTCCGGGCTTTCGGATTTTATTTCTAAAGGATTCCTAATCTGGATTTTTTCCCATATTACTACTTATCCACAAATCAACAATACAGAAAAAAGTTCATTGCTTATCAAATACAAAATATAACTTAAAGAAGCACTTTTTACCTTTTATAAGTTTTTATATTGTTTTTCCCATACCTATACGATCAAAAATGTGTATAACCATGTGAATATCTACATCTTAAAAATAGATCAGGTATACCGGTTTTGCACCATATCAACGAGGTATACTAAACAACATGGAATGAATCGGAGACCACAAACGACACCTAATTCCAAAAGATGAATCCGTTTTTTTACAACATGGAACTATTCCCTTATTTTTATTCGTTACTGAAAAAAAAGAACTATGCAATACACTACACGCTATTGGTTATTATTCATACCACTTCTTTTGGCTGCCTTTACCTACGCACCTGAAAAATTATTGGATCCGGCTGTTCTTGCCAAACAAATTAAAACCTCAGCCACCACCGATAAACCGGTAATCTTAAACGTAGGTCCCTCCGGCCCTATCAAAGGCTCTATTCTGATTGGAAATGCCGAAGACCCTGCCAATAAAGTTCGGTTGCAAAATCAACTGAAACAAATTCCCAAAACTCAGAAAGTGGTTTTGTATTGTGGATGCTGTAAACTCGAAGATTGCGTGAACATCTCAGAGGCCAACAAAATCTTGAGTGCCTCAGGCCACGATTATAAAATTCTTAATCTTCCAACCGATTTTTACACCGACTGGTTAAGTCCGGGCTATCCTATGGAATAATGGATTACAGCGCTCCGCATTCCTTTTTCCAGCAAGTAATTACAGGTTGCGAAGGTCTTGGGCGTGCCCCTCGCAGCCTTCGGCTGCATCGGGTCGGGCTATTCGCTTTGGCGCCTGCGGCGCCCCGCTGCTATCCCTCACGCAACTTGGCGCTTCGCGCCAACAACATACATGTACCCTTGAAACTCTGACCAAACACATACGTAATATCCAGTATGCGCCTTTTTATTTTTTTTTATCTGAGCCTCTTTACCACACTGGCCGTTGCACAGGGTAAAATGGTGCGCAGCAAATACCACGAAGCCGATTTGGCCTTTGACCAATCGGACTATGTAAGCGCAGGCAGCAAATACAAAAAAATCGCCACTAAATTCCCTGCCGATCGCTATGCGCGCTATCGATATGCAGAATGCCTGCGCTATACCTATCAGTTTGAAGAAGCGGAAACCATATATGCTCAGCTATTATCCGAAGATAAAGACGACATTCCTCTCACTCGTTTTTATTACGCACTTACCCTGAAGGCCCAACAAAACTGGGACGACGCAGCGCAGGAGTTTAGAGAATTCCTACAGGAATTTCAAGCCACTGATCTTGAATCCGAACTCGTAAAACGCATGGCAGAACTTGAGCTAAAAAGTTGCCCACCCAAAACAATCCATAATCAGGCTTCAACGACTGCCATAAGCGCAGATATACATTCCTACCCTTTCCCTTCCTATCTTTCCTGGAACCCCGCCGATCAAAAACTACATGTATACAACACAAGCCGCTACCACCATCAAACCGAAATTTTTTTGTTGCAGAATTTTCAACAACAAGCTTCCGGTTTTTCCGAAATAAAAGTCACCAAGCCAGTATTACCACTCGAGCAGGAACCCCGGTATTTTTATTTACACAAAAAAAAATACCTCACTCATTCCGCCCCTTCAAGTGCTGATCCTGCCAAGGCTTACCTGGTAAAAAAAATCAGTGTTTCGAATTGGATAGACAGCTCACAAAACTGGTCCGAACCGGTGCTGTTAAATGCACAAATCAACTATCCTAATTCCGATAATGGATTTCCCTTTGTTAGTGCAGACGGCAAAAGAATGTATTTTGTATCCAACAGAGAAGGAAGCAAAGGCAGTACAGATATATGGTACAGCGAAAGCCAAGGCGATGATAATTGGTCGGAAGCCATTTGCCTCCCCTTCAATACCGAATTAACCGAGAGTCATCCCAGCTTTATAGAAATAGGAGAATGCGGATACTTAATCTTCTCTTCCAATGGGCTAGAACATGGAAAAGGGGGAATGGACCTTTACCTGGCCACCGATACTTCTAACTATGATTTTACAAAACCCTTGAATGGAATTAATCAAAGCGGCAATGATTATCAACTTTTGATTTGCGGCAACCTGGCTGTATTTTACAGAGGCAACAGCCTCCATTATTCCCCTATCGACAAGCAAAAATTCCCTGCTTTTCTGTTATCAGAATAAAATACTAGGGGAACCTTTTATTGGCCTTTAAGCGATTCGTCTTTAATTACCTTTCCTCGCTTCAACCTGAAACTAAAAGCAGTACCCACGCCGGGTTCCGATTGCACCTGTACCTTCGACTGATGCGCTTCCACGATGTGTTTGACAATGGCCAGCCCCAATCCGGTTCCTCCTTTGTCTCGGGCTCTACTTTTTTCTACACGGTAAAACCGCTCAAAAATGCGACTGAGGTGCTTTTGTTCAATGCCCGGTCCATCATCAATGACCAACACTTCTACCTCATCCTGGTCAATGGTAAATCGAACTTCCGTTACGCCTTCATCTTTTCCGTATTTAACAGCATTGATGATCAAATTGGTCATGACCTGACCGATGCGCAACTTATCGGCGTATACATAACAAGATTTGGGAGAATATTCATAAAACTTCAATACACTGCCCTTTCTCGCAGCGGTGTCTTCCAATTGATCAAAAATATCTTCGGTGAGTTTATGCAAATCAAAGCTTTGAAAATGCATTTTAATTTCACCGATCTCCAATTGAGAAATGGTAATTAAATCCTGCACCAGAATGTTTAACCCATCCATACTGCTGGCGGCTTTTTGCAAAAACCGGTCACGCACTGCTATATCGTCTACGGCACCGTCTATAAGCGTATGGATAAAGCCCTGGGCTGCGAAAATAGGTGTTTTTAACTCGTGCGAAACGTCTGCCAAAAACTCTCTCCGAAACGTTTCCAGTTTTTTTAACTCATCTATTTCTTTTTGTTTCTGGTTGGCGAAATCCAGGAGTTCATCGCGCATTTTCTCCAATACCGTGTAAGGCTTGGTAGGGTCGTGAGGCACCCGTTGCAGCCGGAAATCTTTATTCTTAAACTTTTCCAGTAATTCGTTCAAATGACCGATTTCTCTAAAGACAAACCGGTCTAGCATCAACCAGCTAATGCCCAATATAAGCAGCCAGGCAAACAGACCTACCCACACCGCTTGCTCTCCATGACCCGAAATTCGCAACACCAGAAGCAATGCCGCGGTACACACGATACTTAATAAAATGGAAAGATTGCGGGCGTTAAAAAACATGGTGGTACTTAGGGATTGCAGAATTTATAGCCGATTCCTTTAACAGTGACGATAAATTCCTCTCCTATTTTTTCCCGGACCTTCCGCACGTGAACATCGACTGTTCGGGGCACCACATAAACATCGGTACCCCAGATATGTTTTAATAAATCTTCTCTGGAAAAGACTACATCCGGACGCAAGGACAAAAAGTACAAGAGTTCAAATTCCTTTTTGGGAAGAATAATTTTTTCGTCGTTTTTACTAACCGTATAACTGCTTCTATCGATAATCAAATTGGCAAAACTCACCATGAGTTGCTCCTGTACCTGCTTATTCTCACGTTTAAAATAAGCATTCACACGACTGATCAGTGCTCGCGGTTTGATGGGTTTATTCAAATAATCATTGGCCCCAGCCTCAAAGGCGGCAATTTCAGAAAATTCCTCGCTGCGGGCAGTTAAGAAAACGATATAGGTTTCTTCCAATGCTGAAATCTGGCGCATCCTCCTGCAGGTTTCAATGCCATCCAAACGAGGCATCATAACATCCAGAAGTACCATCTGTGGCTGAAAGTCCTTGGCTATTTCCAATGCTTTCAGGCCATCCGCAGCACGCTTTACTTCATACCCTTCCTTCTCCAGATTATACTCCAGCAAATCCAGAATATCCTCCTCATCGTCTACCAGCAATATTTTATTCTTAGACACGAATCGTAAATTAGGGAGCCAATAATTCTTCTAACTTTTGTTCCAATTCTGCTCCTCGCAGATTGGTGGCCACCACTTTTCCGTCCTTATCCAACAAAAAGGTAGCTGGTATGGATTTTACTCCATACAATTTGGCAGCCGATGAATTCCAGCCTTTCAAATCAGAAACATGTGATTCCCACAGCAATTGATCTTGCTGAATGGCTGCCACCCAGCGCTCCCGGTTATCATCCAAGGATACACTAAACACTGTAAATCCTTTTTCTTTGTATTTGGCATAAGCACGCACCACATTCGGGTTTTCTTTACGGCAAGGTCCACACCAGGAAGCCCAGAAATCCAACAATACTACTTTGCCGCGTAAGGAAGACAAACTCACTTCGCGTCCCATAAAATCTTTCAGCTTTATTTCAGGAACCAACTCTCCTACTTTGGGTGGAGATTTGGGAATTACCGACATATAATAGGCAGCATGTTTACTGGTTGGAAATTCGCGGGCATACTGTTCAGTGATTTTGCGGGCAAACTCAACATTCTGGTTGTAAATGCCTCTGATAACCGAAATATAAAATACCTCCTTGTTTGGATTGGGTTTTTCAAAACGATTCATCAGATTGGCCACTCCTGCATCCAGACCCATATTGGAATAATAACGCTGCATGCACATATATACTTTGGACGTAAGCATGTCACCGCGGGTATATTCAGGATCCTGCAATTCTTGCTTGCTAAAAAAATTCATGGCCGAAACTGTATCGTGGGTAGCAAACATTTCTGAAACCTTAGCCATAAAAGTTCCTTTATTGTTGGCACTGAGGGATTTTAAATTCGTTTTTAAAACAACATTTAAGCTGTCCAATCTTTTTTGAAGTCCCTGAATCAATACATTGTACTGATCCGGATTAGAAGCGCGCAATCCTGCATTGTTCTGTGCTTCTGTATTCAGCTTATTAAACTCTTCATTAAACGAATTATTAAACTGTTGATATTTTACGAACAACGAGTTTTCCAGGGAATTTGAGACGCTTATTTTAGTTTTCGCATCCGCAGTAGCATCGCAGGTCAGCACCAGGTTGGATTGGTCGTTGATGAAATCGAAAAACGTTTTATCATTAACGCCTACCCGGTACATTCCGCGTGGCAATGTATTTTTTAAGTTAAATATAAAGGCTCCTGCCACTTGCTTGCAGGAATCTATCTTAACCGATTCTGGTCCAAATAATTCATATAAGAATATGTGGCTGTACACCTCCACCCCTTTCATGGTGCCTTTTATCACCTGTGGTTTTGCCATAAGAACACTCGTCATACAAAGAAAAATCGTAATGACCAGATGTGTTACTAGTTTCATAGTATTCATTTTTAAAAAACCTGCTCTATCACCGATGCGAAGGAAGAATATTAATCCTCAAACGATATCGGGTATTTCAAATTGGAATATTTTTTTAAGTCAATCTTTACCGCTCCTACAAACATATCGGCTTCAATGCGCAATGGTAAGCGGTTCAAATCATCACTTAAATACAAACGAATGGAATTTTCACCTTCAAACAAACCATTTTCGGGCATGATGGGGGCCAACTTTAGGGCGTTGATTTCGCCAAACTCGGTATCTATCTTCTCTCTGCCTTTAAAGCGGACTTTTAGATTATACAGCTTGTCTTCAAAAAAAGCATCAATCGGAATAATGTCACCTACTTTTAATTTATTGTAATCGATGGCACGCATGTAATATACACCGCTAACTATATCCTGAAGGGCTTCTACTTTTACTTCGTATTCTTTGTGTCCCTTGTTGCCTTTTTTCTTCTCCCAATCCACCACTGCTTTATCGGCTCCATATTGGAATTGCACCACCTCCGTTAAGCGATAGTTTCCTTCTTCAATTTGGCGCGTGGCCTTTTGGGATACTTTAGTCGCCGTATCAAAATAAGTCGTCCAGGAATCACGGATTCTCAATCCCAGATCGAATGTTCCACTGGTGCGACCAGTACAGGTAGCCTTGTAACAAACCTTGTTGTTTACCAGGTACAGTTGCTCAAACAATTCTACCTTGGCATGTCCGGCGGTAATAAATCCGTAGTGCACGCGAAACTCAAAAGTTTCCTTGGGAATAAAATTCGTAGGAATTAAGGCCACTTCCACCTGATGTTGGTCCGTCTGAAAAGAGGAAAGGGAGAGCACCACTACCAAAGCAGACACCAACTTTTTCCATGTAATAGACATCTTCATCATACCTAGCTATTTCACTCAAAGTTAAGGATTTAAACGATTTTTGAATACCGTCCGTTATAGATGGCTCAACAATTCCATAAGTCGCTGATGATCAGAGTTCTGAACGGCAGGAAAGTTGGCTATACGGAAACTATTTTCCTTCCAGGTACCATACCCGTTTCCCAACATAAATCCGGCTTTTTTAGTTTCAGATTTAACCCTTTCTATCCATTTCGACTCGCCACCTATTGCCATGACTGTAGGAGCCTGCAGGTTTTCGTTTGTACAAAGCAAGCTCCATCCTTTATGTATCAAAAAATCGTACCAATCTTTTTTTCGCTGGTCCAAACGAGCATGTACCTTATTTATATTTCCTAAACTGTTCATGGCTTTCCCCACTAAAAAAATACCCAGTACATTGGGGGTATGCGTGGTTTGCCAGTTGTTTGCCTGCTCTACGGCAGCGGCAAAGGCATTGTAATGTTTGTCTTTATTTAAGGTAAAAGCGCGTGCCGCAGCGGCCGGCGAAAAAACAACCACGCACATTCCGGCAGGTAAACCCAGGCACTTTTGTACCGAAGCAAACCAAATATCAGCATGGCGCCATGGCAAGGATATTCCACCCATCGAAGAAGTAGCATCCACGGCAATCAGCTGACCATTGGAAGCCTCCCTGAGTTGACGCACAAAAGTGTCCGGAAGATAAGTCCCATTAGAAGTCTCGGTATGTGTTATGCAAACTAAATCCGAAGAAGTGAAATGAACGGTAGGTGTTTCGGAAAGGCCAAACGGAAAAGCCTCAGCCCTTGGGGAAAGTAATTTGCCATACTCAAACCATTTCTGCCCGAAAGCGCCGTTAAAATAATGCGCAGAACTCTTTATTGGTAAACTTTGTAAAATAATTTCCCAGGTTTCGGTGGCAGATGAAGTAAAAAATATTCCGTACTCTTCCGGCACCTCCAAACGCTGCCGGAGCTGTTCTACCGTATTCCGGAGCATGGCAGCAAACTCAGCGCTGCGATGATTGACAGATAAAATTCCGCAATCACAGGCTTCCTCCATCCATGTGGGCATCTCTTTCCACAACGCAGACGGACCTGGATAAAAACTAATCATATGCCCATTAAATAGTGCAACGCAAGTTCATACCCTTTCAACCCAAGACCGGCAATTACGCCCTTGCAAACTTTACTCATATAACTCTTATGACGAAATTCTTCCCGGGCATGTACATTGCTGATATGCACTTCCACCACCGGCGACTTTACCGCAGCTATAGCATCGGCAAGGGCCACCGAAGTATGTGTATAGGCTCCTGCATTAAAAATAATACCCTGGTATAAAAAACCTACCTCGTGGATTTTATCCAACAAAGCCCCTTCATGATTCGATTGAAAATACTCCAATTCTACTTGGGGATACTTTCTTTTCAATTCCTCAAAATATTGTTCAAAAGTGGTGGAACCATAAATCTCCGGTTCCCTTTTACCCAATAGGTTTAAATTCGGTCCGTTTAAAATTAAGATCTTCATCAACGTAATGCGTATGGTAGATCCAAAGTTACGTAATAATCAATAGCATACAACGCACCTGGTAGACTATCATGTTCCAAAATTGTACCTTTGGAATTATGTGGGAAATATATCAACAGCAATTCAAAGCATACCTGCAACTTGAAAGGTCACTGGCCGAGAATTCAGTAGAAGCCTACCTGCAGGATGTAGAAAAGTTAAAGCAATACCTGCAACCCATAGGTATATCGTCTGTTTCGGCAATACAGTTGCAAGACCTGGAAGCTTTCCTTCTATTTTTGCATGAACTGGGTTTGTCGCCATATTCCCAGGCACGCATAGTATCCGGACTAAAATCATTTTTCAGGTTTCTATTGACAGAAGAAATTATCAGTCGCGATCCCTCGGAGCTCCTAGAAGGCCCCAAGTTGGGTCGCAAACTGCCCGATGTACTCAGCCTGCACGAAATAGAAGAACTTTTCCAGAGCATCGATCATTCCACCCCCGAAGGCATGCGAAACCGCAGCATGCTTGAAACCCTGTACAGCAGCGGACTTCGCGTTTCCGAGCTTTGCCAGTTGCGAGTCAGCAATGTTTACATGGAAGAAGGTTTTTTAAAAGTAGTTGGCAAGGGAAATAAAGAACGTTTTGTGCCCATAGGCAGCGATGCTCTGCGCTATTTAAAAATCTATCTTCAGGAAATCCGGAACCATATGCCCGTGGCGGCCGGTCACGAAAACATGGTGTACCTCAACCGGCGAGGCAAAAGTTTAAGTAGGGTAATGGTATTTATGATCATCAAGGAGGCCGCTACCAAAGCAGGAATACGAAAAGTAGTGAGTCCGCATACCTTTCGCCATAGCTTTGCTACGCATCTTATCGAAGGTGGTGCCGACCTGCGAGCCGTGCAGGAAATGCTGGGGCATTCGTCCATTACTACCACCGAAATTTACACCCACCTCGACCGCGAATACCTGAAAGAAGTAATCCATACCTTTCACCCACGCAGCCAGTCCAAACCAAGATTGTAGCGATTTGTACATTTTCTTAGGAGAAAAGTATTCTTCGGTAAATCAGAATCGAATGGTGGTGATTGGTGCGCGCTCCTGCGCTTCAGTAGGGCTATCGCAAAGGGTAAGAAAATGTAAAAGAAAATTATCTGCCTACGCGGATATTCCAAATCCTCGGTGGTTCCGACGTTGTTCTGATCTTGATTTTATGCCTGCGTATGCAGTTGAACCCTAATTTGTCAATAGAAATTCTTCTATTGACAAACGACTAATAAAATCAAGGGCTTCAGAAGGAATCGAATAGCAGAAATTCTTTTCTAAGCCCATGATTTTCTAAGTCGGGATTACCGGCCATGGATCTGCGATCCATGAGCTTTCTCCATAGTGCGCTTCGCTTCTATTGAGAAAAGCCGGTTAAAATGCTAGCATGCTGTATCCGCCGCATATCGTTTTTTAGAATTAGGATTCGCCAGCCAGGGAACTTTTATTACTTGTAATTTCCCTTTTGCGTGAGGGATAGAGCGGTTGGCGCCGCAGGCGCCTAGCGATAGCCCGGCCCGTAGTGGCTAGGCGCCTTAGGCGCCACCACGCAGGGACACGCCCAAGATAAAACCTTGAGTTTGATTATTTCATTCCTCTATATTTCCCCACTCGATTGTTTACAAATTCTTTCTTCTCTTGTCTCTCGATTTGTTTACCGATCTGCTTGCATCTGTGTTAGCAAAGTATCATGTACTATACCTATAACCCAAACATCATGAATAAAATTATTTACGTATTCTTAGCCTTGTGTTTGCGCCTCGTCATGGCGCAAAATACACCTCCCTCGTGCGTTATTACCAGTCCGTTTAGTAATGCCTACTACCAGGCTGGAACCACAGTGCAAATCAATGTGTATGCTTCTAATACCGGCGGAAGCCGCAGTGGCAGTGTGAGTAAAGTGGAGTTTTTTAATGGTACGGTAAAACTTGGAGAGGCTCTGAGCGGAACCAACAACACGTATACATTTTTATGGAATGGTGTTCCGGCGGGCACGTACACCCTTCGCGCCAAAGCCACGAACAACTACGGTGTAAGTTTTACTTCTGCGGGTGTAAAATTTATGGTAGGCACTGCACCGGTAGCGCCCAAAGGCATGAGCGCCTGCAAAGGCAAATACCTCGCCAACATTGCCACTACGAATGGAGCGACGTTCCCTTCTTCTTACAACACCTATTGGAATGGAGTAACGGCAGAGAATCAATGCAAGTGGGGCTCAATTGAAGGAACACGCAACGTAATGAATTGGGGCGGAGCCGACGTGGCTTATAATTATGCCAAAAACAACCACATGATGTTCCGCTACCATGCCCTTGCCTGGGGGAATCAATATCCGCAATGGATCACGTCTTTGTCGCCTACTGAGTTTCAACGTGAGATGGAAGAATATATGAGCAAAATTGCTGAACGATACCCGGATGCGATTGATCAGTTTGATGTATTAAATGAACAACTTCCCAATCATGCACCGGGAACGAATTATTTTAAAAACGGACTTGGTGGCACTGGCGCAACGGGCTACGATTGGCAAATCTGGCTGTTCACCAAAGCGCGTCAGTACTTTCCCAATTCAAAATTAATCCTGAACGATTACGGATTGGAAAACAATGCAGGATCTGTCAATGAAATGTTAGGATTAGTAAAAGCCTTACGCGATCGTGGATTGATCGATGGATTCGGCACGCAGGCTCATTGGTTTAGTTTGGAATTTGGTTTACAAAACAATCCGAATGGATTGCGTTCTATTTTAGATCTCATGGCTCAAGGCGGTGTTCCAATATATGTAACGGAATTGGATGTAAAAGGAGGAACCGCACAAACAGAATCTGGACAGTATACTTCGTTAAGCAATCTGTTTCCTGTATACTGGAACCATCCGGCGGTGGCAGGCATTACGTATTGGGGTTATGTAAACGGTCGCACCTGGGTAGATGGCAGCGGCCTGGTAAACCAGGATGGAAGCGAGCGCCAGGCGATGCGCTGGTTAAAAAGTTTCATGGCCGGATTGCCCGACAAAGGATATCCGTTTTGTTCGAGTAATGTGCCTGCCTGTTCAGCCAGCATAACCACAGTGGCCAATTCATTTTGTGCAGGTTCCAGTTTAGTACTCACTGCAACTTCCGGTAGTTCTTACAAATGGTTTAATGGAAGCACACAAGTAGCCACTACCGCCAGCTATACGGCTACCAGTGCAGGAACCTATTCGGTAGAAGTGACATTTGCCAATGGTTGCAGAGCTACTTCAGCAGCCAAGACCCTTACTGTAACACCCGCCACTACTTGGTATAGAGATGCCGACGGCGATGGAAAAGGAGATGTGTCACAAACCCTGAGTGCCTGCACTCAACCGATGGGTTATGTAGCGACCGCTGGAGACGCGTGCCCGAATGATGCGAACAAAGACACGCCCGGCTTATGTGGATGCGGAATTGTGGAAGGCACATGTGTCAATACGCCACCGGTGCTTTCGTTTACACGTCCTCTAACCAACGCCACGCTGGCGGCTCCTGCCACGCTGGTGGTGAATGTGGCGGCCACCGATGCCGACGGCATTGCCAACGTTCAGCTGGCACTTAACAATGTGGCGGTGCGCACCGAATTCGTTGCTCCCTACGACTGGAATCATTTGGCGCAGGATCCAGCCTTGCAAAACCTGGGCGCTGGAACGCATGTGCTGAAAGCCATTGCTACCGACAGCAGAGGCGCCAGCAGCGAAACTTCAATAACGATAACCGTTCAGGCGGCCGATCCTTGCCTTACTGCTGCATTACCTTCCGTAAGCATCAGCAGTCCATCGAACAACACTGCATTCACCGAAGGACAAACCATTGCCTTGGCCGCTACCGCCAGCAGTGGAAGCTCGATTACGAAGGTAGAATTTTTTCAGGGTACTACTTTGATAGGAATGGATGCCAGCGCTCCGTATACCTTTGCGACCAATAGTCTGAGGGCAGGAACATATGCCTTGAGCGCGAAAGTAAGCGACCAATGCGGCAGAAGCGCTGTTTCATCCCCAATCAATGTTACCATAACAGGCCTGGTTTCTCAGGATCCCATTTTGGGTCCTTCCTGCGGAAGAGCATTACAAAGCCTTACGTTTGAACTGAGTGCCGCTGCAAAAACCAATGCTACGACTGTAGCCTGGTGGTTTACCGGCTCGTCCTCTTCGGTAATGCCTGCTGCCGATAAAATGTCCGCCACGATCGTATTGTCGCAATATTTTAGCATGGGAGAAGTATGCGCCGGTGTAAACACCTCCACAGCTCCTTACTACAAGCAATATTGCAAACCGGTAAGCACCTGTGTGCTGCGCACAGCGGAGGCTAGCGAAGCTCGTGCCGCCTCGCTGAACATCTATCCGATGCCATCGGTGGGAGAACAACTGGTGATTGATGCTTCGGCTTTCCAGGAGATTCCTGCTTCCATCGAAATCCTTAACGAGCATGGGCAGGTAGTACTAACGTCGAAAGCTACCGAAGTGCTGACGAATCTTAGTCTTTCCAAGCTTTCACAGGGCCTGTACACGCTTAAAGTACTTGTACAAGGCTCGGTATACTACGAAAAATTGCTGATTCAACGCTAAGGCAGCGCCGCACGGTGGTACTTGCCGAGCAAAAAAAAGAAATCCGGATTTTTACAGAACAGGCTGTATAAATCCGGATTTTTTTCAAGCACCACATTATGGATTGATGACAGCGCTTTTCTTTATTTGGCTTTAAGCCATTTGAATAATTCTTCTACATCTGTTTTCTTGCAGAGGCCGGTGCCGGTATTCATGGTGGCTGCTGTTCCGCAAGCAATGCCGTAGCGCAAGGCATCGTGAAGATCCCAATTTCTGGCCATTGAATACACCACGCCAGCTACCATACTATCCCCCGCGCCTACGGTAGAACGTTTGCGCACACTTGGTGCGGCCACGTGGTAAATCCCTTCTTTGGAAACCATCATGGCGCCGGAGGGTCCGAGAGAAACCACCAACACATCAATTTTGCCTGAATGCACCAATTCCTGGGCAGCGTCCTCTTGTTCTTTTTGGGTATTCAAATCGCGACCCACCATTTCGGCAAGTTCATTTAAATTCGGTTTTAGCATGTGTACGCCTATGCTCATGGCTTGGCGCAAGGAGTCGCCGCTGGTATCGAGAATAAGGCGCGCATTTTTTTCTCTGGATAGCTTTGCTATCTGCACAAAAAAATCGGATGGCACTCCTTTGGGTATACTACCGCTTACGACCATGTAATCGATTGGACGATTAACATCCTGAACCAAATCCAAACATTGTCTCCATTCTTTTTCATACAACTCCGGACCGGGCATTCCGAATCGAAATTGTTGGTTACTGGTCGTTTCCACTACTGTAAAATTTTCCCGTGTCCAGTTCACGCACTCTACTGGCAATTGAGAAATATATTCCAGGTTTAGCAATTTCTGTAACAAGTCACCGGTAGGACCTCCTTTGGTGTATATGGCGGTTGACTCCCCTCCTAGTTTTTTTATGGCTCTGGAAACGTTAATACCTCCGCCTCCCGCTTCAAACTTAGCTTCTGCACAACGCAATTTATGTTCTGCCACCACATGATCCACTTCTGTACTCTTATCGACAGCCGGACTTAAGGTTAGGGTAAAAATAGACTTCATGTATACTAATCAATTATTGGTAAAAGCGTGGCCAATGATAATCGGGTAAGGCGCTTAGCCTACGCTGTCAGACCATGAAAGTACTAATAATTACCAGATTAAAAAAAGCACTATTCCGCAGAATTCCGTCTTCCCTTTTCAAACGCAGCCGGCTTTATGATAATAAGCCTATTTTAACCCCATTGGTACTACCATGGAAAGCCGGTAGTCGGTGAAGATCGTTAGAATTGTACAAAAAAAAACTACGGCTCTTTACGAACCGCAGTTTCCTAACTAACCTAAACCTTACTATGTAAGTGTATTAAATAAAAGACTGCCCTTGTTTGGGGCAGAACTTTCATCTTAATACTTTTGCATATTACAAAGGTAAGCGCCGTGAACAAAGTCCGTCCCAAAAAAAATTTAGGTCAACATTTCCTAAACGATTCCAATATTGCCCACGACATCGTGAAAGCCTTACCAGAGGAGGGTATTGAAGGTGTTCTGGAAATTGGACCTGGCATGGGCGTATTGACCCAGTTCTTAATTCCGGTATTTGATAAAAAACTATGGGTAATAGAGCTCGACAAAGAGTCGGTTTCCTACCTCAACATACATTATCATGGCCTTCACGGTCGCATTCTGAACGAAGACTTTCTAAGGTGGGATCCGGCCAGGACCTTTGAGAAGAAACGCTTTGCTATTATTGGCAATTTCCCGTACAACATCTCTTCGCAGATTTTTTTTAAAGCACTGGATCACCGCGACCAGGTGCCTTTGCTGGTAGGCATGCTTCAAAAAGAAGTAGCCGAGCGTTTATGCTCCGGTCCGGGCAATCGCGATTATGGGATATTGAGTGTGTTGCTGCAAGCCTGGTATGACATGGAATATTTGTTTACCGTTCCCGCGCACGTATTTACACCACCGCCGAAAGTAACTTCAGCGGTGATCCGCATGAAGCGAAACAATCGCCAAGACCTGGGAGTGGATGAAAAATTATTCAAACGCATTGTTAAACAATGTTTTTCGATGCGGAGAAAAACACTTCGCAACAATTTAAAATCGATGGCGCTGCCTGAAGATTTCTTACTTGATGCGTACTTTAACAAGCGCGCCGAAGAGTTGTCGGTGGAAGAATACCTGGAGTTAACCAAAAAAATAGCCGCTGTATTGTAAATGTTTGAATTAACAGACGAATATATTCATCAGCTTCGCGAAGCTATCCTGGACGATAACAAGCAATTTGTAGAAAGTCGTTTGGAGGAATTGCTTCCACAAGATATTGCCAGCGTTGTTCCGGAATTGGAAATGGCACAGGCCCGGTATATTTTCAATTTATTGGATCAAAAGCACCAGGCTCTTGTTATTCGTGAATTGGATGAAAATTTCAGGGTGGAGTTTTTAGAAACCTTCAGCGCCGAAGAAATTGCCAACTACCTAAATCTCATTGACTCTGATGATGCTGCCGACATTCTCAATGAACAAGAGAATCCGGAAGAAATCATCGAAAAAATTACCGACGAAGCCAAGGCCAAAGATCTAAAAGATTTGTTGCATTACGACGACGATGTGGCCGGTGGATTAATGCAGAAAGAGCTTATTCGCGCCAACTTGAATTGGTCGGTAAACAAGTGCGTGGAGGAAATGCGCGAACAGGCCAAGCGCGTTGGCAAGCTTTACTCTGTCTATGTGGTAGACGATTCCGATAAACTGCTGGGCAGGGTTTCGGTCAAAAAAATGTTGCTCTCGGAAGAAGAAACCATGGTGTCCGATATTTATGATTCGGAAATCATTTCGGTGGATGCGTTTATGAAAGCCAATGAAGTAGCCGAGCTGATGAAGAAATATGATTTGGTGGCGGTACCGGTAGTGAATAATTATGGGAAATTATTGGGGCGCATTACCATTGATGACGTGGTGGATGTGATCACCGAAAAAGCTGAAATAGACATGCAGGTGATGTCGGGGATTACTTCTCCGGTAGAGGAAGAAGATAGCATCTGGGATCTTACACGCTCACGGCTTCCCTGGTTACTGGTGGGATTGGCCGGTGGTATTCTGGGCGCACAATTCCTGGGATTATTTGAAGGCATGCTTAGCAAAGTAACGGCCATGGCATTTTTTATTCCCTTGATTACGGCCACCGGAGGCAATGTAGGCATACAATCCTCTTCCCTTATTGTACAAAGTCTGGCCAGAGATCCCAATTTTAACGATTTCTCCTTCCATCGTTTCGGCAAAGGTTTTTTGCTGGCCTTTATTAACGGACTGGCCATAGCGCTGGTCGTCGGACTGGTAAACCTTCTGTTAATGAACGACCTCAAACTTTCCATGGTAGTTTCGGTGGCCTTGTTCCATGTGGTAATCTTTTCCTCTTTTTTAGGCACCATTACTCCACTTATCCTGCATCGATTTGGTGTAAACCCGGCTGTGGCTTCCGGCCCTTTCATTACTACCTTAAACGATCTACTCGGTCTTGGCGTCTATTTTATTATCGCAGCCGCCTTGTATTGAGCAATACAGCGCATAGCCCTGTATTTTTCTGCATTAGTATATAAACTTAGGTATCGATTTAGTAACTTGAGTGAAAGTTTGTCAGTTGTATGATATTCGGCATTGGGACAGATATTATTGAAGTAGACAGAATTCGAAAGAGCATCGAAAGCAGTTCTTTCCTAGACAAAATATTTACGGAAGCAGAACGGGCTTACTGTGGATCAAAGATAAATGCCGCCGAACATTTCGCCGTCCGGTATGCCGCCAAAGAAGCCTTCTTTAAAGCACTCGGCACCGGATACCGCTTAGGAATGGCATTCCACGAGATTGAGATCTGTCACGACGATCTAGGAAAACCTCATATTCAATTGCATGGAGAAACACAAAAGTTCCTTCAGGAAAAAGGAAACTTCCATATTCACATTTCTTTATCCCATGTAAAACAAACCGCCTTGGCAATGGTGATGATTGAACATCACACCAAGAGCTAGCTGCTGTAACAGCCCGGCTGGGAGCATGTGCCTTTTACCTACTAGTACTCGTTGGATGTGTTGATGGGAATCTGAAATTAGAAGTTTTTATTCTACTCTTAAACCTAAACCCATATGCTTACTACTGAAATACTGAAAGAAGCAATTTCCTTAGCACAGCAAAAAAGTAAAGAGGAATTGAGTGCACACTTCGAAGATAAAGGAGTAAGTAAAGAGACTATACAATTGCTCCTGGATGAAATAAAGAAATTTGAATACCTGAAGCGTCGTAAAAAAGGAATACAATTATTGGCCAGTGGATGCCTATTGTTGTTGATGGGATTTATATTAACAGTCGTTCTTTTCCATCGTGGCGGTGCGTTTGATGCTATTATGTATTCATTTTCCGTAGTTGGCATAGGATTGTTGTTTTGGGGGATGATAGAATTTTTGGGTTGGTAAAATCTACCGGCAAAAAACTAAAATGTAAATACGATTTGAGTGGCACCTGCTTCCGTCATAGAAAACTTACAGTTTGAATTCCAAACAGGCAACGAAAAAGGAACCAGCTTTTTACAAGACGTATCAGATTTTGCCCAACATCATTTGGTAGGAGTCATAGAAGAAGTGCTGGATGAGCTTGAGCTGGATGGATACCTGGTCGTTCCTTCAATTGAAATTCATCTCGAGGTAATCGATTGGAGTAACCGTGATTTATTGAAACATAAACTGCGCACAGCATTACTAAATCAGCTGCACTTTGAAATAGTAAGTAAATCCCATCTCATTTTACCGTTGAATGAATCGGGAGAAGACGGAAACGATTCTTCAACACAGAAGACCAAATGGCAAGAAGACCGTTGGGCTCATTACCTGGTGTATGGCCATTTTCCCTGGTGGGATGCGGCAACTCAGGATGTTTCGTTTTCATTAGAAAAAGATTTAAAGCGCTACCTGGAACGCTCTCCCAATGCCTTTCTTTCCTTTCTTCAATCACAAAAAAAGGAACCTTATACCTTACGGATCATCTTTCAACGACTCAAAACTATTCTTGGTCAATTGTATTCCGGAGTTTTACAAAAAATACTCTCCCTCCCTTTACGACTGGAGCAAATAGAAGAATTGAGCAGGCTGCATAACTATGTTAAGGATTTGCAACAGGTAGAAGCCCGGCATATGGAGCAATCGGTTTGGATCGTGTTGATTCAAACGAATACTTTCAATGCAGATGAACTGATCGAAGCATTGGCAAAATTGTATCAATGGCCTACAGAGCTTGTATGGAAAGTTTTGCTGAACCAATCAGTCCTCTTAGAAACGCAATCCCCCTGGCTGTTTGCCTACTTGCAACAAGCCACTTGTAAGGTTTCTGAGCTTCCGGAATTCTTAAAAAATAAACTTCCGGAATGGTATGAAAAAGCGTTGCGCACCGTCCAAGCACTTACACCATACCTCTCTTTATCAAAAGAGAAATTGATTCAATTGCTTTTTGAAAATTCTTTTCAAAAAAGAAATATCCAGGGGCTGCTTTTAGCCTTGGAAATGGCCGAAGGGAAAAACTCTTCCCATGAAATCCTAAAGGCCCTGGAGTCCTTTTGGAATGCGGAGTTGCATGCCGATTTCAAAAACGAATATGCGTACACTCAACTCAGCCAATTGTTATCAGAACAAAAAATTCTGGAAGAAGAAACCGAAAAGCTTCCGGAATTGGATTGGATTTTACGATATCTGAAAACAGGGAGCTTGCCTTGGGTGCAACGCAACAGCACATTGGAGGAGTTGGAAGCATTTATCATGGGGGTATACGATGCACAACCAGCCTTTTTTATCCAGTATTTCAAAAAAGTCGATGTATATCGCTTTCCACAAATTTGGTCGCGAATTCAAAAGCAGTTTTCTCCAGCATTGGTGGAGGTATTTCGCAAATCCTTATCCATTGAAGCTTTTGAAGATAAACAACACTACAAAGAGCACCGGGAAAAAATACTCGCATTGTTGTTTACCCAAGGACTTATTCCATGGAAAGACTTGCTCGACAACAATATTGACCATGCTCTCGAAGTACTGATAACCTTTTACAGGGAAGATCCGGTATTTTTCCGAAGAGCATTACGCGAAAGTAAATTATTAGAACATCCAGATAGTAAATCGAAAGTAATTTTTATTCTGGGAGAAAGAGCCTGGCAGTTTTTAGAAGAGCAATATGGTGAAATTTCGTCTCAGTCTGGCGAGCTCACTGCCTTAAAACTCGAAGACTTGTTGAGTAATTTTAATGAGTTGGCATTTCAATTAGAGTACTTCTTCCAGCACCGGCGTTTTAGTCGAGCGGTTATTCCAAGCATCGAAAAGATTTTGAGTGAATTAATCAGCATCAAAACGAATGAGTCCAAACTAATGCTGGCAGCATTTTATCAGCGATATCCGGATTCAATCCAAATGTTGTTGCCGTCGTCCCAACTGGAGCTTTTAAAAACCTTATTGGCAGGATTCACCCAAGAAGATGGTTCCGATGAAGAAGAGGAAGAACTTCCTGAAATTCTTAAAAAGAAAACAGGCAGCAGCGATCCTGAATTGGAAAAATTATTGCCGACGGGAACTACGTTGTATATTAAAAATGCAGGATTGGTAATTTTACATCCGTTCATTAATCGGTTTTTCAATCTTCTGAAGCTGACTGAAAAGAAAAAATTTATCGACTCCGAGGCTCAGGAAAAAGCAGTACACATGCTTCAGTATTTGATTTTTGAAAAAAAGGATACTCCTGAATTTGAATTGACCTTAAATAAAATTCTTTGCGGCATGGCTCCTGTAATGCCGGTGATGAAGGAAATTGAAGTAAGCACAGAAGAACACGAATTATCGCTAAGTTTATTAAAAGGCGTTATTGAAAACTGGCCAATTTTAAAAAACACAAGTATAGAAAATTTCAGGGCTAGTTTTTTACTGCGGGAAGGGAAACTTACGAAGGAGCCGGATGGATGGCGCTTGAGGGTGGAAGAAAAAGGATTCGACATCCTGATGAAGCAACTTCCATGGTCTATTAATACCATTAAACTTCCGTGGATGAATGAAGTCATTCATGTAGATTGGCAGTCGTAAATAATATTGGAGATGAATGAAAATGTTCATCATTATTGCTTCACCACCCGAATTGATTTTTGTTGAGAGGTTGTTCGAATGTGAAGGATGTATTGGCCTGGACTTAGTTTTTGCCCTAAAGTATACCATTGATTCAACTGGAATACGGGCAGACTATATACCGTTTCTCCCAAACTATTATACACCGTTAATGCAGCAGTACCTTCAGAAGCGAAGCTACCCAAAACCTGAAATTCTTCCGAAGATGGATTGGGAAATACGGTAAGTTCTAAAGAACCTGTATTCCATTCGACCATCACAAAGTTGGTAAATCGTCCAACTCCCGACTCATCGGCCTGGAGCAGGCGGTAATAAGATATACCTTGCAAGGGTGATGCATCAAGGAATTCATAGTGTTGTTTGGTATTGGAATTACCAGCCGCTTTATGAACACCGATGCTTACAAAATCTCGCCCATTGTGCGAGCGCTGAATTTCAAATTTATCAGATCCATTTTCAAACAAAGTAGCCCAGGAAACCAGCACTCCTTTTTCTGGAATAGATTGTGCATCCAAATATTGATAGGAAACTGGTAAAGCCTCGTACAAGTCTGCCTGCCAGAGCCCTCTTCCATAAGTCGCCGCCCTGATTTTCCCAGAAGGGTAATGAATTTCCAACTCCCTTACTTCTACATTAGGCAACCCATTATCGTAAGCTACCCAGTTTGTCATGCCTGCATTTCGATAAAATACACCGTTGTTGGTTCCCACATATAATCCATTATCGCTGCCGTTGTGATAGACAATACAATTCATGCTGCCATTGAGCATGCTGGTATAATTTATCCAATTGATGCCTCCATCCGATGATGTAAAAATTCTACCACCAGTACAGGCCGCCGCCACCTGCAAATGGTTGGAAGGATGAACGCTTAAATAGTTGATACTTCCGGAAGGCACGTTGGATGTGTTCCAATTAAGACCTCCGTTCAAACTGCGGTAAAGTGTTCCTCCTTTACTGGCATAGATAACATTTGAATTGGAGGGTGCCAGGGCTATTTCTTCAAAATTGGCACCACTAAGTTCTGTAAGCGCCACCCAGGTACTTCCGCCATCGGTGCTTTTAAAAACATTTCGATACCCCACATGCAACACGTTGGGGGCATTATGGTCAATCACAAATGGAGTTACCCATTCGCCATCCGTTTCAGGTGCAATTAAAGATACCCTGGAATTTCCACCATCGGTACTTTTGTATAAACTTCCCATTTGAGAAGTTCCATACACAATGCTATGATCGCTGGGATCGAAAAATGATTCCATTCCATCTGCACCCAGCCAATCTACCCAGCCGGCAGGCCTTCGAATGCTGGTGCCATTATCCTGTGCCCCTGCTGTAACCAAATGATTGCTGGTAGTAGCAGATCCCAACCTGTAAAACTGCCGTATGCCCAGGCCAACAGATAAATCTATCCAATTATCTCCTTCGTCATTAGATTTATAAATTCCACCGTCCGTCCCAGCATACACCACTTCATCTCTATATTCTAGCACATGCACATCGGCATGGTTATAGCCACGTGAATTGGGTAAACTCCATTCTGTTTGGGCTTCGAAAGACAGGCCACCATCAACCGATCGCCAGACGATAATGCCTCCAATCCAGATTTTATTAGGATCGGTAGGACTTACACACATTGCCATATCATAGCCCGCCTGCCCTCCAGGCTCATCACCGTAAGGAGAATAACCAAAATAGTTAGTGCCGGAAGCTGCATCGCCAGTAACTTGTACCTGAAAACTTAATCCAGCATCGGAGGATCGGTATAAGTAACCAAATTCATCCCCTCTGGCGGATACCATGTAGACCAGGTTAGGATTGGCGGGAGTAACGGAAATAAAACTTCTATCGGAGGCTACTATACCATTGTTGATTTGCTGAAATGCAAGGCCTCCATTGGTGGAACGGAAAAAATCTTTTCCGCAGGCGTACATTACCGTGGGATCATTGGGCTTAAATTCGATATCGTGAATGGGAGCATTGGTAATCAAAGTCCAAGTGGCACCTTGATTTACACTTCTATACAAACCAGTAGAAGTGCCTGCGAAAAGAGTAGAAGGAATGCTCGGATGTATCACGATGCAGTTCACCATTCCATTAATACCCATGTTGGCAGTATTCCACGACTCTCCACCATCATTGGAACGCATTAAGCGGGCGGCACTGCAACCGAGGTATACGATATCGTGATTAGAATAGTCTACTTCAATTGCCGACACCTGCAACGAAGAAAAATCATCGGTAAGCACCTCCCAGGTATTCCCTCCATTTTTGGTTTTCCAACAACCACCGCCCGGAGAACCTACATAAATAATTCTATCGTTGGTAGGATCAATTTCTATGGCCATTAATCTTCCGACTCCCGGATTCCATCCGCTGCTGCGATTCCAGGCTTTTGGGCCTAATTCTTCCCAATTACTGGCCGTGATGCGTGATTTTGGATCTATTGAAACACTGCGCAGGTAACGTTCATATTCTTGCCATTCCTTTTCGGCACTGATTCGATTTCCATTGGAATCTACTCGAAACTGCTGAAGGTATTTCCAACGTTGGTATTGTTTGTATCCAGTACCTTTTCCTTTGCTTTTATGTTGGTAAAAGGAATCAAGGGTAGAAACCACTTCATAATAATTCCTGGATTCATCATTCATAAGATCCCACCAGAGCTGAGCGTTAGCTGGCAGGAAGAATACGCATGAAAAAATCAAAACTAAATAATATGTAATTCTACGAATCATTGAGTTTGTGCCTCTACACAACACGAATATAAGCAATTAGCGGATATATTATCAATTATTTAAACCATATAATTTATAAAAAAAATAATATTAGGTATTTCTACCTAATAAGGTCTATTAAAATCTCACTCTTTTAATTATTAATAGAAATAAAAATGGATTTATTAAAAACACAAGCCTATCAACTTGCGATAAAAACGGTACGTAATAATAATGTTATAGGGCTTTAAATCGAGGAACCTTATTTCCATTAATCTCTACCAATTCCATAAACATGTCTAAAGGACGCACCCATAGTTGAGGTGAATGCACCGATTTATACAGCACCAATTCTTGTTCTGTTTCCGAATGCTTCACTACGTGAAGCACCTCATACAAATTCCCTTTGTAATGCTGGTATTGGCCTGGTTGTGGATGCTTGGTAGAACTCATTTAAAAAAATCATTTTCCTTGAAACAAATATCGGTTCGAATGCCCTTTTCTGTGAGCTTCAGTGTGCAAGCCTGTACGAGTGGATCATGCTGAAAGAGTAGAATACGCTGCTGGTGCAAGGAGTTATCCAAATAAACTTTTTTCTCTTCCATACTCACCAAAGGCCTGGTATCGTAAGCCATAATGTATGGAATGGGCAAATGCGCGGACGATGGCAACAAATCCGCTACAAATGCATATTCCTGTTCTTTATAGGTAAAACGAGGGAGCATTTGCGATTCCGTATGACCGTTGACCCAATCAAAAGTAAGTTCTGGAAAGGGAGAAACGTTTTCCTCCATAAAGTGCAGCACATTCCATTCTTGTAGTGGTAAAATATTTTCTGACAAGAATGAAGCTTTCTCTCTGGAATTAGGTTGAGTAGCCCAGTTCCAATGCGACTTATTTGTCCAATACCGAGCCTTGGGGAACGTTGGAACGAGTTGATCAAGGTGTTCATGATAGGTCACCGCACCTCCGCAATGATCGAAATGTAAATGGGTATGCACTACATCCGTAACCTCTTCCGGACTAAAGCCAGCTTTGGCCAGCGAACCAATTAGAGTATCGTTGCCATGCAAATAATAAAAGTCAAAAAAACGAGCATTTTGTTTCGTACCAATGCCGGTATCCACCAATATGAGTCTGTTATCTGTTTGAATCAGCAAACAGCGCATAGCCCAGGTGCACATATTGTTGGTGTCTGCCGGATTGAGTTTGTTCCAGATGCTTTTCGGTACTACCCCAAACATGGCACCTCCGTCTAGCTTAAAATATCCAGTTTCTAGTAACCAAAAGTTTTGTATCATCGTAGGTTATAAAGGACTTGGTTATTTGTTGCGCTCCCTATCTAAGTTTTTTAGCTGAGATTCGCCAAAAGTTGTAAACCCTAAACGAGCTGGCATCAATCCGGCATAAGTATTGCAACTGACCGATTGAATATCCATCATTATTCGATCCATACATTAAAAGTAGTATATTGGACTTTGATAAACGTTACCCTGTGAATAATTTTTTTACCATACTTCTTAGTGTTGTCTGCTTATCGGCCACTGCTCAACACAGTCTTCGGTTTGGCGCACTTACAGATGCCGGCATTCCGTATCATACCTTTCAGAAAAGCCGGGGGGTATTAGGAGGCAAAGGTTTTAACTTTCAATCTAACTGGGGGCTTTGTTTACAATATAAAGCCTTCAATCGAATAGGCCTGGAAGTAGGGATCACTCAAAATTACACCCGTTGGAAAATTCAAGACAAGGAGTTCGAGCGACGGAACGACGGATACAAAGCACTTACTACCAATCACAATTCCTATTGGGGCTACTACGCAGGACTGTATATTTACCAACCTGTATCCGATGAAACTTCGTTTTTTTTAGGTGGGGCTATGAATTGGAATTCCGTTGGAAAGTACCAGAATAGTATCACGGAAAATTTTTACATAGAGAGAGACGGTAGTTTTATAAGTGAAGATGTAACGACCAGCGTTTCGTATTTAGGAAACAATACCTCCTATTTTGGTGAACTTGGAATGGAACAGAAAATTGGCGATCGAAGCACTTTATCATTAGGTCTAAAATTAAATTTAGGACAGGCCTTACTGTCCTCAGGTTCTTATCGCGTTTACGATGTCATCAATCAAAAAGAATTGGTGAATGACCAATTCTCATCCAAAGGAACTTTTGGAGGAATCACTGTTAAATATTCATTTACCTTATTGGAAAAGAAGAAGCGAGTTCCTCCGCCAAAAGTTAAACCACAACAAGTGGCCGACAATAAGCCTAAACCCACAGATACACCACCCGCGAATCAACCGAAGCCTAAGCCAGCACCAGCCAAAGTAGAAGGCCGTGAGGTAAAGCTGGCGCAAAAAATTACCGTGCGCCATCCGACAGTGCGTGTGCAAGTATGGGATCATCAGGAAGTGGATGGCGACAGAATATCGCTTAAACTAGATGAGATGTGGATTATGCAAAATTATACGCTAACAGAAAAGAAAAAAGAAGTAGTGATCTCATTAAAACCAGGTGCTAACTTCTTTACTCTGCATGCTCTTAATTTGGGTAAACTTTCGCCCAATACTGCTGCCATGCTCATCATTGATGGAACTCAAGAATATAAGATCGTTCTTGAATCTACCATGACGCAAAGTGGAACCATTGAAATTAACTACGTACCATGAAAACCCTATTAAGAAGTCTTCTGTTTTTAGTAATTGGCCTGGTACTTACAACATGTCAAAAGAAAAAATTCGATTTTGAATTTGTAGATTCTAAATGTAAGAATTTCAAAATCGATTATGCTCGTGTACAAAACATCAGTGACCCTTCTTGCACCTTCGACAATCCGCCTCAAACCACAGGGCAATTAGTGGTTACTTTTGACTATAAAGGTGACAAGGATTGTATTAAAAGTCTCGCGATTGAAGCGCTGTTTTATAATAATAGTTCGAATACCATCAGTGGGGTTGGTTACGAAACGTCTTTACCTTCTTCAGCACTGACGATCACTGAAAACACGGTTCAATTTACCTTTCGATATACATTTGCGTCCACCGCAGACGCCGATAATATGAACTACTTAGTAATCAAGATGGCTACTGTAAATGAAGTAGAAAAGAAAAGTAATACTATTTTGGCTCGGTATAATTCATCCTGCTTTGTTCCTGACCCCTCCACGTACACCAATGAAGGGAGCATTGATGTAGATGTGTTCACCCAAACGCTCTATTTATATGATAGTGCCGCAGACGACGGAGATATAATTTCAGTATATGTAAATAATACGCTGGTGGTAGATCGATATCGATTAACTAAAGACCAGGGCGCCTTTAATATTTCCGTGAGTAGTGGTGATAGGATTGTATTTTATGCTATGAACCAAGGCTCCAGTGGACCTAATACCCTTGGCTTTATCTTGAATGGAACTACCAAGGAGGTTAATCTTGAAACAAATCAAGGATTCGCTTATTCGTTATTCTAAAGAATAAAAACGCTTAGAATGCCCTTTTGTAATTCACTTGATTATACGCATAAAAAAACCGGACATTTCTCCGGTTTTTTTTATGCGTATGAATATGCCAATCATTATTTCATTACATCATTTTTAACACCGCTTCAATTTTCTTTCTTAAATCTGTTGAAGCTTTAGACAAAGGCATACGTACGTTCGATGTACATACTCCTTGTATTTCCAATACCTGCTTAATGCCCACTGGATTCCCTTCCTCATAGAGCAAAGGATTCAAATCAACGAAATATTTGGCAACTTCAGAGGCCTCTTTAAATTTATTGTCTAAGGCCAATTGAACCATTTGCGAAAATTTACCAGGAAAAGCATTAGCCAATACAGACATAACCCCTTGCGCACCTATCGAAATCATAGGGACCGTAATTAAATCGTCACCTGAAATCAAATTAAACTCAGGTGACACATACTTGGCTATCTCTAAAGCCTGCTCAATATTTCCAGAAGCTTCTTTAATGCCAGCAATATTGGGCACGGAAGACAAACGAATGGTTGTTTTAGCAGCTATATTGGAAGCTGTCCTCCCTGGTACATTGTACAAAATAACCGGCACAGGACAAGCTTCGGCCAGCATTTTATAATGTTGAAATATTCCTTCCTGAGATGGCTTATTGTAATAGGGACTTACAGATAACACCGAATCGATACCCTCGAAATTCATTTTTGAAATAAAGGAAAGTAATTCTTGTGTATTGTTTCCACCTATTCCAAATACAATGCGTTTGCGCCCTTTATTGATCGAATGGATGAATGATAGTACTTCGAGCTTTTCTTCTTTAGTAGTTGTAGCCGATTCGCTGGTAGTGCCATTTACTAGTAAATAGTCCACTCCTTGAATGCAATTTTCAACTAACTTTTGGTAGGCATTATAATCTATACTTCCATCGTCTTTAAAGGGAGTGATCAGTGCTACTCCTGTTCCGCGTAAGGCATTCGTACCCATATTCTTATTGTTAAAGCACAAAGTTCACAAAAACAATAAATATATGAAATCAAAATACAGTAATGGGAAAGTATTTTATCAACAAAAGAAATTGATTCTGATGCAGAGCAACGATAAAGAGAAATTATCTTTTTTTGGAAATTCTATTAAAGCTAATGGCTCTTTGCTCTTGGCATTTAAACTTTGAGAACGAAAAGCCACGTCTTTGAAGGTGTTTGAGTTTATTACCCGAGACTCTTTTCCTCCAGCGTTTAAATGAATTGGGTAACAAATACGAACGCATCAATTCTATTACATCTTTTTCTTGAAGACCAAACTGCAGGAATATCGCCTCAAATGGAGTCCTATCTTCCCATGCCATTTCAACAATTCTATCAAGATCAGAAACAGGAATGTTTTTCATGATTACTTATAACCACTCAAGCTCAAAAAAGATTAGTTAGAAGTCTGTTATTTTTCAATGATACGGGATTGATAAAGAGTGGGATGTTTTCAGGCGCAAAGACTTGGTTGTGTTTTCCGGTACAATCAGCGCAGCGTCATTAATGAAGAGGTTGATTAAGAAGTAATGCTTCAAGGGCTTGTACCCCATACCGACTACCTAAAGGGGGCTGGGTGGGTAAAAAGGCTATAAAATAAAAACACCCTTGTCTGTGTATTCACAAACAAGGGTGCTTTAAAAAAAGGTTGGCAGCCACCTACTCTTCCACGTATTACCGCAGTACCATCGGCTCAGTAGGGCTTAACTTCTCTGTTCGGAATGGGAAGAGGTGAACACCTACGATATAGCCACCATTATCGTTAAAGTCTTTCGTTATTGAAACAATAACGGTTGAATCATAATGATGGAGAGTAAAATACTAAGAGAAAGTCCACACCGGAAAGCTTCGGATTATTAGTACTGCTCAGCTTTGCCATTACTGACTTTACACCTGCAGCCTATCAACGTCATAGTCTCTGACGGTCCTGTAAGGAAGTCTCATCTTGAGGCAAGTTTCGCACTTAGATGCTTTCAGCGCTTATCCCAACATGGCTACTCTGCACTGCACCTGGCGGCACAACAGATATACCAGAGGTTGGTCCAACCCGGTCCTCTCGTACTAAGGTCAGGCCCTCTCAAACTTCCAACGCCCATCACAGATAGGGACCGAACTGTCTCACGACGTTCTGAACCCAGCTCGCGTGCCACTTTAATCGGCGAACAGCCGAACCCTTGGGACCTTCTC
>JALONM010000042.1 GCA_025454925.1 Cytophagaceae bacterium
AATTATTGATTGAATCTACCTTGGAACTTCCGGTACACATCAGGATCAGAGATTTGTCAGGACGTATATTGCACGATAAACCAGAAGGCTTCAGCAATAAACCTGTTAGTCTGGGATCTGAGTTAGCTCAAGGTACTTATCTGGTTGAAATACTGTTTGCCAACAGAACCTATTACAAAAGGATCATTAAATCACATTAACAACTAGTGTCATTATTTATTCAACGTTGCAATCGTGCTCAAAAAGTCGATTGCAATTTTTTTTAGATTGAAATAAGAGCATCAGCGAAGAACATCGCTCTTGATGAATGGCATGGAAAATCCATTACCATCTGGAAACCGGATGACAAAATAGTAATTTCCTGTAGGCAATTGAGAGATGGTTTCTATGGGCGTTTCATTTTCAATGGTAAGTTCGTACAAAATTGTTCCCATTGAATTGATGATCCGTAATTCAGCAAAATGCGAAGCGTTTTTCCATTGAACGGAGCAAAGGTCAGACGATGGATTGGGGTGAATGAGTAATTTTGTGGAAATTTCATTCTGTACTGATGTTTCCTCAGTGGATAATACTTCATGGCAATATTTAATGGAAGGACTGATTACCAAGGATGTTTTGGAACAAGCAAACGATTTGGTTGGATCTTCAAGCGTATATTCAGTAGTGGCGGAAGGGGTAACATAAATGGAGGACCAGGAACCAATGTATCTTCCATTCTCATACCAATTGCTCCGGCTAGTGTTTTCAGACTTTAGCTCTATGGAGGTATGAGGACAGCTGTGGTCGGGGCCTTGTATACTTGGTTTAGGTTCAATCAACAATCTTGGTGAAACCCTGTGGCTTTCGCATCCTTCTTGATTGAGCACAGATACAGAGTAGTGATTGGCATTACTGGAATTAACACGCAGGAATGGCCCGGTGATTTTATCTATTTTTTTTCCTTCAGGGGAATACCATTGGTATATCTGCCCAGGCGAGGCTCCTTTAGCTTGCAACGAAATGGTAATGTCGGAGCAGACGCTTCCCCCTTCGATTATTGGCACTTCAGGAAGGGCCTTCCATGTTGGCACTACGGAAGTAACAGCACTACGGCAAGCGTTGTTGACTGTTTCTACTTGCACATACGAATACAACTGATTATTCGATAACACCAATTCTGGAGCTCTGGAAATAATATTATTAAATTCATCGCGCCAGCAAAGACTTTCCTCTTCAAATAACTGACCTGCGCTGAGCTGTGTTTTTCCACAAGTAACCTCCTGAATTATTTCCGGAGCATTAGGCTGTGCATAAACATGGATAGGAATTACGTTGGACTTCCATTCACAACCCGATGGTATATGTTTTAATTGCAATTGAACAAAATCAGATTTTGTTTCTTTACCAATCAACAAAAGTGCTTTTTCATTCGACCAGCTTGTGCCTGTAGAGGACCATTTCTGCCATAAATAGGAGTAGGCTTCGGTCGAAGACAAGGATGCTTCCAGCAGCTTGCTTTGGTCTGCACACAAATGAACAGAAGTAGGAAGTGATGTTTTTTGAAATGAATGAATCATGACACTCACCTTCGTACGTTTGCTAACACAGCCAAGGCTGGGCAATACTGCTTCGCACCACAGTGATGCATGTAAATCAGAATTTGTTTCAAAAATAGTTCTATTCAGGTAATGTCTGTTTACGAAATCATCGCCTCCAGAATAGGCAATGGGTTTGTGATCGTATTGTTGGGTGTACCAATTGTACTGGGCATTGGGAATGCTATCTACCTCAAAACGTATTTTCCCTAATTGACAAACGGCAGTAGTTTTCGCTACAGGTTGTGGTAAATTAGCTACTGTTAACTCCAGGTAGGCTGGCTCGCTGTAACATTGGGTAATAGTGTCTAATGCTCTTACTTGTATGCGTTGAGAATGGTTATAAAAATGGTGAAACTCGGAGGAAGAATTTTTTTGTATTACAGCACCTTGGTGGCTCCATTCCCAATGCAGGAATCTATTGTTTGAATTTTGAATTTTAATTCGCAAGCTGTCTGCCTTGCAAAGTGTATAATTGGATTCAAGGTTAAGTTCAGGTCGGGCTGGAACAGGATACGATAGGGCGGTGGTAATAGCTTCAAAACGCGGGCTTTCACATCCATTTTGCCCAACAGCACTTACAAAATATGTGCTGGCATTGAGCACGCTTACTTTAAATTCAGCGGCATCGCTAAGATATTGGCTCGAGCTTAAATCTTTGTACCATCGAATGTTTGGTTCTTTGGATAATGTGGTTAGTGTAATTTCACCCTTGCCACACCGGGATTGGTAGGCAGCAACTTTGGGTGCTTTGGGTGTTTCTAGTAGTTGAACTTGTATTTCTGCGAAAGCCCAGCAGCCTTCTTTGTTAAATGCTTGAACTTTATAAGTAGTATTTTTGTAAATCTTTTCCGTCAAAACTGCTGACTGTTGCATGTTTAGCGCTTGAACTCCCTGCTGCCACAAAAAAATCTCTCCATCATAGGCTTTCAAGGTTAGTCGTTCACCCGGACAAACATGGGCTGATTTCTCAGATATAATATATGGATGTGGGTTCTGAGCAACTTTTAAAAATACTTTCAGTTTGCCTTGAACTTCTTTACGATCGGAAATAACCACTTCGGCCCATGTGGATTGATGCACATGAATCCGGCAGGTATTATCCTGGTGATTATTACTTGATTTAACGATCCTATCACCTACTTTCCAAATGTAATATTCTCCCGGTTTTGCTCCATTTACGGAGGCTTCTATCCACCCAGCTTCACAACGTTGATAAACATAATCCGCTTTTGATTCTTCCGGAAAATCCGACTTTTTTTCCTGGTCACTTTTTCCTAAACTCAGCACTTCTTGAGACGTTTCATTTTCTTGTTCTTTACCAAGAAAAGACTGAGCCAATGAATCCCAATGGATAACCTGTAAAAATAAAAATAGTAATATGGTTAATTTGGGCATGAGCTAAATTAATTCTATACAAATATAGGTAATCAAGTATTTACAATGAAATGGAACTTTTATTTTATAAAATGATTCTTGAATATTATATAAAAAGTGCAAATTTTTAATTATTGTACTTTTTTCGTTATTACTTTTATTTATCTAGGTTGATTTTTATCCCTGGCCCTGAGGCTTGTTGCTGAATGAAATTGAATCGTAAGTTTGTACTATTTCCATGGAAATATTTGTATGAGGGAGCGGTAGTATGTACTTGGTTTATGTTTATACTTACCGAATTACTTGTAAGATTTTTGAAAGAGCTATTGGGGTTCCACTAAAATGTATGTATTATTGAAAAAATGAATGTCAATGCTGGAGGAACTTTTAAAACAATCTCAAGGAACAATTCAACTGGTAAAAGAGGATCAACTTTTTGAAAAGTTTGAAAGTACATTCATTCAGGCAGAAACGGATCCATTTGGTGTGAAAGTCTGGACGGATAGGATAAAAAAGCCATTTCCGGTTTCAACCTTGCCTGCATTTCAATTGAGTCGCATCGCTACTCGTTTTCCAGAGGGTGCTTATCTCATCGTATTGAAATTTGATGCCGACCCTAGTGGTTTATTGCATATGTTACAATGCAATTCTTCCGGTTTACCCTTGGTTTTTGAACAATCTTTTGAAGAGTTCTATCTATCCGATTTGTCCATGACCTGGTTGCTAAGTGCCAGAAGATTGGATGATGGTATGGTGGAATTAGTAGGGGCAGGTGAGGTTTGTCCGATTCGGTAATTTCATTATTTGAAGATTTTTTATTGGTATTCAATAGATTCAATCATTCTTTCGCTATTCAATTTACTACTTAAAAATCAGGCTTTTATTTTATTTGAGCAGCTTCTTTGTTGGTACCTAACCGTTATTTGTTTTTATTTAAGTGATTGTTAATCAGGATATTATATTGTAAAATATTTGGTAATATCAAGGGTGCCTGTTATCTTTATGTTATCAATCGGAAACACTTGATGATTCTGGTTCTTAAGAAATCATATTTCCCCAAATATCGATTCCAACCACCCCTCCATGGGGTGGTTTTTTTATTTTCTATGAACTTTTAATCAAAAAATGACGTTCTTGTTTATATAATTGATAACTCATTTGAGAATAGCGCTCTCCATATTTATTTCCACTTTGGTGTTATTCCACCAAACCTCCTTTGGTTTGGAGTTTCATTATTGTTCGGATAAACTTTCCAGTATTAGTCTCTATTCGGATAAATCCAGTGATTCTTCGGGCTGCGGTGTTTGTACCAAAGCCAATAGTTGCTGTCAGAACATAGTTCAGGTAAACGAAGTTCAACAAGTACATCCTCAGGTGCTACAGGTAAAATTGAGCGCGGTAGCCGTACTTTCTTTTTATAGTGTTTTTTTCTCTGTAAACATTGACTGCCCCAAGCAGGCGTTGCAGCCGTTCAGCCTGGCAGTTGTTGACGATGAACCTCCCCGGTACCTCAAGCATCGTCAATTCAGACTTTGAAATATTATTGTAAATCCGGTTTCCATCTTGGAGTATTTATAAGAGGTAACCATCTACAATCAGATTCAGCTTTCAAAAGGCTTCTGGTTGATGACATTGATTTAAATGTATTTTAAAGAAAACTGTTATGAAAAAGCTATTATTCATATTATCGATATTGTTTGTAACCTTGGCTTTTGCTGCCAGTCAAACCGCTGGTCCAGAAGGAAAAGGTTGTTGTAAAAAGTGCGCTAAATGCTGCAAGAAGGATTGTTCCTCATGCTGTAAAGATGGAAAGTGCAGCAACAAAGAAGGAGCTTGTTGTTCAGAAGGTGGAAAATGCTCTACCGAAGGACAAAAATGTGGTACTGATTCAAAAAAGTGCTGTAAATAAAATCACTCTGAGAGTGGTAAAAAGAAAAGGCGATCACACGATCGCCTTTTCTTTTGATGAAATTTTGGGAAACTACCCATAGTATCTGTCATGCGAGTTATTTACAATTCCAAAACATCGCTTGCTTACTTACGTATCACTGCGCCTAATTCTTTCTCAAAGGCAAACATTAACTTTTGCATTGTCGCATCAATGACCTGGTCGGTTAACGTTTTTTCGTAGTCCTGCAACGTGAAACTAATGGCATAGGCTTTTTTATCTTCACCAATATTTTTGCCTTCGTACACATCAAATACCTGTATATCGGAGATTAAAGCTTTTTCTTGCTTGTAAGCCAATTGCTCAATTTGATCAAAAGAAATCTTTTTATCCAATACCAGCGATAAATCTCTTCGTACCTCCGGAAATTTATTCAGCTCTTTAAATACTATTTTATTGGAGTAAGCTTGCAACAATAGATCTGCATCAAATTCAGCGTAATAGACGGCTTGTTTAACGTCTGTAATTTTTAAGAATTTTTCAGAAACTTTACCTACTTCCACTAGTCGTTTTTTCCCGACCTGGTAGGATATACCTTCCGAGAAAATGAACGACTCAGCGGCACTTGCTTTGACTTCCGCAAGGTTTAGCTTCTGCAATACATTAAGCACCACAGCATGTAGGTCGTAAAAATCTGCAGACTTATTTTTTACATTCCAGTTTTCTGCGAATTGATTTCCGGAAATGAATATTCCTAATTTATTTTCTTCGGTGAATCCGCTATTTTCTTTTCTATAAACTTTACCAAATTCGTACAGTTTAAGATCTTTTTGTTTTCGATTTTGGTTGTATGCAATTACCTCTAGGCCACTAAACAAAAGGCTTTGTCGCATTTCAGCCAATTCCTCGCTGAGTTTGTTTAGTATTTCTACGGCGGTAGCTTTGCAGCCCAGAGCTTCGGAGTAAGCAGGTTTCGTGAGTGAATTCGTCATGATCTCATGAAATCCATTATCACTCAAAAAGCTGCCAATTAACCGATGTAATTTATCCTTATCCTTTTCAGGGAAATTGGACAAGAATTCAGCATTTAAATGTTCGCTTAATTCAATATTATCATACCCATAGATGCGCAATACTTCTTCCACAATATCAGCCTCTCCTTTAACATCTACTTTAAAAGGAGGTACCGCCAGATTTAAATGATCTCCGTTATCATTCAGAATGCTAATGCCTAAATCGTGCAAAATCTGACGTATGCGTTCCTGCTCGATTTTTTTACCGATCAGGCGATGGATGCGATCGTAAGAGGTGTCGATCCGGAAGGGGGCAACAGGATTTGAGTACAGATCTACAGGCTCTGAAATGCTTCCTCCGGCTAGTTCCTGTATCAACATGGCTGCTTCTTTCAGCGCCTGCAAAGGCATGTCGGGATCGGTGCCGCGTTCAAATCTAAAAGATGAATCGGTTTTTAATCCATGACGCATCGAGGCTTTGCGAACCCAGGTGGGGGAAAAGCAAGCACTCTCTAAAAAGATGGCAGTAGTTTCTAAGCTTACTCCGGAATCTTTTCCTCCAAATACACCTGCTAGGCACATAGCTTCTTCCTCATTACAAATCATAACATCGGAAGAGGATAAGGTTCTGCTTGTTCCGTCCAAGGTGGTAAAAGATGTGCCTTCGGTTACCGTTTTTACAGTTATTGACTGGCCTTTTACTTTGCTTAGGTCAAAGGCATGCAAAGGCTGACCCAGATGGTGCAGTACATAATTGGTGGCATCTACCACGTTATTGATGCTTTGCACACCAATGGCTTGCAAACGTGTTTTTAACCAGGTAGGAGATTCTTTTACTTCTAACCCTTCGATAACTAAGCCTGTGTAACGCAAACAGGCATCTTCTTTATCAATACGTACCGCCACCGGACATGATTTACCATTCGATTGAAATGTACGCGCGTATTTTTTGAGAGGCTTTCTTATCAATGCCACCAGATCTCTCGCTACGCCCAGGTGTGAGGCTGCATCGGCACGGTTGGGGGTAAGGCCAATTTCCAATACATAATCTTCTGTGACACCCAGCCATTGTGCTGCAGGAGTGCCATTGGGCAGACTTGTATCAAGCACCATAATGCCATCGTGGGAATGGCCAATGCCTAACTCATCTTCGGCACAAATCATACCTTCAGAAACTTCACCTCTTATCTTGGCCTTATTAATTTTAAACGGTTCTCCTTCCAGCGGATACACCGTAGCGCCCACAGTGGCTACCAACACCTTTTGTCCGGCTCGCACATTGGGCGCTCCACACACAATAGGCGCAGGAGTGCCGCTTCCTATGTCAACCAGAGTTTTACTCAACTTATCGGCTCCCGGATGCTTTTCACATTGAAGCACTTCTCCAATTACGATTCCTCGCAAGCCGCCTTTGAGCGATTCCACGTGCTCAACTCCTTCTACTTCAAGGCCGGCTTTGGTTAATTTTTCGGCAATTTTTTCAGCTCCTTCTTCTAGTTCAATAAATTCCTGGAGCCATTGATACGATATCTTCATAAATGCTTGTGGAGTGGTAATACTCCCTTGCGTGGTAGGTTACGATTTCATGTTGATGTATTGCAAAGGTAAACCATAATCCTTGGTGCGCACCAAGGCTATGACTTCCTGCAAGTCATCAATTTTTTTGCCTGTCACCCGGATTAACTCATCCATTTGTGCAGGGGTTACTTTGATTTTGCTGTCTTTGATATCCTTGATTATTTTTTTGCAAGTTTCTTTATCAACGCCCGCCTTTACTTTGAGTTCTTTTTTCAACATGGCGCCGCTAGGATAAGCTTCTTTACTCATGTCCAGCGATTTGGGGTCAATGCCTTGTTTGGCCATGCGTGTAATGATGATGTCCACCACTGTTTTTAAACTCATGTCGTTGGCAGTAGTAAGGGATATGGCCATGTCTTTTTTGTTCAGTTCCACTTCCGTTTTACTGTCTTTGAGATCATAACGATTGGAAATTTCTTTCTTCGCAACATTGATGGCATTTTCAAGTGTTTGCGGATCTACCTTGGATACAATATCAAATGAAGGCATAGTTTTACGCTGCTTACAACAAAACGCAAAGGTACTAAGCTGATTTACAAAGTACAAATATCCTGATACTTACCTATTCACTGTAGTTGCCTACCAGCCCTATGGCCCCCTGAATCCGGGTGTACTTGTATCCGGTATCAAAGCTGTTTTCCGTATCCAGTAAACATTTCCGGGCAGGCACTACTGGGTTGGGTAACCTCCTTGTTTTCCGATGATAAACAAGGGCTTAACTGTGGATTAAAATCCTTTGTTCTTACGAAATGTGGTACTAACTTCGCAGCTGATGGTGCTAGTGACAATAGAACCAGATTCAAAAATTTAAATTCCAATTCGAGTGAAACTGGATACTATTTGGAAGGCCGCCTGCATCGCATTGCTGACGTATAGCGTCATCGGAGGACTTTTGATGCCGGTGCCGGCCCTGGATATTTTAAATGAAACCATCCGGAATTTGTATTTCCATGTTCCTATGTGGTTTACCATGCTGGCTTTGCTTACAGTGTCGATGGTAAGTTCCATTCGATATCTGGCAAAAGGAGAACTCCGCATGGATCATTGGACGGAAGCTTCCGTGCATGTGTCTCTTCAGTTCGGTGTATTGGGCTTAATTACCGGCAGTCTGTGGGCCAAATTTACATGGGGCGACTTCTGGCCGCCCGATCCGAAGTTGAATGCCGCCGCCATTGCCATGTTGTTGTATTTGACATATCCAATCCTTCGCAGTACCATTCAGGACGAGGTGCTGAAAGCAAGAATATCCTCTGTATTAGCAATCTTTGCCTATCCGGTTTACATAGCACTCGTGTTTATTCTTCCCCGCATGTATGCTTCGTTACACCCGGGCAATGGAGGCAATCCGGGTTTTAATGCTTACGACCTTAATTCCAATATGAGACTGGTATTTTACCCTGCTGTGTTTGGGTTCATTTTGTTAGGCTGGTGGATGACCTCTCACAGAGCAAAGATGGCATCCTTGTCAAAACGAATGGAAGAACTGGAATTGTCTGATACATTTCTTGAATCAAAAAAATAATCCCTATGAAAAACAGATTGCTGTTCTTGTTGTTACTAACTATATCACAGTTGCTTCAGGCGCAAGACATGGCCACCACCTTTCGCAGCGAAGGTAAAATTTACGTGGTGATAGCCGTGGCTTCCGTGGTATTGGGGGGGATATTTTTCTTTTTGCTAAGAACAGATGCGAAGCTTAGTAAATTGGAATCAGAAATTACTAAAAGAGAAAATTCAAAAGAGTTATGAAAATCCCACAACTCATAGGAATTGTTGTTATAGCTGTTGCCATAGGAATCATCATTTCTACCACTGGTAATGCAAGTACCTACGTTAATTTCTCAGCAGCAGAGGCCATGATGAAAAGTGGAGACGACGATAAAGTACATGTGGTTGGCCATTTGAAAAAAGAAAATGGACAAGCTTTTATGATGTACAATCCGGTAATAGATCCCAATCGATTTGAATTTGTTTTAGTCGATTTGGAAAACAGACCTTGTAACGTAGTATACCGTGATGCCAAACCCCAGGATTTTGAAAAGTCTGAACAGGTAGTAGTCATTGGAACGATGAAGGGAAATAATGTGTTTGAAGCTTCAGAAATTCTAATGAAATGCCCTTCCAAATACGAAGAGAAAAAAGTGGATGCAGCCATGCGCTGAGAGGTAAATAAGAAGGGAAGATGCATGTACCAATCTTTCCGACGTATCTAAGAAAATATTCATGAAATCAGGAGATATAGGCCATCTGGCGGTTTTAGTTGCTTTTGCTTTTTCGCTATTAAGCACGATAGGCTTTTTTATTCATACGTTATATAACCCCAACGAAGCATTCAAAAAAAATGAAAACTCTTGGCTCTCCTTTGCCAGGATTACTTATTGGGTGCATACGCTGGGGGTATTTGTCATTGTTGGTAGTTTGTATTTTATTATCCATCAGAATCAATTCGAATATCATTACGCCTGGAGCCATTCAAGTTCCGAGTTGCCTTGGTACTATAAGCTGTCTTGTTTTTGGGAAGGACAGGAGGGGAGTTTTCTTCTTTGGATATGTTGGCATGCCTTGTTAGGGATCGTGCTAATTCGGGTAAATGAATTTTGGGAAGCACCAGTAATGGCAGTGTTTATGTTGGTGCAAACCATACTGATTTCCATGATTATTGGAGTGGAAATTCCTTGGATCGAATTAAAGTTTGGAAGTTCTCCCTTTATTCTTTTGAAAGATTACCTGGGCGATATTCCTATATATGCTAAAAATCCTACATGGATTCCTGAGGACGGAACAGGCCTCAACCCATTGCTTCAGAATTATTGGATGGTAATACATCCGCCAACCTTGTTTTTGGGATTTGCATTGACGGTTGTACCCTTCGCGTATGCGGTAGCCGGATTGTGGAAATCCAAACTGGCCGAATGGGTAAGGCCCGCCTTGCCATGGTCTATTGCGGCCGCCATGGTTTTAGGCGTAGGGATTTTAATGGGTGGTTATTGGGCCTACGAAACGCTCAACTTCGGAGGGTACTGGAATTGGGATCCTGTGGAGAATGCCGTATTCGTTCCATGGTTGGTATTGGTCGCGTCTTTGCATGCCATGATTTCGTACAAAAATAGTTCGGTGGCCTTGCATGCTTCTTTTATTGCTGTATTGGCTATGTACTTCCTTATTTGGTATTCTACCTTCCTTACCCGCAGTGGTATTCTGGGCGAATCCTCCGTGCATTCATTTACCGATTTGGGACTTAGTAATCAATTAGGGTTGGGTCTTATTCTCCTCGGTGCCGTAGTGATAGGTTTGTTGGTTTTACGTTGGAAAAAGATTCCTTCCGAAGACATAGAATCCATGTCTGTATTCTCGCGCGAGTTTTGGATTTTCATGGGCATTCTCGTATTAAGCATGTCGGCATTCCAGGTAATTTTTTCTACCTCTATACCAGTATACAACTCGTTTTTTAAATTAGTAGGATTTGATTTTAAAATGGCCCCGCCTCCAAGCCAGGAAGTCTTTTACAGCAATTGGCAGATTTGGTTCGGCATTGGCATCGCCACACTTTCCGCCCTCGGACAGTTTTTCTGGTGGAAAAAAATGGACCCTGCAAAATTGTGGAAAGCATTATCCATCCCACTCCTCCTCTCCGTCTTAGTCTGTTCAATACTTTTATTGTTAGGCATTTTAGGTTGGATTGAAATTCGACTGGATAAATTTTCGTACATACTATTATTGCTGTGTTCCTTGTTTTCCATTTTTGCCAACGCTTCTATATTTTTTCAAGTGGTAAAAAACAATTATCGATTAACAGGAGGTGCGCTGGCACACATGGGAGTGGCCTTGATGTTAATAGGAATCTTATATTCATCGGGTTATTCTAATGTCGTATCCAAAAATATTTTTGGATTGAAGTTTTCTGAAAATATGTCTGAACAGGAAAATTCAGAAAATATTTTACTCTACCGGAATGAACCCGTGGGCATGGATGAATTTCAACTCATCTACAAAGGGCCTCGACTAGAGCCACTCGAAAGGTCAGAGCTGATTGCGAAAGACGATGTTATTGAAATGGAACGTCCGGATATGGTCTTGGCGCGCACTTCTATTCGCTTGGGAGGCGAGCTAGCGTACCGCCCCGGAGATTCTATTCGCATACATCCGGAAAACAGATATTACGAAATACAATACACGAAATCCAAAGGCGACACGTTTGCTCTTTTTCCCCGCATACAACAAAATAAAGAAATGGGCACGGTGGCTTCACCCGACATCAAGCGATTCTGGTCGCGCGATCTGTATTCCCATTTATCCATTGTGCCCCTCGATGAGTCCGAAAAAGATTGGTCACCAACCAAAGAATACAAGGTAAAGCAAGGGGATACCGTCATTCTGAACGATTACATTTCTGTATTAGAAAAATTAGAACGTATCGATCAGATTCCTGGCATTCCTTTAGAAGAAACGGATATTTCGGTGAAAGCCAGTGTGCGCGTATTGGGCAAAAACAGAGAATATTGGCTGCATCCGGTGTTTGTAATTCGTACCTCTCAGGAAAATATTATTGGTACCTTGCCCGATACTGAAGACGAGTTGGGATTAAGGGTTTCGCTACTGAATATCGATCCTGTGAAGGAGGAATTTACTCTCGGTGTGAATACAAGCCAAAAGGATTTTGTAGTGATGAAGGTTATTGAAAAACCCTTGGTGAATTTACTCTGGTTAGGCACATTATTGTTAGTGCTAGGGTTTGTAATGGCGATGATTCGTCGATATCAGGAGTTTAAAAAAATGCGGGATAAAAAACAGGAAATACAAACTACAATCGCATAATTATGGCTGACTTTAGTAAAATAACAACTTTTATTTTTGATGTAGACGGTGTAATGACCGATGGAAGTGTAACGGCATTTGCAGACGGAGAATTTCCCCGTACTTTTTACATCAAAGATGGATATGCGCTGGAGAAGGCTGTACAAGCGGGATATCATATCATTATTATTTCCGGTGGCTTTGAAAAGGGAGTTGAAAATCGTTTGAAGTTTTTAGGCATCAAAGATATTTTCCTGGGAGTAAAAGATAAACTTGCCTTGTTTAAAGAATATAAATCTCAACATCAGTTAAGCGATGATCAGATTTTATACATGGGCGACGATATTCCCGATTACAAGATGTTAAAATTAGTTGGTCTGCCTACTTGCCCCGCCGATGCCGCCAACGACATCCGAGAGATTTGTCAGTATATTTCCCCATTTCCAGGTGGGAGAGGAGCCGTGCGTGATGTAATTGAAAAGGTCATGAAATCCCAAGGAACCTGGCTAAAAGAGCAATGGTAATTGAAACTCTGATCATAGTTGTTTTATTAGCTTTCATCAGTGTTTATCACGGTCTTTGTATCCTGGTAGAATTTCCTTCATTTAATAAGATCTCTGAAATGAGTAACGCCGAACGATGGATCGAAGCCCTCACTCATCTTCCCATGTATTGGCTCAGCGCTGTTGCTTGGTATTTTCAATGGATCTCCTGGCAGCAGATAAGTCTTTTTTATTTTTTGGCACTCCTGGGAACTGGCCTCATGGTGTGGTGGATCCCTTTTCTGGCTGGACCTTCACAAAAGTGGATCGCCACCTATAAGCGAAAATATGCAGGCTTACGCCCTGCGTTTAGTTCTCAAAGTCCCGTGGTGCCAACCCTGGAAATTTTTATTCATCACTTCCTGCAACTACTTGTACTCTCCCTCATGATTTTGTCATTTCTGAAATAGCGTGACTATTTTTATCCTACAGTCTTCCAAACAACTAATGTTTATTAGGGAACATTGCATAGATCGTAGAGGTAATACTGACATAGAAAATCATGGGCTTAGAAAAGAATTTCTTCCATTCGATTCCTTTTGAAGCCCTTGATTTTATTAGTCGTTTTTCAATAGAAAAATTTCTATTGAAAAATTAGAGGTTTACTACCCAACAGAGGATTAAAATCATAACGTTTTATGCATCGCAGTGCCATGGCCGGTAAACCCATGTTCTGGAATTTTCTTAAACTTCATACTCAAACTCAAGATTCATATTTGGGCGTGTCCCTGCGTGGTGGCACCTAAGGCGCCACACCACTGCGGGCCGGGCCTTCGCTGCAAGTCCTCGTGGTGGCGCCATAGGCACCATGCCACTGCGGGCTTTCCGCTCTGTCCCTCACGCAGAAACCAGTTTCTTATAATCACCCTTTTTCATTTCCTCAATCGGACTTAACTCTAAAGAGAAATTTTTATGCAGAAATGAGAGCTAAGCCTCATTAAAAAGTAAAGACGTAGAAGCGTGCTAACGTTTCTGCCATGTGGTGATTTTTGAGTTAGCATCCTCTCATTCCCAAGCCAGACAAGGGGTACAAACGACAATGCGATCAGTACCTTACTTCATTCCTACATCTTATTTTTTCATTTTTCTTCATTGGAAAAAGAACTTTTAGTATTTACTAAAGAATAATTCTAATTCATACCAAGCTGTAGTAGTAAACTTTCGTAGAATACTTAGCATTTCTTGTGGAAAATTCAAATTCGTTTCCAAGTATATATTTAAAAAGTGATTTTTTATTCTTTTCGATGCAATTGGTCTGAATCCATGGACAGCAAACGAATACAGCCGCTTTAGCGTTATTGATATAAAATAGAATACTATGAAAAAGAAAATTGCCATGGTAGCGCATGATGAAAAGAAACAGGAGATGTTGGAATGGGCTACCTTCAACAAAAAAAATCTCGAGGATCATTATATTTTTGCCACAGGAACAACAGGACGCTTGCTGGAAGAAACCTTAGGTATTGAAATTTATAAATTAAGGAGTGGCCCATTGGGAGGCGATCAGCAAATCGGCGCTATGATTGCAGAGGGAGAAATCGATTTGGTAATTTTTATGTGGGACCCTATGCATGCACTTCCTCACGATTCCGATATCAAGGCATTGCTGCGTATTTGTATGGTATATAATGTGCCTGTAGCTTGCAATCGATCATCGGCCGATTATCTGATTAGTTCGCCTTTGTTGCAACAAGACTATCAGCCTAAAGTACCAGATTACTTAGAACATATACAACGTACCATCAAATAAAAAAATGGCGATGGATTGGGATCCATCGCCTCCTTCCTTACTTTTTTCAGGAAGGCATCACCAACTTTAAAAGAAATCTTAAAACGGCATACTATCCGCGAATGCTATCAGGGAGCGTAATAAGTGAGCGCCCCTGATAATTGGTCCTGAAAGAATTTCTTGTTTTCGATTCTTTCTGAAGTCCCTGATTTTATTTTTATGTGTCGTTTTTCAATAAAATTTTTCTATTGAAAAGTGAGCGTTTAATCTTTTTGCCAAGTGCGCACCAATAAAGCGCCCTGTTCTTTTCTTTTTTGATAAGCGGGCTTCAACGACTTTCTAAAACTTAATTCGATACCCATACCGAGGTAAATAATATCATACAGCGTTAAACTCTTTCGATTGCTCAGATAGCTGTATACATACAAATCATTGGTGTTAAATTCTGTATAAAATCCAATCTTTTGAAAAGGCCCTTTTTTAGTAAATAATTTATATGAGTAGCAACAAAGGCATGTTGTCGAAGACTGTTAGTCCAGTAATAATATCCTCTCTTGTATTGCTTAGGCCATCTCAAATGCAAATTTTCTCCTAGGTGTTGCGTAAGAAAAATGCCAGCGGCAATTGGTTTCCATTCCAACCTATTTTTAATCAAAAAACGAATTGGCGTGTATCCAAACTTTAAGGTAATGGATCCTAACCGCTTACCACCAAATTCCTCTGGCGTATAGCCACCCATTACACCTACTTTAATTCGTTCTCGAAGGCCCGTTTTAAAATAACCCAACGAAACCATTCCAATACTGCCTGCAAATTGCATTTGAACCAAACTAATGGGTAGTCTATTTTTAGGTTTGGCAAGTATTTTTTCGTTGCCCAAACAACCAATTAGCATGCAGTATAGTAGAAGATTCCGCATCTTAGTATTCAATCAGTTGCTTGGCAATTTGACCTTTGTGGATTTTTAACAACAGAAAACTTCTTTTTTCCACGGCATTGCTAGTAATGTATCGCACATGATCGTTGTAATGGTAAGCATCGCCTGTATCGTGATTATGCCCACTCAAAATGGCTACAGATCGAGGGTTAGAAGACCATAGTCCAACATATTCATGTTCTAAATTTCTGTCAAAATCTTCGTGATGCGGAGGCATGTGCGCTACGCCAATATACCAATAAGGTTCTTCGGTAATCATTTGAGTCCGCAACCAGGGAATGGAGGGAACACTCTCGTTAAATCCATATTCTCTGCCGTTAGTATCGTGGAAAATGAACTTGTGCTGATGATATACAAATGAAAAATTTTTAGGACCGAACGTTGATTCAAAAATTTCAGAACCGTTGGCAACCAAGTCGTGATTGCCAATGGCCGCCATATAAGGCATGCGCAATCGCTCAAGCCGTTCAAGGATCCAGGCGTATTCTTTTCGTAATCCAAAATCCGTAATGTCCCCTGCAAGTATTAGAAAATCTACGGAAGGCAACTGATTAGCTTTATGAACCAGATCATCTAATTCATCATAAAAACGTTGTGAATCACCAATAAATATAACGGTGATCGTATCGTCCTGATGAGGTGCATTAATCAACCGATCAATCTGACGAGCATTTATTTGTTGTGGTAGCGGTTCTGCTCCTTTGGTTTGATAGGGACTGAATTCAAATTTTTCGCATCCATATACGAAGAACAACTCCGCTAAGAGAAGTAAAAGCCACCATAACTTGCCTATTCCTTTCATGATCTTTTTAATTTCATTATCCTGTGGACTAATTCGTCTAAGGTATTTTTGGGACTTATCAATGAATCACTGATGGCAATCTGATAGCGGCCTTCCAGCGTATTAAGGAGCCAGTTTACTTGTATTTCGGAAAATCCAAATTCCTGTAAAGGCAAGTAACGTGCTTCAGGAGAGGAAACTGGAAGTTTCCATTCATGTTTCAACATTCCATAGATATTTTTTGAACGTAAGTGTTTGATCTCTTTAGATTCCATACAAGTAAATTTTAAGCCTTCCTACTACTAAGAGCAACCAAATAGATCATAGGTTAACATTTGATAGCATGACAACTAACTTTTAATTTACCCCTACGATCTGTATCAAAAATATATCATAGTCCTCAATTCACGAATCTCAAACCTATGAAGCGACTAATAAACAGGATAAAGTCGGTTTTATTGGCGATGAGTATCCCGCAGGTTTTTGCTCAATGAAGGAATTTGACGGATGCTTACTTAAAATACCCTTCTGATAGGGCATTAGGAGGGGATAATTTTATCTTCAGCAAATGTCTTTTCATGTTTTTTTGTATCTTTAGGTGTCATTGTTTTTCACCATCACCTATTTTTTTTTATGGAGGTAGATGAAAAGAAATTCCAAAAGTCGTTGAGCCATCAAACGTTTGGACAAACTTTTTCTAAACGTCAGGAAGTTGATATCGATTCCTTGAATGTAAATATGCAGGCCATGACAATGGGTATGAAGTGGCTTTCCTCCGTCATACATTATCGTACTACACGCAGCAACGATCAACAGCAGAGCTCCATTGAATCCTTGGGTAATGTGGAGATGGATGCTCAATCTGCATTTTTTCATTTATGCGAAGAACTTCAACTTTCCCTGGCTGAAAAGCTGATGCTCGTATTAGCCTATACTGCCCAGTTAAAACCTGCCTTACTCGATCCATTGCTGCTAACCAAACCAGATAGCAAAATCCGGTATCGAGATTTTGGTGGATATATCGACCAAACAGACGGTCGGTTAAGTCCCACACTTCAAACGGCCGTGTACCTGCTGGCTGGAAAAAATGACATTAAAGCAGGGGTATATTATGAAATTATCCGCTCCAGCGTTTTACTCAGGGAACAGATCCTTAAACTAAAACCAATCAAATCAGAAACGGATCATCCCTTGCATCAGTTATTGGAAATCGACTTGGCTTATTATCATTATTTGATGAATGGTAAAAAGCCACGATTCCAGGAGTCTGAAGATTTTCCGGCCTATGTGCTGGAAACCAACAAATCCATGGAAGATTTGATTTTAAAACCCAATACCCTGGATCACTTGCGTGGTCCCATGAATTTTGTAAAACACTACGATGAGCTTTACGGAGACGAGGCCACTCGTAAGTTAATTAAACCAGGCTATGTACTCATGCTATACGGTCCTCCCGGCACAGGAAAGACGATGACCGCAGCGGTGATGGGAAAGGAGTTGGGCATTGACGTATATGCCGTCAACTTATCGCGCATTGTATCAAAGTACATCGGTGAAACAGAGAAAAATCTGGAAAAGGTATTTAACCGCTTACAAGATCGAAAATGTATATTGTTTTTTGATGAAGCCGATGCACTCTTCGGAAAACGTACCGAAGTAAGCGATGCTAAAGATCGTTATGCCAACCAGGAAGTAGCCTATTTATTGCAACGCATCGAGCAATTTCCCGGATTGGTTATTTTGGCGAGTAACTTCCGTCAAAATTTAGACGATGCCTTTAAACGCCGCATTATCAATTCTATATTTATTCCTCCTCCCGATGTGGAGTTAAGGCGCATCATGTGGCGTCGTTCCCTTCCGCCAGCCTTCAGTGTAGAAGAACCAGAATCGATCGATCGTTTTGCAGAAAAGCATTCCCTTACCGGGGCAAACATTGCCAACATTATAAAACTCGCTTGCATTGAGGCGCTCAGTCAAGGCACGCATGTGATAGCTACCTCTGTATTGGAGCATTTTATTCGTTTTGAATTAATGAAAGAAGGTAATGTGACTGGATGAGTAAGGATTTCGACATAGAGAAACCTAAAAAGCGAAAGAAAAAATCGCTCCTTGAATTTTATTCAACGAGTGAATACGGGTATGATTTCGATGGAAATGAGCGCGCGCGAGCCGGGAGTGAATTTCTGTTTGATACTCCCATTTTTGATGTATATGCTGGAGATGAAATTGCAGACCTTGCTCAGTTTACTCAGGAAATAAAACGCCAGACAAGTCCTTCTTCATCCTTGCAGCCGGTGCCAAGAACGCAACCGGCTCCTGCGGTGAAGCCTGCGTCTTCCGAAGGAAGGATGAACGCTGCGGAAGCCATAAAACTAGTGAAGCAAAAGAAGGATGCTCAGAAAAAATCGTACCTGGAATATATGGCCTTAAAACGCCATAATTTCAGAACGGTGAAAACCCGCGATGGAAGGCGTGCTCATGGCTCTCAATACAAAGAGATAGAGACGGCTATGAAGCAACAGCGCATCGATTGGGGAACACCGGAGTTTGTAGCACTAGTGCATTCTTTTTTCCCAGAGGCATCGTTGAGTGTAACTCAATCAGTCACCTCCTCCATACTTCCCAAAGATCAGGTGCAGAAGGAAAAAGATCATACGGAATTTATGGAGCGTGAAATGTCGGTTGCAACCGATCATCACGAACTTACACCAACCAAGGATACAAAAGGGAAAAATCTTCTGAACCCAACGAATGAAGAGAAAAAAGAGGCCGTTCCGGAAATACAGAATTCGCCGAAGGAATTCACCAAGTCCAACGATTCGCAGGAGCCTGCATCGGAGAAAAAAGAAAAACACGAACCTGGTATCGAGGAAAAACGGAAGGATTCGGAAGAGGCTCCCGGTAAGACGTCTATTCAGGAGGAGGAACAAAGCCCTGAGGATAGCCCGGAGGCGAAGGAACATCCGGAATTAAAACCTGCTGAGAATGCGAGTAAGATTTTGGAAGTCAATGCAAGTCCGCTTCCGGAAACAGAAGAGCAGAAGTTGGCTCCGGAAGCAGTGAATGCCATGGTGATGGCGAAGAAAGAAGCATTTCTCGGAACCTATGCCACCGTTAAATCGGCACTCAATGCCTCACTTCTGCAGCGCAAAGAGGGCGTGCAACAGAAATTCTTGCAGCAGCAGCTTGCCATGAAGGAAGATGCCGCTGCCAAATCGGTAGCCGTCAAAACACTTTTTAATTCTTCTAAAAAAGAACTGGAGGCATCCTATCAGAGTTCTCTGGCACTTGCCAAAGCCAGCTTGCAAAAGTCTTTGCAGGAGGTGGAAAGTAAAAAAGCAGCTCGACTCAGTGCGTTGGCACAAACGATAGCCGGCAAAAAGAAAGCCTTTGAAACCTATATTTCCGAAAAAGAACGGGAGCCGGAAGCTCATGCGCGCCAGGAGGGACAACGCATTCAATCCGAGCTTAGCGCAGCGGCGGAAACATGCATTCAGCAAGGACATCGGGCGGCAGCACAATTCTCGGAAAAAGATTCCAAGGATGCGGCCATGATTGTTTCTCAGGAGAGCGCCAAAGACATACGCGCTAAAATTCAACCGATGAAACAAAATCTGTTGGATCTAGGTGTGGAACTAAAGGGAAATTATTCAGAATATAAGACACAAGTTTTTGCTGAACTCGACAAAGCAGAAGCATTTTTAAAACCCCAGATCGAAAAACGAGCAGAAGATTTAAAATCTAAGCTACAGAAAGATTTTGATGCGGTTTCCGAACAACTGGCGCAAGCAAAAACAAAAGACCTCAGCAGTCTTCAGGCTCAGGAGCAATCGACCCTGCAAAGCTTGCAGCGCGCCTCCGCTCAATCCTTGAAATCATTAAGTCAGGCCCAGGAATCCGCCAATGCTCAGCTCGACAAGGTATCCCAATTGTTTCTATCGGCTGCTGATCAAATTCAATCGGACACGCTGGCGGCCATGCAAGGCGATGGAGAATGGTACCTTCCTGGAATTGAAGCTTTGCTGCAGGATGCCAGCAGTCGATTGGCAACTCTGTCAGGCGAGGGCGCTTCACAATTAAGTCAATTACAGCAAGGCTTTGGTGAAGTATCTACCGAATTCCTTACAGCCCTTCAATCGTCCACACTCGCTTCCCTGGAATCAGCGCAGTCTGCTGCAAGTAAATTGAAAGCCGCTGCACAAAAGCGAAATGGCGAATGGATAAAAGGCCTGGAAGAACGCTCCAAATCTTCTTTGCAGGAATTTGACAAGGATGTAAAAGCTCTGGAAGAAAAGAGTGTAGGAGAGATGGATGCTTCTATCGGAAAGATTAAAGAGAAGATAGAAGCTCAAAATTCGGAAGCCAAGGAGAAAATTTCAGCACGCTGCGACGAAAATATCGAAAAGGCGAAAATGCCTTTGCTCGATGATAACTTCGATCGCTCTGTAGAAGCCGGTAAAGAAGCCGATCCATCGGTTTGGGACATCGTTGCGGGTGTGTTCTCAGCACTATTAACTATTGCGTTGGTATTCGTGGTGTTGGTGGTAGTGGCGGCCCTCATTGTTGCCGGACTGGCAGCGCTTGGCTTTACGGTAGGCTTGTGGGCGGTAGTAGGGGTCATTGGTTTGGGCTTACTCGCTTACATGGCTTATCAATCCTATCAGACGCGCTCTGCCGAAGGGTATTCTGGTTGGAAATTGGTGGGCTTGGTAGCCTCAGACGCCATTGGCTTTACAGATCTGTATGAAGGTATTTCAGACAAGAGCATTGCCAATGGTAAAAAGTTAAACCAGAGTTGGCAAAAACGTAGCGAGCGCACTACCATGGGAGCTTTCTCTATCGTTATGACCGTGCTGGGTGTTCGAGGCTCTATCAAAGGATTCCGAACGAAAGCGCCAGTAGCTCCCAAAGCGCCGACTACATCAATGGGCCGAGGAGTATCCAAGGTAATGAGCGCTATCAATAAGGGGGCTACCAAGGTTGAAAAAATTGCACAGTCTATAGGCAATAAAGTAGGAACCAAGTTAAAAACCGTAAAGTTTGGCGATGCCGTGAGAGGTGGCGTTGGTAAATTGAAAAACTGGTGGAACAGCAAACGTAATTCCAATAAGAAGAATACAGAAGTCGACGAAACAAAAACCAACCAAGAGCAAAACAACACCAAGGAAGAAGACCTGCGCCGACAGCAGGAAGAAGAGGCCAGGAGACAGCAAGAGGAAGAGCTGCGTAAACAACAGGAAGAAGAAGCGAAGCAAAAAGCCGAAGAAGAAGCCCGCCGACAGCAGGAAGAGGAAGCCAGGAGCAGGGAGGAAGAAAATAAAGCGAAAGAGCAGGAGGAGAAGGCTAAGGTTAAAAAAGATGAACGCCCGACAAAACCTAAAGTCAAAGAAAGAGATTTTGGTGATATTGAAGCTAAATGGGATGGAGATAGTAAAGCCTATGCCTTATTTGAACCAAAAGGAAACGACGTTCATGTATCCGACATATTCCGGGGCTCCCAGCCTAAAGGCTCTGCGGGTATTATGCTTGCAGATTCTTTAAAAGCTGCCGGAATCAATAAGCCCAATGCCATTCGGTTTACCAATATTTTAGAAACGCAACCGACACTTGCTCAATTACAAGAAGGAATACCAGTATCGGAAACAGTATTGGGTAAAACGTTATTAAAAGCGGTAGAAGAATTAGGTGGGGTAGTGAAAGGGTGGAAAGTGGGTGAATACAGAGGCAAGCAGTGGATAGAAGCCGTAATAGAATATCCTACTCCGAAAACCGTTGCACCTGATTTGCTTCCGGTAGAAGATCGCCCTACCAATCCGGATGTATTGAATACTAAGGAGACGCCTAAACAAGATCTGCTTGGTACCGAAGAGGTGAACGATCCAGAAGGGATATTGAAGAAGGAGGAGCCCGAGGTTATAAAATTGCCAAACGAAGAGATTGATTATCTTTATAGGGAAGATGGTTATATGCATTCCAAAGAAGGAAGTAAACCTGGTCGATTAAAGTCACATATTGATGCTGATGGAAATTTGCGTCCGGCTAATCCAGAAGGTAAGGCAACAATTCGGGATCATATAAGAGGGGCTGAACCGCGTAAAAGCGATAGCCCATATACCTCGTTTAAGGCAGAGGAAGGAGTTGGGAAAAGTTATGGAAGTGAAAAAGTTAAGCTTGATTTAAAAAAATTAAGAGAAGATATTAAGTCTGGCGAATTAGGTGAAGTTGAAATTATAGAATATGAAACTATTAGGCAGATACAAGAGGAGGCGGTTGCCAAGGCTCAGCAAAAATATGATAGCAATCCAAGCGCCAAAAATCTAGAAAGCTTAGAGGCTGCGAAGCGCGACTTGACGAATTCAGCAAGAGATAAAGAATTTTTGATAAAGGGTGTCATTCCTAAAAAATATTTCAAATTAGAATGAAAGAAGAACACGAATTATATTCCCTACTCTATAGAGATGAAGAAGGTGAATTAGTAGGATTGGAAGAAGTGCAATTATTAGACCCTATACCTGTTAATCGCATTCCTTTGCTTCTAAATTATATTTCTAAAGAGGATGAATATGTTTCCTATCAAATTGCTTTGGTGCTAACTTCTTGGGGACAGAATCAAGGTTTGGATTGGATTATGGAAAAGATGTTGAATTTTGATAGTAAAAATTCAATTGATATTGATAGATTCGGAGAGGCTGATTTATTCTACGAAAAAGCTATTGAATCAATTTATTTTTATACGCTTTCTGGTGGTGATAGAGTTGCTGCTATTAATTCAATAGAAAAGGCTCTAGATGTTTTTTTTGAATTTTATGTTAATGGTCGTTTCAGAAACGCACTCTTTAAGTTAAAGCCATTTGAACTTAAATTCAAGATATTGAATCTTTTTCAATTTTCTTTGGATAAGAATAAACTTGACCGTATTGCCGCTTTACTGCCTGTAGTAGCTATACTAGATGAATTGTTGGTGTTGAATTTTATCCGGTCAAATAAAAAGCAGATACTATCGTCTTTCGATTTAATTGATGCTTCTACTGATGTCTTATTTGTAATTCATACGGAAGATTCTAAATTGATTTTACATTCTTTATTGTCTGAAATTTCTGAACAATATTTGAAAGATAAAGGGGAAGATTTTTTGCAAAATTGGTAAACTATTGGCCCTATTTGGGTGAAGCTTACAGGATGGCGATAGTAAAGCCTTTTCAATACGAATGTTTCTAAAATTTATTATACTTCATAGGAGCTGGTTCTCAATATTTTTATGCCAGTAGCTGGATTTTAATTTCAAGAGGAGGTGCTGTATAAACAGCAGGAAGAAGTAGCGAAGCACTTATGCACGTTGGCAGCCAAGAATAAAATCTGATTCAATGGATAGATGAAGGATAGGTATTGGGCTGATTTTCTTTCTTTTTGAATTAATCCGTAGTTGTTGTATTTTTGAAAATACTTTAACTATTCTTTGTTTTTGACTCCCTTTGAATTAATGAACTTTACAAAACTTTCTATTGTCATCCCGGCTTATAATGAAGGGAAAACCATACATCTTATTTTAGATAAGATTAAATCTGCGCAGTTGGTTAACAATATTGAAAAAGAAATAATTATTGTGAACGATTGTTCGAAGGACAATACCATTGAAGCTATTCATAAATACTGTTCTGAGAATCCTGATATGCCGATTAAGTTAAAAAACCATGAGGTAAATAAGGGGAAGGGTGCTGCTCTTCATACCGGTATTAATGAAGCTACAGGAGATTACCTAATCATCCAGGATGCAGATTTGGAATACGATCCAAGAGAATATAACATTCTGGTTCAGCCTGTTTTGGATGGCTATGCGGATGTGGTATACGGTTCCAGATTTATGGGAGGTAATCCACATAGGATTTTATTTTTCTGGCATTCAATTGGAAATGGCTTACTTACCTTCCTATCCAATATGTTTACCAATCTGAATTTGACTGATATGGAGACCTGTTACAAATTATTTAAAACAGATCTGATTCAAAAAATACATTTGCAAGAAAATCGATTTGGCTTTGAACCAGAGGTTACAGCTAAAATTGCACGGATACCTAACATCCGAATATATGAAGTTGGAATTTCTTATTATGGCAGAACGTATGAAGAAGGGAAAAAAATCGGATGGAAAGATGGTTTCAGAGCAATATACTGTATTCTTAAATATAATTTAATTAACAAAAAACTTTACAAGTGAAGCGCATTGTAACGTATTCCCTGTTATTTATTACGGTTATTTTCTTTTGGACATCAGCGAATATTCGATACGGAAAAGATAACTGGAAATCCTTTATTGATTCGGATGGCAAAGGGTATTATTCGTATCTTCCTGCTATTTTCATTTATCAAGATTTAAATTTCGGGTTTTTTGACCGGATAGATCAAATCTATTTTCATGGTAGAAACCAAGATTATCGAAATTCTTATAATGGACGCTACATTGACAAATATTACTGTGGCACTGCTTTGGCCATAGCTCCATTCTTTGGTGTGGGGCATCTTTTATCAATTTACTTTGATCAGCCGCTTGATGGGTATTCAAAGTATTATTGCCTTGGAGTTAATTTCGCTGCAATTTTCTATACTGTGTTTTCCTTTCTTTTTATAGCTAGGTGGCTTAGGTTTTATAAAATAGAAGATAAATACATTGCACTTGTTATCGTATTATTTTCATTTGCTACTAATGTCTTTTATTATATAGTAGTGGAAGCCTCCATGTCTCATCTTTACTCCATGTTTTTTGTTTCAGTATTTATGTATTATTCCACTAAGTGGTTTCGTCAGCCGTCAAGCAAATCACTTATGCTGATGGGGATTGCGCTTGGGATAATTACAATCATTCGTCCGGTTAATGTAATGATAGTTTTGTTGTTGCCATTCTTATCCGGTAGTTGGGAAAGTTTGATGGATGGTATTCGTCAATTGGCACGGTATCGCTGGATGTTGGTGTTTACCATATTCAGTTTTTTTGTAATTATATTCATTCAGTTGATCTTTTATAAAATACAAACGGGTGACTTTATTGTTTACTCATATACCAATGAGGGTTTTAACTGGTTCAATCCTCAAATTATAAAAGTGTTATTTGGTTATAGGAAAGGGCTTTTCCTATATACCCCCCTTTTATTTATTTCCCTTTGGGGATGTGTTTACGTATATAAAAGGAGTAGTTTTCAATTTTATTCATTGCTCTTTTTTCTGATTATTCTTACGTACGTGCTGTCTTCTTGGTGGTGCTGGTGGTATGGTGGAAGTTTTGGTATGCGAGCCTTTATAGAATTTTTTCCAATATTTATGTTGACACTTTCGCTAGCTTTTCAGTACCTATCGAATCGTTGGATAAAGCGCACATACCTCTTCCTTGCATTCTTATTATTAATAGTATGCCAGATTCAAACCTATCAATTTCGGTATTACTACATTCACTATGGTGAGATGACTAAGGAGCAATATTGGCGTGTTTTTCTAAGAATTGATTGGGTAATAAACGGAACCAACAAACAACCAACCAACCTCCCTGTTAGGTTGGATTAATTTGGTTTCTTCTTCTTGAGAATATATAAATAGAAGCCATTTATTCCGTTTCTGGTTTGATAGCTGTATTCTACCTCAACAGCTATTTCCCGTTCTACTTTGTATGTCATTTCATACGCGGATGTGTCAATCGAAAGCCGATTTCCAGAATCACTTAGTATGGATTCGCTGAGTTTATTTTTTGTACTAAAAAATAAAATAGTCGTTGGAGTTTTAGTTTCTTGATGAAATTTGCTGTGCCGTATTTTATTAATTTCTAAAGATGGCATGTGGCTGGTATAAATGGAAAGAGAATCTCTGAAAGAAAATAATAATACGTTTTCTGTAAACCCATATTGAAAAATTAGATCTGGTTGATGTGTTTGGCAAATACTTCTGAATTCGTTCTCTGTAACTGGATCTTTTCGACGGTAGATCATGGAAGAATAATCTAAGAAAAAGAAAAGGCTTAGAATACATACAACCAAAATTATGGTTTCATTCCCAAATCGTTTAAGTTTTGTTATCCAAAATGGAATGCCCAAGGATATGAATACCAACCAAACCGGAAGTAATATCAGACTATGCCTGGTGGGGCTAAACGTTATTTTACCAGAAAGAATCAACAGAAACCAAACCGCATGAAAACAGATAAAATATACATATATGCGTTGGAATTTCTCTTGCCTCCTTTTTGTATGAAGACAATATACGCCACTTCCCAATAAGAATAATAGGAAGGCTGCCGTACAAATCAGAACGGTGGAATGTTCATCCTCTGTAAATCCAATGATGGCCTTGAACGTAATCCAAAAATTATTGCTGAAGAATTGGAAAAAATAAACTATAAAGTCGACTAATCGTCCAGATAATAAGAATTTCCAACTAAACAAAAACTGATTTGATAGGCCACTGTTCCAATTAACCCCTCCATCAGAACGGCTAATCAAAAAGTCCCATAATTCAAAGGTAACCATAAGGTATATACAACCAGATAGTATAATTCTCTTCCATTGTTGACTATCGGTAAGACGCGTAACAGTTAAAGATGCATAAAGCGCAAATGAACAAAAAATGAGCTGGTATTGTCCCCAGGATAAAATTCCCAGTAGAATGCCTAATATTGCAAGCGATTGGTAAGTATGTTGGAAGTTATCTCTGGTTATCCAATATAGTATAATTAAATGGGCAAATACGGCAATCGTATAAGGTTCCATTTGTTGACTATAAATGATATGTTCCCAGGAATAAACAAGTAAAGCCAGCGGTAAACATATTTCTATCCATTTGAATTCTAAATTTTTTCTTAAAAAGAAAACCAGCAGTGCGATGGACAAGCAACCAAACAAACATGAAAAGAATCTGCCTTTCCATTTTATTTTTTCGTAATCAGAGAAATCATTGGAAGGTACTATAAAAGAGGTAAGACCATTTTGTAACGGAGCATATGTGGAAATTTTGGACAAATATGTAAACCTGGAACTTATTTTAAAGTAGTTATAAATAATTCCATAATAAAAATGAGGATGAGCATTCTTCAACGTACGATACAAGCCAGAATTTAAATCATCTCCAATTGAGGAGTCTTTTCCTGCTTGAATGGCTTGGTTTATTCGTTCTACTCGGTTGGGATCGATGATGTTGGAAACAACCATGACATCATCAATGTGAGTGAATTGTTCGGAAAGTGTATACATTCGGATCACAAAGCCAACTATTACCAGCGATAATGTCAATATGATTCCAACTTTATTCAATTCATTTCAGGTTTAGATTCGAATATACCAAAATACAAGCAGAAAAGTATAGACTGTTACCATTCCCTCCAATGAAGAAGGCCAATCTCTTTTTAAAAGGGATTGGCCTTATCTGGTCATTGATGGATTTAAAAAAGCATGAAAGTCTTAATACTTATTCATTAACGTTACCGCTGGCATCTACCTTAATAAAGGCAAATACATTATTTTGGTTATCGAATAGATCTGCGTATCCAGCAATAGCAAAATAACCATCGCTACATTCCATCGCTACTCTTCCCTGGTCAAAGCGGCTGCCTCCAAAAGTTTTTTCCCAAATTATTTGACCTTCGTCGTTTATTCGGAGCAATAAAATATCCGTATTACCAGTCGATTTAAATTTGTAACCCGCCACGATGTATCCGCCATCTCGTGCGGCTTGTATTGAGTAGCCTCCACTTTGCACAGAAATCGGCAGGGTTTCCCATGTCTTCAATCCATTTGAATTTATTTTGGCAATGTATAAGCGTTCGTTCGTGCTACCTTCCAATCCTCTTGATCCAATGATAACAAAGCTACCATCCGAAGTCGGAGCAATATAACGACTGGTTTCATCTATTGAATTTAAGTCATAATCGTACGCCCATTTTTGATTTCCATTGCGATCGGTAAGCACTACCTTGCAGTTTTTTGATCCGCCGCTTTGTGTGGTTCCTGTCCATAGTAAATCAGTATTGCTTAATTCAATGACACGGCTTAGTTGGTCTTCCGATTCCAGATTACCTACATTTTGTTCCCATTTAATAGAATCTGAGGTGAACCGGATTAAGGTCATTTTTTTACTATCAGATTTTGATTTTACACCACCTAGTAAGTAGTCACCATCGGAAAGTTGTGTGATGTAAAAGCCTTCCACATCAAATCCAGTCGTACTGAAGTTTCGTTGACCCAGTACTTCACCATTGGAATTTAATTCCATGAAAAAGGCATGGTAACGTCCTGTGCTATCTTTCTGTGAACCGGTAATAACAATGGATGAGCCAACAACCTTCAAGCTATTGGCTACTTCGTCGTAACCGCTGTCTAGAATTTTTTCCCAAATCCTATTGCCGATTTTATCTGTTTTTACAATACGTATGTCCTTATCCGTTTTGATTCCTCCTGGACTGTCTTGTATCGTGTATCCGCATAGCACAAAGCCATCCGGAAGTTCTTCCAGGGCATAGGCCCTGCTGTTTTTTGCGGAACCAAAAAATTTAATAAACCTTCCATTGTCTTTGGCTGGTTTAGGCTCATTCTTATTACAAGAAAGTAGCAGGGAAAAAAGGATTCCACTCCAGCAGCATTTCCAAAATGTTACTTTCATTGTTTAATAAAATTAATGGTTTCTGAATCATTTTCTGAGTTGAGCAACAATGTATAGTAGCCGGAAGGAAGTTCCAGATTGCTTATGTCGTACAAATCATTTCCTGGAGCAAAGCTTCCACGCATCAATTCCACGCCCATACTGTTTCGTACTGAGTATCGAACTTCAACAGCAATGGGTGTGCTGAATTCTAACTGAAGGTCACGAGCAACAGGATGCGGGTAAATAACGGCCAACGGTATTTCCTGGTTTATAGCGCGAATAACCTGTCCTTGCGTGATAGAAGGATCAAATACAGGAATCAGCGGATTGGTGGTAGGATTGGCCAATGAATAATCGACGGCTTCCGCCTGCAAGATTTCATGGGTCGTATGCTTCTGAATAAATACCACGATCCGGAAGTCTTGCACGTTGGCAAGCGCCTGTATAGGCTGATAGGTATGTGATAATGTCAGCGGAGCATTCCAATCATGCGCGTTATAAAATGTTCCCGCCGCCGTAGGTAACATTTTTCGTAGCACATTCGGGATGGTCGTGTGATTGCTCAGTACCGCCATGTGAACAATAAAACGTTCATTGACTAAGGCATTACTTCCTGTGTTTCGATTAATGGTTGCACTTACTTGTAAGGTACCACCCACTTGAGTTACAGAGGGTACAATGCGGAAGTCGGAAGTTTTTAAAGTTTGTTTTGAATACTCTCTTATTCCCCATTTGCTGAAAGGTTCATTTTCGAATACTTGACCGTCCAGGATAGCTCGTTGCACTTTATTGAAGCCGTAGGTATAAGCTCTGGCACTGGGATCGGCCCGATTCATATCGTTTACAGCATCGCTGCCGGCATAGCCAACAAAATACTTGATGTTCAGCGCTTGAGGATCTGAATTGACGATGGTGTTTACAGAGCCATTGTCTTGATTATTCAGGTTTACAAATTCTTCGATGAGTACTTTTCTATTTCGTTGACCTACGAAGAAATTATCGAAAGCAAAGCCCTGGAAGGTTTTGTCCAAGAGTGGAGTATTGTCATTATTGGTTCCTAATACCACCCGGAACCTAACATGTTTATATCCTCTCAGATCCATGGAGTCTTTGACAGCCTGGAGCGGATACGCAGAGGTTTGCCAATTGGAGAGAGTATCGTTAGTCCATCCGAAATATTTGTTGTCGCCATACACTTCAGGCCCACCGGGGTCTCCGAGTATGGTAGCAGAGTTGTACCAGTTTAGACCAGACGTATTATTTCCTAAGGTATACCATTTTTCTTTGCCAAAATCTACACTATCGCAGAAGGCGTATTGTAAGGCCGCTCCATCGAAGAGGTTGTCGAAGTTTTGGAAAGTTTCCAGACTTACCATGGGAAGCGATAAATTGTCTAATTGAAACACCGGACTTTCTAGGTACGATTTTTCATTTCGGAGATAAGTGGCTGTTGAATCGTTGGCATTGCCAGTAGTTATCCAACTCACTCCGTATTTAGCCGGAATAATTGGGGTGGGCACTTGGTTGCGGGGTGGAGTAATAAAATAGGATGAATCTGGTGGTAAGCGGTTTTGCCAGCTCGAGGTGGTTTGACCTGGAAAATAATCGCCACTGTGATACCAACCGTTTAAATCAGCAACAGCAAACGTATCGATGCTTGGAGCGAAAATACCCGGAGCTTTTATTGGGAAAGCCGGAACGTACCTGGTAATGGAATCTACACATCCCCAGCCGGCTTCTACTTTATGGGTAACTGCATAAGGTGTTTTTCGTGTAGAAATATACCTATGTGCCGTATCAGGATCCGTGCAAGTAATGGGGGATGTTCCATCATCAAATTGCCACATCCATTTAATGATTGTATCGGATGGGGCATCTATGTTGATGGGAATGCTGGACGTACTATGGAAATCGGCATTTGTATTTATAAAGTTTTTATAAACTTCAAACGATGTTATAGGAGTACTTCCGATTTTTAAAGTATCAATGATTTCATTATTGCAAGTATAAGGAGGAAGTGCACTGATGTCAGTTTTGAAGTTAAGTATGTATTTTCCAGGATCACGATACACATGTCTGAATATATTATTTGAATCGATAATAGAAGCTGAATTTTTTCCTAAATTCCAGATGTATTTATCAGCTACATTATAATTATTAATTTGAAATTCTAAAGTATCCGATTGGCAAAATTGGCTATCTGAGGGTTTTATCCGAGTATAAGAAACGTCCACTGGTTTGAAGAATCTAATGACCCTTACAATTGAATCAGGACAAAGTTGGCTGTTTGCATTACTTGGATATCGATACAAAATTTTTAACCTGAAATTATAATCACTTTTAGCTATGGTTTTAAAAATATCAGCAGGCACTATTTTTCTGATATAAGAATTGCCATTTACAGATATTCCAAGGTTATTGTTAATAATAGAATCAGAAGGGAGTTTTAATTTTGAAAGTCCTAAAAATCCGTTTTCTGGCAAGAATTGAACGATTATAGTGTCTTTTGATGAGGGACATAAGGCAAGAGTATCACCATTGTAAGGAGCAGGAAGACCTAATAATTTAATATCGTATTTTGGAAATACACTTATTGTACCTAAAGCATATTGATCATTGATAGTTCTATCCTGTGACGAGAAATACGCAGTTATTCTGACCACTCTGTTTGAGTTTTTTAATTCTTGAGTATTAGCCCTGTATACGTCTGATTCTGTTCTGTCTAATAGGGGGTACGGTCCAAAATAAGATACATATGGTCGAGTGGCTGATAGTCCATACATAGTAAAGTACCTTATATATCTTCCTGGTGGAGCTACAATTTTGAATTCAATATCTCCTTCATTTTCGCAAAATGGAGCAGATTTTCCATTAGTAATAACTATCCAAGAAGGCGGTACTTCTGATGGATCGTATACCGTTAGTTTTTTATGTAATAAAAAAGTAGTTTGACACCCATTCGAATTTACACGAGCGTTATATATTATTGTATTCGGGCCAGTTTGTGCCAACTGAGGTGTAAAATTATAACCAGCGGCACCTACAAATTCTACCCCACTTCCTCCCATCGAATAAACAGAATACTTACTTGCATCCATTCCTGTATATTGCAAATAAGAAGAAATGTTCACAGAGGGTTGAAATTTAGCAAATACAGTATCCTCATATTGGTCTTTTATAGGGTTGTATGTGGCTGGTTTAGGAGCTTCCATATGTTGTATGTCAATTTCACCCGCAGCTCTGAATCTGCAACCTGAAGTATTTTCATATTCAATATGATAGTTTTCGAGAGTGTTTTTGGTATGTGGCATCGAGTAAATTAGCACATTAAGTGCGTTTGTATCCTCAACAACGGTTGTTCCACTCATCAAATAAAGTCTTGAACCGGGAGGCGCTGCCGGATTTAAATAGGCAAATATCTTAGTGTTTAATGAAGAACATAAGTTGAAAACTGGAGAGTTTGGATAAAAGTTTTGAAATCCTCCATATGAATAGGTATAAGGATAAGAATTATAATAATAAAGAGAAAGCCATTGAGTATTTGTAACTATGCTAGTAAGAAATCCGTGAGAGCGTAAATCAGGATGAGACTGAGCTGGAGGGTTGGTCCCTACTATTTCATCATAGTAGGGATTCCCATTTTGAATTGCATTTGTGAGTGCCGTAGATGAGCCTCTTAGAATATAACCGCTAGCACCAACGGTGTTACATCGAATAATAATATTTGAAAGAATAAATTTCCCTACCTCGACCGAAGTGCCAAGGCAAGAATACGTAAATGAAAACTTTGAATTTGAATTGGTGAATCCTTTAGTACTTAATGCACATTCAGTGGAGGCAGTTCCACTAGCGAGGACATAATTAATTGATATATCATTCGCAGATCCCTCAAATGTAAAACCTAAAGGTAATACAATTGAATACACAACGTTAGCTGCATCTGTAAAGTCACCAGAAAGCTGTTCTTCAATTTCAATTGTCATGGGGGATGCTCCATTGGTGCATCCTTCTCCAATTAAAATAGTATTGTTTTCTGAAGAGATCCTTACTTGACCTAACATAATTGTTGAGCACAAGATTGAAATCAAAAACGTAATCTTTCGCATATTTTGTTTTGTTATATTCCTATTCCATAGCTGTAAACAGCAGACTTAGTTGCACCGTCGTCATCTGTTGCCACTGCTTTCACATCGAATATTCCATTAGAGTTAAATGTATATTGCATAGTATAGGGAGAATTTGTATCGGTTCCTACTAAGGTAGTGCCTACGTAGAATTCCACTTTTGTAATGGTGCC